>JAKORG010000036.1 GCA_029777945.1 Deltaproteobacteria bacterium | reverse complement strand
GGTTTTCCATGACTTTTTGCAATGGCAATCTTTTCCATCACTACCGGGTCATTATCTATAACACCAGGATAATTCATCATCTCGCTTAAGTATTTTATGTCTTTTCTGGCAAGCAGGGCGTCAATCTCGGTAGTATCGAGGCTGGCACCGGATGTTTCGAACTGGGTGGCAGGCACGCAAGGTGGAGCACCAAAATAAAAATTGAAAGGGACTGTCTTTCCATTTTCTATCATGAATTCGATGCCCTCGGTGCCAAGCACGTTTGCAATCTCATGGGGATCAGAAACCGTTGCGACGGTTCCATGCACAACAGCGAGTCTTGCAAATTCTGATGGCACCAACATTGAACTCTCAATATGGACATGGGCATCTATGAAACCAGGAACAATAAATGTATTGTAATGTTTGTTTTCCCTGATAATATCAACGATCCTTCCTTTGCTTACTAAAATGCTACCAGGATAAATGGTTGAATTTATTACATCGACAATGTTACCTGAGATCTTCATATTGATGGTCTTATCTGGTCTATCTCGTCTGTCTCGTTTATTTCGTTTATTTCGTTTATCTCGTCTGTCTTGTTTATCTGGTATATCTCGTTTATCTCGTTTATCTCGTTGGTTATGGCTTTGATTGCCTGCTTACTTTTAAATGGATAATTCATCTTATATATTTATCTTTAATGCTTCTTCTTTAAATTCCTTTGTAAATACTGCCTTTGGAATCACATCCATTATGACACCTCTATTATTAGTGTATTAATTTATAACTTTGGTGTCTATTAAATTCATCATAGGTCAATTATTGTCGAGTTTAATAATTTTCAGAATATCTTAGCTTAAATTAATTGTAAATGGATATAAAACCTCAGCACCTTTTTTATTTTTAATAAGGGCCTTGCCTTCGTATCTGCCAGAAGGGATGTCTTTTATATTCCATTTAATTTCCCCTGTTTTGCTGTCTATGGTCATATTCTTTGGACATTCAATTAGGGAATATGTAAGCTCTGTCTTTGTAGTATCATCAATTAAAATCTTAAATACCATAATATCATTATCGATTTTTGGCTCTGATATACCAAGAATCTTTGGTGTGGTGGAGCGTATAGTTAGGCTCAAAAATCTTGGTTGACCTTTTTTTTCTTTCAAAAAAGGTGTAATTGTTACCCCAACTACATCTCCTTCTTTAAAACCAGATATGCTATCTTTGTTGTAGTCCTCTATGATTTTCCCGTTTATGCTCCATTGAAACCTATATTCTACTTCTGGTTCCATTTTTTCAATCATAACCCTGACTATATCCCTGCCCTCTAATGATAGAAGTTCAAGCCTTGCCATTTCAACTGGTTTAATTGAGACCTCTTCTGGCTTTTCTTTCGCAACTTGTTTTTTTACTAAGTGCCCGTTTAAAGAACCTCTGTGGGTGCCATCTTCTTTTTTAAAAAAAAGATAAGAGCTTATAATAAGCACCAACATAGCAGCAATATATAAAATATACTTAATGTCGATTTTTATCTTTTTATGTGTTTTTACCTGTTTTTTTTTCTGTTTTTTAATAGGCATAAAGCACTTCTAACTGTGCCCTCTCCTGAGGATTCTCTTTTTTTTCTCCCTGCACCTCGATAGAATACATGTATGGAAAATGCTGTGGGGTAATTACACCACTTGCCGATTCTGCCACACCGGTGCCCTCAAGCATAACCCCGCCTGTATTTGTATTACCGGCAACAGTATCAACTATTTTTACATAGACATCATATGGGGGACCTGATGCAGCATTTAAGGTAAATTTAATGTCTGAAGAAACCTTAATATTAGTGTCTGATACACACGTAGAATCCCAGGAAGAGGTGGCTGAAAGGAGCTTACTGCTTACACATACATCAGTTGCCATTTTGGTTACGGCTGTGTTTGTAGTAAGATTTAAACTACTTAAAACAGAGGTAATAGAGCTTTCTGGAGTCGCAGTGGCAAAACTTATAGTTGTAGGGATTAAATCCTTAATGAAAAATTCCAATGCGCCGTATGATGCCTCTTTCGCTGTTTTATAGTTTTTTTCAAGAATAGAGACCTCAGTTCCTCTCCCTAAAAAATATAAAATAGCTGCAACTAATAATGAAGAGATAAGGATTATCATCAATACGAGCACCATTGCCACGCCCTTTGATTTTTTTTTACCTTTACTTTTCATAGATCCTTTGGCTTTACTACAATTATATGCTGTTTCCAGCGATAATTCTGCCAGCTTGTTCCTATGGTTGAGGAAAGATTAAATTCTCTACCTTTTCCGAACTCACCAACAGATATTGTGCTTGTAGGGTAAATATAACTATTATCTTTCCCTCCCTCGTGGGTCAATATATAAATCCTAACCTCTTTTACCCTCTTTCTTATCTGATTTGCAGTTAGGCTTGATATATCATCTGAATATGTCTCAACAACCCCATCTTCGTTGCTATCGAGTCCAAAAATGACCTGCATATCTGCCACACAGTCAAGGATAGGCATTTCATTCAATTCTCCGTTGGCGTGATTTACTGTAGCCTTATATAGAATACCAGTATTAGGTGCACATCTTAATGACATAGAAGATGTGGTTGGCACTTTAATGTAGTAGTCCGTTCTATTAAAAGGCATCCTTAAGTCTGTGCTGGCATCCACACCGTATATCATATATCTTTCTCCTTGATTCTGGGGAGAGAAATCAGATGAAAAATTTGCCGAATTAAAAGTTGTGTAGAAATTCCCATCTGCATCCAATATTAACTCGTTACTACTATAGATATCTTTTGCTGGTTTTATTACAATGACCCTATTTCCATTGACAAGGTTTTGACTGCTTGAAGACCATGTTTTTGGAAAGGGTTTATTTTCAAATGTAATATATGTCCATTTTGTGCACACATTGTTTGTTGCAGCAAGGATTGATTTGATAACGAAATAATCTGAGCCGTTTAAACCTGTATTGTTACCTGAGACAAAAGGCCTTGGGATGCCAGATGGTGCATCGTTATATGCGTTTGCAGGGGATGTGGATGCCTCATTATAACTAATGGTTGAACGAAAACTCTCGGGCAATCCATATCCTGCATGTTCTATATCATAAGTGAGCATGCCAAGACCTACAAAACTATCCATCTGGGTAGACATAATGCCCATTTCTCTACCTGCCTGCTCAAGGACATTTTTAAATGTGTCAGAGCTTATGGCAACTATAATTGCAAGAATGGTCAAGGCAATAAGAAGTTCTATTAAACTAAACCCTTTTTTGTTAAGTTTATATTTTTTCAAAATGTTAGCCTCTATTGATGATTGTGCGCACAGCATGGCTCCATTCTTTGTTCATTATGGTCCACTTTACATTTACCTCCACAGAAGAACTATTAATAGAGATAGTAGCAACACTCCACTCAACGCTAAAATCCCTTTCAAAATTCTTTATTTTTCTTCTTATAATTGTGCTACCAGAAGTAAGGGAAGAATAAGAGATGTTTCTCAGTTCGTTTATTTTCTGTTCCGCAATTTTTACAGATTCATCCCTGCATAGATTATTAATGTTATATTGGGTATATAATAATAACCCCTCAAGGGCACCGAGCATACCTATTGTAAGTATTGAAATGGCAATAAGCACTTCAACGAGTGTAAAGGCCTTGTTATTTAGTTTCACAGTTTGCACTCGTGCACCCCGATGATTGTGTTTTAATCTTTCCTAAATTAATCTTTGTTTGAGACACCTTAATGCAATCGTATGTTGGATTAACATTCGAGAATATGCAGATTGTGCATGGTGTGTTTGAAAAGCCCCTTGAATTAAAACTAATAAATCCTCCTCCACTAAAAGATACAGGATGGGAAAACATGCCTTTAGATGTAAAAAGGACATCGGGATTTTGATTTGCCTGCAAGATGATAGCATCAACCCCTGTATCGAGCACCTCATTTTCATTGGTATCCACATAACCTATATAATTATCGGATGTTAATTCCATAAATGTCATCTTATTATTCCTCATGGCCATCATCCTTAATTTTACTAAATCACCATATATAGCCATAATCTGGTTGTTTATCTCGTTTTTTATAGTGAAATTTCTATAACCAAAAACAGACATACCTGCAAGTATTCCCACGATAATAACAACAACCATAAGCTCTAATAGCGAAAACCCTTTTATGTCTTTCATTTTTCTTTAATGTGGATTATCTTTTTCATGGATCTTGGGCCAATAACCACTGATAAACCTTGGCCACGAGGTGGCATACCTGTAATCGCCCCGGTCCTTCTTCCACCTTTTTCTGAAAATGCTGAGCCTAACTGTAATTCCTTTATCTCCCCTGTTGATACCTGAAGTAAGCCTTTGCCCAAAAGCCCTGTTGCAGCCCCTCCTGTTTTATAGTCCACAGCCCAGATATATGTGTTTCCACCTACTGCACATATATCTGATGAAGGCTGGAAAGTTGTAAAAAAAACTACACCGCTAAATACTGCCAGTGGGTCTGTTATAACCCTCTCCTGTAGATTAGTTGAACTCGGCTGGTCAAGGTTTATATACCATCCTGAATATACTGAATCTAAAGTGGTAGATGGACTTGTTGTCTGGTCTTTTAAATTAGATTCTGTAATTGAGGTAGAGCAGGAACTATCCAGTGCATTTGCAGAAGAATAACACGGTTCTTTTATGCCGTATATGCGTCTTATTGTAGATGAGTCTGAAGTGCTACCAGGGTCATCCATGTTTGTCCCCATTTTATAAAAGTATCTTCCTGTTCCAAAATAAAGCCATAACTTGCCGTTGTTTCTATCCTGGAGTTTTGCAACTGCTGCTGTCACAGGACCTATATTTTCAATTACTGTTCTAACCACCCAGTCATTCGGGTTATTACTCTCCTTTGTTAGTAGTCTTATTACACCTCCCTTTGTCCATGTGGAGCTTGAAGTGCATGGCGAATCTGCACATTTTGTATATCCAATGTATAGGGCGTCGTCTTTATAAAAACCAGAAGAACCTGAATTACCCTTATCTATATCAATAGTGGAATTTATGATTGAACTCCCAAAGGCATATGTAATACCCGTATCTATTTTTCTCAATAAATTCCCTGTCTTCAAATCAAGAACAAACAGCTTTAGCTCCTGATCCGATTTCCCCAAAAACTGACGATATACGGGATTTATTGGTCCTGTGGGGCCTGAAGCGAATACAACAAACCAGTTTCCGTTTTTTGAATAATCGCCAACTCTTATTATGGCAGGCCCTGATGTGGACATGCCAAGTTCTGCATGGGAAAATTCCCAAAGAAGAGTGGGATTATATGGGTCTGTAACATCTATGGCAAAATAGGAGGAATAACCGAGATTTGAAACAGGGGTATTGACGCAATTTGTGCACGATGTGCCATAGTTTCTCGTTGCACCTCCAAGACCCATACCACCTATAAGTATGGTTCTCCAGCTATTTACCGTCTTTGTGTCATCGGCGTTTCCGTTTATACTGGCATCTACAAGAAATGTGGAAGAATCCACATAGTATAGATGGCAGTAATCCTCTTCTACAAGGTATTTCAAATAGGGCAGTGCATGTTTTGGAATAAAAGCCCAAAGTTCTTTTCCCAAATCTGTTCCTTCCAGTTTACCCTTTTCATATGCACCCTTTCCTGACCAGCTTTGCTTTAGGTTCCCAAGATAGAAGGCATGGAGCATACCATCGTTTGCCCCCACATAGGCAACGCCTCTATTTAAATAACTACTTTGATTTATAAATTCATTATAAGTTGTGTCATTATAACCATTGGGTGGTGATTGATGATATGTGTTTACAGGAGAAAAGGATTGGATCCTCGGCGTTGAATTTATAATATCACCTAATTTCCATGTGCCTGTCGAGCCTCCCATTGTTACTGTTCTATTTCTATATCCGCTTTTATCAATCCCGTGAACATAATCTATTAAATCTTGCGCCTCTGTGAGATTTGCCACATTTAGATATGACTGCAAGGTTGAGGCATTGCTTTTTGAAAAATCAATAAAAGAGCCTGTAAGTTGTGTATATATTGTCCTCGGTGATGCGGATACATCCCTTGACCATAAGACCTTTCCTGCCTCCCAGAGATTTTTTACCTCTTCTATGTTGACTGTATTTATATAAGCATCTGGAGCACCGTCACCATCAGTATCCTGATAACGCTTAACAAGGGTCTCATTAGCCGTAGGATCAAAATAAAAATTCACAACATAGTCGTTTGTAAGATGGAGTATCTTATTCTCGTCTGTATCCTCTCTAATATTGCTTTTTTGCAGATAGAGGTCCACAAAATACCACAGGTTATGGATTTTGCCAACCCAGTCTATTTCAGTGGATTCAAATGTCTTTTTTGGGAAATAGACAGCCTGCAATAGATTAGCACCACTTCCCTCGCTTGAGGCAAGGATCGATACAGCACTACCAGTGGATATCCTTCTTAACAAGTCAAGAACAACATTTGCAATCTTTTCTTTTAACTCTGTGGCACTATCTGCCTTAAAAAATGTATCGGGAATACCATCACCGTTTTTGTCCCAGTCAGGCTGTGATGCAGGGATATCTGTGCACGGACTACCTTTTCCGCAGTTAGAAAAGTTACAGCAATCGTCCACAGGACCGCATGTGCCTTGAGGGTATCCACTGGTCCCTCCTGGCCATGTTCTATTTCTATCAAAAGAACCGTACATGGCCACATTTTTTAATGACCTCTCACCAGTGCCACCAAGCCATAAGCCAATAGTATAAACCGATTCTACATAACTACTTATGCCTGTTGGTTGATTTTTATATCCATTCTTGTGCATCCAATATGCTGGTACAACTGGGTCTGGGGATTCTGATTCCTGGTCACTGTCAATTTTACAATATGAACTCACAGGATAACCGCCTCTATTCCACTGTCCATCTGACATAAGAAGGACAAAATTTTTTGCACACGGCACAAGTTCAAACTCATTCCCCTGACAGTTTCCATCGTTATTTTTGTCAAAACACCTGTACATGGGGTTTTTCCATTCATTTCCAGAACCTGTCTGGGGTTGGGGGCCACCGTATTTTGCTGAATTCTGAGCTAAATAGTTCAGTGCATCCCACATGGCAGGTCCGGTTGGCGTTGACCCTGTTGTTGATTGATCATTTATTGCAGTTATGACATTTTTATAAGGATTTACACCATCAAAGCTTGCAGATGCGGTAAAATCTCCGATATATACAGTTCTTTGTATGCCATCGCTATTAAAAAACATTGCCCCAATAAGGGGTTTAGGTGAAAAATTTTTCAATTGAAACAAAAGCCCACCTTGGTCACCTGTAATCCTTGCCTATGGTGCCTTAACCAACATGCCGTCAGAGGTTTTGAGTTCACAACCACTACTATCGCAGCTTAACTGGTTATTTGGATAGACCTCAGGGTCACAAGTTTGAATGGAGTTGTTGCAGCTTTTCGGTCTACCCCCGGTTAATGCCCACCTTAAAATATCAATTCTTTTCATATATTTGTAGTTCAAGTAATTTCCCGTATCCACATTACAATCACCGGATAAAGACCATGAAGAACAGCAAGCATATTTTGAAGAACTACATCCATGTGTTCCTTTTGGGTCACAATAATCGTAGCCAAATGTACTTGATCTACAAACCCAGCTTGTGCATGTTCTCGTGCATGGAGAACCTGTTGGTGTTGTTTCTACCCATAGACAGTTTGAGGTTGATGGATCGCAATATGTTGACCCATCTGATGGATTTACAGGTTTATAATATTTTGTTGGGTCAAAATAACCTTCATAAGTAGTCGTGGCATTATATGTTCCATTATCGCAGGATGTCCCACTTGTAACCGATGAATACGCACACCAGCCCATACTACCACTTGTGTCTATCAACAAAAGCAGATTTGGGTCAACAGGTGTGCCTATTGAAGATGGCATCTGACAATAGTCTGCCATTGTCTGGGTGTATGAAAAATTGGGAATAATCATTATGAATAAGGTTATAATGATTATAAAAAAATGCCTCATTATCACCTCTCAAGCACAATTGTATGTATTTTTTTAGGATCACACACAGGGCTATCTATAGTAAACTGAATCTTTTTTCCCACAATAGATTTATCGAGGTCATCCTTTGCATAATCGGGAAATTTAAAATTCCATAGCCCACTGCAGTTTTCACTTGTGACCTGTATCCTTACAATGCCTGAGACTGCATCAACAGATTTTATTATCCCGGTGAGACTTAAGTTCTCCTGGGCAAAAGAAACATGAAAATTTATGAGAGAAAAACCAAAAATAATACATGGGGCTAAGAGCTTAAAAAACACACTTTTTTTGTTCATAATACCCCCTTTGTAAATACTTAAGACCTTAAAATGTTCAAAAAAGCAACTACTAATATTTTACCATAAAAAATATACATTACAGCACCAAGGGACAGAAAAGGTCCAAAAGGAATGGCATATTTCGAATCTTTGCCCTTTATAAGCATTGCCGGTATACCTACTATTGTACCAAATAAAGAACCGGTAATAATAGTAAAGATGACGCCTTTTATACCGCAGTAGGCACCTATCATGCCTATTAGTTTTATATCTCCACCTCCCATTCCTTCTATCTTTCTTATTAATTGATATCCAAAGGCAATGGCAAAAAGCACTCCTCCCCCTAAAACCACACCAAATAAGGCATCAAAAAATCCAAAATTTTGTCTGAAAAAGGATAATATTAAACCGATTATTAAACCGCCTATACTTAACACATCTGGGATAATTTGAAATTCCAGATCGATGAAAGATATGACAACAAGAAGAGAAACAAAGAATATCATCACGAAAAACTCAATGCTTAACCCATTTGTTTTAAACAAAAATAAAAAAAGCAGTGCAGTTATAAATTCTATAATGGGGTATCTTATGGATATCTTTGCATTACAATGGCGACACCTGCCACGTAGGATTATGTAACTCAAGATGGGGATGTTGTCATAGAATTTGATAGGTTTTTTGCAATCAGGGCAGTAAGAATTGGGAACGATAATGGATTTATCTCTTGGAAGCCTGTAAATACAGACATTTAAGAAGCTACCCACAATAGCCCCAAATATTAAAATAATTATACCCATAGAATTATTTATAACCTATTTATATAGGATAATGCTATGACAAATGTCACATAAGTTCAAAAGGGAGTAACAAAAATAGATTACTTTTTTTCATCATCAGAGTGGGGTTATATGAATTAACTAAAAAATATGAAAAATGCCTTTTAGGGTTTTTAAAACTATTTACCTTTTTTTATTCTAATTCGAACGACCAGTAATATTTAATGTCCTTTTCTTTGAGGTATCTTTCTATATTAGGATGATAGTCGTGGGCTATAAATAAGACAAATGCATCCATTTTTTCCTTTTTTGTAATTGTTTCTACTATGCGCAAAAATTTGTCTATCTCTTTTTTAGATGGTCTTACCTTTACTTCCCCGAGTATTAGCAAGGTTTTTCCGTTTTTCCTTCCTTTTCCCCAGACATTAATCTGGTTATCCTCATAGTATCTCCTTATCAATTTTCCTTCCACCTTAACCCCTTCTTTCTTAAGAAGTATTGGAAGGCTTTTATAAGCATTATTTTCAAGGGAGTATCCTACAGAGTTGGATATACCTTCAAGTCTTTCTTCTATAAAGTCTACTCGTTTTATGAGTTTATTGAGTGTTTCTTCAGTTCTTTTCTGGGCTTCTGCGAGGGCATTAACTGTTATCTCGAGTTTTGTTAGTCTTTCTTCTGATTTCTTCTGGGCTTCTGCGAGCTCTCCAACTGCTATTTCGAGTTTTGTTAGTCTTTCTTCTGATTTCTTCTGGGCTTCTGCGAGCTCTCCAACTGCTATTTCAAGTTTTGTTAGTCTTTCTTCTGATTTCTTCTGGGCTTCTGCGAGCTCTCCAACTGCTATTTCGAGTTTTGTTAGTCTTTCTTCTGATTTCTTCTGGGCTTCTGCGAGTGCATTAACTGATTTAGTAAGCTCTATAAATGCTGCCTTCAATTCGTCAAAATCACTACGCTTTACCGTTTCCCTTGTGTTTCTCTCTATCTCTTCAAGGAGGTCAAAAAAGACATTTCTTACTTTTGGATCAAGTTCTTCAAGCCCTCTTAAGATTTTGATGCTATACGGCATATATCAATTCCTTAAAAAATTCATTATGTGAAAAAATTATATCATCTGGTTTTTGATATTGCAATAAAACTAAGGGTATGTTAGTGTAAAGATTTATGTTAAATTCTTCCAGTTTACTAAAAACAGTCACAAATCCATTATAAGGAGGGGTATATGATAGAAAAAAATATAAATGCCTTAAAAAAGGCTATTCAACTGGAAAAGGATGGCATTGACTTTTATCTAAAATCTGCCAATAAGGCAAAAAATATCTTTACGAAAACGATATTCGAAGAGCTTGCAAGGGAAGAAGAAAATCATATTAAGGCAATAAACAAAATCTATGAAGATTTAAAAAATAAATCGATAAAAATAGAGTGGGTAACATCGGGAAGTAAAGATAATATTGAAAAGGTTTTTCAAGAAGCCCTCGTTGAAAAGGCAAAAAAATCTAAAAGCGATTTAGAGGCGCTAAATCTTGCCCTTGATTTTGAGGATAAAAGTATAAAGTATTACGAGAGACTTGCAAAAAACTCAAAGGATAATTTCGAAAGGCGTTTTTATCTTACATTATCCTATGAAGAAAGGGGCCATTACCTAAAGATTATGGATTCTATTCAATATATATCCGATCCCACAGGCTGGTATTATGTAAAGGAAAGGTCAATGGTTGATGGGGGTTAATTCTATTAGACCTTAAAATCTCTCAGTTCAACTTTAAAACCCGCTTTCTCAATCTCTTCTTTGATAGGCAAGATATCTTCAGTGTCCAAGTGTATCACAAGGCTCTTTCCTGCCGGATCTTTAGGTATCCAGAAGGTCTTTACCTTTAATCCTGCCTTGACTATCATATCCGTTACCCTGTGAAAGCCGTCGCATGTGCCGGCGCCGTAAACGGTTAATCGCGTTCCTGTTTCGCCTATACCGAGTAAAGGATTCAAAATCTTATAGAAGACATCATTGGTGGTGAGTATACCCACAACCTTTTCATCTTCAATAACAGGCAGGCTCCCTACCCTGTGTTTTTGGGCAATGGCAACGGCCTTTTCTATCGTAGTCTCAGGCGTTACTGTTATTACCTTTGTCTTCATAATCTCTTTTACAGTAAGCTTTGATACAAGATAGAAAAGTTGTCTCTGGTTGTAAGGTGTGGTAGAGGATGGGCTGGCCTTTAATACATCGTCCTTTGTAACGATCCCCACCAGACGCCCGTTTTCAATACTATCCACAATGGGAAGTCTTCCGATTTTATGGGAAAACATTATCTTTTCAGCATCAAGGACATATGTATCACCAGTTATTGTTATTACATTTTTTGTCATAATATCTTTTACAAACATATAGACCTCGTTTATTTATACTCAAGGGTATTTTGATGGTTTTTGTATCATCTGTCAAGCATATTATTTCTATTTGCCTTGAAATGCTACTCCCTTAACTGTTATTATCATGGATATCATGGATGTAAAGGAAAATCACCTCATAAAATTAATAAAAAGATTTGAA
The DNA here is from genome assembly GCA_029777945.1 of Deltaproteobacteria bacterium. Classification (GTDB taxonomy): domain Bacteria; phylum Desulfobacterota; class Syntrophorhabdia; order Syntrophorhabdales; family Syntrophorhabdaceae; genus JAKORG01. The sequence continues at coordinate 68,933 of JAKORG010000036.1, read as the reverse complement.
AAAAAATCAACAGACATCATAAGGGGTATAGGTGACGACGGTGCAGTTGTAAAATTAAAAGAAGGGAAATATGTGTTTACCCAGGATGGTCTTATAGAGCATATACATTTTGAATTTTCTTTTACAAAACCTTACTATATAGGTAAAAAGGCAATATATGTGAATGTTTCGGACATTCTTTCCATGGGTGCCCTACCCCTCTATTTCCTCGTAACTATAGGTATTCCTGAAAAATTAACATCCACTGAGATAATGGATGTTTATAGAGGCATTAGCGCTGCTGCAAGAGAATTTCATCTGATTATGCTGGGAGGAGATACCATTGCCACCAATTCCGATTTCTTAATAGATGTATCGATGATAGGCATTTTGAAAACCAACAAATATTTAGGCAGGGATGGGGCCAAAGAGGGTGATTTCATTGCGCTAACAGGTCATATTGGTGAAGGTGCCTATGGTCTTAAGGTTTTAAAAGATGGGGTGGGAAAAGAAAAAAAAACGCTAAACCGCTATATTAAAAGATATATAAACCCAAGACCTCCCTTTGAATTATGGAATGAACTTATAAAAACTGATGTTATCAACGCAATGATTGATATAAGCGACGGCTTGATAATAGACCTTGAAAGGATGATGGATGAAAGTAAAAAGTCTGCAAAAATCTTCATGGAGAGATTGCCCATCCCCAACATTTTAAAAAGACTTTCGCTGGAAGAACTTGCCTTATTAGGGGGTGAAGACTTTCAGCTTCTGTTTACGTTCCCTAAGGAAAAACTTTCGGTCATTGAAAATATAAAAAGAAAAGGTTATGTTATATCAATTATTGGCGAGGTTAAAAAAGGCAGAGGTGTAAAACTTTACGAAAACGGCAAAAAGAAAGAAATACTAAAAAAAGGTTATGAGCATTTTAATGTAGAAAAACTATGAAAAACATCTATATTAAGGATATAACAAGGGAAAATATAGAGATTGAGGACCTTTTTATAGTCCGCAATAAGGCCGTTTATTCCAGCAAAAACAACACAAAATATATGAACCTTGAATTAAAGGATAAAATTGGAACAATAGATGCAAAGTTATGGGATCAAGTGGATTATTTCAACAACCTCTTCGATAAGAACGATATAGTTTGGGTAAAGGCAAAATCAAGGCTGTATTCAGGGAGGCCTCAATTAACGATTATTGATATTCAAAAGGTCGAAAATGAGATTTCAATGGATGATTTTAAGGAATTCTTCCCCTCAAGTGAAAAAGACATGGAAGAACTTAAAACTGAATATTATAACCTCATAGAACAGATTGAAAACCCTTTCATACGCGCATTTTTTTCTCTCTTTAACAGCAAAGATGATATGCGTGAAAGATTTTTCTTATTCCCCGCCTCCATTGGTGTTCATCATATGTATTTAGGTGGTCTTCTTGAATACTCAGTAAATGTTGCCCGCATTGCATACAAAATAGCTGATATAACAGGTGGCGATAAAGACATAATCATTGCAGGTAGTTTGATCCATGATATGGGAAAGATAGAAGAAATGGAGTTTAAAGGAAGGTTTAGATATTCAGACAGGGGAAGGTTATTGGGCCATATCGGTCTTGGTGTGATGATGTTCGAAGCCCTTATAAAAGAGATCGAGGATTTTCCTTCTTACATTGCAGATATCCTGACCCATATTATAATCAGTCATCACGGAACAGAAGAATGGGGTTCACCGAAAAAACCCATGTCCATCGAGGCACTCATAGTCCATTATATAGATAACCTCGATGCAAAGATCACAGGCGTGAAAGAACATATGAAAGAAAAGATGGAAGACGATAGATGGACAGAATATCATAGGTTGTATGAATCGAGATTTTACAAAACCCCTGAAAGGTAGGTCCACATGGAAATAAGAAGGGTATATGTAGATAAATTAAAAATGGAAAACGGTATGGCCCTTTTGGCAGGCCAGAATCATAAATATATTGCCATTGTTTTGAGAAAATGCCCGGGCGACAGAATCGATTTAATAGATGGAAAGGGTTATCTGTATCGATGTGTTATAAATAACATAAAAAACAAAAAAATATATCTGCAGGTCCTCGATGTCATCCACAAGCCAGAAGAAAAAAGACCCAAAGTAACACTATGTATAAGCCCCATAAAAGGTCATAGAATGGACTGGCTTATAGAAAAGGCAACGGAGTTAAACATAGAGAAGATATTGCCCACCATATTCAAGAGAACCGTTATAAAAATAGATGATAAAGAAAAGAAATGTGAAAGATGGAGAAAAATATGCATAGAGGCATCGAGACAGACGGGAAGGTTTACGATTCCTGAAATTATTGAGCCCACACCTTTAAGGGGTATTCTTCCCTTCATAGAGCCCATACAAAATAGATGGGTCTTGTATGAAAAGGAAAAAAACTATCATGTTAAAGATGTAATTTCCACATATAAAGAAGGAGAGATTTGCATAATAATAGGTCCTGAAGGCGGTATTGATGAACAAGAAATAGAATGGCTCAAAAATAATGGATTTGTCTCTTGTTCCCTCGGAGAAAATATATTTAGAGTAGAAACTACACCTCTTGTAGTCTTATCTATAATACATTATGAATATTCACAAAAATAAGAGGGGGTTTTTAAAAGGATAACATGGATAATAAGGGTAAGGCAGGTTGCGGTTGTCTATTTATCCTGCTCATTATTATTATGGTTTTTTTGGGTTTGTTCATCCATCCCTTTACCCTGAAAATTATAAGCAAACAGTTCAGATATGAAGACAGGATATTCAAGTCAGATGTAATATTCGTGCCTTATTTTGCTGAAGATAAACACGGCGAGACATATATAGAGGCCTTCAGGGAATACTGGGCAGGAAACGGAAGGGCAATCTGGATAGAAGATGAAAAGGTATTAGGAGTGAGCCTTTTTGATATAGTAAATCAATTGGCAAGGACAAGGGGTATTAAGGAAAATGTAATATTTAAGGTTGAGGCAGATGGAGATGAAAAGACCAGGATAGATAAAATAAAAAATATAATCATCAAGTCAGGGGTCAAAAAAATTATAGTAATCGTGCCGGAATACGCCTCAAGAAGATTCCATCTCCTTCTCAACGGTAAAGACGAAAAGTTAACCTTTATTTTAAAGCCAGTTCATCTATCTTGTTTCAAGATGGATAGGTGGTGGAAGGATAGTATCTCAAGGCAATTACTCTTTAGAGAGGCATGGGAGATAGGTTCCATCTACTTTCAAAAATTTAAAATCGGTGAAACAAAAAACAATAAAGAGAAAAAATGACTAACCTTTGCGAGATAATTGCACTGTCAAGGATAAAAGGGTTAAGCCTTTTTAAAAAAAGAGAGATTTTGGAAAGTAATGACACAGGGGCCTTAAAGAATGCGATAAAAGATTTTAAGGGTTTTAAGGAAATCGAAAAAGAATTAAAAAGATTGGATGATATGAATATAGAGGTGCTGACAATAAATGATAAAGAATACCCTGTGTTATTGAAAAACATTCCCGATGCACCGGTAGTGATCTATAAAAAAGGGAGGATCCCGGAAGGAACAAAGTATATATCTATTGTAGGTTCGAGAAAGGCCACTTATGCAGGGATAAATATATCTGAAAAAATTGCCCAGACATTATCATCTATTGGTATAACTGTAGTTAGTGGTCTTGCAAGGGGTATTGATGCTGCAGCCCACAGGGGTGCATTAAACGAGAAGGGAAAAACTGTGGCTGTTTTAGGTTCAGGGATAGATATATGTTATCCTTCTGAAAATTACTATTTATATGAAAGAATCGGAAGAGAAGGGGCAATAATCAGTGAATACGGTTTAGGCGAAAAGCCTTACCCTTTTCGATTTCCAGAAAGAAACAGGATTATTGCGGGCATGTCAATGGGGATTGTGGTGGTAGAAGCATCGGCAAAAAGCGGTTCCCTTATTACTGCAAGACTTGGGCTCGAATATGGGAGGGAAGTAATGGCCATCCCTGGCAGTATTTTTAATGAAGAATATAGAGGTGCGAACAGGCTTATTAAAGATGGGGCAAGGTTAATAGAGGGTTTAGAAGATATTATAGCGAACTGTTTTCCTGAGTTATCTGGTTTTAGTGTCTATTCAGAAAATAAGGTTGATATGGATGAAGAGGAAAGCTATATATATAATCTTATCGGAAACGATAAAATCCATATAGATGAAATCATTGATAAAAGTAAAAGACAGGCTAAAGAGGTAATGGCAATAATTACAAGGCTGGAAATGAAAGAGGCAATAAGACAATTTCCAGGGGGCTATTATATAAAAAGATAATTATTTAGGAAAGGAAGATATGACAAAATCACTCATTGTGGTGGAATCACCAACGAAAATGAAAACCCTAACAAAATTTCTCGGTGAGGACTTTAATGTTAAGGCAACATACGGCCATATTAAAGACCTTCCAAAGAGCAAGATCGGCGTTGATATCGAAAACGGGTTTGAACCACATTTTCAAATATTAAAGGGTAAATCAAAAATAGTGGAAGAACTTAAAAATGCAAGTAATAAGGCAGACAAAATATACATAGGTTCTGACCCAGATAGAGAAGGTGAGGCTATTGCGTTTCATGTAGCTGAAATTATAGGTAAAAAAAAGGAAATAAAAAGGGTGCTCTTCCACGAGATTACAAAAAAAGGGGTAAAAGATGCAATTAAAAACCCTACATCCCTAAATGAATCAAAATATAATGCCCAGAAAGCCAGAAGAATCCTCGATAGACTCGTAGGCTATAAAATAAGCCCTGTGTTGTGGGAAAAGGTAAGTTATGGTTTATCAGCAGGCAGGGTCCAGTCAGTGGCACTGAGGATCATCTGTGACAGAGAAGAAGAAATCTTAAACTTTAAACCAGAAGAATACTGGACTATAAAAGGAACCTTTATAACAAACAAAAACGAATCCTTTGAGGCGATCCTTGAAAGAAGGGGCAACGAAAAAATAAAGGTCAAGTCCCAAAAAGAGGCAGAACAGATAAAGGGTATCTTAAAAGATAAGCCTTTTGAGATTTCTAATGTCGATATAAAGGATAAAAATATTCAACCTGAGCCGCCTTTTATAACAAGTAATCTCCAGCAAGAGGCATCGAGAAAACTCAAATTCACACCTAAAAAGACCATGTTACTTGCCCAGAGGTTGTATGAAGGCGTAAATATAGGTGAAGAAGGAACTACAGGACTTATAACATATATGAGGACAGATTCTGTCAGGGTTTCTACTGAGGCCGTTGAAAATGCAAGAAATCTGATATTTAACACCTTCGGTGCATCTTATCTACCCAAAACACCAAATCAGTTCAAAAATAAAAAGACTTCCCAGGATGCCCATGAGGCAATCAGACCCACAGATGTGCAAATCACACCGGAAAAAGTAAAACCCTATCTCGATAAAGATTTATTTGCCCTTTACGAACTCATCTGGAAACGATTCATAGCATCCCAGATGGCACAACAAAAAGTAAGGATTAAGACTGTAGAAATAGGAGATGACTATATCTTTGTTGCAAAGGGAAGACAGGTTCTGTTTGACGGTTTTACAAGGGTGTATGAGGAAGAGAAGGAAGAACAGGATGAGACTAAAGAGCTTCCTGAATTAAAAAAAGGCCAGACCCTCACACTAAAACACGTTGACCTCCAACAAAAATTTACACAGCCTCCCCCCAGATACAACGAGGCAACACTCATTAAAGTTCTCGAGGCAAAAGGTATAGGTAGACCTTCAACTTATACCACTATCCTTTCTATTGTCCAGGATAGAAATTATGTAAAAAAAGAAAAGGGGAGGTTTGTCCCTACACCCCTTGGTATGACAATAAACAGACTGATGAAAGAATTTTTCCCTCTTATAGTGGATATAAACTTCACGGCAAAAATGGAGGAACGCCTTGACTTAATTGAAGAAGGTAAAAGGGACTGGGTAAAATCACTGGAAAAATTTTATGAAGCCCTGAAAAAGGCATTAGAACAGGCAGAACAAGGCATGAAGAGCCTTAAAAAAGAAGAAAAAGAAACGGATATTATATGTGAAAAATGCGGCAAAAAGATGATTTTGAGATGGGGAAAAAACGGTGAGTATCTTGTATGCAGTGGTAGGCCTGATTGTAAAAATAAAAAGAATGTCAAGATAGATGCCGATGGAAATATCCATGTTCAGGTGGCAGAGGTCAAAGGCATCTGTAAATTATGTGGTAGAAATATGATTGAGAAAACGGGTAGATACGGCAGATTTCTTGCCTGCAGTAATTATCCGCAATGTAAAAACACAGAACCTTACTATCTCGGCTTTTCTTGTCCTGAAGAAAACTGTAATGGAAGGCTTGTAGAAAAGGTGTCAAAAAAGAAAAAGAGATTTGTGAGTTGCTCCAATTATCCCAACTGTGCATTTGCAACATATATGGAACCCAAGGAAGGTAATTGCCCTGTCTGCCAGGCCCCTACACTTTTTACATATAAAAACGCCACATATTGTCTTCGTAAGGATTGTGGATGGAAATCAAAATCATAGGCGGTGGTCTTGCAGGGGTGGAGGCTGCCTATCAGATAGCAAAAAGGGGATATAAAGCCATAATTTTCGAGATGAGGCCCCATGTTCCAACACCGGCCCACAAGACATCAATGCTTTCTGAGCTTGTATGCAGTAACTCTTTAAAGTCGAATGAACTAAAAAATGCCCATGGCCTACTTAAAGAAGAGATGAGAATACTCGATTCTATTATAATTAAGGCCGCTGATATGAACTCTATACCTGGGGGCAAGGCCCTTGTTGTGGACAGGGAGAGATTCTCCCGATATATCACAGACATAATAGAAAAAAATCCAATGATTGATGTAATAAGACAAGAGATCAAAGAAATACCTTCTGGTCCTGTGATTATTGCCACAGGTCCCCTTACAAGCAGTGCCTTAACAGAAAAGATAATAGAGCTTACTGGAAGGGATAATCTTTTCTTTTATGACGCCATATCGCCTATTATAGAAGGTGATTCTATTGATTTTAATCTTGCCTTTTTCGCCTCAAGATACAAGAATGAATCAGATGACTATTTAAATTGTCCATTAACAGTTGAGGAATACGATAGATTTTTTAGTGAACTTATAAGGGCTGAAACAGTTTTACCCAGAGATTTTGAACAAGATATTTCTTACTTTGAAGGATGTCTACCTATTGAAGTTATGGCACTTAGGGGAAAGATGACCCTTCTCTTTGGCCCCATGAAGCCTGTTGGCATAATAGATAAAAGAACAGGAAAAGAGCCCTTTGCCGTTGTTCAATTAAGAAGAGAGGATGCCCAGGGAAAAATGTTTAACATGGTGGGGTTTCAAACAAAATTAAAGTATAAAGAACAGGAAAGGGTTTTTAGGCTCATACCTGCTTTAAAAAATGCAAAATTTTTAAGATACGGGAGCATCCACAGGAATACATACATAAAATCACCTGAACTTTTAAATAAAAGTTTACAGCTTAAGAAAAATAATCAGGTGTTTTTTGCAGGTCAAATAACCGGGGTTGAAGGTTACTGTGAATCAGCTGCCATGGGGCTTTTGGCAGGCCTTTCTGCTCTTTGCTTTGTAAAGGGTATAAGGTTTATTCCACCCCCTCCAGAGACATGCATAGGCGCACTCCTTGAATATATCACCACTGAAAAAAAGGAATTTCAGCCTATGAATATAAATTTTGGTGTTCTGAAGGATTATAACAAGAGAAAAAAGTATAAAGTCATTGAAAATGCATTGAAATCTATCAAAGATTGGCTTGAGGCTATTCAGCTTTAAAAGCTATTCAAATATTGTCACATTTGTCAATCCCCCATTCCTTCTTTTTCCTCATAGTTATATGGCTGCTACCAAAGATTATTACATCATTATGACTTCTATTTCCTCACAGATTCACAGTTATTGTCCAGTGAAGTGCGCGATTTGCCATAAGGAAGGAGCCTGCCCCCTGATGCCAATAATAGACACGGAACTTTACTCATGCTAACTCACGCATTGTCTGTCTCTTCTATTTCGTCTATCTCGTTTATCTGGTTTATCTCGTTTGTCTCGTTAGGCAATGTCTTTGATTGCCCCTTTTCCTTTTAAATAAATGGATATTTCATCTTATCTATTCATTTTTGTTGCTTCTCTCTTAAACTAACTAATAATACTGCCTTTGGAATTATATCCATTATGACACCTCCGTTATTAGTGTATTAATTTATAACTTTGGTGTCTATTAAATTCATCATGGGTCATATGTTTAATTTATTGACATTTATCATCAACAAAACTAAAATAGCAGAATTAACCTAATAGTTAAGACAAAATGGATTAATTTAAATGTTTTAATAATATTTTATACAAAGTATTTTGCACCCTTGGGAGATGCAAAAGGATAATACGATGATGACCAGTATCCGAAGGCAACATCAAGGATAGATAGTGTTATTAAAAGAGGCAGGCCTTCCCCTTGAGGTGGTTATCCTGATTATCGGCGGAATGGCTTTGCTCATCTCCGGAATTTTACTCTTCCCTGTCCATTACGGTTTTATTCCCTATTACGAAAACGGTCTTTTTGGATTGCTCATCATTATATTTTCCCTGCAGATGATGATGCTTGGGAAAACACCTTTTGGCGATATGTCCAGATCAATCCCTCTTTTTGTAACGGGTGTTTTGATTGCAGTCGCAGGCATGGTAACTTCCTTTATTCCATCTGTCAGCCCTTTTCCCAGAATTTTACTCTTTATCTCTTTTGGCCCGGGCGGTCTTTTTCTTTTTCTTAAGATGTGTCTCGAAAAAGAAAGGTTGCGGAGCTGGGCAGCAAAAGGGGGGATATTCTGGCATCTAATTCACGGATGCGGCTTGACCTATGTTTTCTCTATGCTTACAGGCGTTATTTTATTACAACAGGGCCTTTTTTCTACACCTGTGATAGGTGTTATTTTATGTCTTTTCGGCATGGCAATCCTTTATCTATCAGGGGTCCTCTGGAAGATATATGGCAGATACCCCGTAAAGATAAAGCCTGAAAGTACTATAGTAATTTCCACGGATCAGGCAATGCTAATACTTATGGGTGTATTCATGGTGATTTTAGGTATTCTTCTCGTCCCTGTTAGTCTGGGGTTACTGCCCTTTTCAAAAAGTGCCCAGCTTGGCCTTCTCATGGTAATATTTGCCTTTCAGATGCTTGCATCTGGAGGCACACCAATAGGCGCCTTTCCCCGTTCATGGCTAATTATTGCCTTTGGTCTTTTTTTTGCTGCTTTGGGTATTGTCTCATGTATCATACCGGATATTCTACTGTCACCTTTGACAATCCTCGTTGGTGTGCTAAACATCGCCGGCGGTATCATTTCAATAATTAAAATCGGGATGCAACGCCTTCTACAAAAAGAAGGAATTGCCCTGTCCATCCCTCCTATACTTATTCATCTTTCTGTAACACAGCTTATCTTAAACCTGCTTGGCATCATGTTCGGCGTATCAATGCTTATCCCTAATCTTATCCACGGCCTGGCAATAGGTGTGATTCTCGCTGCAAACGGCTGTGTCCTTCTGTATCTACTTAGTATTTTAGTGAAACTGGATAAGATGAGGGCAGGTATGGAAAAATAAATCAAGGAGGAGACTATGTTTAAATTTAAAGATGGAATGTGTTATAGGATGCCTGCCCACTTTGGCGGATCGCCCTTTGATAAAGAAGCCAGGGCAGTCTATAACGATGTAACGAGTCTTATTTTTACCTTTGTGACTGACGGTGATATGCTGTCCAATTATATCCCCGAGGGCCTTGAACTTACAAAACCGGAACTCACCATCCAGTACCAGCAGTGCCGGGAAGTGGAATGGATGGCAGGGTCATACTACAATCTCGTTACATTCGGGGCACCTGTTGTTTTTAAAGGCCAAAAAGATACACTCGATGGTGTATTTGTCCTTGTAATCTGGGAGAATAAGACCACCCCGATTTTAACGGGGAACATGATGGGTATGCCTAAGATATATGCCGATATTGAAGACCTGCACATCTTTGCCAACACATACCGCACATGGTTAAGCTACGAAGGGAACACATTCCTCCAGTTAGAGATGAGAAACCCTAAGGCCATGGAAAAAGATGAAATAAAGGCACTCACCATGGATATCAACTCCATTGGATGGCGCTACATTCCAAAGGTGGGAGGACCGGGAGCGGATCTAAATCAGCCCATCCTATTCCCAATGCGCAGTGAGCCTGAGTTCGCCTGGATGGGTAGCGGCACAATAAAATGGACCGAAATGAGATGGGACCAGAACCCAATGCAATTTCATATCATAAATGCCCTGGCAGAATTGCCCGTTATAGAGATGGCCCCTGTCATTATGACAAAAGGCAGGGCCATACTGATGGAACAGCGTGGACGCGTTCTCAGTTAGCATATATTAAAAACCCATAAGGGAGGATGAACACATGAAAGAATATTATGAAAATAAGGTTGGTGTGGTCACAGGCGGCGCATCAGGCATAGGTCTTGCCCTGTGCGAGATGCTTCTGTCATTAGGTGCAAAGGCAGTGATTATGGCAGATTTAAACGCCGAGAAGTTGAAAGCAGAAACAAAGAGACTCAATGATATATATCCTGGTAAGGTGCTGGGAATCCAGACGGATGTGACAAAGAAGGAGAGTGTCTTTTCCATGATTGAAAAGGCAGCGGAATTTGGCTCAGGCAGGATTGATCTCCTTTTCAACAACGCTGGTCTTGGACTGGTGAAACCCTTTGATGAAACAACAGATGAGGACTGGAAATTTGCCTTTGATGTGAATTTCTATGGCGCCCTATACGGGATTCAGGCAGTGCTTCCTATCATGCGCGGCCAGGGTGGTGGGCATATAGCAAATACCGCCTCGGGAATAGTCTTTGCACCAATGGCGTTTCAGAGTATGTACAGTGCAACAAAATCAGCCCTCGTTGGGCTTACTGGTTCTCTGCGTTATGAGTTCTGGGATGAAAACATCCGTTTCTCCACTGTGATACCCGGAACTGTTGCCACACCTATCTGGGATAAGGCAGGTGGGCCTCCTGAATCGGCAATAACCCCAGAAGAGTCTGCCCGGGGTATCTTAAAAGGACTGGCAGAAAACGAGAGGGTCATCATTGTTACTGACCCTGACAGGGAAGGCGCCATAAATGCCTTTCGTCCTGAGGTCGCCAGGGGGATGGATGAATATCTTTTAAATGTGGCCAGGCAAAGAAAAAGCGGGAAGGCTGCTATCTAAAAAGATGCAAAAGTAACATTTGTGGAGTATAAAAAAACAAGGGTGATTTGAAAGAAGGGTGCAAAATCAATTTAGGTCATAAAATTAAAAAAATTTTGTAGTGTAAAGATTATAACGGCCTTATATAGTAAAACGCCATTTACAAAACATATCCTGTGGGTGTTCATCGGGAGGTGCAAATAAGCACTCTACCTTTATATTGGGGTCGATTTCTTTTGCAAGGGCGATAAATTCTCCCCTGTGCATCTCCTTGCAAACGAACTCTCCAAGACCTTTTTTTAACCTTGATTCCTGTGTTGGACAATGGGAAACAGTGATAATGACCTCATCGTTCTTTTCTAATATCTCATATTCAACGATAATGGTCCATGGAAAATATTTGAGCATCTCTACAAAACCTCTAAGCCCCTTTTCTTTTATATTAAATCTTTTAATCAAATCACGGGCTGCCATTTTAGGCACCCTGCCCCATACCTGTTCGTTTATTCTCTCTGCCACCTCTTGTCCAAATCTCTCTGCCACATATATAAACCAAAAGGCATCTACTACCCTGTAGTGCCATAGCAGAAATTCAATATAACTTTTTAGCTTGACCTCATCCATTGTGTCGAATATCCTTAAATCCATATGCCCCCCTTTATTTTTTATCATTCATCTTCTTCTTTTAATCCCCTGGCCTTTATATCCTTTATGGAATCAAAGATGTTTTTCTTTTCATAGACGATTCTAAAAAGCTCTTCAGTGATAGGCATATCCACTTCCATATTCCTCGATAATGTATATACGGCCTTTATCGCAAAATATCCTTCCACTACAGCCTTTTGGGTTGATATTATCTCCATAGGGTTCCTACCCCTTGCCAGTTCGATACCGAATGCCCTATTCCTACTCAATGCACCGTAGGATGTTAATATCAAATCCCCCATTCCAGATAAACCCATAAAAGTAGAATCCCTTGCCCCCAGTGCCTTGCCTAATCTTCTTATTTCGGCCAGTGCCCTTGTGATAAAAGCAGATTTAGCATTTGTCCCTAAAGATAATCCTTCGATGATACCGGCACCTATTGCCATGACATTTTTCATGGCGCCACCCAATTCAACCCCTATTACATCGTCTGTTGTATATACCCTAAAATCATCACCGTGTATGAGGTTTTGAAAATAGAGGGACAGCTCTTTTTTTAAAGATGCCACAACAACGGATGTGAACTCCCCCTGTGCCACCTCCCTTGCAAAGGAAGGACCTGAAAGAACTGCTATATCTGTATCTTTTCCTGATAACTCATAGACAACATCACTCATGAATTTTAGGGTCTCTATCTCTATGCCCTTTGTGAGTATCAGTATCCTTTTATCTTTAAATTTGTCAGATACAGGTTTTACCGTTTCTCTCAATGCAAAAGAAGGGGTTGCAATGACTATATCATCTGAAAAAATCACTACTTCTTCTAAGGCATCTGTCCAGTTTATTTCACGGGGTAAAATAAACCCCGGTAGATAATATCTGTTTTCTCTATAACCCTCTAAGACCTTGCAAAGCTCTTTTTCGTAAACCCATAAAAGGACATTAAAACCCTTTCTTGCAAGATATATGGAAAATGCCGTTCCCCAGGCACCGGCGCCTACAACACTGATCCTTTTGTTTTTTCCAGACGAATCCATTAAAGACTTTTTAATCCTCACTTGCTATGGCCACATCACTTATCTTTTCGCCTTCTTTCAAATCCATAAGCTTAACCCCAATCCCACCCCTTTTTTGAACCGGCAGGTGTGATGCATTGAATCTTATGGTCCTGCCCGTATCTGTGACGAGAATCACCTCATCTTTTGTGTTTATCTGTTTTATATGCACTACATCCCCGTTTTTCTCCTTACATCTTACGTTTATTATACCAGTCCCACCCCTTGACTGGCTTCTATATTCACTACAAGGAGAGCATTTACCATAGCCTTTCTCTGTCACAGTAAACACCAGTGAATCCTCTGAGACAACCTTTGCAGAGACCACCTCGTCGGCATTCCTTAATCTAATACCCCTTACACCGTATGCCTGCCTTCCCATCTGTCTTATCTCTTTTTCGCTGAATCTAATGGTCATGCCTTTTTTTGTTCCCAGCATCACCTCATTATCGCCGTTTGTTTCAAGAACCTCTACGAGGCTGTCATCTTCTGGAAGGCTAATTACCCTAATCCCTGTTGCCCTTAAATTTTTAAGCTCTTCTAAGCTTATCTTTTTAACAATGCCCTTTTTTGTTATAAGAAAGAGAAATCTATCTTCAGAAAATTCTGTTACATGGGTTACTGCAGTAATCTTTTCATCTTTCCCGATATTTATCAAATTAATAATAGGTTTTCCCTTTGATGTAAGAGGTGCATCGGGTATTGCGTATACTTTAAGCATATAGGCCTTTCCGCTGTTTGTAAAAAAGATGATATGAGAATGGGTCGATGCAATATACAGGTGATCCACAACATCCTCTTCCCTTACCACAATCCCTGTTTTTCCTTTACCGCCTCTTAACTGGTGCTTATACTGGTCAAGGGGTGTTCTCTTTATATAACCCTTGCTTGTAATTGTAACAACGACCTCTTCTTCCTTTATCATGTCTTCAATGCTAATCTCAGGAAGTTCGTCCACTATCTCTGTTAGCCTTTCATCTCCGTATTTCTTCTTGATCTCCGTAAGTTCATTTTTAACAATACCGAGAAGAACCCTTTCATCATCGAGTATTGTCCTTAATCTCTTTGTCTCCTCCACGGTGGCGTTTAATTCTTCTATAATCTTTGTCTGCTCTAAAGATGTGAGTCTCTGGAGTCTCATTTCAAGGATGTTTGTTGCCTGCTTTTCCGTGAGACTAAATCTCTCCATAAGGCTCGTTTTTGCCTCTTGGGTAGTCTTTGATGCCTTAATCAGACTTATCACCTCGTCGATGTTGTCTAACGCAATCTTTAACCCTTCGAGTATATGGAGTCTTTCTAATGCCTTATTTAACTCGAATATGGAACGTTTTGTAACAATCTCTCTTCTAAACTTTATAAATTCGTTGATGATACCTTTAAAGTTTAATACCCTTGGCTCGTTATTTACTATTGTCAAAAATATGATCCCGAAGGTAGTCTGGAGTTGTGTGTGTTTGTATAGTTTGTTAAGAATCGGCGTTGCCAGCTCACCCCTTTTTAATTCAATGACAATCCTCATCCCCTCTCTACTGGATTCGTCCTTCATATTGGAGATGCCATCTATCCTTTTGGAATTTACAAGCTCCACAATACTTTCGATAAGTCTTGCCTTATTTACCTGATAGGGTATCTCTATTATAACAATCCTTTCCCTTCCATCTTTTTTATGTTTTTCTATTACGCACCTTGCCCTTAAAATGATGTGACCTTTTCCTGTGGTATACGCCTCTCTTATACCTTCTCTTCCATAGATTATGCCATGGGTGGGAAAGTCTGGGCCAGGGATGATATTTAATAACTCATCAATACTGATATCTGGGTTGTCAATTGTTGCTATTATGGCATCGATTACCTCACCTAAATTATGGGGAGGGATGTTTGTGGCCATACCTACAGCTATACCAGAAGAACCATTTATAAGGAGATTCGGTATCTTTGAAGGAAGCACCACAGGTTCTTCAAGGGATTCATCGTAGTTAGGTCTAAATAAAACTGTCTCTTTTTCAATGTCTTTTAAAAGTTCTTCGGCAATCCTTGAGAGCCTGATCTCTGTATATCTCATGGCTGCCGGTGCATCACCGTCAATGGAACCGAAATTGCCCTGACCGTCGATTAAAGGATAACGGAGTGAAAAATCCTGCACCATCCTTGTTATGGCATCATATACTGCCTGGTCTCCATGGGGATGAAATTTACCTATAACATCACCTACTATCCTTGCTGATTTTTTATACGGTTTGTCATGGGTATTGCCAAGTTCATACATGGCATAGAGGATCCTTCTATGTACAGGTTTTAAACCATCCCGGACATCGGGTAAGGCCCTGCCTATTATGGTGCTCATGGCATAATCAAGGTAAGACCTCTTCATCTCCTCTTCTATGGGAACAGTAATCACTAATTGTTGCATTGTTTAAGCCTCCTAAACACCTTGTTTTTTATTAATTTAACATAAACCCTTTCTCTGTGTCAGCTAAAATGGTGACTAAATTCTAACCTTTTATGTCCTTGACAAAAGATAAAAGGGTGTATATTTTTTTAGTAAATAGAGTAATCAGGGGGTTTTAATGAATCAGTTTAAAACATTCTTTTTAATGGCAATACTGACGATTATATTTGTAGCCATTGGAGGTATGGTAGGTGGAAAAACAGGGGCGTATATTGCCTTTTTTATAGCATTTATTATGAATTTCATAAGTTACTGGTTTTGCGATAAGATCGTCCTTAAGATGTATGGTGCACAGCCTGTTACAGAACATGAGGCACCCCATTTATATAGGATAGTATATAACCTGAGCCAGAAGGCACAAATCCCCATGCCAAAGATATATATCATAGAAAATGATAGCCCTAATGCATTTGCCACAGGAAGAAATCCAGAACACGGTGTTGTGGCAGTAACAACAGGGATATTGCGGATACTCACATTAGAAGAATTAGAGGGTGTCCTTGCCCATGAGATATCCCATATAAAACACAGAGACATATTAATACAGACAGTTGCTGCTACCCTTGCCGGAGCAATTACCATGATTGCCGATTGGGCCAGATTTGCCGCCATATTCGGAGGGTCAAGAAGCGACGATGACGAAGGTGGAGGAAATATTTTCAGTGTAATCTTGTTTTCAATGCTTGCAGCATTCGCGGCCATGCTTATTCAGCTTGCCATATCCCGTTCAAGGGAATACCTTGCCGACGAGGGAGGAGCAAGGTTAACAGGAAATCCCCTTTATCTTTCTAATGCCCTAAAAAAACTACATATAGGTATCACCCGCATACCAATGGAAGATGCAAACCCTTCCACAGCACCCATGTTCATCATGAACCCCTTTAGTGGAAAAGGTGTGCTTGCCCTGTTCAGCACCCATCCGCCTATTGAAGAAAGGATAAGAAGACTGGAGGAAATGGTTTATAGAAGATAACCTTGCCAATTTAGTCCGGTCATCCTGTATTGAAATAATAGGTGAAGTCGAAAAGGGTAGTTTCTTAGATGAAACAATAGATACATTATTTCAAAAAAGAAGGATCGATAGCAAGGCCAAAGGCATTATATACGAAATTACATCAGGGACCATAAGGTGGAAGGGATTCTTTGAATGGATCCTTGAGATGTTTGCCCGGAGGTCTATAAAACCCAGGCTGAAATATCTTCTGTGGATCACGCTATACCAGATTTCATTTATGAAAAAATCTCCATACCATGTCATCAAAGAGGCTGTCGAATTTGCAAAACAAAAAGATGGAATATATGGGGCTAATTTTGTAAATGCAATTTTAAGAAGATATATAAATGAGGTGCTGGATGTTATAAAAAAGAACGAACCCATTTCTTCCATTGACATGCTCTATCAATATATTATCAATAATAAACCCATGCCATCTGAAAAAAGTATATCCATTGGTTATTCTTTTCCTGAATGGATGGTTATTAGATGGTTAAAAAGATATGGCGAGAAAGAAACAATAAGGCTCTGTGCCCATCTGAACAAAACACCTTTTTTTACAGTCAGGATAGAGGCCGTAGACAAAGAAAGAGAAGATATTATTAGACATTTTGAAAAAAAGGGTATTACCTTTAAAAGTGCAAGATTTGTCAATGATGCGTATTATATAAACAAACTTGCCCATGTAATAGATGACCCTGTGTTTAAAAGGGGGTTATTATTCGTTCAGGACGAGGCATCACAGCTTGCAGTCATTGCAGTAGATCCTAAAAGAGGGGATGTAATCCTTGATGCATGTTGCGGATTTGGAACAAAAACTGCCCAAATAAAATGGCTTGCAAAAGAGACAAACATATTTTCCATAGATAGGGACATGAAAAAACTAAGCAAAAATAGAAATAAGGGAAACTTAATAAAAGGGGATGTGGCTGCAAGACCATTTAAGGAAGAGATATTTGATAAAATCCTTTTAGATGCACCCTGTTCATCTGTAGGGATTATAAGAAAGCACCCGGAGATAAAATGGAGACTTAATGAAAAAGATATTATAAGACATGGAAGAGAGCAGCTTGCCATGATAGAATCTTTATGGCCAAGTCTCAAAAAAAACGGTTGTTTTATTTACAGCGTCTGTTCTTTTGAGCCAGAAGAAACATTACTTTTAATTGAAGAATTAAAAAAGAAATACAAATTTGTAGTTGAAAAACCACTCCCTATTCTGTTTAATAATGGATATTTTATTTCCTTACCCCATGAAACTGACCTTGACGGATTTTTTATAGCAAGGCTGAAAAAACAATGAGATTTTTTAAGGTAATACTGTCTATCTTTCTTTCCATATTGTGCTTTGTCCTTACCGCATACTTTACGATGAAAATCGTTTTAAAAACCCACAAGACCGTAATATGCCCTGACATTGTGGGAAAAGAGATAAATGAAGCAAAAATGCTTGTAGAATCAAGGGGACTTTTATTCCATGTGGTAAGATACGAAAAAAGAAACGATATTCCCTATAACCACATTACAGTTCAAAAACCTGCTGCAAACATTACCACCAAAAAGGGAAGGACCGTGTATGTTATTGTCTCTGACGGACCTGAATTAATAACGGTTCCTCAACTTCTCGGCCAGGATATAAATAAGGTCAATGAAGACTTAAAAGACAAAAAGATAATTGTGGAAAAGGTAATATATGTGCCTGATGATAACGAAGGAAAAATACTTGCCCAGATACCTAAGGCATCTGAAACAATACCTGAAGGTAAGGGTATTACCGTTTTTGTGGGAAATAAAAGGAAAAGATACGTCCTTATGCCTGATTTAAAAGGTGTTTCACTTATTGATTTAAAAGAAGAGTTAACAAGAAAAAAGATTGCATTTAAAATAACATATACAAACGGTGATACAGATGCCCAAAGTTATAATATTACAGGCTCAATACCCAAAGGGTTTATCTTTGATGCAGATGAGGGTATAGAACTAAAAATCAGTATGAGGAGGGAAGATGAATAGGATAAAGATAGCGCCGTCAATTTTGTCATGTAATTTTTTAAGATTAGAAGAAGATATAAAAAAAGCAGAGGATGCCGGGGCAGATCTCTTTCATATTGATATCATGGACGGCCATTTTGTTCCCAATATAACAATTGGACCCATGCTTGTGGAACAGGTCAGAAAAATTACATCAAAGCCCCTTGATGTGCACCTTATGATAGAAAACCCCCATAAGTTCGTAGAGGACTTTATAAAGGCAGGTGCAGACATTATAACATTGCATGTGGAAACGGACAGGCATATATTCAGGACAATAGAGATTATAAAATCAAAGGGGATAAAGGCAGGGGTAACATTAAATCCGTCTACGCCCCTTATTACACTGGAACACATCATCCATGAAGTGGATTTGGTTCTTATTATGACCGTAAATCCCGGGTTTGGAGGACAAAGATACATGGATGTTATGGACGAAAAAATAAAAAAGGCAAGAAATATGATAGATAAAACAAAAAAAGATATAGAACTTGAAGTAGACGGTGGGATTAAGGCGACCAATGCAAAAAAGGTTGTTCAGTGTGGTGCTGATATACTCGTAATGGGCACAGAGATTTTCCACAGCACTGATTACAAAAAAAAGATACAAGAGGTGAGAAATATTATAAGCGATTGAGATGATAAAAAAGGAGTTGTTTTAAATGATAGAAGTTTTGAAAAAACAAAAGGTGTATAAAAGAGTATTCGAAGATGCTTGTAATCAATTGAGAAAGTCGAATGTAAAAGAAAGGTTTCAAAAATCAGGGATAACATACAGAGAATCTGAAAAAGGATACAGGGCAGAGATACCTTTTTTTAATGAAATCATAACGATGCTTTACCCTGAATTTAAATTCATAAGCTCTAAATCACCTGTAGTAAACCTTGTGACAAAGGTGATAATCCTCCATTACATTAATTTTGCCTCAGGAGATGCCTTGAATATGAACCTACTCTCCTATGAAGATATACCGGGATGTAAACATTATATGCCCATATTTGAAAAAAGGGTAACTAAACCCCTTGAAAAAGCCTTTGCCTTAAATAGGGATGCGTTTCTTGAGGCTGGAAGATCTCTCAACGGATTTGAAGAAACATACGGTGATGCATCTTTTACACTATACCCATTACCCCGGGTGCCTATAACATTTATATTATGGGAGGCAGATGAAGAATTTCCGCCATCTGTAAGGGTGCTATTCGATGAAACCATTAATTCGTATTTGCCTTTAGAGGACATTACTGTAATTGCCAGACTTGCAGCTATGAGGATAATTAAGGCTGCAAGGATTCATTACGGTCAGGATGATATATAATTAATTAAGTTCTTGATTATCCTTTCTATGTTATATAACCTAATCTATGGGTCAATTAATTTTTCAGATTAATTATTGCTAATTTTAATTTACAAAGCTTTGATATTGATATATATACCAGTATGGAAAAAATAATAAAAAGTTATGCTGACCAATCATTCCATAAAAAAATCAGCTTAATTATAAAAAAACTCTCCAAAAATAAAGAAGACATAAGAAATGAAGTGAAAAAGATTATAGATTTTAAACTATACCATAGGCTTCTTGATTTAGGTTGTGGATATGGATGGTTTTTGGAGGCTCTGCCCGAGGGCTTTGATTTTATCATGGGCGTTGATTATAATGATGAAAATGAATCAGCCTTTCTTTCTTTAGCCCAAAAAAAGGCAAAAAAGGCCCTGTTTAAAAAATTATTTTTGCCCTCAAAGATTGACATGCCATCTTGTTATTTTGACATGATAGTCTCTGCCTATTCTCTTTATTTTTTCCCTGATATGCTTCAGGAAATCAAAAGGCTACTTGACCCCAAAGGGGTTTTTATAGTGATTACCCACAGCAGTCACATGCTCGAAGAGGGTGAAAGATTTTTCAAATTCGACAATTTAAGAAAACTTATAGAGTCCTTTTCTGCTGAAAATGGTTACAATATTTTAAAACAATATTTTGACCATGTCGAATATTACGATTACCCAAATGAACTCATTTTTCATGAAAAAGACAGTCATGCATTAGAACAATATATAGATTTCAAAAGTGCCTTTATTGAACAGGATGTTGATCCCGAAACAGTAAAGGTTAAACTTCTAAAAGAGCTCAAGGAAAAAAAGTTTTTAAGTTTTAATAAAAATGACAAGATTTTCATTGCAAGGCCATGAATTCAAAGGCATACTGTTATTTTTGTGGAGCAGAATTAAAAGAAGAATTTATAGAAGGAAAATTAAGACAGATTTGTTCTCTCTGCAAAAAAATACATTACGAAAATCCACTACCCGTTGCCTCTGTTATTCTATCAAATAATAGCAGGGAAGTACTCCTTGTAAAAAGGGCATACGAACCTTATAAGGATATGTGGTGTTTCCCCATAGGCTTCGCAGAGGTAGGAGAAAGTATCGAGGATGCTGCATTAAGGGAGTTAAAGGAAGAGACAGGTGTGGAAGGAAAAATCATACAGCTTGTAGATGTAAGTTCCCATATAAACCCTATTTACGGTGAATTACTGATAGTTACCTTTGAGGCAGAAAAGACAGGGGGGGTTGAAAGACCTGGAGATGATGCAAAGGACTGCAAATATTTCCCCATTGACAATTTACCGAGACTTGCCTTTGATTCCCAGGAAAAGGCTGTAAAAACTTACATTGAACTGAAAAAAGACCTATGGAAAATTCAGGATTCCCTTAAAAAATTCTTTGAAGGCGCTAAACAAGATAAGATCGGTTATAAAGATTCCCTTCTTTCCGATGAGCTTTTAAATGCGATCCAGAATAATTCTGATAAAATAATAACATTGTGGCTGAATGATATATCCACAAATCCCTCTACAAAATCATATCACAATTTCGACAAAAAAGAGCTATATAACAGGGCAATTTACATTATAGGACAGATAAACAACTGGCTCAAAGGCATAAAAGGTGAGGTGGAATTTAAGTCTTTTTATTGCGAGCTTGGGCGGAAGAGAAAAAAAGAGAAAATACCTATAGAAGAACTCATAAGCTCTGTAAGTATCTTAAAAAAGCATATATGGATGTTTATTTATTCTTACAGTGTATGGGAAAAGATTATAGATATATACAGGATGTTCGAACTTGGAGAAAGACTTGTTTATTTTTTTGACAGAGCCGCATATTACATAATTTTAGGATACAATGAGGAGGATTACACAGGAAAATGACAGAGTTTAATATGGAAGAGACAAAAAGATCGACCCTAATAGTCACAACAGCCTCTTCTTTTCTTACACCCCTTGCCCTTGCAACAGTTCCCGTTGCTCTACCCACAATAGGTAAAGCGTTTAATATTGATGTTATAGCGTTGAGCTGGATAGCCAGTGCTTACATATTAAGTGCCGCTATTTTTCTTGTGCCTTTTGGTAAGATTGCAGATATGCATGGCAGAAAAAGGATTTTTTTGATAGGCATGATAATCTTTACACTCTCATCTTTTATCCTTGGCATATCAAGTAGCGCCATAATGCTTATCATCTTCAGAATTTTTCAGGGCATAGGCGGTGCTATGATATTCGGAACATCTATAGCCATTTTAAGCTCTGTTTTTCCGCCCAATGAGAGAGGAAGGGTGCTTGGAATAAATGTGGCCGGAGTGTATCTCGGTCTGGCAATAGGGCCTTTTTTTGGTGGTGTTTTAACCCAGCACCTCGGTTGGAGGAGCATATTTTTATTTAATTGCCCCCTGGGCATTTTCATTATAATTCTAACCATTACAAAGTTAAAAGATGAATGGGCTGATGCAAAAAAGGATAAATTCGATTTCATTGGTTCAATAATCTACAGTATAATGCTACTGTGTCTTATGTATGGATTTTCAAAACTTCAATCAGATACAGGAAAGATACTTATACTGATAGGGATGGCCGGTGTTATTATTTTTATTTTATGGGAAAAAAGGGTAAAGAATCCTGTTTTAGACATGCAATTATTTATATCCAATAAGGTATTTACCATGTCAAATATAGCAGCCCTTTTAAATTATAGTGCCACCTTTGCAGTAGGTTTTCTTTTGAGTTTTTACATCCAGCATATAAAAAATCTATCACCTCAGACAACAGGTGTTATTCTTGTATCGCAGCCTATTATGCAGGCCATATTATCACCCCTTGCTGGAAAGGCTTCCGACAGGATTGAGCCGAGGATTGTTGCCTCATGCGGTATGGCAGTAACGGCAATAGGACTTTTTTTACTTTCCTTTATAGAAAGTAGCACACACATCATCTATATTGTTGTAAGCCTTGTCATACTCGGATCTGGTTTTGCCCTCTTTGCATCTCCTAACACAAATGCAATTATGAGTTCTGTTGAAAATAGATACTACGGCATTGCCTCTTCCATGCTTGCCACCATGAGACTTTTGGGCCAACTTTTCAGTATGGGCGTTGCCATGCTCATATTTGCTTTATATATGGGTCAAGTAGAGATATCCCCTGCAAATCATGTGAAATTACTGGATAGTATTAAAACAGCCTTTATTGTATTCGGTTTACTCTGCGTGTGTGGTATTTTTATCTCCCTTACAAGGGGTAACCTTCGAGAAAACTAAAAAACCATTCATTGACATTTCTTTTGGTATATCATATGGTAATCAAAAAGTCTCTGGAGGATAAAATATGGCGAGTTTAAACAAGGTTTTTTTAATCGGAAGACTCGGGGCAGATCCTGAAATACGTTCTACTACCGATGGAACTACTGTTGCGACCTTTAGGATTGCCACAACTGAAGTGTGGAGGGACAAAAACAATGCAAAACAGGAAAGGACAGAGTGGCATACTATCATTGCATGGAGGAGATTGGGTGAGATAGCAAGGGATTATCTTAAAAAAGGGAGGCTTGTTTATATAGAAGGAAGGATTCAGTCAAGGGAATATGAAACAAAAGATGGCACTAAAAGAAGGGTTACTGAGATCATAGCCAATGATTTACGCCTTTTCCCGCAAGGTCCATCTGCTACTGATGAGAGAAAAGACATGGTCCAGGAGAAGACAGAGGATGTGTTTGTCCCTGAAATCGAAGAAGATGATATTCCTCTATAGAGAACATTTTCATAGAGAAGCTTATATTATTTTACAAAAACACGAAATGTATTGTATATTTCATAAACCAAAGGAGATAAAAGGATAAGAGGTGGCAAGTGGGTTACGATGATTTTGAGGGTGTAATAGGTTTAGAGGTGCATGCGCACCTACTTACAAAAAGCAAACTCTTCTGCAGTTGCTCCACAGAATTCGGTGCAGAACCAAACAGTCATACATGCCCCACCTGTATGGGCCTTCCAGGGGCACTGCCTGTTCTCAACAAAAAGGTAGTAGATTTTGCCATAAAGCTCGGTCTTGCTTTAAATTGCACCATAAACAGAAGAAGCATCTTTGCAAGAAAAAACTATTATTATCCTGACTTACCGAAAGGATATCAGATAAGTCAATACGAGGAACCCATATGTGAGAACGGTTATCTTGATATAACGGTAAATAATGAAAAGAAAAGAATACGCATAAAAAGGATACACATGGAAGAGGATGCGGGCAAACTTGTCCATGAATCAACAATTGAGGCAAGCACATACAGCCTTGTAGATTATAATAGATCCAGTATACCCTTGCTTGAGATTGTAAGTGAACCTGACATAAGAACACCACAAGAGGCTGTCCAATATTTAAAAATGCTCAGGGATTGTCTAATTTATCTTGAGATTTGTGATGGGAATATGGAGGAAGGTAGCTTCAGGTGTGATGCAAACGTATCTGTAAGAAAAAGGGGCACCCAAGAATTCGGCACAAGGACAGAGTTGAAGAATCTAAACTCCTTCAAATACATAGAAAAGTCCCTCGATTACGAGATAAAAAGACAGATAGAGATTATAAAAAGCGGGCAAGAGGTTGTTCAGGAAACAAGGCTTTTCAATGTAGACCAGGGCATTACTTATTCCATGAGGGGAAAAGAAGAGGCACATGACTACAGGTATTTCCCTGAACCTGACCTTTTACCTCTCATCATAGATGATGCCTGGATTAAAAAGATAAGGCAAGAACTACCTGAACTACCTTTTGAAAAGATGGAAAGATTTATAAAAGATTATGGCCTGCCGAGATACGATGTGGAGATCCTTGTCTCTGACAGATACCTTGCTGATTATTTTGAAGAAACTGTAAAGAGATTCCCGGAACCAAAGACTGTAAGCAACTGGATCATGACAGAACTCTTAAGGGAGCTAAAGGAAAGGAATTTACAACCCAATAACCCTCCCATAACACCAGAGAGATTTGCCGAACTTTTATCCATTATAAAGGATGGCACCATAAGCATAAAGATAGGAAAAGACATTTTTCCTGAACTTTGTGAAAGGGATATTTCTCCTAAAGAGCTCGTTTATGAAAAGGGTCTTACACAGATAACAGATGAATCTGCAATCGGGGCTAAAATTGATGAGATACTCTCAAAATTTCCAAAAGAAGTTGAAGAATTCAGGGCAGGAAAGGAAAAACTCCTCGGATTTTTTGTGGGTCAGGTTATGAAGGAGACAAAGGGAAAGGCAAATCCAAAGGTATTAAATGAACTTCTTTTAAAGAGGCTAAAGGGTTGACAAAACACATTTACTGGAAAGGCGATTCATTATATCTCCTTGACCAGAGAGAACTGCCTTTTA
The DNA here is from genome assembly GCA_029777945.1 of Deltaproteobacteria bacterium. Taxonomy (GTDB): domain Bacteria; phylum Desulfobacterota; class Syntrophorhabdia; order Syntrophorhabdales; family Syntrophorhabdaceae; genus JAKORG01. The sequence continues at coordinate 43,816 of JAKORG010000036.1, read as the reverse complement.
AAAAGGTCTATGTTCGATGTAACACTTTAGAGGATACGAGATATGCTATAAAAAACATGGTAATAAGGGGAGCGCCTTTAATAGGCATAGTAGCTGCCTATGGTTTTGTTCTCGGTATAAAGGAGATATTGAAAAATAAAGGTTTTTTAAATGAAAAGGAAATAAAAAGGATATCTAAAGCCCTTCTGAATACAAGACCCACTGCAGTAAATCTATTATGGGCAATTAAAAGGATGGAAAGGGCTTACGATAAATACAAAGAAAAGCAAGATATTGAAGCATCAATGCTCGAAGAGGCAGTGGCCATCCACGTGGAAGATATTGAAAACAATAGGATGATCTCACTCTTTGGCGCTGAACTCATAAAAGACAAAGACTGTATACTTACCCACTGTAATGCTGGAAGCCTTGCCATGGGCGGATACGGCACTGCTTTAGGTGTAATAAAGGCAGCCCATGAATCAGGTAAAAAGATAAAGGTCTTTGCCACAGAGACGAGGCCATATTTCCAGGGCGCAAGATTAACGGCATGGGAATTATATAATGAAGGGATCCATGTAGAGGTTGTTCCAGATAACCATGTGGGCATCCTCTTTCATAAAAAGTTAATAGATAAGGTAATAGTGGGTGCAGATAGGATTGCATTAAACGGTGATACGGCAAACAAGGTAGGGACTTTTATGATAGCCCTATGTGCAAAGGCACATAACATACCCTTTTATGTGGCTGCCCCTGTTTCTACCTTTGACCCTGAAATAGAAAGTGGTAACTTAATTCCAATTGAGGAGCGTGATGGCAACGAAGTAAAAAACTTTAGAGGCTTACCTATTACCCTGAAAAAAATAAAGGCAAGGTATTATTCCTTTGATATAACAGACCACAGATACATCTCAGCATTTGTTACAGAAAGGGGTATCATTAAAAGACCCTTTAAAAGATATATAAAAATGCTTTTTCCATGAACGAAGAAAGGATAATAACACTTCTAACAGACTTCAGCACAAAAGACTCCTATGTGGGTCAGATGAAAGGCGTTATATTATCCATAAATCCCTGCGTAAAGATTATAGATATAACCCATGAAATAGAACCCCAGGACATCCGTGAGGCTGCTTTTGTTTTAAAGGAATATTATCAATATTTTCCTTATGGCACTATACATGTTGCCATAGTTGATCCTGAAGTTGGTGGCAAAAGAAGACCTTTAGTTTGTGAGCACAATGGCCATATCTTTATAGGCCCTGATAACGGGATATTTACCCTGGTATTAGACGATAAGGCAGAGATATACCATATTGAAAACAGGGCATTTATGTTGCCCAGAATAAGCAATACATTTCACGGTAGGGATGTGTTTTCTCCTGTAGCAGCCCATTTATCCAAAGGAATTCCCATTGCCTCTTTGGGAGAAAAAATTGAGAAGTTTACGATACTGGAAAACTGCTTTCCCCTTATATATACTGATATTATCTACGGTGAGATAGTAAGGTTCGATAGATTTGGAAACGCCATAACAAATATAGATGAAAAAACCCTTGACGGATTTATAAAAGATAGGGGATTTAAAGTCAGTGTAGGAAAAAAAGAGTTTAAAAATATAAAAAAAACCTATTTTGAAGGTGAATTCAGTTGTCTAATTGGCAGTTCAGGATATCTCGAGTTCGCTTATTATAAAGGAAGCATTAAGGATAAACTGGGTATCTGGAAAGGTGATGAGGTTATTATAAAGATTCTTTAAAAATTTAATATTTTTTGTGGTATTTTAGGCGCCCGTAGCTCAGAATGGATAGAGCGTTGGCCTCCGGAGCCAAAAGCCGCAGGTTCAAATCCTGTCGGGCGCGCCAGTTTTAAATTTATACAGGGACTTTTTTATTTTTTAAGGTTTGTAATCTTCTTTATACAATAACCACACAGGGTAACAACGCTTACAAAAAGGGGGATTCCGAAGACAATTATTATTGTTGCTGCCCTCACAATATCAAGGCCGGAGATTTTCTCTTTTTTGTCTGACTGAACACTGTCTTTTTTATCCACAATAATAAATGTCCAATAAATTTTAAAGGGAATTATACCTTTAAAACGAGGTTTATCATATCACCCCTTGTAAACCCCATGGCATGGAAAAACTGCAGTAAATCCCAATCATTCCAGTTGACAAGGGTGTAAATTGTATCAACGCCATATCTTTTGAGATTCTCCACAAGGGCATTTGCGAGCACCTTTGCTATCCCCCTGTTCTGATAGTCTGGGTCTATCCCTATGGTGTCTATCCAGCCTATATTATTGGGAACCTTAAATTCCCAACCGCTCACCTCTCCGAGGATAAAACCAACGACTTTTCCATCTATTTCTGCCACAAGGGATGCATCAGGAGGTCTTGCCTCTGCCTGCTTTATAATCTTTGTGACCCAGTAATCATGTCTTGATTCCCCAAGCACCTTTGTATCTATATTCACAATGGCGTCAAGGTCGTCTTCTCTCATTAATCTTATTTCCAATTTGTCTAAAAAACTGTTCATCTCCTATCCTCTTATATTTTTTTTAACATAGGAAAAAAATTAATTCAACTTTTTAACTGACATTTTGTGAAAAAAATTACTTGTCCATTAAAAAACACAGGACTTAGGATATCCTTTTTATTCATTAAAATTTTTTACTTTTATTGCATATTTGTAAAAACACACCTTTCCTCTAAACATTCAATGGCGTATATATTTTTGAACAATTTCTCCCTTATATGGTTTAATCTTTTTTCTTTTACAACGCAAAATACCCTTTTTTCAGAATTTAATATATTTACAAATTCACCGTCGCTTATAAAGTAATCCTTTGCATCTTCGTAGCGGGCTCCAAAATCGAGTTCTCCTCTATAGGAGGCAATAAAGAGCCTCTGTCTGGTATAAAACAACAGAGTCTGATCAAAGGAACCGTAGTTTATTATCAGATCATCCTTTGACCTTTTTGCATTTATAATATTCGCAATGCCCTTAGTAGTATTTAATCTGTCAATGATATCCCTTTGGGACAAAAGGACAGTAACAAAACTCAAAGAAAAACAGGTAAGTAAGATAAAGATTTTTCTATAATCCAGTGATTTGAAGTATATAATCATAAAAAAAGATACAACAGCTGAAAGGATAGCTACTAAAATAAAAAATACCTTTAGTTCAATCATAACAGCAGGTGCGGTTTTAGAGATAAGAGATGCCCATTTGTAAAACACATCGGTATTTAAGTTAAAAGAAACGAAGATAATGATAATAAAGAATACAAGATATAATAAAATTTCCCATTTTTTTCTTACTGGATGCCCCCCGTTTTTAGAAAACAAAAAACCCATCACAATGGAAATGGCCGGAAAAATCGGTAATATGTAAGGTGGAAGCTTTGAGCTGGATATGGTGAAAAACAAAAAAACTACCGTGCTCCATATAAAAAAAAGCCTCAATTCCTTTATCATCCATAAAGACTTAACAGCCCTTGGAATAAAAAACGACTATGGGAATAACCCTCCAAAAAGCACTGGAATAAAATAAAAAATACTCCCGGTCCTTTTGTGCTTTGGGGTTAAAAACCTGAGAAAATGTTGATCAATAAAGAAGAAATAAAAAAACTCCCTTTCCTTTAAAGAAATTGCAATAAACCAGGGGGCCGTTACAACAAGATACACAAAAATACCCTTTATTAGCTTAATTTCTTTTAAAAAAGATAACCTTTTTTCTGTTATCAAAAATATAAAAACAGTTAAGCCCACCAAAATGGGAACTACAATCCCTTTTGTCAGGGTAGCAAGTGCGAGAAAAACATAGAATAGATAAATAAAATAAGGCCTTTTTTTTCTATAAAATTCATAAAAAAATACAATAGAGCATGTAAGCCAGAGGGTAAAAAACATATCAAGGGTTACTATCCTTGCCATGGAAAAAAAGCCAAAGGAAGAGATTAGAATCGCTGTAGAGTAAAATGCAGTTATTTCACCAAACCACCGCTTTGTAAATATGTATATAACCATTGCGCAAAAAAAAGCGGATAACGCACAGGGAAGGCGGAAAGACCATTGGTTTATGCCGAATAATTTATAAAAGCCCGCTACAGTCCAGTAAAAAAGTGGTGGCTTTTCAAAATATCTTACATAATTCAATCTTGGCACGACAAAATCGCCGGATTCGAGCATCTCCCTGGGAATCTCTGCATATCTTCCCTCATCAGGCTCTTTTAAAGAATATCCCCCAAGAGCATTAAAAAAAAATATCCAGAACATTAGAATTAAGATAATGATATGTTTTTTATCCATCCTCTATTTTCTCTTTAATTTTTGAATCGTTAACTAAATTCTGTATCTCTTCTTGTTTTAAACTTTTTTGAGACTTTTAGAACGCCTTTTAAAACAAATAGGGGTAAACTATAAGCCGAGTTCTGTGTTCGGTGGCCATTTCTCTATCGGTTCAGATTGCCCTGAACCTTAAGCGGCCTACTCGGGTTAAGGGACGGGCCATCCCCTCACGCTACTTCGTGACCCCTTTTTGGCCTTGCATCGGATGGGGTTTGCCAAGCCTCTGTGTCGCCACAGAGCTGGTGAGCTCTTACCTCACCATTTCACCCTTATCCCGCTTGAGGCGGGACGGTATATTTTCTGTTGCACTTTCCTTAGGGTTACCCCCAGTCCCCATTAGGGACCATCCTGCCCTGTGATGCCCGGACTTTCCTCTCCGCCAGGCGGAGCGGCCACCCGTCTACCCCTATTTTTGATTGCCATTTTTGCAAGCCTATCTGCAATCCTATTTTTTTCTCTTGGTATATATTTTATGCTAAAATGTTTAAAATTGTCAAATATTTTTTTAATTTTTGAAATATAGCCCTGAAGAGTTGGATTTTTAACCCGATATATACCTAAGACCTGATTTGCAACTAAAAGGGAATCAGTATAGACATTTAGATTTTCTATCCCATAATCTATTGCCTTATTCAACACATAAAGCAGCGCCTCATATTCGGCCATATTATTTGTCATGCTACCGAGATAGAGACTTTCTTTGCTTATCATCTTATCCTGGGCGTAAATAACTACACCAGCGCCGGATTCACCGGGATTTCCCGATGAGGCACCGTCAATATAGGCATGCCATTCCAAATTAGATGTCTTCCACAAAATAAAATATTCTATTGCAACTGGGGCAAGTAATGAGTCTGTTGTTTTTTGTGACTTCTATGAAAAGCTGAGGGGGAATATTCATATAACAGCCTAAACATACACCGTTTTTCACATTCACCACAGCCAGACCTTCCCTTTTCTCAATAAGATTTAGATATGTACTTCTTATCTCTTCGCTGACATTTTTCAGTAATTGATCTCTCTGTTTTTTTATTTCTTCCAGTGTTTTATCTATATTTGCCAGTTCATTTAACAACCTGTCCTTCTCTACCTTTATTTCATTTTCTCTTTTTTTCATATGTTCAAGAACACTGTCGTATTCCTTTTTTAAGTCTTCTGTCCTATCCATAAGAATAATTATGTCTTCCTCTGTTTTATCTATTTCTTCTTTTGCCATTTCAATCTCTTTCAGGAGGGCTTGATACTCTTTATTTGTTTTAACTTCATACAATTTTGCTTCTATCTTCTTAATCCTATCCTTTTCCACACCAAGATCTTTCTCTTTCTTTCTTCTTTCTTTTTCGAGTTCATCTATTACTGCCTTTTCCTTTTCTGCCTTTTTTTTAAGTTCTTCTAACTCCCTGTCCATCTCTTCTATTTTCTTTGGGCCTATCAATTTCTTTTTTTCGTTATTGATGATATTTGATTCTAATAACTGAACTTCATAGATGGTCTTTAGTTCTTGCTCCAATGCAATACCTCCATAAAATTAAAGGGGGTGAACCTTTTTGGAGCACCCCCTTTAAATTAAAAATTTTATTTTTTTACAGTAACATTCCATAATTATTAAATTGGGCCCACCTGGGCTCGAACCAGGGGCCTACCGGTTATGAGCCGGTGGCTCTTCCAACTGAGCTATGGGCCCGTGACAAATAGATTAACCAATAACTCATATTTTGTCAAGGACTTAGTTGGCCTATCTAAAAGGGATATGCCTCACAGGACTTTTTCTGTATTCCTTTGGTGTACATCCTGCATATTTTTTGAAAACCTTTGTAAAATAACATTGGTCCTGATATCCAACCTCATGGGCTATTTCGCCAATGGATGTGTTAGTGGATTTGAGGAGGGCTTTGGCATTCTCTATCCTTACCATGGCTATACATTCGGTAAGATTCATACCAAATTGTTTCTTAAGTCTATGGATTAAATATGAAGGGCTCAGACATACGTGACGGGCAACTCTCTCCACATTGAGGTTTTCATTGTAGTGGTTCTTTATATAGGACATAACCTTTTTAAAAAGTCCCGAATCTGCAAATTCTATCCTTGTTATCATCTCTATCGTGTAATAAAGGGCTCTTATAAGGACAAGGCAGAGCCTGTCTCTTTCCCTTATTGTCTGCCATTTCTCCATAAAAACCTTTCTAAACTCTGCTATCTTTTCTATATCCACACCCTTCTCAATGGCAGTATCACAAAATATGCAGAATATCTCGAGAATCATACCTCTAAAAGATTCGTCTTCATCCATGTTTAATGAATATAAAAGAAGGCAATACAGGTTTTGTCTTGCCTTTATTTCATCCTCTTCATAAAGCGCTTTTATTAATTCCTTCTTATAACTATAATAATCCCTGAAAAAATCATAGTCTATCCTTGTAGCTTTGGCATCTTCTTCCATGATAGAGGTTTTTAACAAGATATGATCCTTTTCATACTTTTTGTCTAAAGAAGCTGATGGGGCAAGAAGTATTCCGGCAAGCCTGTGAACCAAACCCTTACTGGTATCATCATAAATATGACTAAAGCTCGTCAAGGGTAAAAATGACCTCTCAAGATACCACCTTCCATCGCGCACGGATAAAAGCACCATGCTTTCAGGTCTTGTCCCGTAGTGGTCAATGTTTGAGAGGTTATAAATACCTTGCATACCTACAAAATTTTTTATTGATTCAATGGCATCCTTTAATCCATCCGGTCTTCCTCCTGTTAGTCTAAATGCCGTCACAATAAGGTCAATGGCATCGGCCTGTTCTGCTGAATAATAGTTTACCGGCTCATTGAACCTTGCCATATGCAAAGCATTAAAATCCATAATTTTTCTAATGGATGGGTCGTCAAGGGTCATGGAATCAAGGGCCATGGATTTACCTGAAGGCACAATAACCTTAAGGGGTATGGAAGATATCATCTTGAGAAAGGATGGTGTTGCGTTGCCGTGGGATATCAACAATGGTATTTTGAAACCCATGTTTGCCATATTTCCTGCCACCCATGCTGCAGGCCTCCCTGTCACAAAAGAGAAAACTGCTTGAGGTCTTAATTCCTTTATCCTTTCAAGCTGGCTTCTAATATCGAATGAGCTAAGGTCAAATCTCTCTTCGCCCACTATTCTAATATTGAATAGATTTGCAAGATGTTTGGCAAGCCAGGAACCTACATCGCCAAGGGGACCATATGGCATTAGTAGTGAGATTTTCGAAATTTCTATTTCGGAGAAATACTGGAATGCACAAGCAAGGGCAAATTCAGTCTTGTGGGCTGTGTTAAAGATAAATAAATCCTTAACAGGATCTATGGTATAACCTGAATTGAGAAATGCAGGGATCCTGTTTCTATTTGCAATCCTTGCAACGGCAAGGGATACTGGAAGAGAACCTGTTCCAATAAGAGCAGATGCCCTGTGTTTGTAAATTAATTCCTCAGCTGCTTTTGTTGCCTGCTCTTCTGAAGAACAATCATCATAGATTACGAGTTTCAACATCCTCCCATCTATACCACCGGCATTGTTAATTAAATCTACTTTTAGTTCAGATGCCTTTTTTTTATATATGCCGAGCCAGGAAAGATAACCTGTCAAGGGAAATATACCACCTATGCAGATGGTTTCATCCCTATAGCCCTGTTCTTTTTTTTGTTTGATAATAAACTGTGTAGCCATTGACTGATAGAGATTTATTCTACTATCTTTTTCAAATATGTCAATGGACAATATTAAGTATTATGTTTTTTTATGGCACCCTCAAGACCTGTAAGGAGTAATTCGTTTTCTCCAGGGATGACCATTTGAAATAATGAATCTACAGTGGTGTAATCGTAATATCCTAACCTTGCCACAGGTCTTATACGGAGTATGTCTAAACGACCATCAGGACCTATGACCTCATCTTTTATATGGATCATAACGACCCTACCTATAATGACATCTACACTACCCATAAGACCATTTCCTGGTATCCTTATGGTCTGGTAATGGATACACTCAAAATGAATGGGTGATTCTGACACCCTTGCTGGCTTAACCTTGACGGAAGGCGCTTTTGTCAGCCCTGCCAGCTCGAATTCATCAATTTCGAAGGGCACCTCCGAAGCAGTAATATTCATTGCCTCCCTTAGCTCCCATGTAACCATGTTATAAACGAACTCTCCTGTTTTCTCTATATTAATCACAGTGTCTTTTCTCATACCCTTTGTATTCTGGTTTGCCGCAAACATCACATAAGGAGGGTCAAAGGTAAGGTTCTGGAATTGGCTAAAAGGGGCAAGGTTATGAATACCATCTTGACTTATAGTGGATATCCATCCTATTGGCCTCGGTATTACACAGGATTTGAATGGATTATGGGGAAGGCCATGGTTGTTCTTGTCAGGGTCATAATACATGGCTTACTCCTTTTATCTTGATTTTTACATCCCTAAATAGGACTCTTTAATTGTTTTGTTATTATTTAACATCTCAGTAGACCCCTCGATTACTATTCTGCCTGTTTCTATAACATACTCCCTGTCCGCTATCTCAAGGACTGCATTTATATTCTGTTCCACTATTAATATAGAGATCCCCCTGTCCTTAAGCTCCCTTATGTTCCTCATAATTTTATCCACAATTATTGGTGCAAGGCCAAGGGAAGGTTCATCAAATAATAATATCTCTGGTTCTGACATAAGTGCCCTAGCAATAGCAAGCATCTGCTGTTCTCCACCACTTAATGTGCCTGCCCTCTGGTTAAGTCTTTCTTTGAGAACTGGAAAAAGACTAAAACATGATTCCATCAGCCTTTCCATCTCTTTCTTTTCAACCTTTTTGCAATATCTGCCCAAAATTAGATTTTGCCTAACCGTTAGTTCGCCAAAGATCTGTCTGCCTTCAGGCACATGGCCTATTCCAATCCTTACTATATATTCAGGTCTTTTATTTGTTATATCCATTTCCTTGAAAATCACCCTACCACTGTCTGCCTTTAATATCCCTGATATAGTCCGTAAAAGCGTTGATTTACCGGCGCCGTTTGCCCCAAGTAAACACACTATCTCCCCTTTTCTGAGAGTGATATCTATATCCTTTAAAACCCTTATCCTACCGTATCCTGAAGAAAGACCCTCTATTTGGAGCATAAAACCCCATCTCCATTTTTGTCTTTAGTTCCTAAATAAGCTGCTATCACCTCTGGATTGGCACAAACCTCTTTTGGTGAACCCTCTGCGAGTTTCTTACCAAAATCAAGTACTACTATATCATCGGCAATATCCATTACCAGTTTCATATTGTGTTCAACAATGAGCATGGTAATTCCCCTATCTTTAAGCGATAAGAGCAATCCTTTAAAGTTTTCCACCTCCATATCGTTTAATCCTGAAGCTGGCTCGTCAAGTACTAACATTTTAGGATCCATCATAAGTGCCCTTGCAAGCTCAACGAGCCTCTGATTTCCAAAAGATAATGCACTAGGTAAAACCCCCTCCTTACCTGACAATCCAACAAAGTTTAGAATCTCAAGGGCTTTATCCTTAAGCTTAGTCTCCTGCCTCTTTACCCTTCCTGATAAAAATATGGATTTTAATATGCCAGGTTTTAATGTTAGGCTTGCGCCTATTAGAAGATTATCCATCACGGTAGCTTCGTTTATAGTAAAAAGTCTAATGAGCTGAAATGTCCTCCCCATACCTAAGGATGCTATTATATTTGGAGGTTGGCCTGTTATATCATTATCCTTAAAATAGATATTGCCCTTGTCAGGGGGAACCAGTCCGCTTATCACATTAAGCATAGTAGTCTTTCCAGCACCGTTTGGTCCAATTAAGGCCTTAATCTGGCCTTTTTTTACAGAAAAGCTCACGCCATCGAGGGCATGGACGCCTTCAAATCTTTTACTTATATTTTCTATTTTGAGAATAATACCATTTTTATCCATATTCATTATTCTCTACTGAAACCTATTTTTCTTTTCATAGCCACAAATATGCCGTACATGCCTTTTGGCATAAATACAAGGACAATGATCAGAATGACCCCATTTATAAGAAGTTCATAATCCTGAAAGAAATATGTCAATTCTGGCAATATCTTTAAAAAAAGTGCACCTATGGCAGGTCCATATATGGTGCCGAAACCTCCAAGAAAAAGCATAACCAGCATATTTACAGATGTGCTTACCCCAAAATCATCTGGGGCAATAAAACCCATATAGTGGGCATAAAGGGAACCAGCTACTGAGGCAAAGACGTTTACGAGCACAAAGATCCCTGTTTTGTATTTTGTGCTGTTTATACCGAATGTTCGAGCTGCTACTTCATCACTGTGAATGGCAATGAGAGTTCTTCCCATTGGTGATTTTACGATGGCAATGGTCATGGCAACCACAAGGAACACAACAAACCAGACAAAATAATAATAATGTAAATTATTTTTCATGGTGAAGCCAAATAAACTAAAGGACGGAATATTCTTTAAGCCCGATGCACCACCTGTCAACCATTCGATTTCTATAATCAAGGTAATTACAATCTCGTTAAAGGCAAGGGTTGCCATGGCAAGATAGTATTCCTTAAGGGCAAGAACCGGCCTCCCTATAATCCATGCAATTAACCCGCTAAGGAACATTCCAAAAAACATGGCTAAAAGAGGAGAAATACCGTATTTTACAGTCAGGATGGCAGAAGAGTATGCCCCTATGGCAAAGAAAGAGGCATGGCCTACAGATATCTGACCTGCATAGCCCATCAAAAGATCGAGCCCTACTGCAAGTATTATATAGATTCCGGCAAATATCAATATACCGCTAACATAGGCAGATTTTTCTTTAAAAATAAGAGGTATTATACCCAATATAACTGCCGGAAGTATCCACCAAGCCTTCTTAAGCCTTTCCATGATGTTCATCTCTGACTATTGAAAAGACCACTTGGCCTTATAAGCAAAACCAGAATCAATAAAGTGAACACTATTGCATCAGAGAACTTCGAGGATATAAGACCTATTGTATAAGATTCCACTAACCCCAACATTAGCCCTGCTATCACCGAACCCATGATACTACTTAATCCACCTATAGACATCGCTATAAACCCCTTTACCATAGGCATCACACCAGATGTATACTGGGTAAATAAAAGTGGGCATATGGTCATCCCTGCAATGGCACCAATGGCAGCCCCCCATGCCCATGCAAAAAATGCTGCCCTGTTTACGCTTATACCCATCAAGCTGGCCCCAAGAGGGTTCTCTGCACAGGCCCTCATGGCAAGACCGAGCATGGTCTTTTCGAAAAAAAACCAGATAAGAAGTAATACAAAAACTGTTATACCTGCAATCCAAAAGACCTGTAACTGAAGGGATGCACCCATAAAGGTTATGGGTTGGGATTCTGTAAAAGGTCTTACTACATAGGACTCTCTACCCCATATTATTAATGCAAGCCCCCTCAGTGCAAGGAATATGGCAATGGTCATGACAATCAAATTACCGATTGAGCTGCCCTGGATACGCCTTATAAGTAACCATTGGAGAAAACCTCCCATTGCCATTGACCCGAATAAAGATATTACAAAGGCAAGGGGGAGCGACACACCTTTTGAGATAAGGGTGGCCATAAAAAGGGCGCCGAATACAAAAAATTCGCCCTGAGAGAAACATATTAACTGGGATACCCTGTAAACAATAACCAGACTCACAGCTATCAGGGCATAAATGCTACCTGTAGTTATTCCACTGAAAAAGAATTGAAATAGGTGTGAATACTCTCCCATGAGCCTTACTCTTTATTTAAGAAGCATATGTAGTTTGCCTTCTTTAACCTCGAATACCATCATGTCATTAAGCACAGTTCCATGATGGTCAGAGGGTGAAAAATTGTAGATACCCTGCATACCCACAAAGTTTTTCAAGTTCTCAATACCATCTCTCAACTTTTCTCCTGTTGCCCCCTTAGTTGTCTTTAAAACTTCTGCAATGATCGCTATGGCGTCTACCATCTCTGCTGAATAATAGTTTGCAGGTTCATTAAATTTAGCTATATGTCTTTTGTTAAAAGCTGCTATAACCTTTTTGCAGGGGTCACTATCGGGTATTGCATCAGGTGCCGCAGCCCTACCAGCAGGAACAATAATAGGTACATTCACATTACTCACGAGTTTTAAAAAACCAGGGTTTGCATTTCCGTGAGAAACAAGGACAGGAATATTCATGTTCATCTGCGCCATATTCCGTGCCACAAGAGCAGCAGGTTCACCGGTGCAGAAAGAAAACAGGGCCTGTGGTTTAAGCGTCTTTAATTTTGCAAGCTGTGCTGTTACATCAGGTGCCTTTACATCGAATTTTTCTTCACCCACAATGGTTATACCATAAGACGGTGCATATTTTCTTGCAAGGGTGCTCCCCAGTTCACCAAGAGACCCTATGGGCATTAACAGGGCAAGTTTTGTAATACCCTTTTCTTTAAAATACTGAAAAGGCCTTGCAACGGCGAAGTCTGTCTTATGTGCTGTATTGAATACAAATCTGTCCTTTTCAGGGTTTACCTCGTAACCGGAACCTATTATGGCGGGTATGCTATTTTTGTTTGCTAAAGATGCCACTGCCCCTGAAATGGGCACGCTTGCAGTACCTATCATGGCAATGGCTTTATCCTTGGAAATAAGCCTCTGTGCTATTTTTGCCGCCTGTTCTGGTGAGGATTGATCATCATAAATAACCAGTTTTAATGGTCTTCCGTTTATTCCATCTGCCTCGTTTATCAACTCCACCTTTAATTCCGATCCCTTTTTCTTGTATTCACCGAGCCAGGAAAGATAACCTGTAAGCGGGAATATGCCTCCTATTACATAAGGTTCGCCGGTTGGTTTCTGGGCATAACCAATGTTAGTCGCAGAAAGACCAACAAATAACAATAGAAGAATAAATATTAAAAACTTCTTCATGGAAACCTCCCCTTATAGTTTTTTGCACCTTACTTGGTGTAAAGACCATTTAACAACTTTTTGTAGGATAATTCTTGTAATATTCAGTCTTTTTTTTGTATAAAACGGCTTTGATATGTTTATGGGTAATTTAAGCTAAAAAACCTCAATTCTAAAGAGTTCAGGGTAAAATAATCAAATATTAAAAGGGTTTTTGAAAATTTTCTAAATTGGAAGGCTTTTTTTAATTGATAAGGGGATGTTTTAGATGGCCTACTGAATAAGACCTTTTTTTATGCACTTCGTGCATACCCTTATCTTTTTTGTGGTATTTCCTATAACTACCTTTTTATTCTGAAGATTGGGTAGCCATATCCTTTTTGTCTTATTGTTTGCATGGCTTACATTATAGCCGATTTGTTTTCCTTTTCCGCATATCTCACAGACTCGTGCCATAATTACCTCCTAACCTATTATGAAGATACGAATTTTACACACAAAAGAAATTAAAGTCAATTAAAAATTCCTCGCCTCCTTTAATCTTGTTACAGCCTCGAGAAATGTTACAGGTGTAGGGCTTGAGGCAACATAGGGATCAAGCACAACAAAAACAGGGTCTTTTAGATATTTTTTCCATCTTTTCTCTTCTTCCTGTATGCTGTATCCCATATCCATAAGGACAATAACCTGTGGTGGATTTTTTATAATCTCTTCAATGCTTATTCGCATATAGGGAACTTCACTGTTTATAATATTCTTACCCCCTGAATATTCGATGATGTCATTGACAAAGCTTGTATTAGTTGCCACCACTACAGGCCCTGAGCCTATCTGCCATAATACGCCAAATTGCTTTGATTTGACATCTTTGTGAAGCTTCTGTTTCACATCCATAATAATCTTTTTTGCTGTTTCTTCTTTTTTTAATAGTTTTCCAAGGACAAAAAAATTATGGGAAAGGTCTTTGAAATCTTTAGGCCTTTTAAAAAAAAATGTATTAATACCGATCTTTTTTATCCTTTCAACAAACCAAAAGTCATTTGCCTCCTGGGCAGCAATAACAAGGTCTGGCTTTAGTGACACAATCTTTTCCAGCTCAGGTCTCTGGGGCGTGCCTATTTTTTCCTTTTTTAAGGCATCTGGCGGTCTTTTGCAGAAAGTGGTATTGGCAATAAGTCTTTGTTCTGCGCCTATTAAATATATGGATTCTGTTACCTGTGGTGATAAAGATATTATTCTTTCGTAACATGATAGGGTTAAAGGCGAAAATAATAAAAACAAGAAACATAGAAAAAAAAGAAAGATACTGTATTTAATCCTCATGGTTTTTTTGCGGGGTGGTTCTTTTAATCTCTTCAATCTCTTCTTCAATATCTTTTATATGAATGGATAATCTCGTTATGGCACTGATCCTTTCCTTTAGAAAAGGGCTCTCCATTGTTGGTGTTTTTCCTGATGTAAACTGGTCATATACATATTCACCGATTTCTGCATATAATTTTTGAATGGTTCTCTGGAGTTTTGTTATATCAAGATATTTTTTCTTACCTATCTTTGCCTGTTTCTCCACATTAAAGGCTATGTCCTGAGTCGTTTCCTTAAGTGTCTTTAAACCTTCCTCTGTCTTTTTCTTTAAATCTTCCATTAAGGTCATAAAAACCTCCTGTTTTTTAATTGATGGCTTTTAAATTCAATATATGGGAAAAGATTAACCTTTGCAAGTTTATTCCTGAATCTTTCTTGTTTTAACCTCATCTACAAATGAAACTATAATTAATCCTATAATGAAAAACAAACAAACCGAAAGTATAGCAGGCCTCTGGGTCTTATATAAAGACGATATGTAACCGAAGATAACGGGGCCTATGATGGCCGACGATTTACCCACAAAATTATACACGCCGAAATATTTTGCCTCTTCTCCCTTAGGGATGAAAAAGGAGAAAAAAGCCCTTGTTGCTGCCTGAAGGGAACCAAGCCCTAAACCTGCTAAAGATGCAATAACAACGAAAAGACCCTTTGAATTAACAAAAAAAGAAAATATGGTAACAAAGATCCATAGACATAACGTGACCTGAACGATCTTTTTTGGCCCTTTTATATCAATGCTTTTTGCCATAACAAATGCACCTAACATGGCCGTTGCCTGAACCAGAAGATACATATAGATTAGCTCATCAGGTTTAAACTTAAGTGTTGTAGCAGCAAATATACTTGAAAATACAATAACTGTATTAACACCGTCTTCATAAATCAAATAGGCTATGAGAAATTTCCTCGTGTTTAGGTGAGACCACATAATGCGAAGATACTTTATGGTATTTTTTAAACCTTGAAGTGCAGAAGAAAAGATCCTTTTTTTATCCATGTCATCTTCAGGCAGAAAAATAAAAACAGGTATAGAAAAAACGGCAAAAAACAAAGAAACCATTATCCATATTGGTTTTATATATCCTTGCTGAATGAATATTAGTGCCAGAAAAAGGCTTATAATGGAACCTAAATATCCTGTTCCATAACCCCAGGCAGAGACCCTGCCACAATGGTCTTTATGGCTGATTTCAGGTAAAAATGCATTATAAAAAACAAAACTACACTCCATGCCTATATTTGCCAGAACTATTAAAACAAAACCGAATATGATCATACCTTCATGGAGGAGAGAAAATAAACCCACCGATATTACACACATAAAAGTAAAAAACATCATCATCCTTTTCTTAATCTTTGCATAATCTGCAATACCGCCTAAAAACGGCGATGCCAATGCTACAATTGCCATGCTTAACGCTATGGCCCTACCCCACCAGATATCACCAAGACCTTCCTCATTACCCACAACAACACTGGCATAATAAACAGGAAAGACCGTTGCGGCAATAACAGCAGAATAACTTGAGTTTGCAAAATCGAATAGACACCAGGAGGCTATTCTTTTGTCCATTTTTGGTTTTTAACCCAATTTGAGTTTAAAATGCAATGGAATATTAAAAAGCTGTTAAATAAGACAAAATCTGTTATAATAGTGCATGACAAAAGAAATACTTGGGCTTGTAGGCTCACCAAGAAAAAATGGTAACTGTGAAATCTTTATAAAAGAGATTTCCACACACTTTGACTTTGCCCACAATCTTAAACTTATAAGACTTCCTGAGCTAAATATCATGCCGTGCAGTGCCTGCTACGGCTGCATAATGGGTAATCCATGTCCCAATAAAGATCATATGGAAAGGCTTCTTGAAACGATTGTCAAAGCAGATGGATTGATAGTTGCCACACCTGTTTATTATTTCGGTGCCCACAGCATATTCAAGCGTATACTTGACAGGGGGTTCTTGTTTTATAATTATCTGAACGAAACCTACGGTAAACCCTGTATACTATTAAATTTCTATGGTATCAAAGATAGAATAGGCGTTTCACCTCAGACACTTATGGTCTTTGCCTATTCCCTCGGGCTTGACATCAAAGCAAGCGTTAACATTGAGGCTGCCCTGCCAGGTGAGGTTTTGTTTAACGAGACAAATAAAGAAAAGGCAAAAGAACTTGCCCGCATTCTTTTTTCCGATAAAAAAATAGAAAACAGCTTTGGCTGTCCCTTCTGCGGATGTGAAATCGTTCGTATTATTGAAGAAGGTTTTATCTGTACCGTTTGCCACGGCTATTTCAAGATTGATAGAAATGGCAGAAGAATAAAGATAAAAGAAGGGGGTATAATCGGCCCCCCAGAGCATATGTTTCTCCATAGGGACTGGTTAAAAGAAATGAAACAGAGATTTTTAAAAGTAAAAAAACAGATAGTAAAATCCATTAGCCCCCTAAAAGATAAGGGAGAATGGATTAGATTTGATTAATCGTATTTAATTTTGTAAATTTTGTTGATTCATAAGAGTAAAGAGTGTAATTTTCTCATTAAAATGGAGAGAGTATGAAGGTGCCCATCACAAGAGAGGGATATGAGAGTCTTAAAAAAGAGAGAGAGTTTTTATTGAATACAAAAAGACCCAAGATTATTAAAGCCATTGAAGAGGCAAGAGGTCATGGTGATTTATCAGAAAATGCAGAATACGATGCTGCTAAAGAAGAGTACCAGTTTCTGCAGAAAAAGATTGCCGAGATAGAAGAGATGATAAAAAACTCTGAAATTGTGGACAAAAAAAGAACAAATTGTGACTTTGTTGAATTTGGATGCGTTGTTACCCTTTTAAATTTGGATACCGATGAGGAGGTGACCTATACCCTCGTAGGACCCTATGAATCGGATATTGAACAGAAAAAGATTTCCATAACATCACCTCTTGGCAGGGCATTGATGGGTAAAACTGTAGGGGATGAGGTTACATTTTCTGCCCCAGGCGGCCAGAAAACCTATGAAATAATAAAAATCGAATAGATAGAAAACATGGAGGAGTTCTATGACACAGATAAATTATAATGAAACCGTAATGGACCATTTTATGAACCCGAGAAACATGGGCGAGATGGAAAATCCCGATGCAGTAGGTGAGGCCGGCAATCCTGTATGTGGTGATGTTATGAAGATATTTCTGAAGATAGAAAACGACAGGATCATAGATGTAAAATTTAAAACCTTTGGTTGTGGTGCTGCCATTGCATCGAGTAGTATGGCTACAGAACTCATGAAGGGAAAAACCATAGAGGAGGCATTAAAGATAACAAACGAAAAGGTCACAGAGGCATTAGGCGGTTTGCCTGAGGCAAAACTCCATTGCTCTCTCCTTGCCGAGGAGGCCCTGAAAGTGGCAATAGAGAACTACAGGTCAAAAAGAAAAAAAGGTGAATAAAATATGCTTAAAATATTGAGGATAAAAACAACGGGTAAGGTTGAGGCAAAGGACATAACCGATGAGGTGCAGAAGGCAATAAAGGGGGTTGAGGCGAGATTGTTAAATATCTACACACCCCATACAACCTGCGGTCTTGTGATAAACGAAGATGCAGACCCTGATGTCATGAAGGACATTATTGAAGGCCTTGAAAGACTTGCCCCTAAAAATTATCCATACAAACACAGGGAAGGAAATGCAGATGCCCATATAAAATCAACGATCACTGGTTGCTCTTTATTAATCCCTGTCTCAGAAGGCAGGCTCATGCTCGGTCAGTGGCAGGGTATTTTTCTTATGGAGTTTGACGGGCCAAGGGAAAGAAAAGTGTATTTAACCTTTATATAGGAAATAATTTTGATGTTACCGAGGGTATAAAAATGAAAGGAATAAAATTTTCTATTATTGTTTTTATGTTCATTGCCATTGTCTTTAACACGTATAATTCATTTGCAAAGGAACAAAAGATTATAAAGCCAAAAGAATTCGGTGTATATATAAAGACAAAGACAGGGCTCATCAGACTCTTACCAAATTTAGTTCTCGATGAAGAGGGTATTTTATTTATCGAATCTAATAAACCCCCAACTTTTCCATTAAAAGACGTCCAGTATTTTATAATACACGGAGAATACGATATGGATGTACTTACGTTTAATCCTCTGTTATTTTACGGCACATCCCTCGTAGGCAAACCGAGATATATATTTGGAAAGGATATAGAGATTATCGTAAACAAAGAAAAGGACAATCTCTACATGGTCAAATCAAAGGGTCTTTTAGGTAGAGGCTATTTCTGTCTATGGATAAATGATTCAGCGTGGGACTTTATAATAGAATAATCTTTTATACACCTCTATCTTGAAAAAACAAAAGCAGCCTAAACAATCCACATTTGCAGGTTTCTGTAAAATGTAAAATTAGTGGTTTTTCTAATCTAAAGACAGATGTTTATTGAAAAATTAAATTAATAAGAATTTCATTGACAAATCCTAAATTAAATATATTACTATTCTTAACCTATCTTAATTAATCATGGGGGCATCTAATGAATAGATTTAAATCCCTATTTCAAGTTGTGATATTTTTAATATCTTTATGTCTTTTATCACCTTTATATGCATCGGGAGAGGAATTTCTTGAAAAAGGTATGAAAGAGTTCAAAGAGGAAAATTATGAAGAATCCCTTGCATACTTCCAGGATGCAAGAAAGGCTGACCCCACCTCAAGTATTGCTGCATACTACCTCGGTCTAACCTATAAAATATTAGAGGACCATAAATCAGCTACACCACATCTCAAGGATGCAGTGACACTGACACCTAAGATAAAGGAGGCATTGGTTGAACTCATAGACAGCCTTTATCAGATAGGTAACCTGAAAGAAGCAAAGGAGTGGATTGATGTAGGTGAAAAAGAAGGAATTCAGCCTGCCCGTGTGCAGTTTTTAAAGGGTTTGATCCTTTCAAAAGAAGGAAAATATATGGATGCAGTAGCTGCCTTTGAAAAGGCAAAATCCCTTGACCCTTCTATGGCACAGGCAGCAGAATTCCAGATTGCAAGTGCCTATACAAAGGAAGGAAAATTAAAAGAGGCGCAGAAGCGATTCAGATCCACCATTTCCCTTGACCCGACAACTGATATGGCAACCTATGCAAAAGACTATGAAAAGATGGTTGCTGAAAAGATAGAGAGAGAGCGTCCATGGAGATTCTCAATAGGTTTAAACTACAAATACGATACCAATGTTGTGGCAAAGGGCAGTGGCCAAATAGTGGATGCCATCTCAGGTCACGAAGGAAGTGCATTAAACTTAAGCCTTCGCTTGGGTTATACATTCCCCTTCTCCTTTAAAACACCATTCAACCTTTCTTTGCAATACTCACTATTTGCTGAAAGATATTTCCCAAAGCAATACACAAGGGCTGATGGCACAACAGGAGACCTAAGTGAATACAACAACATGTCCAATGTATTAAGCGCAATACCTGGATATAACTTTGAGAAATGGTCTTTGAGTTTTCCCATTACTTACATGTACAATAGCCTGCAGGCCGATAAAAGGAATAGCTTTTTAGGTGATCTTAACTGGTGGAATCAAACACGTTACTTAGAACAGTACGGTATAACCCCCACTGCCCGTTTCATGGTAACAAAAAACAGTGTAGGCGAGGTCTCTTTTGGTATTGCAAAAAAGAGGTATTTTGAAACACCCCTTCATCCAGAGCCATTCACATCAGATGAAAATAGAAACGCCTTTGTCTGGAACACAGGTCTCGGATAGACATACTTTTTCAAAGGTGGCAAGGGCATATTCAGTCTGAAATATACCTTTAATAAAGAAGAGGCAGATGGCAGAAACTGGTCAATAGACTATGAGAATAGGTTCAGTTTGACCTTCCTCTACCCTCTTTATGATTTTATAAAAAGACCTATTAAATTCTTAGCTTCAGCAGATGCTTCCTTCACCCAGTATAAGTTTGAAAACGCCACATTCAATATGAAACGGAGGAATGATACATACAATCTCTCAGCAAGCCTCATTTATGAAGGCCTTTTTGCCAATATCTTTAAGGGAAGACAAAGCCAGGATTTTATATCTGATTTATTAAAAAACACAGACCTTATTGGCCAGTATACGTACATCAGGGACAAGTGTAATATCTCAATCTATGATTACAAACGTGAATTAATAACCCTTGGACTGGAATATAAATTCTAAAAGGTGATTTATATCATTGAAGTTTTTTAAAAACATGATAAAAAAGCTATAATCTCTTTAAAAGATGAGGTGATTTTTATGAAACATAAATGTCTTTTTTTAATACTATGGACAGGGATAATCCTCCTTTTAACAGCCTCTTTTGCCCTTTGCGCACCTATTGGTAAGGTTACCTATGTTGAAGGCAGGGTGGATGTCTTAAAGACAGGAAAAAACATTGTTGAACCTGTAAAGGCTGGAGATTTAGTAAACGTGGGGGATATATACAGGACAAAAACAAAGAGTCTCGCAGAAATCACCTTCAATAACCAGAATGTATTAAAGATTGCCCCTTCAACCCGTATAGAAATCAAAGAATACCATGTTACTGAAGATACAAGTTCCCAGGTCATGAAATTACACAGGGGAAGGGTGCAGGCCATTTCAGGGGAGGAATTTATAAAAAAGGTCTCAGCCCTTGCAGAAAAAAATAAACTCGAGGTCCATACACCAAATGCCGTTGCAGGAATAAGAGGCTCTAACATGCTTGTAGGTTATACCCAGGGCACAACGGTTGTTATCTTTATTGCAGGTCAAGGCTATCTATATAATCCCCAGTTACCACAGGTCTTTGTTCCAATAACTGCAGGAAATATGTCCGTTGTCTCAGGTGAAGCTGCACCATCTGTGCCTACCAAGGCACCGGAGAGTTTAATAAAAGGTGGTGGCGAGGCATTCATCCAGGTTCAAACAGTAAAGTCTGAGGAAAAGGCTGCTGAGAATGAGGTATTAACAACCTCTACAACGACTACTGAAACGAAAAAAGAGCCTGTTCCACAGGAGGGGCCACCTGTAGTTACCACATCATTTGCTGAGAAAGAACCGCCACCCCCTATACCACCAGCGCCACCAGCGCCAAAAGGGACAAATTTTACTGGCACTGCATCTTTTCTTGCTTCAGAAGGTCCATTTACAGCCAATATACCTGATGCAGGAACTGGTACCATGAGCGCCTCAATCAATACAAATAATGTGCCAAGTCTTATAGAAGGATGGCTTCTTGGCACATCAGATAAAGGTGGTGCATTTTCAGGGCCTCTGGCAGGTATTCAAGGCTCCTGGCTCACCCGTATGTCTGCCTTATATGTAGAAGGAGGTTATCTATATTTTCTTACAGGTGAAGCACCTGGTGCATTCGATGGCTCAAGGTTTACCATATCAGGTTCTTTAGGGAAAAGTTCATCCGTTGGCACCATAAACCTAACCCCAAGCCCTACACTTTTAGATGCACTTGAACATGCCATTAAATATGCAACGACCCCGCTGTTTTTCCCATACAATAATCCGATAACTATCAGTGATTCAGGTATTCAATTAACATCAATTCATTTTGGTCGGACAGCCCCTTATCTTATAACAAACGAGGGGAAAAAGGCTTCTTCCATAGGCAATATATATACCGGGACATTAAACAATACAGCCCAACCATCCCTTCCTTATCTGGGATACATAGCGAATAATGAATTTGCCCTTGGACCTTTATTTTACACCCATGATACATTAAACAAAAGGTTTACTATAGATACACTTCTTTCATCTATCCGTTACGATGTAGATACAGAGGTGTGGTATATAGGCACATACTCAATGAGGTATCTGGGAAAGTATGAAAGTTCCTCTTTCAGAATGGCAGGGACAGGCATGTATGAGGGGACACCTGCACATTTCTTCGGCTACTTTGGTGGCGATTCCCTCTACTATAATAATAATGGTGTGATGGAATATGCAGGCTTTGAACCGGGCCTTTTTGGCGGAACAACTGACCCATGGACAAGTCCAGCAGATTTTATTGCCATAGGCAACTATAATCTCAATACCACATATAATAAATCCCACTATCTAATGAATTCTAATATTTCCGGTGGGACTACTGAGGTAAATAATGATGGTGGTCATATCTATGGATTTGCAGGTGCCATCTGGAAGGGTGGAGATGCCTCGACTGTAGGCACAATCTCTGATGGAACAGTGAGGGCACTTTACATAAGCCCTCCAGATTCAGAAGAAAAGGTAACAACAGGTATCATGAAAGGGACATTCACTGGCTCCTACTATGAGATATCTCCAAACCCTATGTGGGGTTTAAGTGGCATCCTTACCCCAACACAGCTCGCATCAAGCGTTGATCCTTTAAGTGTTTTCTTTGCATATGGGCAAATGGATGGAAAATTAACAGGTAGCTTTGGTGGTTCAGGAAGCATTTTTGGTAGTGACAGTGGATACAGTAGTGTTATGTTCCTTGTTTCAGAATCTCAACCCATGTCATTTGGAGTCTTTGACTTAAAACTTGGTAATAGCGACTCTCCCAATACGTATCTTGGAAAACCAACAGGTGATACATCCTGGAGTGCAACCTTAGGAGGTGAAGGTGACTTTGATTCATCTAATAAAGGTTATTGGCTTGCAAGCGCAAGCGGCACCTGGACAGCCACAGGGGAGATAACGGGTAATGTGACAGGAAAGGCCATTACACCATTTCGTCTCTATGACATGGAAGGAAAATTCTTAGGCGTAAATAGTGAGAGTGGAACCTGGATAGGCCAGGCAATTGGAAGTTATACAGGCACACCCCTTTCGTTCAGCGGGGATGTATCAGGCGGACTCCTCTATTACAATACGGACTATGAAAGTCTCGTGTATGCGAATTCAGATCCTTCAAGCACCACGCACAATGTCACAGGCATTTTAGGCGGTATAGGCAACCTCTGGTCATTAGGTTCGGCTCAGCTTTACATGATGGGCACATACAGTGATAAAGCCTTGTCGCCCTATTCGGGTAAACCGCGGCTCGCTTATGGTTCGGGCTGGTACCTGTACTATGACCCGACCATATGGACAGGCACTTCAACGATCGGCGGCGCCTTCATAGGATACAATGTGGGTCTCTGGAAAGACAGCGCCATCAATACTGAGGCGCTTGTGATCTACATAGACCCTTCTAAAAATGCCGGTTATGCAGGCGGCAATCTCACGGGAAAATACTATTTTTATCCCGACATGTGGGAGTTGAGTGGCACACTCACCAGGACCTTTGTTGAGACAACGGATATTTTACCAGAGAATCTCTTTACATCCCTTGATCAAAATAATTTATCGGGGCTAGTGGCAGGCAGATTCACTCCATCAGGAGGCACCATCCCAACCTCACATCTGGAAGGCGCTACCATTGGGCTTACAGGCCATACCTGGGGTATATGGAACTTAGGCATGGGAGGAACCTACACAACACCAGTAACAAGCACGCAGGTGTTTGATTTTGGCGGAGAATACTATTATGACCTGGACTGGGGTTATTTTCTTGGACATGCAACAACTGCCACCACTTCATCAGATACCTTCTCAGGCACGTTAAACAACACGAAGGTTCTCACACCCCATTTCCTGGCGACCATGTCAGGGAACATCTACGGCACAATAGACACTGAACTTGCAACATGGCAGGCTGCAGGTGTCGGAAAATGGCAGGCTACGCCCCTCACGTCAAGCCTGAGGTTCTCCACATCCTACTCCCAGCCGACCTCACTCTGGCGTGCCTTGCCAGGGACATACTACGAGGCAGAATTCACACAATATATAAGTACTCCCTATATGCCTCAAGGCTACTATGAATATGACTTTAGCTATATAAAAACCGATGCTAAAGGCATAGGGCAGTTAAAAGATGATTATGCGTTTTCAACTGAAAAAAACTATTTCCCTAATAATACAATGTATATCCAACAACAGGATGGAAGCTTCTATGTAGCCAACCACTGGGATATTTTGAGCATAGAAGAAATAAGTGCACTGCCTTCCTGGATGGATCCCAATAACCCGAGTTTCATGCCAGATGGGTATTCAAAATGGCTGTCTTTTATCGATGTGCTCGAAAATAGGCCCAATGATAGTCTTTCAGCAATAGCTGGCATGACAGGTTATCCATGGAATGCTCAAGGGGCATCTGTTTCAATTATAGGTAGGTATAATGCCTATGGTTATTTTACAAAACCTACAATTTTAACAACCCCAATGCTTTTCGGCACTTTCTATACCCCTTATGTTGAAGGTGGAACTAAAAATGGTGCCTATGGGGTGACTGTAGCAGGCTTTATTGCAGATGATGCACGGGGTGTGCAACTTGCAATGCGCGGTCTTTATGTGGGACTGGATAATCAAACAGCCGGGGTATTATGGCAATCACAACTCCTGTCAGGAAACTTTTATAAAGACATCGGCATGTGGGATGCAGAGGGGACACTCGCTGCACGGGTAATGAACAGTAATTTTTCGAGCAATCCAGAAGGGGTGACAATAGATAATTTCAGTAGCAACATTGTCGAGAAACCTATAATGACATATATCTTTGGCCAATTTTCAGGTGATTCAGGCTCTTTCTTGGGTCAGCCTTTTGTAAATTCAGGTTCAACACGCAACATAAAAGGCCAGGACTGGGGCATATTAGGTGCGACTATATGGGCTTCTGGCTTTGGTGTAACATCAACGACATTACCAGATACATGGATAGCGGGAATTGGAGCTGAAGGCTATTTTGGAGAGTTCAAAAATGCCAATAACCAATGGCAGCCTGATTTGGGGCTTATGCTTGTCCCTACACTACAAGGCACCTTATCAGGCGGTGTGATTAAGGCTCGCACAGAAAGTGCAGTAAATGTAGGTCAGTTTATGACCATGACAAAGATGGGTACTATCAGTGATGTAGGTATCCTCGGTGTCTATCAACAGCCGTCTCCTGTTGTCTCTTATACAGCCTATTCCTGGCAGGGTGTTATGGGCGGTGTGTGGAATACAACCCAATATTTTACGTTTGCCAGCCATTTTGATAGCTCGACAAAGCGTTTTACAGAGCAGCATTCAGGCAACTACTATACTGGAGGTGAGACTGGTTATAATCAATACCAATACTGGTTCAACAACGAGGCAAAATATGGAGCAATAAACTTTTTCAGCGATGCCAATAAGACATCTATAACTCAGAGAAAGTATGAACCGGATACAGGTCCTTTTTCAACACCCATGTGGTCTGAGTATACGTATCAAAAATCCAATAACACATTCTCAGAATACCAGACAGGCACAGACTATCCTGATACTTTCAGCCATGAGTTCTTCAGCAACCTTGCACAAAGCAAAGGATATCAGGCGCCTAATCATACATTTGACGGGTGGGGATTCGATGATATAGGCTCCATCTCTGCAATAATGGGTGGTGTGGGAGATTTGTGGGGCGCTACATCCAATTCTCCTGCCACATTATATTTTCTCGGTGAATACGATAAGTGGTATGAAAAGCCTGTTATTTTCTTGACTGATATTGCAAGCAATAATGTTAAGAACAATACCAATACAACACTTGATGGACAGGGTGCATACAATGGATATATAGCAGGATTTGAGGCAGACGGCTCGATAGATGGTGGAATAAGGGCTATATATCTAAAACGCATAGACGATACAAAATCACAGGCAGGCTTTTTGGTAGGCACCTTTACAGGTACAGTATATGATGATATTGGGATGTGGCAGGGCGATGGTAATATATACCCTGTATTTTTGATGGACAAACTCATTCCTTACACATCCCTTGATTATTATTTACATCGCACCGATTTACCTACAGGTAGTGGTGGCATTGCATTCTTAAAAGTAAATGACACCTTAATTGCAGGAGAAAAATTTAGATATGGATTGCACTATATGTCTCTCTATGATGATACGCAAAGAAGCTTTGGTGTATGGAATATGGGTATTGGAGCCCAAATCTCAGATCCAGGTGCCTTCTGGACTACATCGTTCGAATACATGGATTCTACACGAATAGTCGGTAATTTAAATGTTGGCACTAACACAGATAATATACTTACGGGCAGTTCAAGGGGTTATGGTGCTGACCTTAATCCACCACTACCAGCTACCTGGGTCTCAGTTGGAAATGTAAGGGGAAGTTTTGACCCATTCTTGAGCGCCTTCCAGATAGGGGCGCTTGGCGTAGCTATAGAGACAAATACCTACCTTGCTTTAGCATCAAATCCAGAAGGACAGGCAAAGCTACAGCAACTTGGCATACCGGCAGTTGAGGTGGGTAGTGTCAACCTCAGTGGCTCATGGGCAGATAGTGGAAATAATAGCATTAACGTATCCATGAACAATGTTAAATTTTTCAGATCTACAACAAACCCTTCAGAGGCACCCAAGATATGGGCAACAAACAGTGTAGGTGGCACCTATTCTGGTAATCCAATAAATGCTAATGTATCTCTTACTAACGCTAACAATACAAGCGCGACAGTTAGCGCGAAGTTTAATTTAAAGACATGGGATACAGGCTCTAATAAGTGGCTTGCCACTATAACAGATGGAAGTGCTCAAGCGAATGCGTTATCTAATCAGCACCCTGCTTTTACCTTCAAGGGTGCAGCAGCGGGAAATATAAATCCACAAGGAGGGACCTTCACTGGTACTGCAGCAGGCATAGCGAAATAGAAAAAGCGTTTATTTACGGTAATTAACGATAATTTTAAAAGGATTTACCGGAGGAGCATGATGAAAAAATTTACATCCATTGTTTGTCTCTTTTTATTTCTCATAGCAATTAATATTCAGATGGTTAAAGCCCAGGCATTAAAAATTGGTGTCTTTGACATCCAGAGGATTATGCGCGAATCAAAGACCATAGAAGGTTATAGGCAGGAGTTTTTAAAAAACATTGAGACAAAAAAAAGGCTCTTAAAAGATAAGGAGGATTCGGTTAAAAGCATTGAGAATAAATTCAGAAAAGAGATGGATACTTTGTCAGTATCTGAGAAAAAGGCAATGGAAGAAAGGCTTGAGAGGGAGTTAAAAGAGCTAAAGAGATTGAGGGAGGATATTGATTCTGAGCTAATAAAAATGGACAGGGAACTTACTCAAAAGGCCTTTGCCAATATCGGTTCTGTTATAAAAAGTATAGCCGAGAAGGAGGGATATTCCATTATATTTGAAAGAAATCAGGCAGGCATTGTGCATCTGAAAGATTCTATAGATATTACAAAAAAGATACTAAAGGAGCTTAACTAAAAACTTTAAAAAACACAAAAAAGGCAGAATGGCAGTATAAACTGCCTTACATCGTCCTTTAATGAGTTTTTAATGTGCTCTGCATATATAATGCATAGGGAAAATAATCATTGCCTTATCACATGCACTGATGTTGCCTTAAAAGATGCCATGATGTTTATACCCTCTGATATTTCAAGGGCCTTTGCAGAGCTATTCGTTATGTATGCAACAAGGGGGATACCGCAATTAAGATAAATCTTTTGATAGAAGCCTGAAGGGACAACCCTCGTTATGGTGCCTGTAAAGGTATTTCTTGCACTTGATTTTAACTTATGTGATACAGGATAAAGGACAATATCCTCTGGTTTAATACATAGGATTACCTTTCTGGTAGGTGCAACATCACCTACTGCATCAATATATACCCCTGAAGCTGAAATAGTTATGATGCCCCCTTCGTTTTTTACCACAGTCCCAGAGATTATGGTCTCCATGCCTGAAAAAGAGGCAACGAATTCATTGCAGGGATGATTCATCACCTCTTCCGGTGAGCCATCTTGAACTATCTCTCCTTGGTTTAAAACTATAATCCTCTCTGACATTCTTAATGCCTCATCCCTGTCGTGGGTGGCAAAGATTGCCGTGATTTTTAAATCTCTTATGTTACGCTCGAGGTCTTCCATGAGTGCATCTTTTGTGGGTTTATCCAGGGAAGAAAAGGGCTCATCGAGAAATATGATATGAGGTCTTATGGCAAATGCCCTGGCAAGGCTTACCCTCTGCGCCTCACCCCCTGAAAGTGTCCTTGCCAAACGTGTGCTTAGATGAATGATGCCAAATCTTTCTAAGTGTTCATAGACAATTCTTCTACACTCCCTTTTATTAAACCTTCTGAATTTAAGTCCTGATGCAACATTTTCAAATACAGTTGTGTTAAAGAGCAAAGGTTCCTGAAAAACCATGCTGATTTTTCTTCTGTATTCAAAGGCGGTTATGTCTTTTTCTACCTCTAAACCTCTGAAAAGGATTTTCCCTGAAAAATTCCTAAAAAGACAGGATAATATCATAAGAAGAGAGGTTTTACCTGCCCCATTGGGCCCAATAAGGGAAACAACCTCTCCCTCATCTATTCTCAAATTAAAAATGTTCAAAATCCTATGGCCTTTTCTATTAAGGGAGATGCCTTTTGCTTCAATTACAGACATATTATTTTCCCACATCATTTATAATCTTACCTCCAATGCCCCTTCTGCTGGATGTGGGTAAGGATCAGGTTTATAAAGTATGCAAGAAGCAGTAGAATTATGCTCAGCGAAATGGCAATATCAAAATTGCCTTTACTTGTCTCCATGACAGTGGCAGTTGTAAGGACACGGGTATATCCTTTGATGTTACCCCCTACCATGATGGATGCCCCTATCTCAGAAATCACGCCCCCAAATCCTGCCATGACAGCTGCCAGCAAGGAAAGACGTGCCTCTTTAATGAGCAGCCACACCATCTGAAGCCTTGTTGCACCGAGGGCAAGGATCTGGAGTCTTAATTTTTTAGGAAGCTGCTGCATTGCAGCAATGGTGATACCCATAACAATAGGGGTAGCAATCACCGATTGTGCAATTATTATTGCATAAGGTGTATAGAGAATGCCAAGAAAACCAAATGGTCCGTTTCTCCATAGAAAGATTGTAACAAATAACCCTACAACAACAGGGGGTAGTCCCATGGCAGTATTTACAAGGCTCACAATAATCCTTTTTCCCGGAAATTCATTTAAGGCAATAAGTGTTCCTATTGATACCCCTATAAACACACTGATGATTGTAGCAATACCAGAGACTTTAAGAGAGAGTAGCGTAATATCCATAACCTCTCTATCAAGGCTAAAAAGAAGCTTAATGGCCTTTATAATGCCTTCGATTATAAGTTCCATGTTTATCTTACCTGTTGGTTAATCTTTTTTTCAGCATCAGGGAAGAATAAAGGCGAGCCAAATTTTTCAATACCAAATGTTTTTATTATGTTCTGTGCCTCTTTAGACACTAAAAAATCAGAGAACGCCTGTGCCCCTTGACTATTTACCTTAGGAAACCTTTCAGGATTTACTTCAATTACATGGTAGATGTTAAAAAGTAATCTATCTCCCTCTGATAGTATATCAAGGTCAAGTCTTTTTTTAAGGGCAAGATATGTTCCCCTATCTGTTAATGTATATGCCTTTTTTTCAGAGGCAACATTTAGGGTCTGACCCATGCCAAGACCAGTCTCCTGATACCATTTTTCTCCTTCGCACTTTATACCTGTAGCCTTCCAGATTGTCTTCTCTTTTGCGTGTGTCCCTGAATTATCACCTCTTGAGATGAAAAGGCTCTTTGTCTCTGCAATTCTTTTAAATGCCTGAACTGCTGATTTAGTGCCTTTTATTTTAGCAGGATCAGATTTAGGGCCTACTATAACAAAATCATTGTGCATAACAAGCCTTCTTCTTATACCATACCCTTCTGCGACGAATTTTTCCTCTTCTTCTGGGGCATGGACCAAAAGCACATCTGCCTCTCCTTTTCTACCCATGGCAAGGGCCTGTCCTGTGCCTACTGCAATAGTCTTTACAAAATAACCTGTCTTTTTTTCAAAAATCGGGATGAGGACATCAAGTAGCCCCGAATCCTGGGTGCTTGTTGTGGTGGCAAGTATCACATTTTTCTGTTGTGCAAAAGACGGTAATGGAATAATAACTGAAAATAGAACAATCAATGCTATGGATATTGTTAGTATGGTGTTTACTCTTTTCATGACCATTTCTCCCTTTACAGTTTTAATTACTATCACCCTTTAAACTTCTCCACTTTTGCGAATTAGGGAAAAATAACGGGCTGCCATATCTATCTCTCCCAAACTCTTTTATAATGAGCTGACCTTTTTGAGGGTCTGTTAACCAATTTACAAAGGCCATTGTATCGTTATAATTCACTTTACTAAATTTTTTCGGATTAACTGGGATGAGACTGATATAATTCAGCATTGCCTCATCTCCCTCCACAAGGATAACAAGTTTAATTTCCTTCTGTAGGGCAAGAAATGTAGCTCTATCTATGACTGTATACGCTTTCATTTGATCTGTATAACGAAGGGTAGCAACATTTCCCAGTGAGCCCTTTTCATAAATGATGTACCAGGTCCCTGATGGTTTTACGCCAGCCTTTTCCCATAATGCCATCTCCACCACATGAGTGCCAGATTTATCCCCCCTGCTTATGAAGGAAACATCCTTGTTGGATATCTTCCTCAGTGCCTCACCTACATCCTTCATCCCTTTAATACCTGCAGGATCATCAGGTGGACCAACAATTACAAAGTCGTTATACATAAGGTCAATTCTTTCTACTCCATACCCTTCCTTCACAAACTTCTCTTCAAGGGATTTTGCATGAACCATTACAAGATCCACATTTCCTTTTCGGGCTATATCGAGGGCTGCCCCAGTTCCTGCCCCTATATGACGAACCCTTATGCCTGTTTCATTTTCAAAGGCTTCTTCCAGCACATCAACAATCCCTGAATCTATAGGGCCAATTGTACTCGCCATAAGAATAAAATTTTGTGAGTCAGCAAGACCAGAAATGGGTAGCAAGGATAAAAAAATGAAAAAAAAGGCAATATAAAGCCATTTGTTCATATTTTTATTCACCATTTCATCACCTCATCAATCTTAATGAAAGAATTATGTTAAATATAAATGTTTTAAAAATGAAATTCAAGCAGAAAAAGATATAATTATTACCAATTATAACAATTTATCTTTAATGATTACAAAAAATGGTCTATTTTGAAATTTTTTCTCATTTTACAAAAAACTCTTTAGGTCTGGTGGCTACTGCTATCTTTGTAATACCACTCTTTCTTACAATGTCCATCACTTCGATTACCCGTCCGTGTTCTACATTTTTATCGGCATTTATCACTATTGAAAGCCCATGAGCCCTCTTTCCTTGTGCTGAAAGCCTTTTTTCTACTTCAGTTAATGAATAAACCTCCTCCTTCTCAAAGAAAAGCCTCCTATCTTTTGTTATGGTCAAAGTGATCAACTTTTGAAAATCGTCATGGGCTGTGGCAGCATAAGGAAGATTTACATTTAATCCACGCTGGATTGTCATCGAAAGGGTCGCAATCATGAAGAATACAAGAAGAAAGAACATGGTATCAATCATGGGTATAATCTCGATACGAGCTTTTTTTCTCGTTTTTTTCGGTATTTTCATCGAGGTTACTCCTTAAACACACCCCTTAATGCCATTTCAAGGCGGGTTGCAAATGTTTCAATCACTTCCGTCTCTCGTTCAATTCGTGCAAGAAAATAGTTATAAGGAATCAATGTAATTATAGCAATTGTTATGCCAGCAGCTGTGGCAATGAGTGCCTCTGCTACCCCACCTGTAACTGCATGTGGTTGACCGATGCCAGCTAATGCCATTATCTTAAATGAACGTATCATCCCGATTATTGTTCCTAAAAGACCAAGAAGTGGTGCCAGGGTGATAATTGTATCGAGGGTTGTAAGCCCCCTTTTCATAGTCTGTATCTCGGTAGTTGCTGCTGCAACCATTGAGCTTCCGGGGTTGAAAGGATTGTTAAGACCAGCGGATAAAACTCTCATAATAGGGAGTGAAGAACCATTAGCTAAGGTAATGGCCTTTTCAACCTGCCCCTTACCGATGAATGCGAGCACCTCCTCAGCTTGATGGGCTACTCCCATGCGTTTGAAAAACATGAATCGTTCAAAAATGATTGTCACTGATATGATCGAACAGATTGCCAGAGGCACCATCATCCATCCACCTTTTATAATTATGTCGATCATCGTGTTCCCCTTTCTTATATCCTATAATATTAAATCTTAACCAATGCACAACTTATCTGAGGGAAAACCTTATCGGCAGAATTGCCCTTGAAGGCACAGGTATTCCTTTCCACCTCGCAGGAAAAAATTTTGACCTTTTCACTGCTTCGATAGCAGCATCGGCAAATATCTGATCCGATGCCTCTATTACTTTAACCTCTACCAATTTGCCTTTCTCATCTATTATGACCATGAGAACGACAACCCCTTCTTTCCCCAATTTTCTTGCCATAAAGGGGTATTCTGGAATCTCACGATATTGGAACTTAGGCCCATCAGGTGTATTGAATTTTGCATCAACAATGCCTGAACCGTTTCCAGTTCCACTACCAGCTGCACCTGTTCCAATACCACTACCTGCACCTGTGCCTCCACCTGTCCCTTTAATGCCTGTGCCATATCCGGCCTTTTCACTTATACCGGTTTGTACCGCAATACCGTTTCCACCATATCCCTGAGAACCATCTCTTAACACAAAACGTTCATCCAGTGAAGTTGTACTTATTGAAGAATTTGCCTTTCCTTCAATATCTGAAGGCTTTGCAGAAAAATCATTTATCTCCTCTTTTCTTTTAAAGCCCCCAGACTCACCTACGCCCTGTATTCTGTGGAAAGATTTTTTTATGGAACTTGCTGCCTGATCTATCTTTTTGTTTAAGGATACAGATAATGGGCTATTTGAAATCAATAAGACCTCGATTGTTCTATCATTTTTTGCCTGATTATTCGTAGATACGGGAACTAAGACTACAGCAATATGGATAAGCATAGAAATGAATAAATACTTTTTCCATGTATGTTCATTTAGTAAGTTCAGCATTATTTTTTCTACCAACTGCATAAAAATAAAATGGTATACCTGAAAGGGCAATTGCTATGCCTAAAAGGGATGTTCCTGGGTTTGAGAAGACAATTTGGCCCGCAATCCACATATACGACAAGACAAAAATGAGAGGGACAAAAGGATATCCCCATGTTTTGTAAGATCTTGGAAGAAAAGGAGACCGTCTTCGTAGCACAAAGTGCGCAAGCCCTGAACCAATGGATGAAAGGAGCATGATAAAAACAACATAGCTCAAAAGACGCTCAAAGGTCTCAAAAATGATAAAAAGATATGCAAGTCCCATCTGAAAAAGAAGCCCTATATGAGGTGTTCCATATATTGGATGGACCTTTTTAAGCGGCATCCAAATGAGTCTATCCTCAGCCATAGCATATGGAATACGGGCACCGGCAAGAATCGTGGCATTGATGCTTGCTGCAATGGCAAGAATGATTACCCCACTTACAACTCGAGCAAAATATGAATTAAAAAGTCTTTCTCCCACAAGCTGTCCTACATTTATGACCCCTTTGAGACTGCTGATGGGCATGGCATAGAGATAAACAATATTGAGAAGTGTGTATAAAATCATTACTATCATGGTGCCTATAAAGAGGGATAAGGGAAGATTACGTTCAGGTCTTTTTACTTCATCTCCGATGTATGCAGTGACGAACCATCCACTGTAGGAAAATATCACTGCTATCATAGATGAACCAAAAAGCTTAAAGAAAGAGATGGACTCCAGTTCATTATTGTTGAAGTTCTCCCAGTTACCCTTCTCAGATGCAAGTCCACCTGCAATCATGATTAGTATAAAGGCTATACTCCCCAGTGCACACAAATTTTGTATCTTTGCACTCAACCGAATACCGCGGTAATTGAGTAAAGTAAAAAAGAGGATAACACCGAGGGCTGCTATCTTTTCATTGAATAAATCTGTAAAATCAATAAAACCCTTGATGTATTTTACAACTGCAATTGAAAGCACTGCTATGGAGCCAGGATTTATTATCCAGAAAGAAACCCATCCGAGAAGAAAACCTGCCCAAGGTCCATAGGCAGCTTTCAAAAATAAATAATCACCCCCTGAACGGGGAAACATACCCGACATCTCTGCATAGGTAAGTGCCCCACAGAGCGTAAGGGCTCCGCCGATCATCCAAATGCCGATAAAGAGAATGGGGGACTCCAGCTCTTTTGCAAGCAAACCGGATGTTGTGAATATACCTGCACCAACCACATTGCCCACAACGAGCAAGATTGCATCAAAAAGGTTAAGGGTTCTTTTGAGGGGCATGCTATCTCATCCTATTTCAGACAGGGACCTATGTAGATCATGCCAAGATGCCTTTCCTTTTCTTTCTCTGTAGCAGAAATAACTTCACCGAGTGTGGTCTTCAAAAGATGCTTGCTCTCAGAATAACCTGCCCTGTATGCTACATAAACCGGCGTTGTTTGTGAATAATATTTCTCAAGAAGAGCAACAAGGTTTTTTAATTCCATAAGTCCTATGAAGATGGCTATAGTGTCACCATTGGTAGCAATAGCCTTCAGCATTTCTTCGTTTTTTGTAAGCCCCTTTGGTACTGTGAGTATGATTGAGCCTTTGCAGCCGAGATGTTTTCCTATCATTGCGTTTGCAGCATTGAAGGCGCTTATACCAGGCACAATCTCTATATGCCCCCTGAAATGTTCCTCGAGCCAGTACTGCCAGGCTCCATATATAGTAGGATCGCCATATTCCAGAAGCGCTATACTTTTCCCCTCATTAAAGGCATCTTTTATCTTCTTTAGGTCAGCTGCGCGCTGTGCTTCCAGTTTGCTTTTAAGTTCTTCTTCTGAGAGATTTGGATTATTCTTTTTGAACATATGTTCTGCATTTCGTAAAGGGTCGAAGAGAACAGGCTTGTCACCCATATATTTTGAAAATCTTTTTACAATATCTTCTGGGGCAACAAAAACATCTGCCTTCCCCATATATGAGATTGCCTCAAGCGTAATAAGGCTCGTATCAGCGCAGCCCATGCCTATTATGTAAACCTTTGGTATAGTTTTGAAAGAGATTACCTCTATTTTTGATACAGCCTTCACCATCCTGTCTGCTGATATATCATCAGGTATCACCAGGGCAAATTTTCCATTCTCTTTAAGGGGCTCAGTTCCAATTTTGTCAGCTATCATAACTCGTTCTCCATCGGGTGCCATAAAAAGCTCACCGTATGAAAGGAGTGTTCTGTATCCATCAATGGATGAAACAAGTATTGCAGAGTCTATCTCCTGTTTAACGCCCACCTTTTTAAGAAGTTCTATTAAAGAGACACCAGAAAAACGCTTTAAACCATGGTAGCCCCTCCCATCACCCACCTGCTTGATAGATACCTCAAAGTGACGGTAGCCGGATAAATCGTTGATCTCAAAGGATTTATTATTCATGCCAGCGATAGTGAACTTTGGCGAAAAAAGTTTATCCATTTTCTTCTTTTCTGCTTTTTGTTTGAGATTCACTACTTCGATATGAATCACTTCTTCCAGACAGCGGTCTGTAAAGAAGTCCTTCGTTATTACGAGTTTTGGAAATCCTACCTTCCGCTTCAGTTGGTCCATTACTGGCTTATAAAAGTCCAATGTGTGGCAATCACCACAGTTATTATGGTGTGGAATTACAGGTGTAGCAGAAAATGCTATCATTACTTCCTGAGGATTCCTGTAGAAGATCTCACCCCATGAAAGTGTGACTGCCTTTCCTTCTCTGTTGCGCACTACAACAGCAAGATCTATAGGTTTAGAAAATCCCTCTTCTTCCTTCTGTATGAAAGCAAAATTAAGAAGGGTTTTAAGTGGAACCCCGCGGTAGATAAAGACACCTCTATAACTATTGTCAGCTGTAACCTCAGTAATCCTTGCCTCTACAGACTCGAATCTCAAAAGGTCATTTATTGTGAGATTAAGGGGCTGCCTTACTGAGCCGCCTATAGTTAACGCCATTGAAGAAGATACTCCTCCGAGCACTCCTATTATTACAAAAAGGTGTAACAATACAAAAAGCAATCCTTTTCTCATATCCTTCTCCTTTTATCTGTTATCTATTTCTGAACATACCTTGAAAGTCTATATCAGTAACTTGCCCTAATCCCCAGAAACATATTCCTGCCTGGAGCGGGGAAATCGAGCTCTGACTCATAATTTCTATCAAGGATGTTATTTATGGCAAAGTAAGCCTCTACATTTTTCCATAAGGTCTTTGCGATTCTGGTATTAAATATCAAATGGTCATTTATCTTTTCGGCCGAGGTTGTGGGACTCGACGATGTAGGCAGCTGCCCCCATGCCTGACCCATATAAAGCCCTGTTATATCAAGTCTTGCATTTACAACAGGAACAAGATATTTCATAGTAATGTCTATCTTATGTTCCGGAACATTCAAAACCCTGTTTGTTACACGGCCTGGACTTCTATCGGTTGCATTGTTATAGGTATATCCTGCTTTGAAGCTTAAGGCTTTTGTTGGATTCACCTCACCTGACAATTCAAAGCCTATCATCCTTATCTTGCCAACATTCATATATTTACCCTCTATCGTTGGAACATCTCGGGTAATGAAGTCGCTAATATCATGGCAGAAGACTGAAAATTCGCCCCGTGCGTATTTTGTGAGTTCCCGTGAAATACCGAATACATAATTCCAGCTCTTCTCAGCGGTAAGGTCTATATTCCCCCCTTTTGAAGAATAAAGTTGCTGTAAAGTGGGAAAACGTATTTTTCTTGCTAATGAACCAAATATTTTTGTTCCATCTGTAAAGGTATAGGTCGCGCCAACCATAGGATTAAGTTTGCTGTCATAACCAGGGGTTCTAAGTCTTGTCTGGTTTATGAGATTACCGGATTTGTCTAGATTGGAATTTTCTGAACTGGCAACTTTGAACCAATCGTATCCAAGGCCTGCTACAATGGAAAAATGCTTGCTCATATTAAGTTCGTTTTCAAGACCTAATGAACCCGTATAGGAAACAGATTCGTCGAAGGGCAAGTAGTCATCATCCCTTTCTTTGTGGGAATCCCGTCTGTAATGGAAGGAAAATTTTAGCGTATCAATCTCTACAAGCTTGAAATCTGTGAGGAATGAGCCCCCGAGGGTGTTGTCTTCGTAGCGACTTATTGCAATAGGTCTCGTGTAGGTTTCATCATAGTATGAAACGTAGTCATCCACATGATAATGGTAAAAAAGTTTTGCCTTTACCTTTACTCGATCACCTATCTTTTGCTGGCCGCTTAAGTCCACACCCCAATTGTCGTATCTTGGCATCTGGGCAAACTGCAAAAACATAGGCCTCGCCCTAAAAACTGAATTTGTAAGTATGGATCCAAGTGGTGAAGGTGATTCTTTGTATCTTTCTATGTAATGGAAGTTAATATAATATTCTGAATCTGTGGATGGTTCAACACCAACTTTTGCCCAAATGCTGTTTGTTCTTGTGGCAGAGTTATCTCTTACACCACCATCTTCAAGTATCCTTGTTACGTTTAAAGTGGGATTTTTGTAAGCAATCTGGCCTTGCTTTGGGTCAAAATCCCGTGACATATACCATCCCCTTGATTCTTGATGGCTGTAGTTTAGCCAGTAGCTGAACTTCCTTATCTTCATGCCATGAGAGATTGAAAACTTGTTTGATCTATAGTCCCCTGTCTCTATAAGGGCATCTATGGATGGTTTATCAGTAGGCTTTTTTGTAACAATATTTATCACACCTGCCATACCGTTCGGTCCATACAATACCGATGAAACTCCCTTTTCAACCTCTATCTTGGCAATGTTATCTACAGGT
The DNA here is from genome assembly GCA_029777945.1 of Deltaproteobacteria bacterium. Lineage (GTDB taxonomy): Bacteria > Desulfobacterota > Syntrophorhabdia > Syntrophorhabdales > Syntrophorhabdaceae > JAKORG01. The sequence continues at coordinate 5,359 of JAKORG010000036.1, read as the reverse complement.
ATGACATTTAAATCCAGCTTACCGTAATTGGTTTCGTAGTAAGGGACACCGTCTATTAAGATCAAAGTCCTGCTCTGATCAAAACCATGTATCTGGACATTCGGTTCATTCTTTCGGCCTGTCGAGACCCTTATACCATCAACAAAAGTAAGGGCCTCGGAAACTGTTTTACTGTTTGATGCCTCTATTTCTTCGGCTCTTATCTCTGTTGTCTGCGTGACCTCCTTTGATGCTGGAAGCTTTTCACCAGTTACATATATCTCTCCCAGTGTAAATACATCGTAATCCTTTTTTTCCTTTATTTTCTCCTCTCCATAAAGGCTGTCTAAAGAAAAAAAAGAGAAAAATATTATTAAAAATAAAATTGTAATCCTTTCTTTTTTCATAAAATCCCTCCTAAAAAGAGTATGTGAAAAAATTAATAAGCTATTTTGAAAATCAAGTCAAGAAAAAAATATAAAATAATAACTTATTTTAACCAAATTAAACCATTTATTACCTATATTCTTAATTGAAAAAAAACAAATTTTTTTATATACTTAACTTTAATGGAAATAATTTATACAAAAGAACTTTCCAAGTATCTCAAGATTAATGAGAAAAAAATCTATAAACTGGTTCAGGAATCGAAGATCCCCCATATAAAAATAGGAGGGAAGATCGCCTTTACAAGAGAAATTGTCAATAAATGGATACTCGAAAATACAGAACGGGAAAAAAATATCTACATTGCAGGAAGTGACGACGTCCTCCTGAGAAGGATCATAGATATCTATAACAAAAGTGGTAATGTCATTGCCTATTATGCGCCCATTGGAAGCATAAATGGACTGAAAGCCCTGAAAGAGAACAGAGCAACCATATCCTGCGTTCATATTCTGGATTTAGAAAAAAAAGATTACACCCTCTCCTATCTCGATAAATATCTCAACAGGGATGATTATGTGGTGATTTCCCTCTTTGAGAGGACTCAAGGCATCTATACAAAAAAAGGTAATCCTTGCGGTATTAATTCTATCAAGGATATTGCCATTAAGGGTGCGCGTTTTGTAAACAGAAATTTCGGCTCTGGGACAAGGCTACTGTTTGATTTTCTTCTCAACGAGGCTGGTATAAATTCGACATCAATTAATGGATATGCTATTGAGGTAGAATCCCATCTACATGCAGGCATAGAGGTTTTAAAGGATACTGCTGACGCTGCCTTTGGTATACAGCATATTGCATATATACTTGATCTCGACTTCATACCGCTCTGGAACGAGAGATTTGAATTTGTAGTTACAAAAGAGCATTACTATAGCAGTCATGTAAGAGCCTTTCTTTCATTTTTTGAGCCACCTTCCCTTGTGAAGCACGTAAAGGACTTAACAGGATATAATATTACCAAAACAGGAAATGTTGTTTATCTTAAAGAGTGATTGATAAAGGAAGTTGTCAAAAAAGGTTAACAGTCCTTCTTTTTTTGTGTCAAAGCACATTTTTCTCTTGCAACTTTCTAATAATATTTATAAGATTTTTTCTAAATAAATTTTTATTTTTTCATGAATCATAAGGGGGGATAACATGACAAAAATAGGTATTTTAACTTGTTCTAATACAACACAGGAGTTAGGTTGCTCATCTTATCTTTGTTTTCAGGATTTTAATGAAAGGGCTGGTGCATTCGCACGGTATAAAGATTTAGATGACAAACCAGTAATAGCAGGTATTATAAACTGTGCAGGTTGTCCAACTGCCCATGCACCTGAAAAACTTCTTGGAAGGATAAAATCTCTCACTGAGATAGGACTAAACGCAATTCATCTTGCTACCTGTGTTACCCTATTATGTCCTTTTAAGGAAAGGTATCTAAATATGCTTAAAAATACCTTTCCTGACATAGATTTTATAGAAGGCACGCATGGCCATGCACCAGGTGTAACACCTGAAATGTTTGTTGGGGCAATGAAGCATATGCTTACCCAACAAAAACCAAGTATCTCAAGTATAATCAAGAAAACAATAAAAAAACCTTAAAAAAAAGGTAAATTTTAATTATAAATGAGGATATTTATTAAATAAATGCAGATAATGTCATTTTATCTTTCAGAGAGATTATAGGGTTTACATATTGCAAGGGATTTTAATAGCGCATATGGCCTTTACAAGATCATATAAAGGTCATATAATTATCCGTCATGGAGATTTTATCTGACAAAGAACCTGCAAGGTATCTTAAAAAAATATGGAAGTATATAAGTTTGTCCAGAAGGTATGAACAATCAAGATTTATAATAAGGTTGGAGATTTTTCAGATTAAAAATTAAAAAATTGGTATTGTAAACACATGAAAGATTTGGAAGAACAAAAATACATTCAAGTAGAGGTGCATCTTGAAAAAGGTGCGGAAGAGCTTCTACCCGAAGGCATATATGATTCTGCAAAAAAAGGGCTCTGGATAGAAGAAAATAAAGATTCGAGCATAATAAGGTGTTTCCCTGATAATATGGAGGAGTTTTTTAAGATTTTAAGAAATACCGGTTTGAAGATAAAGGATGTGGAGATAAAAGAGGTAGCATTTCCTGATTATTCAGAACTTACAATGAAATATTTTAAACCCATTTCTGTTTATGGTGTAAAGATTATACCACCGTGGTCGAAAAAGATGCCCCAGGGTTCAATAATCATCCATCCAGGAATGGCATTCGGCACAGGAAGACACGAATCCACAAAATTAATGATTAAACTTATGCAAAAAATAGATTTTAAAGGAAAACATGTAATTGACATAGGATGCGGCTCAGGCATTCTTGCCATATTTGCACGCATGCGCGGTGCAAAATCGGTTGTGGCAGTAGACAATGACCTCGATGCAGTGCTTTCAGCAAAGAAAAATACAATGTTAAATAAATTAAATAAGATTTCCATAGTTTGCGCAGACATAAAGGATATAAAAGGTTCTTTTGATGTTGTTCTTGCAAATCTTGATATAAGAACATTTCAAAAAAACGGAAAAAAAATAGAAGGTTATTTAAAAACAAACAGTCTACTTATAATCTCCGGTATTTTAAAAAAGGAGAAAAAAAATATTTTTGAGGTTTTCAAGGATCTTCAATGTATTGTTGAGGAGCACAAAAACTCGTGGGAAGGTATGATATTAAAGCCTGTTTCATAAAGGCCATTATGCTTTTATCTTAGGCCTTTTACCGGTCTTTATATAGTAAAAATAATCATCTATTATCTCTCTATGATCAAAGACTATTGGTTCAGAAAGGTTGTCTGGGGTAAAGACTTTAGCCTTTCTTGCATCATCTTTTCCTTTTAGCTCACCACTCCCATCACCTATAAAAACAACAGAAACAGTATGAAAACGAGGGTCCCTATCAGGCCTTGAATATGCATAAAATTGTTCAATCAAAGTCACATCAAGGGATGTCTCTTCTTTTGCCTCCCGCACTGCTGCCTGTTCCAGAGATTCTCCAATATCTACAAAACCTCCTGGCAGTGCCCATCCATTCGGATAATTCTTTCTTTCAATTAAAACAATGCCTTCTTTATATCGAATAATTATATCAATTGTTAAATAAGGGGTTTTTAAATCTGCCATATGGCTCCTTTCTTAAAAATTTTATAAATATTTTAACCTTTAAACGATGAGCTTCCTTTAAAAAGTATTGAACATAGTCCGCCTAAGCACGATGCAACAGAAGAAAAACCAAAACTCCACATAAATGACCCTGTTATATCCTTTAACCATCCAGCAATACCAGGCCCAATGCATTGACCTATGCCAAAAAACAATGTTATAAAACCAAGGGCAGCGGGGGCAAGTTTTCCACCTGTTACATCACCGGCAGCAGCAGCCATAATTGTTGGTATAGAAGATATTGTAAGGCCAAAAATTATGGCTGATGCATACAAAACCAATGTGTTTTTCCATAAAATGGAAAGAACATATGAACATGCAAGGACAAATGAGGCAAAAAAAAGACCAATATTTCTGCCAAAAATATCTGATATCCAGCCCCATATAACACCGCTTATTATACTGCATAGGCCAAAGGTTGCGAAAATTTTTCCTGCATTTTTATAAGTATATCCGATTTCACCTGTCAAATATGCTACAAAGAACGTTAGAAACACTATATAAGAAATACCGTACATAAAATAGACGAGCCCAAGCTTCCAGAGTTCTATCTCCTTTATCAAAACTATCCATGTTGCAAGGGGTTTATCTATATTAAAGATTCTTTTTTCAAACTCTTCTTCACCGTACATGGTTGTGTTCATCTCTTTTAGATTGTCCCTAAGCAAGGCATAACAGAAAAAAGAGGTTACGATTAAGATTACGCCCAGGGTAAACCAGGCATATCTCCAACCATCACTTGCTTTTCCTATTATTGGTGGTAGCAAAACACCATTTAAAAAAAGACCTATCCCTGTGCCCATGGTAATTATCCCTGTTGCTAAACCCCTTTTATTTTTAGAAAACCACAGGGCAGGGAGCGCAAGCATGGGGATATATGCACTGCCATTGCCCATTCCTGTAATAAGCCTCATTAAAAAGGCCGTAATAAAAGAATTAGAAAGCCCTGTGGCAAATAAAGACAACCCCATGACAATAAGGGACACAAATATAATCTTTCTCGACCCAAAACGCACTGCGAGAGAGCCGCCTAAAAAACACAAAAACAGATAGCCTATAAAATTTCCGGTGCCTATCAGGCCTGATTCTGTATAGGTAAGCCCTATACCTTCTTTCATGGAAGGCAATATTATTGAATAGGACATCCTTCCAAATCCATGGGCAAGAAGAACTACAACAGTGCCAGTAAATGCAATAACCTATGCATAATGGAAAGAAAAAGGAATGGTTAAGTTCTTTATTTTATCAATTTTCTTAAAAACGTGTATTTTATACCCCTTTTTGATATTTTTCAAAAAATAGTATGAAAATAAATCTAAAATGTCAATAAGTTAGACATGCCCTATTACAAGAAAAGAAAATGAAAAAAAACTAAAAGATACTATAAAAAAGATAAAACTCTTGCTTTTAAAACCTTATAAAATCGATTCTTAAAAAATCTCTACTGAGCTGTTTTTTTCTGCTTCTTTTCCAGCTTTCTCTTTTCTTCATCCCTTATTTCTCTACGGAGCAGTTTTCCTACCTTTGATTTAGGTAGCATATCCCTGAATTCAATGTATTGGGGAACCTTATAAGGTGCCAGTCTATCCCTGCACCATTTTATAAGTTCAGCACTTCCCACACCTTTAGCATCTTCTTTTAATACTACTATTGCCTTTATACGTTCTCCCACCTTTGGATCAGGGATGCCAACAACACATGCACCTATTACTGTGAGATGGTCCTGTAACG
>JAKORG010000035.1 GCA_029777945.1 Deltaproteobacteria bacterium | reverse complement strand
GGGATATGGCAATGTAGAAAGCAGGTGAATTCTCAATAAGTGCCCTATTAAAACCCATCTCTTCCTTTAATTTTAACTCAGATACCTTTCTTCTGGTTATATCCAGCACAAAACCTTCATAATAGATGGGCTTTCCAGAAGAATCCAGAATTGCTCTTCCATTTATGGAGGCCCATATAGTAGAGCCATCCTTTCTATAAAGCTGTGTTTCAAAATCATTAACAAAGCCATCTCTTTCCATGAGCATTTTAAATCTTTTTCTATCCCCTGGATTCGCATAGACCTGTTCTTCAATGTTGGTTATAGTAGATATCATATCATGAGGACTTTCATATCCAAGCATACGGGCCATTGATGGGTTTACAGTTATATATCTTCCCTCTGGATTACTCTGATACATGCCTTCTATGGCATTCTCAAATATATTTCTATATTTTTCCTCGCTTTTTCTTAATGCCTCTTCTGCCTGTTTTTTCTCAGTAATATCCTTTATTGTCTCCATAGCACCTATAAAATTTCCTTTTTCATCCACTATAGGTGCTGCCATGACCATAAAATATCCACCTTTTCCTCTATTGATTCCAGGAATAAATGTCTCTCCGTAAAAGATATTGTCTTTCTTTTTAATATCACTAAAAAATTTCTCTATCTCTTCATTGACTTCAAAGACTATTTCTACAAAAAGCGGTCTTTTCACTCCATACACTAAATTAGAGTATTCCCTACAATCCTTTCCAAGGATATTCTCTCTTTTTACTCCCAAAATTTTTTCTATTGCCTTGTTGCAGGCAATTATCTTTTTTTCAGTATCTACAGCAAAGGTAGGCTCAGAGATAAAATCAATGATATTAACGAGTATTTCTCTATTCAAGAATGCTAACCTGCCCCTAAAGGTTTACTATGTGATTTATATCACTAATACAAAAAACTTTCAATATCCCTTTAAATCCTCACCTGGACTGCAAAATCTTCTCCTCGGCATGTTTTGGTTCGTTATTTTTTAGAGGAAGATTACAAAATACAATTTTTTCAATAGGTTATATATTATACTTGACAAGGTTTTTTAGGGGTTTTATCATAAACTTGATAAATGGAAGAGGAAAAGATAAGGATAGAGAAAGACTCTATTGGAGAGAAGGCAGTTCCACAGGAAGCCTATTATGGAATTCATGCATTGAGGGCTAAGGAGAATTTTTCTGTCTGTAGTGAGATGCCCCACAGGGAACTTATATGGGCAATGGCAATGGTTAAAAAGGCGTGTGCATGGGCAAACTGGAAATTAGATATTCTCGATGAACAAAAGGCAAAAGCAATAATTGAGGCCTGTAGTGAACTTGCAGAAGGGAATCTTGATAGCCATATAATTGTGCCAGCTCTATCTGGAGGGGCTGGCACATCATTTAATATGAATATTAATGAGGTCATTGCAAATAAAGCGCTTGAAGTCCTTGGATTTGAAAAAGCCAGATACGAGGTTATAAACCCAATAGAAGATGTAAATATGAATCAGTCAACAAATGATGTATTTCCAACAGCAGTAAAAGTGGCAGTGGTAAGACTTTTAAGGGAGCTTTCCCAGGAAGTGGCAGTGCTACAAGGAGAATTACAGAAAAAAGAAAAGGAATTTTCAAAGGTTTTAAAGATCGGAAGAACAGAGATGCAGGATGCTGTGCCTGTTACAGTGGGGCAGGAGTTTTCTGCGTGGGCAGAGGCTTTAGCAAGGGATTGGTGGAGAATTAATAAAGCAGAGGAAAGGGTTCGCCAGGTAAATCTTGGCGGAACAGCAGTTGGTTCAGGGCTTAATTGTCCCAAAGCATATATAGAGATAGCAATAGAAAAGCTAAGGGAATTAACCAGATTGCCTGTTGCAAAGGCTGAAAATCTTTTTGAGTCAACTCAAAACACGGATACATTTTCAGAGGTTTCAGGATTTTTAAAAACCCTTGCCGTAGATTTAATAAAGATTGCCTCTGATTTAAGATTCTTAAGCTCAGGTCCCCTCGGAGGGATTGGAGAGATTATGCTTCCTCCGGTGCAGGTTGGCTCTTCAATAATGCCTGGTAAGGTTAATCCTGTAATACCTGAAATGGTAACACAGATTGGAATAAAAGTGATTGCATCTGATATGGCAGTATCCTATGCATGTAGTCTTGGAAACCTTGAACTTAATCCATTTCTTCCTTTGATTGCCCATGAATTAATCGGTTCTTTAAAGACCCTTAAGGAGACATGCAAAGTTTTTGGGGAAAGATGCATAAACGGAATAACCGTTGATATAGATCGATGTCGCAAGCTCCTTGACCGAAGTTGTGGCATTATTACAGCCTTTAGCCCATATCTTGGATACGAAACCTGCGCAGAGATATATAAAGAGGCTGTAAAAACAGGTAAAAAGGTAGAGGACATACTGGTAGAAAAGGGGCTATTTACAAAAGAGCAGATTGAAAAGATAACCTCAATAGAAGAGCTTACAACACCTGGTTTTGCGGGAATTAAATATTTAAAGGACCATCTAACATGATGCCATAAGTGAAGAAAATTAACATAGAAAAAAATAAGAGGGATGATAATGACACCAAGGGGTCAAAGACTTCATATAGCATTATTTGGAAGAAGAAATGCAGGAAAATCTTCTCTAATCAATGCCTTAACAGGGCAGTCCCTTGCCATTGTATCTGATATTCCAGGCACAACAACAGACCCTGTCCTTAAGGCTATGGAAATACTCCCCTTAGGTCCTGTTGTAATTATTGATACAGCAGGTATTGATGATACAGGGGAGCTTGGCGAGTTAAGAAAGAGGAAATCTTATGAGGTCCTCGATAAAACAGACCTTGTTCTTATTGTGATTGATCCAAAGGCTGGATACGGAGATTTTGAGAAGGAGGTTGCTGATAGGGCAAAAATTGCACAAACACCAGTTGTATATGTGATGAATAAAATTGACCTTTATACAACAGTTGGTAGAAATGAACTGTATGAGAGATTTGAACAGCTTAAATTAGAGCCAAGGGTATTTGTAAGTGCATTAACCCAAGAGGGTATAGATGAACTAAAACAGGTGATAATTAAGCATGCACCAAAGGAATGGACACTACCGACTGTTTTAGGGGACTTAATTGAGCCAGGGGATGTTGTAGTGTGCGTTGTTCCTGTTGATAAAGCTGCACCTAAGGGTAGACTGATTCTGCCACAGCAGATTGTCATAAGAGATATAATCGATTCTGAATCAATTGCAATTGTGGTAAAAGAGCGTGAACTTAATCAATGTTTTCAATTTGTCAATAAAGAACCAGCACTCATTGTAACAGATGCTTCAGTTTACAACAAGGTTGCAGCAGACACCCCATCCCATATCAGGCTTACCTCTTTTTCAATCCTTTTTGCACGATATAAAGGTGATTTGCAGAGCCTTGTTGAAGGTGTCAGGGCAGTAAAAAGACTTAAACCAGGCGATAAGATTTTAATTTCTGAGGCATGCACCCATCATCCAGTGGAAGATGATATTGGGAGGGTAAAGATTCCAAGATGGCTTAGGGCTCAAATCGGTGGTGATTTGGATATTGATGTAAAGGCAGGGGGGGGACCTCTTCCAGATAATCTCAACGAATATAAACTCGTTGTCCACTGTGGTGCCTGTATGCTCAACAGAAAAGAGATGATTTCAAGGATAATGCAAGCAAAAGCAAAGGGCGTCCCCATTGTAAATTATGGGGTTATAATGGCTTACATCCATGGGGTTCTGCACAGGGCATTGTCCCCGTTTCCCCATCTACAATCAATAGTAGCTGAGGTTAGAGATGATATGAAGGAAGAGATAGAGATTTTGAAAAAGATAAGGTCTAAAAGGTAAATCTGTCCACGAGGCAGGACATCGATAGTTTGCATACTATCTTTTTTATTTTTCATTTTGCAGTGACAAAATGCACTTTTTAAAAATAATTGTTTAATATAGATGGGTTATAAAAGACCGAGGTAAAGTTAGTTGGGGTAATGTTTCCTTTAAAGAAATTATAATATCATTACCCCATGGGACTCTACCTTATTTTTATGGGCAGAATGATTTAAGATTAAAAGGCGACTCGAAAGTTCTTATAAATCCATGTCCTTGAAAATATATGGTCTAAATTCTTTATTGTCCATAATAGAAAAAAGTGTTACCATTAAACGGCTGTGGATGCTCATGGAGAATCAAAAAAACAGGATTTTGAAAAATTAAAAATATCTGAATTTTGCAAGAGGTATAAGGGTTGAAGATAATAATTATTGGTGCTGGTGAGGTTGGTTTAAATCTTGCCACTCGGCTATCTCAAGACAGGCATGATGTTGTTATCATTGATATAGATAGTGAAAGATGTAAAAAAATAGAAGAAACGCTTGATATTTCGGTTATCCAGGGCAACGGCTCAAGTCAAAACACATTAAGGGAAGCAGGCATTGAGTCTGCAGACATGCTGATTGCAGCAACCACTGTGGATGAGGTGAACATCCTTGCATGTATGATAGCCTCAAAGTTCGGTGTAAAGCGCAAGATCGCCCGTGTAAGAAACACTGAATATTACAGCAAAACATCTGTTTTAACCATGAAGGATTTAGGGGTTGACCTCTTAATTTATCCTGAAGATGAAGTGGCTGAAGAGATAAACAGGCTACTTATGAGGTCCATTGCCTCAGAGATAGTAGAATTTGAAGACGGAAGAATCCTTATGGTAGGTATAAAGATTGACGCTGATTCCCCAATTTTAAATACACAACTTAAAAACCTTGGAACACCTGAACAGAGAAAAAATTTCAGGATTGTTGCCATATCAAAAGGAAACACTACAATAGTGCCAAATGGTAACGAATATATAAATAAAAATGACCAGGTCTTTGTTGTAACAAAAAGGGAGAGCCTTGAGGAGCTTCTTGCCATGACAGGTAAACAGGATAAGACTTTAAAGAGAATAATGATTCTCGGTGGAGGAAAAATCGGCAGGAGCTTAGCAAAAATGCTTGAAGAAAAGGATATACAGGTTACTGTCCTTGAATCCGATAAAGAAAAGTCCTTACAAATTGCCAGCACATTAAAAAAATCAGTAGTGTTCAATGTGGATGGAACAGAGATAGACCTCCTTGCAAAAGAAGGTATACTAAATATGGATGCCCTTGTGGCTGTTACTTCAGATGATGAAACTAACATCATATCATGCCTGCTGGCAAAACATATTGGTGTCCAAAAGGTTATTGCATTGGTAAATAAGATGGTATATTTACCCCTTATGCCTGTAATAGGGATAGATGCCACTGTAAATGTTCGTCTTGCTACTGCAAACGCCATTTTACGTTTTATTAGGAGGGGTGATATCCTATCAGTTGCTACCTTTCACGGAGTAGATGCAGAGGCAATAGAGTTAAAAGTTAGTAAGGAAGGAAAGTTTACAGGTAAGAGGCTAAAAGACTTAAGGCTTCCAGAAGGTTCACTTATTGCAGCCATATTAAGGAAGGACGAAGTTTTGATTCCATACGGTGACAGCATAATAGAACCTGGTGATAAGATTATTGTCTTTGCTTTACCTCAAGCCATCCATGCTATAGAGGATAAGTTCTCAAATTGAGGTATATGTGAAGATATCCAATGTCTTTTACATCTTGTCAAGACTTTGGTTGATACTGAGTATATGTCTTATTTTACCTGTGCCTTTTTCATTGTATTACAGAGATGGGTTACACTTTATTTTTATATTAACCTCAATTGGCATTGCCACGGTAAGTATAATCTTAAATCGCTTGATTACTACCCCTTCAGAGCTGTCAACAAAAGACGGTTATTTAACTGTGTCATTAAGCTGGGTAAGCTTTTCTTTTATTGGTGCTATACCATTTTTGGCATCTGGTGCCATACCCTCTCTAACAGATGCCTATTTTGAAACCATGTCAGGATTTACAACAACAGGTGCCACAATTCTCATTGATATAGAGGTTATACCTAAAAGCCTACTATTCTGGCGTAATATGACACAATGGTTAGGCGGGATGGGTGTTATTGCTTTAGCTGTAGCTATACTTCCATTACTCGGTGTTGGTGGTTTTCAGCTTTTTAAGGCTGAGGCACCGGGTCCAACTAAAGATAAGATAGCTCCAAAAATAAGCGATACTGCAAAGTTGCTGTGGATGGTTTACCTTTTTTTTACAGCATTACAGATCATATTGCTTATGTTGGGTGGTTTAGGTCTTTTTGAGGCATTGTGTATTACATTTGGAACCCTTGCAACAGGTGGTTATGCACCCTTAAATGCAAGCATAGCAGCATATCCTTCCCAGTATATACAGTATGTTATTATTTTATTTATGTTTATTGCTGGTGTAAACTTTAATCTCCATTATTGGGCCTTGAAGGGTTCGCCAGACAAATATTTAAAAAACCCTGAGTTTCGTTTTTTTATAGGGGTTATACTTGTCTCTACTTTGCTAATTACCATTATTCGAATTATAAATGGTGAAGAGATATCTGAGGCTCTAATAAGGAGCTGTCTTTTTCAAACAGTATCTATTGTGACAACTACAGGTTTTATAACAGAAAATTATGAGCAGTGGCCATTTGTTACACAGTTTATGCTGCTTTTACTTATGTTTATAGGCGGCTGTGCAAGCTCAACAGGCGGGGCTATTAAAAATATCAGGATATGTGTGCTTTTTAAATTTTTAGGCAATCAATTAAAAAAACTTTTTTATCCAAGAGGGGTATTTCCTGTGAAGGTGGGTGACAAGGCTATATCTGAAGATATTGTGGCTAATATTATTGCCTTTATAGCCCTTTATATACTCCTTTTTGTTGCAGGAGTTCTGGTAATGACATTTATAGGTCTAAATATAGACACATCCATAGGTGCTGTGGCAGCAACCCTTGGAAATATTGGACCCGGTATAGGTGCTGTGGGGCCAGTTGAAAATTTTGCTCATATACCAAAGGTGGGAAAGTGGTTTCTCTGTTTCCTTATGCTTGCAGGTCGTCTTGAGATATATACAGTATTTGTGCTTTTTACAAAACGTTTCTGGCTTTAAAAATCTCTAAACATATAAATTTGACCTATGATGAATTTAATAGACACCAAAGTAAGACCTTTACGCGGCCATCCACCTAAAAGCGTCATGTAATTAGATATAACACGGTTTAATGGTGAATATTTAATTCAAAAACCTTCTCAATGACAGATAAATCCACCACAAAAGGATTCGCTGATTACTTTATAGAACAAAGAGGATATGCAGACACGTTTTGGGTAGGAGATATTATCAATATTTGTGTTTAAGATTTTTTTGGCCCATTCCTTTTTCTCCATTTCTATGCCACCTGTTTCTCTTTATCCTGTATCTCAGAAATGGTACAATAAATTTAGACAGTGACATAAGTGGTTTTGCTGCTCTATAATAAACAAATGAAAGGAGCAGACAAATGACAAAAGACCAAGAAGAAACCATGGAGCAGCATTTAAGGCAAAAGTAGCATTAGAAGCAATTAAAGGAGATCAGACATTAGTGGAGTTATCAGAAAGGTTTCAGGTTCATGTAAACCAAATTACCAAGTGGAAGAAGGTACTTTTAGAAAGAGCACCGGAAATCTTCGACAAAGGCAAATCTTCTCATAAGGAAGCCGACATCAATAAACTCCATGCCAAGATAGGGCAGCTTGCCATGGAAAACGATTTTTTATCAGTCGCGCTCGGGCGCATAGGCGAACCGAGC
>JAKORG010000034.1 GCA_029777945.1 Deltaproteobacteria bacterium | reverse complement strand
CCGGGTATGAGGGCTTATTGGGGGCAACGTAGGCAGCTACAGCGAGGCTATTTTAGCGCTGGTAGGTGCTCCTTTGCAGGTTATTTGTTATCAGGGTATGAGCCCAAAAAATTCTTGACCACATCGTATATTTCCATTGCCAGCCTGTAAAATTATCTTGCAGCCTCCACAGTCGGTTTACCATAGGATAATAGTCCCCATTCTGACGGATAGCGAGCATCGGTATATAGTGCGTCAAGTTTCTTAACTAAATCCCAATCAATCTCAAATTGTATAAAATCGTCCACGGTAGCAAACAATTTTTCCAGATTATGAGTTTTGATAGCTCCTATTTCGGACTCTTCTATAACTGCCTTCAGGGATTTCTCTATAGCCTGTTGAGAATGAAGGGCCACAATACTTGTCAGGCGAGGATTATCTATAATTTCACCTATAGTCTCAATATCATCATATGCCCTTTCCAGCCATTCCTTAGTTATTTCTTTCATATAGTACAATTCCTTTCTCGGCTATTTCACGGTAAAACATACTATTAAGCTCTATAAATCTTCTATGCATTGGCTTTGTATGCACGATAAGGTCAATAGGGATGTTCCTCTGTATATCTGTAAGCACATTGGAAACCTTCAAGTAAATCTCCATTTTTTCATCGAAACTACCCGGCATAATATCGTCATTGGTTACTACAATCAAATCAATATCACTATCTTCTGATGGCTCTCCGTAGGCATAACTGCCAAAAAGGATCACCTTTTCGGGATTTAGAGGTTTGAGCCTCTCTATCAATTGATTCTTTAAGTTATCATCAAGCTTCATATCAATCAATATACCCCTTTTAAAAATATAATTTCTCTCGTTTTGCTCATTTTACATCCTCCAGCCAAAGGGGGTCTTACGACCTTTCTCCGCTATCGCCCCCGGCCAGCAAAAACTTATCTTATCCCCAACCAATTAAAATTATAGCACCTATTCCACGTGTTGCAGATTAAAAAGGAGGTGCTTCTGACTATAGGGGGAAACTGATCCCGGCAATAAGGGGGAGAAAAAGATTCCCCCTTATAACCCCCCAAAAAGACAAAAACATAAAAGACAGTCTACGACGTAAACAAAAAATAAAAGACAAAAGAATAAAAACCTACTGGTGGAAAAACATCCACCAGTATAAGGGGGAAAGAATTCCCCCTTATCGTCTCCTTTCTTTTCCCCTCTCCCTTGACGGGAGAGGGTTAGGGTGAGGGTGGACAATAAGGGGGCAACGCCCCCTTATAACCCCCAAAAAGACAAAAACATAAAAGACAGTCTACGACGTAAACAAAAAATAAAAGACAAAAGAAGAAAAGCAAAAAGCTAAAAGGCAAAAAACTACTGGAAAGAAAAGATTTTCCAGTATAAGGGGAAAATGTTTTTCCCCTTATGAACCCTCACAAGGTCTCTTTGTTCAGTAATTTCCCCCTCCCTTTCCCACCCTACCAAACGATTGTTTGGCAGGGAACCCGGGCACTCCCTCCCTCGGAGGGGAGGGAGAAAAAACGGACAGTCTACGACGTAGGTAAAAAATAAAAGATAAAGAACTAACCGAGGGAGAAAACACCCCTCAGTAAAAGCATTTGGATTCCTGATTACTGATTTCGGGAATGGCAAAGAGGGGAAGTCCTCAGGGGGCAAAAGCGAGATTGCCACAGAGCAGCAATGGAAAGTGGCTACCTTCTCCGAAGAGGCCAGGAATTTGAAGAAATATCCCTGTTATGGCCAGAAGAAGTTAAGTATAATTTCAATCATCTACACTGCCTCTTGACTATCTCTCTCCGGTTGGGTATATTGAAAAAGAACTTACTGAAAACCGCGGGTTGACGTTATTTGTGGGGTGGCCAGCACAGTCTTTTCACAGT
>JAKORG010000033.1 GCA_029777945.1 Deltaproteobacteria bacterium | reverse complement strand
TGAACGTATTGGTGGTATTTGTATTTTGTTATCTTAACGTACATACCTAAATACTACACTAATCTTATAAAAAGTCAAGTAAAAAGTAATGAAAGATCAATTTAAAACAATTTGGTTGCCACTACAAAATAAAAAAATTAAAAGTAGAAACATTGAATTTATTGGGTTTTATAATAAAAATAAGGGTATTTTTTAAAGATTTTGTCAAAGTCGGGATAAATGTTTTAATTAACTATCCAGAACCTCCCTCCAAGTGTAGAATCTATATACGCCTTACCTTTGTTATCTAAGATTACCCTTTCCGTTACAGTAGATTTCTCTTCGTGTTTTAAGTTTCTCTTGTAAATCCTCCCTGTAATCGTGAGGTCATAGGTTACCTGGTATATATTTGAACCCTGGGGCTGTATGTTTAGATTCTGGATAACCCATCTTACTTCATCGAAAACACGAAATGTATTCCTTAGATTTTTCTGGATATCTGAGATGGTAGTGCCATCCGTTGCCTGCCAGTTTTTGCTGAGAAAGCTTACTACAAGGGCGTCGTTTTTTGATTCATAGGCGTTTTTAAAATTTGTATATAATGCCTTAATACTATCTATTGAACGCTCGGCCTGTCTTTTCTCTTCCTCTTCCCTTCTCTTTTGTTCTTCTTCAAATTTACGACGTTCCTCTTCCATCCTTCTTTGTGCCTCTTCTTGATCCTTTTTCCATTTATCATACAATGCAGAATAATTGAGTAACAGGTTGTCAAGCTGGACTGCAACAGAGTTTGTAGGCGGTAAAAGTGCAGGCTTTAGGGCCTCCAGTTTATTTCCGATATAGGTCCCAAGCCAAGAATAGGCTTGACTGAACCGATAGTGTTCACGGGCTATTATGTCTTTAGAAAGTGATGGCATCTTAGAATAGGTTTCAATTACAAGCTGTGCTGCCTTACTTATCTCTTCTGGTGTTTTCATTAATGCCTCCCTTTCAGGTTTTGCAAGATTATCATAACGTTCACATAGTTGTCTTAACCTTTTCCAATTATCTTCTAATGGTCTGATTATCTGGTCAGAAACAGGCTGAAATCCTCCACTTGAACGAATCTGTATATAATAGCGGGCATTTTTTTCAAGCTTTGAGATAAGTATTTGTTGTGCTGCATAGATTTTCTGCCATAAATTTAGCTCTTCATAAGGATTAAATCGTGCCCATGGAAGTTGTGAAAAATCCTCTTTGGATATAAATTTATCGATCTCTTGGGCAATTGATGACCAGGGTGGACCAGCTAATTCATTTTTTAGTTTATCCTTATCTCTTGTTGCATAAAAACTCTCCTTCGTTGTCTCATGGCTTATCCGATTCAAGATGTCTACTGCGCCGGCAAGTCTATGGCGATATGTATTTATCCAGTCTACATAAAACTCAAGCTCCTTTGCCTTATTTTCATATATAGATGCAATGCTGATAAAGTCTGTTTTTCTCGCTTTAACGAGATGTTCAGGTTCAATCACTTTAAATTCATTTTTTATCCTTTCAGAGTAGTGGGCTATACCTTTTTCTACATCCTTTGCGTAGGAAACAAATTCAGCCCTTTCGCCTAACCATGGTAAGTTTAAATTACAATAATATCCTATTAATCTCCCCCATTTGTTTAGCATACTTGTAAGTTCAGACTGAGCCTGGTTGGATATGAGCATTCGCTCGGTGTTTATCTCATCATATCTCTTAGATGCCTCTTTTACTTTTTTGTCAATGTCTTTTAACTGTTGTGCGGTGGCTAAAAGACCATTTCTGATATCAACAATATTTCCACCCCAGTCTAAGGCATGCTTTATCTCGTCATCAAGTTTTTCAGAGCGTTGCTTCCAATGTTCTACATAATAAGGCACATCATCTATTACATTGTATACTTTTGTATTAGCATCTCTGAATTTGGTTTCCCATAATCCCCATGCATTGAAAAATTCCTTTGTTCTTGCTCTAATAGCGTTTTTTACTCTATCTTCAAAATAATAAAAAACTTTTGATACATTATAGTATATGGATGTTGTTTTTGTTAGTTCTATATATGAATTTGCATATGTTGTTTGAGAAGAGATAACACAACTACAGTACCTTTTCCACCATCCTTCATCCCACCATTCACCAGCTGAACGAGAACAGGAATATGAAGTATTATTATATGAATCTAATTTATTTTTATAATCATCATATCTTTTTTTATATTCATCGCTCATTTTATTATGCCAATCTACAATAAAGGAATAAAAATTATCAGGGTCTCCACCGTCTTCCACAGAACGGGTGTATGATTCCAGTTGAGATACCATAGAATTAACTTCTCCCTCATAGGCACTCGGAGAAAGGGTTACCTTATTTCCATTGCATAGACCGACTTCACTTCCGTATTTTTTTTCTGATAAGCTTTTTTTTATCTCTTCTTCAATCTTCTTCTTTTTGTTTTCAAAGGCCGCCTTAGATTGCTCGTTCCAGCCATTTATAGCAGCCTTTATCTTTTCTTTATATTCATTCATTTTTTTCTCGTGCTTTTCTAAAATCTTTTCAATCTCCTCCATCTCTCTTGCACCACTCATAAGTGTTTCTATATTTTTCTCCAAATTACTCTTTTGTTTTAAAAGTCCTTGCTTCATTTCACTTAATACCTTTGTCTGGTCTGCTGCTCCTTTAGTGTTATAATAGAGGTTTATCATTGCATTAAAAGTTCCTGCTGCACCCCATGCAATACCTGCAGCTACGATGCCAGGAGGTCCAAAATAAGCACCAAGGACAATAACAGATGCCTCACCTACAAGGGATATCTCGTCAGGGAGAAAGCCTTCTAATGTAGCACCTATAAGCCCTTTTGCTGCATTTAATAGTTCCTTATCTACGTTTGAAATCATTTTGTTAATTTTGTTGAGTTTTTCGTTTTCACCTTTAGCCATATCGAGTAATTCTTTTTTCTTATTTTTAGCCATATTTAAATGACCTTCAAAGGTCCTACCGAGGGCTACATAGGGATTATTGAAATCTGGGTCAAATGCCCTGACAATAACAAGATTTCTTGAAATCTCAGGGAGGTTTCTCTCAATTGACATGCCAAGTCCAGCCATTTTGTCATCCAGGGCCTGCCATCTATTAAGTTCTCCATATTTTGCCTGCATGGCCTCAGAAAGAGCCTGGCCTACCGCACCCTCATTCATTCTAATCTCATTAGAAAGATTCTATATCCTAGTGTATGCCTCTTTATAGTCCTCATATGAAACACTTTGGGCTAATACATAGGATGGACATGTAAAAAATAATAAAACTAAAAGAAAAAACTTAAAAAGAACCTTAAAAAAAAGGCAACTTTTGCCACCTTTTAAATTTTTATAAAATGTAAATACTTTCATTAATTTTGACTCCTTTCATTTTATCTAAGGCAACCACACTGCCTGCTCAAAAAGTTCAATTAGTATCTTTTCACCCTTTTCTGCAATATCCTCGGCTTTCCATGCTATTGTATAGACCTTATCTTTATAAAGCATTGAGATTGCCACCGAAGATTCTATATTTGTATGAGCTATCTCCCCTGTTGAGATAGATACCATCTTTGCAGAATTTTTGCCTTCTATATTTCTGGCACGGATAAAAGGTATTGGTATTTGGGGAGTGTCTTTTTTTAAATTTTTTCTAAGTTCTTCGTATGACTTTAGTGCTTCATCTGTAAAAAGGCCATATAGCATAACATTCTTAGCATATTTTATAGCAATTTTTTCAGGGTCTCCTTTTGTGTCTACATAAAAATTAATAGATTGACTACCATCCATACTTAAAAGTCTATCCTTATCTCTTATCCAACCATCAGGTATAAAAATAGAAAGATCTGATATATTAAAGGTCTTTGCCTGGAATCTTTTTATAGCATCGTTAATATCTCTGTCATCTTTTATTAGCTCACCGGCACGAATATAGTTAAGTAATGCATCTTTAGGTTTATTTAATTTTTCATAGATAGAACCTATTATAAAGAAAGCCTTACCTTCTGTAGGTTTTAGTCTTATGAACTCCTGTAAAGCCTTTAAGGCTTGATTTAATTCTCCAGATTTATAGAACAATTCACCTGAAAGATAGAGAAATACTGGTTCATCGGGATATTTTTTAAATGCGTTTGCTGCATTATCTGCAGCGGCTTTAATAAAATTTGCCTTTTCCATTGACCTTATCAGGTCTAAAAAACTCTCCTTTGAACCTGTTGTCTTATTAATAGTCTCATATTCAGATATGGCAAGGCCTAACTGATTTTGTTTTTCATAAAGTGAGGCAAGCCTTTTTCTTTTATCCCATGCATCTGGTTTTAAAATAAGTCCCATTTCATAAAGACGAATGGCGCCAGCTAAATCATTCTCTAAAATTCTCTCGGCATCTTTGAAAAATCCCT
Source organism: Deltaproteobacteria bacterium (assembly GCA_029777945.1). GTDB lineage: Bacteria > Desulfobacterota > Syntrophorhabdia > Syntrophorhabdales > Syntrophorhabdaceae > JAKORG01. The sequence continues at coordinate 40,279 of JAKORG010000033.1, read as the reverse complement.
CAGCATCTTTTGGCAATTCTACACTTAATAGAGGTGGGGGTGGGTCTTTTTTTTGTTCATCTTTTTGTTGAGAAAAGACCTGGGAAAATAAAAATACTGTCATACAGAGACCCATCAACAACAACTTTAAAAAATTTTTTATATTTTCAGTATAAAGTGTTTTTAAATTCATGTTCATTTCCTTTCGTTTTATATATTTTATATTTTTTTTAAAGCTATATCTAATGTAAATACTATATAAAAAAACGCAATGATTTAAATCACCTTTTTTGGAAAAAGAGCAAAGTATAGACAGGTGTCTTTAGGCTTGAAACATTGAACCTCGAACATAAGATTTATACACCTTTTTTATTCCCTCTTTAAGGGCTATTTTTGGCTGCCAGCCCAGTTTCTTAATCTTACTTACATCGAGTAGCTTTTTTGGTGTGCCATCGGGTTTTGATGTGTCATATAAAACATTACCTTGAAAGCCAACTATACCTTTTATTAGAGTGGCCAATTCCTTGATCTTAATATCTTCACCGGTTCCAATATTTACAAAATAGTCAGGTAGGTTTAGTTGTTCACGTTTTTTCGTTCCATGTTCGAGATTATATGGATGAGAGGGTGATAGATCCCAGGCATCTACATTCTCCATCAGATAAATGCACGCCTGGGCCAAATCATCTACATAGAGGAATTCACGAAAGACCTCACCTGTGCCCCAGATTTTTAGTTCAACGTTCGAGGTTCTATGTTCGAGGTTGGGGGTTCGAGATTTAACGTTATCATTGATAGTGATACCTACTGTGGAGAGGGCCTCTAATACAGTGTCGGGTTTATTAAAGTCTATCTTATTATCTAAACCAAAGCCGATCGGGTATATTTGAAGGTCCTTTTTTATGCCTTCCATATCTTTTAGTTCCAGTAGCCTTGCAAGGTGGAACTTTCTAATAAGTGCTGGTAAAACGTGAGATGTCTCAAGATTAAAGTTATCCCCTGGGCCGTAGAGATTTGTGGGCATGGAAGAGATGAAGTTTGTGCCATACTGCTCGTTGTAATAGCGACAGAGCTTGATAGCAGAGATCTTTGCTATGGCATAGGGTTCATTGGTAGGCTCAAGTAGACCGGTGAGGAGGTGCTCTTCTTTCATGGGCTGTGGTGCAAATTTTGGATAAATACAAGACGAACCTAAATTGAGAAGCTTCTTTGCCCTATACCTAAAGGCAGCATCTATGACATTTAAGGCAATGGCCATATTTTCATAAATGAACTGGGCCTTATATGTGTTATTGGCAAGGATGCCCCCTACCCTTGCTGCAGCAAGAAAGACATATTCAGGTTTAAATGCATTAAAGAATTCCTCTGTATCATTTTGTCTTGTGAGGTTCACCTGCACGAATTTTACGCCTTTTAATTGGGGAGGTGTAGTTTTGTTATAGGTAGCAATTATATCTTTGTATCCTTTATCTATGAGATTGCGCAGTATTGCACCCCCTACAAGACCTGTGGCACCTAACACCGATATTTTACTTTCTTTTTCCATCTCAATCACCCTCACTGGCAGTTGAAAAACTAAGCTGGTGATTGGTATAGCAAAAACCCTTATCCTGACATATTTTAATGCCTTCACCAGGGGGTTCAAGACCGATTAGCTTCATATCATAATCGACCATTATCTTGGCAAGCTCTTCAAAGGTTGTGCGGGGCTGCCAGTTTAACCTTTCTTTTGCCTTTGTAATATCTGCCTGCAGATATTCCACCTCTGTTGGACGAAAATATCGGGGATCTATCTCGATAATCACATCGCCTGGGTTCAAAGTTCTATGTTCAAGATCCAGGGATTTGTTTTGTTCGTCCTTTTCTAACGTAGAACATTGAACATTGAACCTTGAACAGGACTTTATTATACCCTTTTCAGAAACACCATCTCCTCTCCATTCAACCTCTATCCCCACATACCGGAAGGCTATCTCTACAAATTCCCTTACAGTATGACTCTCGCCTGTGCCCACCACATAGTCATCAGGTGAATCCTGCTCAAGCATAAGGTGCATCATCTCCACATATTCTGGGGCAAATCCCCAGTCACGTTTTGCATTCAAGTTGCCCAAGTAGAGTTTTTTCTGGTTTCCTTTTAGAATGCTGGCCACAGCCCGGGTAATCTTTCTCGTTACAAATGTCTCACCACGACGGGGAGATTCATGGTTGAATAGGATACCATTTACTGCAAATAGGTCATATGCCTCTCTGTAGTTCACAGTCATCCAGTATGCATAAACCTTGGCAGCACCATAGGGGCTTCTTGGATAAAAAGGGGTCTTCTCGTTCTGGGGAGGGGCAGATGCGCCGAACATCTCTGAGGATGATGCCTGGTAGAATCGGGTTTTGATGCCGCTTCTGCGGATGGCCTCAAGCAGCCTTGTAGTCCCCAGTGCTGTTATATCACCTGTGTATTCAGGCATATCAAAGCTTACGCGGACATGGCTTTGGGCACCTAAATGGTAGACCTCGCTGGGGTTTATATTGTATATGAGATTTGTAAGCTGGCCTGCATCAGATAAATCACCATAGTGGAGGAAGAGTTTTGCATTGGGATTATGTGGGTCTGTGTATATATGATCTATGCGTCCAGTATTAAATGTGCTTGCCCGCCTTATTAGGCCGTGAACCTCATAGCCTTTTGAGAGAAGATACTCGGCAAGGTAGCTTCCATCCTGGCCTGTAATACCTGTAATCAATGCTATTTTCATCTTAAATAGGCCTCCTTAATTTATCTTCAATGTTTATAAACCACCCTATTTCAAACTAAAAGATGATGAACCGATGAGTATAAATTTCACATTTTTTCAAATTGTTAATGGCAATTTTTATCCTAATCCCCAAATTATTAATCCTTTGAGCCTCATCTATAACCAACAATTCATTGCTTGAGAAAAAAACTTTTCTAATATCTTTTTAGAAGAGAACACCTCTTTAATTCTTATATCGTCTCCAGTCTCAAATTTTGATTTTGCAGGGCTTCCGGCTATATACTCTTTGACCAGCGTTGTTTTACCAACCTCCCATGGACTACATATAATTAAGACATTGTAATTATTGGTGAATTTATCTATTCTGTCATAGATGTGTCTCTTTATCATAGTCTTATTATACGTGTAATCCTGCAATGTGTAAATATTTTTGGACCTGTAATCCATAAAATATTACTATTTTTTGTATTTATAGCCTACAACGATTACACTTACGAGGTGTAGAAAGCTGGCAAGGGAAACAGCGTAAAATCAGAATCAATGTCAACCCTTGACATTTAACAAATTATATTGACCCTATCTTTCACATAATGGTTAATCTATATGAGTTGATTAATATGTATGTGTAGTTTGCGTATATTTAAACCAAAAGGTAGATTTAAAAGTATTTATCCATAACAGTAAAGGGGAAATAGGCGGTCAAGGGTTGGCTCTATTTTACCAAAATAGAAGTTGTAAAAGGAAGGAGATGGCATGGTAATTTATGCTGCCTATGGTTCAAATCTTCTTAAAGAACGCTTTATGGTTTATATCAATGGAGGTAAATTTCAAAATAAAGATTATAAAGGATGCATTGATAAAACCCCGCCAGAAGACCTTGGATGGCAATATGTGCCCTATAGATTATATTTTGCTAAACATTCATCAAGGTGGAATAACGGTGGTGTTGCTTTTTTAAGTTGTGAAGAAGAACCAAATCCTGATTATCATGCAGTGGTCAGGCTGTGGAAAGTAAGCCAGAGTCAGTTCGAAGATATACATGACCAAGAAGGAAAGGGCTGGTACAATAAAATCATACTTATAGGCGAAAAAGATGGATTGGAAATTAAAACCATTACAGGTTGCTGGACAAATGAATTAAACAAACCCAGTGAAAAATATTTGGAGACTATAAAGCAGGGGTTAAGAGAAACAACTTGCTGGGATAAAAAAATTGAAGATTACCTAAATAAAGCTCTTAATTACAAACAAAAATAGAAGAATCAAACTATGCCAAAGCTGGATATAAAACTTAAAGGCTTTAAATAGGCAGTAGAAATTATGTATTATATTTTTTCATTGTGTCCCTGGAAAACAGAATGCTTATAAGTGCAAGGACACTTGTAAAAAAAAGCAGACATATAATTGACCTGTACCCTAAAGGCAAATAGGAATCATTAATCTTGCCTGATTTATCAAGAATGTACCCTAAAAGGGGCTGAAAGGCCAATCCACCTAAAAAAGGAAATATATTCATGGCACCCATTGATGTCCCTGCAATCTCGGTCGGAAAATATTCCTTAGTTGCAATTATTGCTATAGTGCCTACAGAACTTATTGTAATACCCATAAAGAAAAATAAGATATAAAGACCAATAATAGAAAGTCTATCAAAATACAATAACATTACAATCCAGCATAAAACATTGATAATCGATGTCCCAACAAGAATCTTTTTTCTACTAGATAATATTTTATCAGATAGGTAGCCAAGAACTGGGCTTAAAAAAATCATGGCAAACGCCACCATTGAAAGGATATTCCCAGATTCATAATAAGAGAGATTATAAATATCCATAAGATATGGCCCTGCCCATAGACCAAAAAAACCAAATAAAGCACCTCCCCTCATTATAAACCAGATCGCTATTGCCCAGAAATGTCTTTCTTTAAATATGGAAGTGATATTTTTTAATCCTCCAGCAGTTAATTTTGTCCCAGTATTGGATTGTTCTACTATTTCAGGAAGACCTTTTTTTGAAGGGGTATCAGCCACAACCCACCAGGTAATGGCAACAAGGAAAAGTGATATAATTCCTACTATAATAAAAGACCCTCGCCAACCAAAAGTTTGGGCAGCAATGGCGAGTGGCGTTGTAGCAAGGAGCCATCCAACACCCCCAATAGACATTAATGTTCCTGATATACGGGCATATTCAATACTTTTGAACCAATGGGAAAGGAGCTTCATAGTTCCAATAAAAATAGCAGATACACCAAGACCTACAAAAATACGGGATATAATAGCCATATTAAAATGATGAGAAATACCAAACATAATAGAACCACATGCAGCTACAAGACTAAAGAGTGTTATTACCTTTTTTGGCCCCCATCGGTCAGATAGTATTCCTACCGGAATCTGCATAACACCGTATGAATAAAAATAGACAGAGGCAAGTATGCCTAATGAAGTACCGGATAAATTGAAAGATTTCATAAGATCACTTGCCACAACAGCAGGACATACCCTGTGAAAATACACAAAAAGATACTGGATGGAAAGTATCCAGAATATATGCCATCTGTATCTTATAGTTTTTGGTATGTCCTTTTCCATTTCAGACGTTTCTAAGTTATTCTATCGACATAGTTTTTGCATGTAAAATAAAAAATTAAAAATTCATATCAATTGCTAATTCCACCTGCGAAGTGGATTTTTTATCCTTGACACAGAAAATCTACTTAGGATAAAATATCATATCCGTATAAACGAATATGAAAATATAATTTTTACGGTGCAAAATGGAACAGATGACCCAGCTTTTTAAGGCACTTTCAGAGGAGATGAGGCTCAGGATTCTTATGCTTCTTATGCACGGTGAGCTCTGTGTGTGTGATTTAATGGCGATCTTTAATGAACCTCAGTCCAAGGTATCCAGGCATCTTGCCTATCTAAAAAATTCGGGGTTAATAAAAGGCAGAAGGGTCGGTAAGTGGATGCACTATGCATTGAAAGAACCAATGGATGGGGTCTTTCAGGCTCAACTTGATCTTATAAAGACGCAGCTCACCCATAACCCCCTGTTTGAAGAAGATCTAAAGAAGATGGAAGAGGAGAAGAAGAAAAAGGATAGATGTGGAGAAGACAGTGCCATAACCAAGGAGGATAAAAATCATGGCAAAAGAACAGATAAGTAAAAGGTTATCTTTTCTCGATAGATTTCTTACATTGTGGATATTCCTTGCCATGTTCGTCGGTGTGGGCTGGGGTTATGCATTTCCCGGGGTTGTTGACTTCTGGAATATATTCCAAGCAGGAACAACAAACATACCCATAGCCATTGGCTTAATCCTTATGATGTATCCTCCCCTTGCCAAGGTAAGATACGAAGAGATGGGGGAGGTCTTTAAAAACTGGCGTGTCCTTATATTATCCCTTGTCCAGAACTGGGTTGTAGGGCCCGTACTCATGTTTATCCTTGCTGTCGTTTTCTTGAGGGGTTATCCAGAATATATGTATGGACTTATCATGATTGGTCTTGCCCGCTGCATTGCCATGGTCATTGTCTGGAACGAACTGGCAAAGGGGGATACAGAGTATTGTGCTGGCCTTGTGGCATTCAACTCTGTGTTTCAGGTGCTCTTCTATTTAGTGTATGCGTATATCTTTGTTACAGTCCTCCCATCTATAATTGGTCTTAAGGGAACAGCGGTCAATGTCACAATCAGTCAGATTGCAGAAAGCGTTTTTATTTATCTTGGTATCCCTTTTATAGCAGGCATTATCACACGCTTTACCCTTATAAAATTAAAGGATAAAAAATGGTATCATGAGAGGTTTATCCCCAAAATAAGTCCTATTACACTCATTGCACTGCTTTTTACCATCCTTGTTATGTTCTCACTAAAAGGTGAGTATATCGTAAAGATTCCCCTTGATGTGGTGCGTATTGCCATACCGCTTCTCATATACTTTGTGGTTATGTTTATTGTTTCCTTTTATATGAGTGCAAAGGCAGGTGCCCATTATGGTCAGGCAGCAACGCTGTCTTTTACTGCGGCATCTAACAATTTTGAGCTTGCCATAGCTGTTGCTGTTGCAGTCTTTGGCATTAATTCAGGCGAGGCTTTTGCCGCTGTCATTGGACCCCTTGTTGAGGTCCCTGTGCTTATCAATCTTGTTCATCTCTCCCTGTGGATAAAGCGAAAATATTTCCCCTATGCTGTTGAAACACCAGTAGGGGTGTGCTATGTAATGTGTGATCCAAAGGATAATAGAAACTGAGAAATCATGGCAGATTTCTATACCCAAGGAAAAGAGGTAAACAAAGAGACTTTAGAGGCCTTCACAAGAACTATAGAAGAGCATTATAAGAATTATATTCCCTTTTCAGAGCGTGCCAGAAAAGAATATGCTTACTTTGTTATGAAAATATACGAAGAATTCATTGCAAGCCAGAAAAAACAATGTACATAGAACGAACCAACTTCATGCATTATCAGAACAATAAAGAAGGTTTCCCTGTGAGAGACCTAAAAAAATTGAAACGGAGATGCTATGTTTGAAGTGACTAAAAAGCAGGAAGTATGATAAAAAACATTCTTGAGAAGCAACAAGGACCTAACAAAGTCAGAATACTCATGCAGGAAGGCTGAAACGGTCCTACTCGGAGCATGGCTCTGGATGAGCTACAACAAAATGATATAACATTTACTGAGCAGAGAATAATTTTTGTTATTATTAAAAAACTTTTTGACGATGTCAAACCCATAAAGATTAATTATATCGAGTCTGTCAATGGTTCAGGCTTTCAACTAAAATCAAGCCTTTCTCCATGTGGAGGATGCTGTAGAAGGGGCATATAGAACACTCATGGGCAACAACCATTTTGAACAAGAAGAATTAAAAGAATTTGCACACTCCATAAGAAAACCCCTTGAACTAACATTTGGTCCTGCATGCAGAGAAGAACAGATCGTGTTTGGTGCCCATATGCCAGGTTATGGTGCACGGTCAATACCTGAAACAGTGGTAAAACGGTGGGTATCATTTATGAAGGATAGGGGCATTCTCCGAGTGTGCTGTCTTATTGCCCAAAGCCAGCTCGGATACTACCTGGTGGATTTGTTGGAGATATACAGAAGGGAATTTGGTGAGGGGCATATGCTCCATGTGCCTGTTGAAGATTATCACCTCTGTAGCAAAGATAAATTAAAACAGATTCTTCTTTTCTTAAAAGAATCGGACTTTAAAAGTGAACCTGTTGTGGTTCACTGTGCAGGAGGAAGAGGAAGGACAGGTTTTATTCATGCCGCATGGCTTGTCTATGGCCGGGGATTTTCTATTGAGGAAGCGCTTGAAACAGTAAAAAAAATGGGAAGAAATCCTTATGAGGCAGTAGAATTTGGAACAGCAAAGAAAGAGGAATTGTTTAGGCTTCTTCGTTTTTGTAAAGAGGGTTGTTAAAAATAATACCTTATCCTTAAATCTATACGGTAATCGTTTTGTTTTTTACCATATTCGCTGCTACGAATACCGACAATCGGGCCTCCCTTAACCGAAATTCGAGGTTTGTTACACCCGTATATACCACCTTGGGCATCAGTGAAAAGCTCTTATCGTCTACATTGGCGATTAGTGTGACCGCAGGTGTTTAGGACAATATTAAGGGGTCCTTCTGGCTAATACGGAGGAAAAGCCCCGCCCAGGCTCACAAAAACGGGGCTTGACATCTTTCCATTACCTACGCCATCCTGACCACACCGGTATTCCTGCGCTGTCTCTCAAGACAAGGATACTGTCTCCTTTTTTAACTTCTGCTGCGATGATTGCAGGTTTGTCGGCAAACATCACCCGTGCACCCTTTACCTCGATCGTGTCACCTTTTACAATCTTTGTATCGAGCCGTCCAATGTACCATTCTGGACCCAGATGCACATGTATAGTTTCTTTATCAGTTTTTAAAACCACTGCCGCAGCAGCATACATACCCTTCATGGGTATTATCTGGGTTACTGCCTCAACCGTTCCGGATACTGTCTCTACCTTTGTTGGGTCATACATCCTGTTGTATGGTGTTCCTGGTCCCCAACCACCGCTTCCCCGCCATTTAAATGCACCCTTCTGTGCAAAAGACTCAGCGGTCAAGCCAAGGGTTATGATTGAAACTGCCACAATCAAAACAAATAGTTTTTTCATTGTATCTCCTTTCTTTATTTGGTTTGTGAGCCTGCATTTTTTCTATTATGTTCCCTTATCTCAAATATGTCAATAAATCAGCGCTATAATACAACTATTGCCTGATACCTTTTCCTTATTCCATAACCTCGGGATGAAAATCCATAAGGGTTAAATATCTTTTTTGTCTCGATTCAGTCTGCCGCAATTTTCTTGCAAATTCCCCTTCAAGCAAATTTAATTTATGTTCATTGCTTTGTATGGCCTGCGGGTGAGCCTTCGGGTCATAATGAAAGTCATGCAACATAATTTGCTTCTTGATAATCTTGCTTCGTAGCGATGTCGGATCTTTACGAAATTCATCATTCAGGTAACGGATACATTCACATTGCTCCCTTGAAAGATTAAGTTCAACGAGCAATCTATTTTCCTCTATACTACAACCACGAGGAACAGGTTCGCCGTCAAAAACAACCATGCAAAAGCAAAAGAAAAGCAAAACAACAATCAGAATAAATAACCATTGCCTCACAGGCATAGCAAGAATACTGCAAATTATCTCTGACCTTTCCTTTTTTGACTCTATTGTTTCCATGTATGTATGCTTTCCCTTCTTTGTTTTTTTTACCAGCAACCCATGTGTCCACCCAACCTGCCCTTGCCGTAACCACTGCCGTAGCCGTAAACTGTTAACTGTGCCTGTTGTTCAGGTGTCAGATTAGAGATAGGGTGATTGCCGTGTCCTGGGCCATAGCCTGCGCCACAACCGTATCCGGACCTGCCATTGCTACCACTGCAACGAGAGCCAGTGCGAATACCACAACTATACCGATAAGAATATTCTTTTTCATGTTATTACCTCCTTTCGTTTTAGATTTACTTCACAGGGTTTTAAGCACACCTGTAAGGCCTTAATTTGATTGGATTAAATTAATAAGATTAACAGCGAAGGGGTGGGGCTTTTTTAGAAGGTTTTGAATCTTCTGTTACTTCAAAATAGTATGCAACTTTATGTAAGTTAGAAAATGCTTGAAGAATAACTGAATTTAATTGTAATAGAGCTGTATGGTATGTATCGCATTCCATAGAGTATTGTGATGTCACGGAATGGTATATGCAGGGGCCTAAGGCAACCTTACCGTGATTTAAAGGACAACCACTACCTATCTTCTGAATGAATTTCACAGGGGTCAGTCCAAGTATAACGGGAATGAGAACAACTGCTGTGATAATAAAGAGTATGTTTCTTTTCTTTAGCATCGTGTGATCCTTAATGTATAATAAAGCAATATTCATGCCATACATTCAACCTTTCTTTATGCATTTTATATATGTTGTGTAAAGCCTTTTCTGATAAGCCTTTTGCATATTTGTATTGCATTTTTTTTATTTGTGGGGTGACAAAAAGACTTGATAGGATTCGACAAATCTTTCCGGAAATGGATGTTTATCGACGATTTTGTCTATTCATCATTTTGGTCTTGACACTATAAAATTATTATGATAATAATCTATATAATTAATACTGATATAAAAGTAGGTTGTATATGAAAAACAGGTACTCCGTTGGACTCACCGATCCTGATTACTGGAAGTCATTGGTCAATATTGGTTTCACAAAGCTTCTTGTCTTGAAGGTTCTAATGAAAGGGCCAAATCATGGGTATGGAATTTTAAAAGAGCTTGAATCTATTACCTGCGGTTGTTGTGTGCCCACGTTTGGCACTATTTACCCGATACTCAAAGAACTGACAAGCCTCGGCTATGCAGAAGTCAAGGAAGATAAACAATTAAAGGGTGCACAGAAAAGACGTGTCTATACCTTAACACCTTTAGGGATTAAAGCGTATGAAGTGGCACTTGAGGCGTGGCGTTCAACGATTCCATATATCTATAAGGCAATTGAAAACGAAGGCATTTCTTAATTGAAGATATAAAAATATTACTGAATGTGGCGAATGCAATATATTTCTGGAGAGATAATTGATGTTCGAAATGAATAACTTTATTACTGCAGGCAAGTTTTTTCTGATAATTGCCGGTGAGCTTGTGTTTATTTTTGTAGCTGTTTCCTTTTTTGTGGGGATATTGATGGAGTATCTACCCCCGTCGCGCATAAGGGATTTCCTATCAAACAGATTTACCTGGATTCAGTACCTGCTGGGCTCTGGCCTTGGTGCTCTGACCCCTTTTTGTTCCTGCTCCACTGTCCCTATAACTGCCGGCCTGCTCAAAGGGGGTGTCCCTTTCGGCCCTGTGATGTCATTCCTTTTTGCCTCACCTGTTCTTAACCCTATCATTATTGCTATGTTGCTGTCATTGTTTGGCTTTAAAGTAACGGTCATCTATATAGCTGCAACGTTTTTAGGATCTATGATGTTGGCGGCTATTCTGTCTAAATTAGGCATGGAAAATCAGGTCAAGCCTCTTATGAGTTTTCAGACTTCCTCGTGCTGCGGGGAAAACAAAAAGGCAGAATCGGTAGCTATGAATATTCAGGCTGAAGTAGCTTGTTGTTCGTCGGGAACGTCTCAGCATCTTATCACGTTTCCTATCATTCAGACTTCTGGAGGATGCTGCGACACAGAATCAAAACCTGACCCAAAGAAAACTGGGCAAAGTTTTTGTTGCTCAATGAACTTTGATGAAAATTTGCATTCCACTGCGTTACAATTTAAGGAAAAAATGAAGCGGTCATCGCTTTCAGCGGTGGATACTTTCAAAGGCGTCTTCTGGTACCTCATACTCGGCGCAGGCATAGGGGCTTTCATATACGGATTCTTCCCACAGGATCTTGTGGTGAGACTTGCAGGGCCGGGCAATTCGTGGTCCATCCCTATTGCAGCGCTTATAGGTGTTCCAATGTATATAAGGGCTGAGACTATTATCCCCATCAGTGCAGCCCTTGTAGGAAAAGGCATGGGATTAGGTACAGTCATCGCTTTAATAATAGGCGGGGCAGGAGCGTCCATTCCAGAATTGATAATCCTCGGTTCCATGTTCAAGAAAAAACTCGTTCTCGCCTTTGCTATAAACGTTTTCTTTGTTGCCGTTGCAGCTGGTTTTTTGGTAGAACGGCTGATATATTGACTATAAAATAATGCATCGTATTGGAAAAGAACAAAAATTAATATAATGAATATAAGAAAAATATAGACAGGAGGAAGGTCATAATGTTTGAGGCAACTGAAAAGGCAAAAGCCATGATACAGGATATAATGGGCCCACACCAGTGTCCTATTACGATAAGGATTCTAGAACAGGAGGCCTGAGGCAACATTGCCCTGGGGATGGTTCTGGATGAACCGAAGGAAAGGGATATGAAGTTTGTTGATGGGAGGATAACCTTTATTATAGATAAAGACCTTTTTGAAAGGGTAAAGCCCATATATATAGACTTTGTTAATTCCCCCAATGGTGATGGTTTTATGATAAAATCAAGTCTTCCACCTGCATGTGGTGGGTGTTGCTCGTAGAATTATTGAAAATGGCAGATTTGTTATATATAGCCGAATTGAGAAAGGTAAGTAGTCAGCTTTTTACGGTTTTCTTCATCTAATTCAGAGCAGTCTTCCGGTCCGACCACTCCTTCTAACATATGGATGGCAAAGACCGTACAGGTAAGCCTTCCACATTTTTTACAATTTGTCTTAGGGAGAAGCTTAATTATCTCTATGAGTTTAGGTTTTTTTCTGCCCTCATAGCGAGGCACGATATTTGTACGGTTTGCCCAAGCCTCGTTTATCTGGTCTTTTAACCAGATAAGTATACGTTCTGCCTCTTCTTCATCCTCAAGTGCGTTTATGGCAATCTCTTTTGCCCCAACCTTTATGATCTTGCCATAATGATGAAACATCACCTCTGGTGGGTCAGAAAAATACTCGACCCCATCGAGTAAGGTGTTCAGATACGGCAATACCTCTGATATGTCCTCATTTAGTCTTGCAATGCAATGGACCGATTCAAAGTTCGGATTGCATTTTGGCCTGAATATCTGTTTTGTATACCCTCTAAGAATCATATCTGCCATGGGACAAACCTTTTATCTTAAAAGACCCAGCGTTTTTTGATGTTATATAGACTTATGTAAAACAGTATAGCACAGAATAAGAAAAGAACGGCAAAATCAAAGGCATATGGTAAGGCTGACGAATGGTTTATGGCACCATGGAGGATGTCCACACCATAGGTGAGAGGCATTATATAAGAAAGGGGTCTTAAAAACAAGGGTAGTTTGGATATGGGGAAGAACAATCCGCATAAGAATATCATGGGAAATCTAAAAAAATTGGAAAATGTCTGTGCCTCAAAGACCTCACTTACTGATGTGGCAATGAATAGCCCCATGAATGTGGATGCAATGGAAATAAGGACTATGGCAGCCATCACAATGGATAAATGAATATGCGAAAGATTGACAAAAAAACCTGCTACAAGATAAGGCACAAAGGCATTGACTATGCCAAAGAGGATGGCACCTGAAGTCTTTGCAAACATAATAAGACCGAGTGGTATGGGTGAGAGTAAGATTCTGTCAAAGGTTCTGCTTTTTTTCTCAAAGGTGATAGTTACCGAAAGCATGGATGTGGTTCCAAAGAGTATGGAGATGGCCATAATCCCTAGCAATATGGACATAACATCCATCATATTGCCGCCTGTCCTTATAAAGAACATGCCTGCCCATGCAAAGGGGAAGATGATACCCCAGCTTATATTGGGAGGTTTTAGGTAGTAGGTCTTTATGTCCTTTAAAAATATGGCAAAAAAGGCAATTAAGTTGTTCATCCTTCTTGTGCCTTCTTTTCCTTCTCCTTTTTCATTTCTTGAGCCTCAATACCTGTTACCTCTACAAACACATCCTCAAGTGTAGCACGCATCCTTTTTGCCTCCATAACATCAATACCTGCCTCCTCCATGATACGGATGATATGACCTGTCCTGAAAGCACGGTCTGATTCAATGCGAATATCACTATCGGATAACCTTTTGCAACTAAAGCCAGGTAGGATAGAAGAAAGCTTCTCTTCTAATCCGTCTGACACCCCAGATATGGTCAGAATCAGTATGTTTCTATCCTTTACAGGATGAATGAGTTCATCCACATAATCAACCTCTATGATTTTTCCTTCTACGATAAATGCCACACGATCACACAGCCTTTCTGCCTCCTCTATGTAGTGGGTGGTAAGGAATATGGTGGTTCCTTTTTTATTCATGTCTTTTAGTATGTTACGTATCTGTCTTGCTGATGCCACATCTATTCCCGTTGTGGGTTCATCAAGGAATAAAATAGGTGGATCATGTATTATTCCTGCTGCAATGGTTAGCCTTCTTTTCATACCCCGTGAGTATGCGGAAAATTTCTTGTCCTTTGCATCTTTAAGGCCAAATTGCTCAAAGAGGAATTCTGCCTTCGCCCGTCTTTCTGCTTTTTTTAATCCGTATAAGGCGCCGCAGAAGCAGAGGTTTTCAAGGCCTGTGAGCTCAGGATAGAGATTACTTTCATCAGGCACGACACCCATGAGATGCTGTGCCTTCTTTATATTGTGGGTATAGTCTGTGCCTGAATATACGACCCTTCCTTGTGTGGGAAGGGCAAGGCCTGTAAGCATGTTTATCGTTGTGGTCTTACCAGCACCGTTTGGGCCTAAAAGCCCGAAGACCTCGCCTTTTTTTACTGTAAAAGTGATTCCACAAACAGCCTTAAAATCCCCGTAAAACTTTGTGAGGTCATAAACCTCAAGGATATTCATTTATTGTCCTTCTCCTCTTTCTCCTCACAGGGATGCGTCACTACATCTCCATGGCACTTTTTTATCTGCTCTGGGCTACAATCTTCTGGTTTTCCTTTTAATTCCACAGGATGCATACAGCATGCCTCACACATATCATTACACCTCCCTTCTTTTTCTGCTACTTTTCTTATACAGACTCCTGTGGGGTTTAAAGGCTTTTTACTCAAGAGGTTTAACCCCCTTGCTGCCTCCTCGAGTATATCCCTGTTGACCGTATAGTGCGTCCAGTATCCCCTCTTTTCGCCCCTCACTATCCCTGCCTTCCTTAAGACCTGCATATGCTGAGATATAGCGGCATTTGAGACACCAATCCTTGTAGCAATAGCCCCCACACACAAATCATGGGTTAGAAGGAGCTCAACTATCTTCCACCTCGTCTCATCGGATAGGGCCTTAAATATAGGGATAAGTCTCTCCACAATCTATTCTTTTAAGCAATTACTTAATTAAAATATACTATACTTATATAGCTTGTCAAGCAGATAAATATATTTCCGTTGTTTTGTCGGTAGAAGACTTATAGCTGTTTAATATAATTTATTTTGCTTTAAAGTAAAAATAGTTATTTATTTTTTTGCCTTGTGTTAAATTTTATCACATGCTTGTTGAGAGACACCTTATAAGATTGTATTCAATATGTTATTAATTTTGCCTTTATGGCTATATGACGGTAAGAAAGACAATTTATGAGCAATTGCAAAATATTTTTAGGGGCAAAAATTGAACTTGCTCCAGACGAATGGGGTGCATTACAAAGTATTAAATCTACTGAGTTTTACAAAAAATTAGGGTATTTTTTTTATAAATTCTGCCAAAGTCAGGAGTGCGTTTATATTTATGTAAATTTAAGGAGTGCAATTTCTTCCCTTTTATCCGTAAATATTGTTACAAGCCATGGTTGTTCTCCATCATTGTGTAGTTCATTTATGTTTTTTAAATCTGAAAATATCAATACATCAGGATACCTTTTTCCAAAATAAATCAGGTCTTATTTTGTCCAGATTTCTTTTATCTTTCCCATATTTAAATAAAAAATGTGATAGAAGGGATATCCCTGAATACTACAACTTTATCCATCTCTCCCATTTTAATAATCTTTTTTGCCTCATGGGAGAAGAGTTTAATATTTTCTCTATGCCTCTCCATAATAGCCATACCAGCATTAAAGATCCACAGTTCTAATATAAAAATAGCCATAAACAATAAGACAAAACCTTTTTTTCTTTATTATAAAATAAAACTGCAAACACAAATCCAATTAAAAGAATAAAGGTTGCTAAAATTATCTATGATATATGGCTGAAGTCTTGGAGAAATATGTAGATATAAGTTAGTGCTAAACCTGAAAAAGAGAATATTATGGCTGTTATGAATAATACATGTCTTAAAATATTTGAAACTGGGTTATCAAGCCAATCTCTTATTGTTTTGCCTGCTATTATCATAATCCCTGGAATTAGAGATAATATATAATAGCTTCGTCTTGAACCGGATAGAAGAAAAAAGGTTAATATACTCAATGAAGTAAGTAATATAAATCTTTCTGGCATCCCTTCCAAAACTTCTTTATTTTTAAAAAGGATGCAAATACAATTAGTGTCCAAGGAGCAGTAAAAACAATAATATGTCTTAAATATGCATATGCTGGCTCTGTATGATCAAAGGGCATAAAGAACCTTATCACATTCTCCTTTCACATAAGTCTAACAGACTCTCCTGTTCCAGTTATCCATACAGGTAAAAAAAGAAGCATTGTAAAGATGAATGCTCCAATAAAAAACCCTATAAATCCTCTAATCGATATAATCCATCTAAATTTTTCAAAAAATTGGCCTTTTACAATACTAAAAGAAAACCTATTTTTTGATTCTAAAAATACACTTAATAGACTATAGAACCCTATGGAAAAAAAAGTAGCAACTGGACCTATAGGTCCTTTTAAAAAAAAGCTATAGCGCCAATGCTATATATGACAAAAAGATTAAAAAAACGACCTTCTAATCCCCCTGTAATAAAAAAAAAGAACATAAGCCACATGGAAAGAAGGTTTAGCATATTGCTTGATGCATGCCTTGCCCAGAACAAAAACATAATAGTAGTTAGAAGTAAGCCTGTTGATATAAAGCTTGTTTTTGAATCAAAAAGCCTTCTCCCAATAATAAAGGTAATAATTACAGTGCAAAAGCCTGCTATTGCGCTTGGTATACGGGATGTTACCTCTATAACACCGCTTTTGAGTGAGAATGGTATAATTGCCCAATAGCTTAATAAGGGTTTATCAAAGTAGAGAACACCATTTATAGTGGGATAGAAAAAATTGCCTGATTCTATCATTTCCTTTGAAATAACAGCCCATCTTCCCTCAGAACACCATAATGACCTTATAAATAAACCTGTAAATATTATTATGCTCCCAAGCCCCAAAATTATTTATAGATAAATCCAGTCTTCTTTTTTCCATCTTTTAGTTGCGTTTACTTTTTTTGTTGTCCTTTTAGTTTTATATCTGTTTGGGCTATAATGGCAGTATTTTTATCAGAGAAAAAAAGCATGTCAAAAGAAATAGTCAAATTATTAAATATATTGTTTATACGCCAGCTCCAGACAGCCATTTTCCAAATCCCCTTTACTGTTATGGATAAATACTTTTAAATCTACCTTTGGTTTAAATATACGCAAACTGTACATATTAATAAACCGATATGGATAAACCATTATGTGAAAGATAAGGTCAGCATAATTTGTTAAATGTCAAGGTTGATATCGCTGATTTTACTTAGGTGAACTATGTTGACCCATAATATCGTGTATTTACTTGTAGTTCCGATGGGTTATTCTGTCATAAACAGACATAATAATAAAGATGATGCCTTATCGGAACATTTCGAAAACTAAAGATATTGACTTTCACCCAATGGATAAGGGAAAATATAGTATGCAGAAAGGTCTATCAGAGAACGAGATTAAAGAAATTATTCTCAGGGAATTACCAAAACTCATAAAGAAGGATACCCTGACAAGGCAGTTTATCATTCAGCTTGTCCAGGAAAGGTTTGCTGAAAAAAAGAGGACCGAAGACAGGTTTGAGGCCCTCCTGAAGGAGATAAAGGTTTTAAGAGAAGAGAGTGAGAAAAGATGGCAGGAAAGTTTAAAAAGATTTGATCAGATGACGGCAGAATGGAATAAGAAGTGGGAGGAGAACCAGAAAAGGCTCGAGCGGATGGAGATGGAATGGAATAAGAAGTGGGAGGAGAACCAGAAAAGGCTCGAGCGGATGGAGATGGAATGGAATAAGAAGTGGGAGGAGAACCAGAAAAGGCTCGAGCAAAGGGATGCAGAATGGAATAAGAAGTGGGAAGAGAACCAGAAAAGGCTCGAGCAAAGGGATGCAGAATGGAATAAGAAGTGGGAAGAGAACCAGAAAAGGCTCGAGCGGATGGAGATGGAATGGAATAAGAAGTGGGAAGAAAACCAGAAGGTAATCAATCAAATCCTTGAAGAAATAAAACTTCTTCACAGGAGGCATGATATATCCATTGGTGCCCTTGGTGCCAGGTGGGGTTTGAGGGCTGAGGGTTCTTTCAGAAGTGCCATGAAGGGGATCTTGGAGGAAAGCTTTCCTTTAAAGGTAGAGAGGTACATGGCAAAGGATGAGGAGGGTTATGTTTTTGGAAGGCCAGATCAAGTAGAACTTGATCTAATAGTGAAGGATGGAGAGGTAATGGTGGCTGAGATTAAGTCATCCATAAGCAAGGGTGATGTGGCTACCTTTATAAGGAAGGTAGAATTTTTTACAAGAAGAGAAGGAAGACCTGTAAGGCGAAAACTATTGATCTCTCCCATGATTGAAGGCACTGCAAAGGAATTTGCCGAATCATCTGGCATTGAGGTATATGGATATCCTGAGGAAGTAGAGCTTCAGGAACTGCAAGGAAGTTGAGTATCTGGTCCGTCTCGTTTATCTCGTTTGTTTCGTTTATTTCGTATTTTTTTTATTTCTTTGGCAATACCTTTTATTGCATCTTGCCTTTGGAATCACATTTATGGTAATACCTCTCTTATTAGGGCATTAAGTTATAAGCTTATGATATATTAAATTCTTCACAGCACAGCCCTCCCTTCCTCCTAACTGACTGAATTTTTTAAAATTTATCTCTTTTTCTTCGATAATAATAAATGAAATTTAAGTATTTTCCTACAAGGGGGGTTAAGACAGGAGGGAAACAATGAAAAAATATAAGAGCATTAGAACCACACACCACACTGATTGGAATTGTTCTTTTATCTGTTCTATTAACGGCAATCCTTTGTATAGCGGTAAATTTCTATAATTTCTCCAGATATTATCGTGAAGTAATTGATGCTAAACTTACTGCATATGCACAAAGCAACATCAAGGCAATGCTTAACATTTTAAGAACCGGCTCTATGGAGAGTAGTGGTGTTATTACAGACTGGAATGCAAGGGAATGTGATAGAATCAAAAATTCAGATAAGGACATTGCATTTGTAGCAGTAACCGATGATAAGGGGCTTATCTATTACCACAGTGATAAAAAACTTCTAAAGACAGCTTACAAGCCAGCCAGTGATATGGTAGAGAAAATGTATCCCATAAAATCAGATAAAACACAATATGGATTCCTGTATATAGGCGTGGAAAAGGCTACAATTAACCAGAAGATACATTCTTTTATCATTGAAAGTGCACTGATCAGTCTCATTATCCTCTGTCTTATCATTCCTTTGTCGTATGCCCTTATTTCCAGAAAGATTGTTAATCCATTGAAAAGGATAACTCGTATGCTAACAGATATAGCCGAAGGAGAAGGGGGCCCGAAGATGCCCTGAAAGATTGGACCCCAAGCATGCTCGGTCTTTCCAATAATTGCAGGAACTTCTGGAAAGTCCGCTGGGAAGCCTGGTTAAGCGCGAAAGGCTTGGCCTTTGAAGAGGTCTCAAAATATGCTTGACTTTCAGAAATTTAATTTGTTAATTATTTCACGAGTTAAAATGATAAGAGGGCTAATGGAAAATCTAATCTTTTTAATATGAAATGCCTTTGAAGGGCCAGGTTGGTCCATTACGGCAATAAATCATGCAGTTTCCCCGCCTTAAGGGACGCACTATATAACCTCCTTGAGCCGGGCGCGGGAGACTGCGACCGGTTTTTTATTTTATTTTTAAGGAGGTTCCTATGTCAGGTTACAATCAAATGTGGTCAGAACTGGGCCTTGACCTTGAGGCCCACGATGCTCTTCTTTCCGTTCTCGGTGATAGTTATCATAATATCTTCATGACCCAAAAGAATCGTCCTGAGGGGATGAAATACTTTGACTTTGTAATGAGCGAGGTGCATGGCTTGAGGATAAAAGAGCTTATGGATGCAAAAACCCAGGGAAAAAAAGTTATTGGATTATATTGTGTATTCGTCCCTGAAGAGCTCATCATTGCCGTAGACGGTATCTCTGTAGGGCTATGCGCCGGTGCTGAGTTTAACTTCGAGGGTGCCGAACAGATTCTACCCAGAAATCTTTGTGCCCTTATAAAATCTGCCTTTGGATTCAAACTCGGTCGTGTCTGTCCATATATAGAGGCATGTGACCTTGTGGTAGGTGAAAATACCTGCGATGGCAAAAAAAAGGCCTATGAGGTTCTATCCCCTTATGTTAAAGATTTATATGTTGTAGATTTGCCTCAAACAAAGAGTAATGCAGGCAAAATGCTCCTTAAGGAAGAATATCTAAAGTTTATTGCAAAACTCGAAGAAATAAGCGGTAAAAAGATAACTTATGAAAACCTCAGAAAAGGCATTGATATTGTCAATGCTAAAAGAAAGGCAGTCTTAAGACTTGCAGAGCTCAGAAAGTCAAACCCCATACCTATATCGGGTCTTGATAGCCTTCTTATCAATCAGGTCTTTTTCTACGATGACCCCGTTCGATTTACAAATTCTGTCAATGCCTTGTGCGATGAGCTTGTAGAACGTATAAAAAGAGGTGAAGGTGTATTTCCTGAAGGGACAGTGCGGGTTATTGTCTCAGGTTGTCCTATGGCTGTTCCCAACTGGAAGGTGCCTTATATTGTGGAGACAAGTGGTGCTGCCATTGTGGGAGAAGAATCATGTGTCGGTGAGCGGGGGACCAGATGGCTGACAGAGACAAAAGGTTCCACTGTTGAAGACCTCGTAGAAAATATAACTGACCGATACTTTAAAATTGATTGCGCCATTTTTACCCCCAACCATTCACGCTTAGAGCATATAAAGGAGATGTTTGAAAGATATAATGCAAAAGGTTTAATTCATTATAATCTACAGTTTTGTCAGCCCTATATTATAGAAAGCGGCCATTTTGAGACTGACCTTAAAAATAGTAATATCCCTACCCTTCGTCTTGAAACAGACTACAGTCAGGAAGATATAGGGCAACTAAAGACACGTGTTGAGGCATTTATCGAGAGGATAAAGGGATAGATGAAAATAGCAGGGCTTGATATAGGCTCAAGAACAGTCAAGCTTGTAGTCATGGATGGTAGTAAAATACTACTTGCCAAAAAGGTATTGAACTCTCATGACCCGCTAAATACAGTGTTTACTCTCTTAGACGGTGCCTCATACGATTATATGGTAGCAACAGGTTATGGACGCCATCTCATAAATGAAGTTTTTTCCTGCACAATCATAAGTGAAATCAAAGCATTTGCTTTAGGGTCAAGGGCTGTATATCCATCATGCAGGGCAGTTCTTGATATAGGGGGTCAGGATACAAAGGCAATCCACATAAACGAGAAAGGGAAAATCGTTAAATTCGAGATGAACGACAAATGCGCAGCAGGAACTGGCAGGTTTCTCGAAATTATGGCACATGCCTTGAATTACAGCAATATTGATGAATTTTCAAAAGCAGCCTGCACGGCCACAAAAGCTCAAACGATAAACAACATGTGCACTGTATTTGCAGAATCAGAGGTTATTTCCCTCATTTCCCGTGGCGCCAAAAGAGAAGAAGTAGCCCTTGGCATTCATAGGGCAATAGTGTCCAGGACTCTGAGATTACTGAATAGAGTGGCCCCTTCAGGTGATGTTGTATTTGCAGGAGGGGTAGCACTAAATGAATGTGCACGGAAATTGATTTCTGAGGAGCTAAAAAGGCCAGTATTCGTTCCACCTGATCCGCAGATAATTGGTGCATACGGTGCGGCGTTGTATGGTCAAAACAAAAGATAAGGAATCACAAGATGAGGTGAGTTTTTTGTAGATGAACCCTATGTAGTTGAAAGCCGTAAAATCTTGGGTAAACATATGGGATGTTGCGTAAGTGTTTTAAATAAAGATGAGAAATCTCTGGCAGTATACAAAGAAGAATTAGCGGAGGCAAAAATATGTTTTTGCCCTTTTTTTACAGCATGTATTTAACAGAATTTTGAATAACTTTAACAATGATGACTAAGGTGGAAAAGTGAAAAGGATTTTATTTTTTATAGTTTGAAATATTAAACGGGAGCCAGTTTTGTCTCCCTTTATAACTGTGCCCGCCCTCTCTCCACCGTAAGACTCAAAACCTCCTTTTAGAGTCCGGTCGAGAAGGCGTGGCCGGATTCTTTATAATACAGGAGGTTTTCATGTCAAAGGATCAAAAAATAACAAAAACACTGACCAACAGGGTTTATTACGGAGACATCATGATAGTGGGCGGTGGGATAAGCGGTATCCAGGCTGCCCTTGATCTGGCAACGGCTGGATTTAAGGTATTCCTTGTTGAGAAATCGCCTACAATAGGCGGTCATATGGCTATGCTCGATAAGACCTTTCCAACAAATGATTGTTCCATGTGCATTGAGTCACCTAAGTTTGTTGAATGTTATAGACACCCCAATATAGAAATCCTCTCCTACACAGAGGTTGATAGTGTTAAAGGTGAGGCAGGAAATTTTACGGTCAGTCTCATAAAAAAACCAAGGTATGTAATTGAAGGTAAATGCACCGGCTGCACGACCTGCGTGGAGTATTGTCCTGTCACATATCCCGACAAATTCAACCAAGAGATATCAAAAAATAAGGCAATCCATATATATTTCGCCCAGGCAATCCCCCTTGTCACATATATCGATGAAAGCTGCCTTTACCTCAAAGAAGGTAAATGTCAGATATGTAAGGCGGTATGTAAGAATGACGCCATTGATTTTTCTCAACTCCCTGAAACCATACATGTTAAAGTGGGTGCAGTCATACTTTCCCCTGGCTTTGCACCTTTTGACCCGAAAGCACTTAAAGAATACGGATATGGCACAATGACAAATATAGTGAGCAGTCTCGACTACGAAAGGCTTCTGTGTGCCACAGGTCCATATGAGGGTGAAATACTCCGAGCATCGGATCTAAAACATCCCCATAAGATAGTATGGATTCAATGTGTAGGTTCAAGGCAGGTCCTCCCTGGGGCCAATAGCTACTGTTCTTCTGTATGCTGCACATACACCCAGAAACAGGTCATCCTGACAAAAGACCATGATCCCAATGCCCAGTGTGTCATATTCCATAATGACATAAGGTCATGGGGAAAAGACTTTGAGAGATTCTATGAGCGGGCAAAGAATCTTCCAGGTATCAGATTCATAAGGAGTTATGTAACAGTTGTAAGAGAGGTTCCTGAAACAAAAAATGTCATTATTCGATACTCCACATTTGATGGTGGAGTAAAAGAGGAGGAGTTTGATATGGTGGTTCTCTCAATAGGTCTTAATCCACCCTCTGATGGAAAGGCCCTGGCAGAGAAGTTTGGTATAGAGTTAAATCGACATGGATTCTCTCTTGGCAGTCCATTCAGTCCCATTGAAACAAACCGACCTGGTGTATTTGTAAGCGGTGCATTCCAGGGGCCAATAGATATCCCCGAATCAGTATTCACAGCAAGTGGGGCAGGCTCCAAATGTGGTGAACTTTTAAGCTACAGGCGTGGAAATCTCACAACAGAGAGGGTCTATCCACCAGAAAGGGACGTATCCGGTGAGGAACCAAGGGTGGGTGTATTTGTATGCCATTGCGGGGCAAATATCGGTAGGATTGTAGATGTTCCGTCGGTAGTAGAATATGCCTTGAGCCTGCCGAATGTTGTCCATGCAGAGGAACAGCTATTTTCTTGTTCCAGCGATTCCAATAAACAGATAACCGATATAATAGAGCAAAAAGGTTTGAACAGGGTGATTGTGGCTGCATGCACGCCCAGAACCCATGAACCACTATTCAGGGATACCCTGATGGTAGGAGGTATCAATCAATATTTCTTTGAGTTTTCCAATATAAGGGAGCATTGCTCGTGGGTTCACTCACGGGAAAAAGAAGAGGCTACAGAGAAGGCAAAAGACCTTTTAAGGATGTCCCTGGCAAGGGCAATACACTTAGAACCATTACAGGAATTTGAACTTCCGGTGGATAAAAGGGCAGTGGTTGTAGGCGGAGGTATAGCTGGTATGAACTGCGCATTGAGTATAGCCGAGCAGGGCCATGAGGTATATCTTATAGAAAAAGAAAATGAATTAGGTGGTATGGCGAGACACCTCTACTATACCATCGAGGGCTTAGATGTCCAGTCCTATCTTAAAGACCTTATAAAAAAGATATATAACCATCAACTGATACATGTGTACACGGGCGCCACAATTAAAAGTGTAGCCGGCTATGTAGGAAATTTTGAAACTACTGTAGAGTCAAATAAGGGTATCATACTTATAAAACACGGGGCAGCAGTTATTGCCATCGGTGCACAGGAGTATAGGCCTGATGAATACCTCTATGGTCAAAACGACCACGTTATGACAAATCTTGAGCTTGAGGAGCGGATTGCCAAGGCAGATGAGGGGATACTCAATGCCGAAGCTATTGTCATGATCCAGTGTGTGGGCTCAAGGACAAGTGAGCGTAACTACTGTTCGAGGATATGCTGCAGCGAATCCCTGAAGAATGCCTTAAAGCTCAAAGAATTAAACCCATCGATGGACATTTACATACTTTTCAGGGATATGAGGCCTTATGGGTTCAGGGAGGATTACTACCATGAGGCACAGAATAAAGAGATAAGATTTATAAGATACGATATAGACAACAAACCACAAATCGTGCCTCTAAAAGAGGACGGAAAAGAGATGCTCAAGGTTACTGTTTTTGATTCTGTCTTGGGTAAGAGACTTGAGATCAATGCTGATTTTGTCTCTCTTGCAGCTGCAGTTATACCGTCAATGGACACCAAAAGGATATCAGAATTATTTAAGGTAACGCTAAACCCTGATGGGTTTTTCCAGGAGGCCCATGTTAAATTAAGACCTGTTGATTTTGGAGCAGACGGTGTATTCCTCTGTGGCACTGCCCACTATCCAAAACATATCCAGGAGTCCATTAATCAGGCATACGGCGCTGCAGGGAGGGCGCTCACCCTTCTCTCCCATGATACGGTCATTGCATCGGGTTCTGTATGTGTAGTGGATGAGAAGAGATGTATGGGATGCGGCGCATGCAGTGAGGCATGCACCTATGGTGCAATCGAACTCTACGACACAAAACAGGGAAAAAAGGCAAGGGTTACATCTGTATTGTGTAAGGGTTGTGGCCTGTGCAACTCAAAATGTCCATCCCAGGCTATTCAGTTAAAACACTTTACAGATAAACAGATATTGAGTGAGGTGAGGGTAGCAAATAGAGATGGAGATATAACAAGTAAAATAGAGCTAACCACCCAGTTTAAACCTAAGATGATAGGTTTTGTCTGTAACTGGTGTTGCTATGGAGGGGCTGACCTGGCAGGTGTATCCCGCTATCAGTATCCACCCCACATAAGGCTTGTCAGGGTTATGTGTTCAGGTAGAGTAGATATGCTCCATGTATTTGAGGCGTTTTTGGCTGGAATGGACAGTGTCTTTATAGGTGGATGCCATCTACCGGCAGACTGCCATTATGTCCCCCAGGGCAATTACGATGCACTGAACATGACAATTTTAAGTAAAATGATATTAGAGCATATTGGTATAAATCCCGAAAGGTTGAGGATAGAATGGGTTTCTGCTGCCGAAGGTACACGCTTTGCAGAGATTATGACGGACTTCTCAGAAAAGATTAAAAGGTTAGGTCCTGTAGGTGTGGCTGAGGGCATAGACAGGATGGAATTTAAGCAAAGGCTTGAAAAGGTGATAAAACTCATTCCCTATATAAAGATAGCAAAGCGGGAAAAACTGCGTGCACGCCTGCTTGAGCAGGAAGATCACTATAAGCTCTTTACAAAAGATGAGATTGAGGCCTTATTCAGTGATGTCCCATCCTACTATATTGATCCTTCGAAGTGTCAAGCGTGTATGACCTGTGCAAGAAGATGTCCCGTCGATGCCATAGACAGCAAAAAGAATATGGTCCATATAATCGACCAGGAAAAGTGTATAAAATGTGGAACATGTCTTGAAGTCTGTCCTCCTAAATTTGGTGCGGTAACAAAGATTGTTGGTGCACCAGTGCCACCTCCAGTATCTGAAGAAAAAAGGGTGATAGTGAGGAAGGTTGAAAAGACATAAATATTCAGTTAAAAGGAAAGGGCCATGATATTTGAGAAAACGGGAGATGATGACATAAAAATGACAAACCATACACGTTTTGGCGGATGCGCTGCCAAGATCGGTCCCGGTGACCTCTCAGATGTGCTCTGTGGTTTAGAGATTCCAGAAGATGAGAATGTCATCTGTGGAATTAAGGGCTTTGAAGATGCAGGCATTTATAAAATAAATGAGAACCTTGCACTTGTTCAGACTGTTGATTTTTTCACACCCGTTGTAAATGATCCTTACTGGTTCGGTCAAATAGCTGCTGCAAATGCCTTAAGTGATATATATGCCATGGGTGCCAGACCTTTAACAGCGCTGAATATCGTCTGTTTTTCTGTTAAGAAGTTTGGCACCCAAATATTGCGGGAGATATTAAGGGGAGGCATAGACAAATTAAAAGAATCTAAAACAAATCTATTAGGCGGACACAGTGTAGAGGATGAGGAGATTAAATATGGGCTCTCTGTAACAGGACTTGTCCGTGTAGATAAGATTATTAGAAATGAAGGTGCAAGGTCAGGCGATGTCCTTATAATTACCAAGCCCATAGGAACCGGCATTATGATAAATGGCATTAAGGCAGGCATAATTTCAAAATCAAGTGAAGGGCATCTAATAAAGACGATGGCAACCCTTAATAGCTGCGCATCAGAAATAATGGTTTCAGTTAAAACCCATGCTGCAACAGATGTTACAGGCTTCGGCTTAGCCGGTCACATAAAAGAAATGATAAAGGAAAATCTTGGAATTATCCTATATGCCAATAAAATACCACATTTTCATGAAGTTATAGATTTAGCATCCTCGGGTTTTTTCCCGAGTGGTTTTTATAGAAACAGGGATTTTTATATACCGTATGTAAGGTCAAGCATTAACGGCCCAATCTTTGACATAATATTCGATCCCCAATCGTCAGGCGGATTACTCATTGCCTTACAAGAGGACGAGGTGCATCTGTTTAAAAAAAAGGCATATGAAAAACATATGGATTTTTGGGTTATAGGTAGTTTTGTAGAAGAGCCAAAGGGTATGATACTGGTAGAGTAATATAATAGAACATAAAATAACCATAATAGGTTTGACACAAAATTGCATATCTTTCCCCTAAGAGGTTAAATACCGCCTCCTTTCTATGGTTATAACTGACATCCTTTCTTTCGGATATAGGGGAATTTCTCTTTCAATACACCGTGGAATTTTATAAGCGTTCTTTTGAATAACCCCAGAATCCTTCACCATTAATGTAGGCATTCCCCCGAACAAACTGTTTTCCATGATCAATCCTTAGATGGCGATATCCACAAAACTTTAGGTTATCAAAACCCCGAAATTTATAAGTATTATAAATTTTTAATGTAAACTAATTTGGACAGTATCTTTGATTCTGGTGCGACCAAGAAATATCCGCACCGGTATACATTGGCTTCTGGGAAGAATTTTGAAAGGTCACCTCAGACTGCATGATCATCTATGGAGGAAATCGTTATTCAGTCCTCTATCTTTAAGCTCATTGTGCACATATACTTAAGGCCATCAGAGGGAATGTGATTATTCAAACAGTATACTACCAGGATTAAAAATGTTTTGCCTCAAAAGTGTTCTTAAAAAAATTAAGTTTTTGTCTAATTAATAAAAAATGGATATACACAGGCCTTGATAGAACCTATTTTTGTCTATAAAGGATTAGGTGCTATAGTTATTCATGCCTTAGTGCTTCAATTGGATCCAACCGGGCTGCTTTCATTGCCGGGAAGTATCCAAAAATCACACCCACAGCTGCAGAAAAAAGAAATGCAACAATAACAATCCCTCCATTGAAAACAAAGGGGACACGGAGCGTGCTGGCAAGCCAGACAGAGGCAGAAAGGGCAAGGACAATACCTATTAAGCCTCCAAAGGAAGAAAGCACCACTGCCTCCACCAAGAATTGAAAAAGCACCTCGTGTTCGAAAGCACCAATGGCAAGTCTTATTCCAATCTCCCTGGTGCGCTCTGTAACCGATACAAGCATAATATTCATGATGCCAATGCCACCAACCAGCAGACTGACAGCTGCAACAGCACTGAGTAATGCCGTAAGCAATCTTGTGGTGCCAGTGAGCATATTTGCGATTTCTTTCATGTCCATGACATTGAAGTTATCATCATCGCTTGGTGATAGATGGCGCCGTTCGCGCATCAAAAGCCTAATATCTTGCTGGGCCTTTTCGGTCGAGGCGCCCTGCTGGACTGAGACCTGAAACATCGCAACATCCTGGTTGCCTGAGATACGCCGTTGAAAGGTGCGTAGTGGAATGACAACGATATCGTCCTGATCCATACCCATCGTGCTCTGCCCCTTTGCCTCAAGAACTCCTATCACCTGACATGAGAGCTTTTCGAGCCTGATGTTTAGACCTAAACATTCCTGCCCTCCAAACAGCTTTTTACGGACTGTTTCACCAACAATGCAGACCGCAGCACCGCTTCTGAGTTCGGTATCGCTGAAGAGCCGGCCTGTCCTTATAGTCCTGTTCGTAACCCTAAAGTATTGATTGCTACTCCCTGTGACCTGTGTCGTCCAGTTTTGATTCCCGAATATGGCCTTGATGGACTGAGAAGAGACTGGAGCCACAGCAGCAATTGAGCTGACCTCTCTGGCAATAGCTTCGCCATCATCCAGTTTGAACAAAGGCACACTTGAAGATTGTCCTGGACCAAATCTTTTTCCAGGGGTAACCATGAGAAGATTACTGCCCATACTAGCAATCTGCTCTTTTACCTGAGCAGTGGCACCTCCTCCGATAGTAACCATGGTGATAACCGCTCCCACTCCGATGACAATACCAAGAATTGTAAGGACAGAACGCATGACATTGCGTTTGAGCTCACGGAGGGCGAGTATGATTGTATTTAACAGCATTACAGTATCCTCCCATTTTGGTTATCTGATTCAACCCGACCATCTAAAAAGTGGACGGTGCGTTTGGCATACATAGCCATATCGGGTTCATGGGTAACCATGACAATGGTAATTCCTCGGTCCCGGTTCAATCTTGTTAGCAAGTCCATAATTTCATGGCTTCGGGCTGTGTCCAGATTACCTGTAGGTTCATCTGCGAACAATACCGAAGGGTCAGTTACAATAGCTCGGGCAATGGCAACCCGCTGTTGTTGACCACCGGAGAGCTCCCCAGGCATATGAGATTCCCATCCTTTAAGTCCAACTGCCTCTAAAGCTTGAAGGGCACGGGCCCGCCGAATGTTTGCTGTGATACCTCGATAGATTAAGGGTAGTTCAACGTTCTCCAGAGCTGAGGTGCGCTTTAGCAAATTATATCCTTGAAAGACAAAGCCAAAATAGAATCGGCGTAACCTCGTGCGCTGTTTGTGGTCTAATCTGCCTACCTCGATCCCCTTGAACTTGTATGAGCCAGAAGTTGGGGTATCTAAACAGCCAAGGATGTTCATGCAGGTGGACTTACTTGAACCACTTGGCCCCATCACTGCCAAAAACTCTCCTTCATTGATTATAAGATCAATGCCGCGAAGCGCGTGCATGGCAGCCTGGCCAGCGCCATATACTTTTGTTATGCCTTTTAGCTCAATAATAGGATGGGTATCTATTTGATTGAATGCAACCATATTTACTTACCCGCACCGATTACATCGACTACCACAGCCATACCAGGTTTTATGTCTCCTCCCACAATCTCAGTCATATTTCCATCTGTGGATCCCACTGTGACAGGGACTGCCACAAGCTTGCCATCATTCAAAATAAAGACGCGCTGTTGTTTTCTTTTAAGAGAAATATTTTCACCTTTTTCAGATGCTAAACGGGGTGGACGAGGAAGCAATGAACCGACCAGACCGGTTGAGGGCTTTTTTTCTTCCTGTACAGGTGGGGTGAAACGAAGTGCAGCACTGGGCACGAGAATGGTGTTTTCAATGTTTTTGATCGTAATGTCTGCTGTGGCTGTCATTCCAGGTCTCAAGGAGAGATCTGTATTGTTCACTTTCAGCACAGTTTCATAGGTTACAACCCCTGATGTGGTTGATGAACCAAATCGAACCTGGGTGATTTTTGCTTCAAATGTTCGATCAGGATAGGCGGAAACACTGAAGGTTGCCCTTTGACCCTCTTTCACCTTACCAATATCAGCCTCGTCCACATTCACATGTAGTTCCATCTGTGTCAAGTCTTCAGCAAGGGTAAAAAGAACAGGTGTTTGAAAGGATGCGGCAACCGTCTGTCCCGGCTCCACACTTCTACTTAGCACTATTCCATTAATCGGCGAACGTATCACTGATTTAGATAGATCGGTCTCATAGGCGGCAAGAGTTGCCTGAGCCTGTGATACAGTAGCCCTGGCGCTGGCTTCATCAGCCTTTGCCCGCTCATATGTGGCTTCTGCTGCATCAAGTTCGGCCTGTGATGGCACTTTATTGTTACTCAATTCCTGAACTTTTTTGAGCTGGGCAAGTTTGCTACGGGCTTCACTCACCGTTGCCTGAGCCTGCAAGAGCTTTGCCTTTGCTGATTCCAGGACAGCTTTGGCCTATGTAATCTGGGCCTCGAGCTTTGATGTATCGAGCCTTGCCAGAACCTGGCCTATCTTTACCCTACTATTGTAATCCACTTCAACACTTTTGATAATGCCTGATAATTCGCTTCCCACTTCAACCTTGTTCATAGGCTGTAGTGTACCTGTGGCAGTAACAATGACCGTTAAGTTTCCCTGCACCACCTTTTCGGTTTTGTACCTGACAGTATTCGATTTATCTATACTGTTCAACATAAAAAGGGTTATCACGGCTGCCAACACCACAATGAATGCTAGAATTAGCCATAGTTTAAACCCCTTTCTTTTGTTTGAATTTTCATCCAGTCCAAGTACCTGTATAATATCCTGTTCTGAATTCGTTTCTGGGTTCATATTTTTCTCCTGTCATGTATTAATTGTTTCAATAAAGAGCCATTTGCGTCCACCCTCCTCCAAGGGCCTTATACAGGCGAATCAGGTTAGAGGTGATTGTGCCATCATTTAGTGTCAGTTGTTCCTGGAAAGACAGCAGCGAACGTTGTGCTTCCAGAACATTGCTGAAATCCGTAAGCCCTGACTGATACTTGCACAGTGCCAGATCAAAGGCCTTTTGAGCTGCCTCTTGTGCCTCCCGGAGAATATTTTTTTTATTGTGTTCTTCGGCATAAGCCACGAGAATGTTTTCAACTTCTTCCAGAGCATTAAGGACAGTAGCCTCATACTGAATAAGGGCTTGTTCTTGAAGCGCAGACTGAACTTCTATATTCTGGCGGATAGCCCCTGCCTTGAAAATTGTCCAACTGATTCTGGGTATTCCAGTCAAAGTCCATATACTGGAAGAGAGGGTACTTAATGAAAGTGTTTCTACGCCGATGGATCCGTTTAGTGTGAACCGTGGATATAGGTCTGCCATGGCAACACCGATTCGTGCTGTCTGTGCTGCTAACTGGCGCTCAGCCTGACGCACATCGGGGCGACGCCGGAGAAGGTCAGCCGGTAAACCCACGGCGATGCGCAACGGTGTCACAGGTATAGGCATTGGTTTCTT
Source organism: Deltaproteobacteria bacterium (assembly GCA_029777945.1). Lineage (GTDB taxonomy): Bacteria > Desulfobacterota > Syntrophorhabdia > Syntrophorhabdales > Syntrophorhabdaceae > JAKORG01. The sequence goes on along the minus strand of JAKORG010000033.1, from coordinate 8,435 downwards.
AAGTTCTGCATGGACTATACCTGGTTGTTCTCCGAGGAGGACTGCGATCCGGTTCATAGCCTCATCAAGCCCAATGCGAATAGTAGGTATCTGGGAACGGGTGTTTTCAAGGGCGTATTTTGCTTGTTGTACGGCAAGTTCATCACTTAAACCAGCTTCATAACGCCATTGGGTTAACTGCCATGTCTCAGTCTGTGTTTTGAGATTTGTTTCTGCCACTTCAAGCCGAGCCTGGAGAATTCGCACCTCTATATAGTTCAAAGCAACTTCAGCAAGTAAAGAGACGAGGATATTATGCAACTCCTCTTTACTTGCCTCTACATCTGCCTCTGCTGCCTCAATCGAACGACGGGTACCACCAAAAATATCCACCTCTCACGTTGCATCAAAGCCTGCGGTATATAATTCACTACTTTGTCCTTCCCCTGTATCTTTACTACTGCGACTCCATGTAGCAGAACCTGTAGTATTGAGGGTGGGAAAGAGATCGGCTGTGGCAATTCCACGACGGGCACGTGCCTCTCGCACTCGCGCTCGGGCCTTCCTTAAATCAAGATTGCCCCTAACCGCGCGATCAATCAGACTTGAAAGTGTTTGATCTTTTAGCGTTTTCCACCAGGTTGCCAGGGTATTGGGATCCAATATCTCTGCGGTTAACCCTGCCTTAAGCTGGGTATTCCAGGTTGGGGATACTGACATCTTAGGTGGAACATAATCAGGACCTATGGTAGCACACCCTGTTAGAACAAGAACTATATACACCAAAGAAAACCAGAATATAGATCTAATAAAGGTTATTTTGTGATTTAAAACCATGGACTGTTCCTTTTTTAATACGTTTTCACTTCCATTTTGTGGTTCTATAAACCTTACCCCTTTTCAACTTCATCACTGATTGCACTAATTCCAGCCAAGGAAAACCTCACAACATGATTGGCATAATCTTCGATATCAAAAATCCCTGGCTGAGCATCCTTGCCTTCTTTTTTTTCCTTCTGTCTATTCCTTGCAACCATTGGGTTGATACATTGACTTATAATGCTTATGGCATAAAAACGAACCTTTGTATCAGAAGCATATGGTCCAGCAAGTTCACGAACCAAAGCCTCCAGCTTCTCATGTATAGGCCAGATTTCTTCTCGCATAACTTCTTCAAGAAGCCCTGTTGGATTAGCAAGTTCCTTCTGCACCAACAGAAACTCTTTGTTGTTTTCGTCAGCAATACGACGCAATAGAGCTGTAACCATTCCTCTTAGACGCTCTTTAGGCGGTGCGTCATCGCTGACACCACCATCCGGCGGATGAGCCTTTATCGATTTCAAAAAGAAATATCGCCAGGCCTCTTTGTAGAGAGTTTCTTTATCACCAAAATGGTAATTTACTGCAGCGATATTTACTCCTGCACGGTTACAGATATCAGCAATGGTTGCATCCCTGTAACCTTTCTCTGCAAATACCTCACTTGCAGCTTGAAGCAATTTGGTATAAGTTTTTGAAATACCCTTCCTTGAGATTATCATCTTAGTCCCTGCCATAATTTTTATTTTTAAATATATATTTAAAACATTCATTTGAAATTATCAATAAAAAAATACCATGCCATTTGACTGTTTCAGATAGATGAAGATAGTAGTTACAGATTAATAAAGTGAAGTGTGTTTAGCACCAAAAAGGGTTATTTTTATCTGCATAAAAGGGGGCAAAAGTGTTGACAATCTAAAATAGAGAATGATACAGAAGTGATTAGGAAAAAATATTTTTCTCTGGAAATGGTAAAATTATTAGGAGCCTTTTCTGGGGTGCAAAAAATGAAAAATAAAATTCTATATATATCAATAATTGGCGGGGTATTAATTTTTACGTTCCTATTGTTTGCTTTCCCTCAAAACAGGCAACCGATAAAAATTGGACTTTCTGTAAGCCTTACAGGAGCATATCCAGATTTAGGTAGGGAAATAAGAGATGGTACATTACTTGCCGTTGAGATGATAAATGAAGAAGGAAAAGTAAAGGGAAAACCTATACAATTAATTATCAAAGACAACAAATCCAATATTAAAGAGGCAATAAATAACTATGAAGAACTTATAAAGGAGGGAGTAACTGCTGTAATTGGTCCTGCTACAAGCACAGTGGCAAAAAATCTTTTACCATTAATAAACGAAAAAAAGATTTTAACAATTGCGCCAACCCCTACATCTACTGAACTTGCAGGATTAGATGATTACATGATTAGGTTGAGACCTACAAATAAAGAAGATGCTCTGGAATTAGCAAAATATGTCACAAAGAAACTCAAACCAAAAAGAATTGTTGTGATATACGATGTATTAAATCCAACATACACAATAGATTTTGCTCAAAATTTTATGAAATATTCTGGCAAAGAAATAAAATTTAGCCTTATTCCCTTTAAAGAAGGAAAAAGCTATATAAGAGACTTATCAAAAAAAGTTTTATCTTATTCTCCAGACGCAGTTCTATTGATAACAGAGGTTTACAGCACCGCATTAATTGCCCAGAACTTAAGAATTTTAAAACCCAATGTAAAAATTCTTTCCACACCCTGGTCTAAGTTTGAAAGACTCATAGAAAATGGTGGCAAAAGAATCGAGGGGCTTCTTAACCTTGAAACCTTTGACGAAGATTATAAGAGAGAACTCTATCAAAAATTCAAAAGGAGATTTATTGATAGATTTGGATATGAACCAGAGTTGGGAGCAATTTTGGGTTTTGAATCAGTAATGTTAATAAAACAGGCGGTTGAAAGAGGTGCAACAAAAGAAACCATGAAAGATGTGATAATTAAAAAAGGTAAGTTTCAAGGTTTACAGGGCGAGATTAATATTAACCCATTTGGCGACAGAGTTATAAAACCATTTGTTGTAAAAGTTGAGAAGGGCAAATGGGAAAAGGTGCGCGAATGAAAAACACATTTCATTTATATATTCTTGGAGCATTGATTACATTATCCCTCATAATAATATTGTTAACCAATGCAGGTTTTCATATTTTTTCAAAGAAACAGATTGAAAAAGAAATATCCCAGCATTATCAAACATACATAAACCTTTTTTCCTTTTATCTTGAAAGAGCAATTTCAGAAGAATACAGAGAGTTAGAAACAATTGCAAATCTTTTGTCCGCTGAAAATTATAATCGTGAAAAAGTTGAACTTCTCCTATCCCACAAACCTTCAACAAAGTATCTTTTTATTCTTGATAGAGAAGGCTTAATAAAAGACACTTTCCCAAAAAGTCAGGATTTGTTAGGTATAGATTTATCCTATTCTCCAATCTTTAGAAGTGCCAGCAAATCAAACTTCTCTGGTCCCCATGTCTTATTAATTGACAAACGACCTTATTATGTAATGTCAAAGCTTATATCAGAAAAAATTGTATTAGTCTTTTTGGATATTCCCGGAATAAATTCTATTTTAGAAATATTTAAAAAACAGGAAATCTATGCCTTTGTGGTAAATAAAATGGGGTCAGTACTTTTTCATACCGATGAGAGAGTAGTAAATGAAGGAACAAACCTGTCAGATTTAGATTTTGTAAAAAGGGGAATCTATGGTGTGAAAGAATTAATCGAGGGGGAAGTAAAAGGAGATAAATACATATTTAAGGCAGAAAATATTCCCTCATTAAACGGAGTAATTTTCATAGGAATGCCCTATTATAAAGCATTTTTTGTAATTTTAGGTTTAAGAAAAAAGATGGTACTTATTTTATTGTTTTCTGTGATTCTTTCCATTGTAATCAGCTTAATACTATCTGGAAAGTTATCAAAACCTATAAAAGAAATACTAAAGATGATTGGAAAAATAAAGGAAGGGCAGTACAATGTTGCACCCTATAAATCAGGGTTAGAGGAATTTGACATTGTCTCTGATAATCTCTCTGAAATGGCAAAAGGTATACAGGACAGAGAGTTAAAGCTACAGAAAATATTTGATGCTTCCATGGATGCAATAATTCTCTCCAATTCAGATGGTGATGTTTTTGATATAAATGATGCTGGGATAAAAATGTTTGAATATGAAAACAAAGAAGAAGCATTAAAAATAAAAACCTGGCAGGTTTATCAGGATATCAGTGAAAGGATAATAATTTTAAAGGAATTAGAATTAGAAGGTTATGTTAAAGATTTTGAAGTTACCTTTAAAAGAAAAAATGGTGAACCTTTCTATGCCCTTTTATCTTCTTCAGTTGTTCGGGATGAAAAGGGAGGAATTCTTTTTGTTGTCTCTTTTATAAAGGATATAACAGAAAAAAGAAAACTTCAGGCACAGCTCTTTCAAGCCCAAAAAATGGAAAGCATTGGAAGACTTACAGGCTCCATTGCCCATGACTTTAACAATATTCTGTCAGTAATCTTAGGAAGCAATCAACTTATTCAGTTAACTGCGAAGGATAATCCAAAGATACAAAGACATACTGAGTCAATATCAAAAGGTGTTGAAAGGGCAAAGGATTTTATAAGAAAACTAATTGTTTTTACGAAAAGTCATGCAATGGAATTTAAAGTTTATGACATTAACGAGCTGATAAAGGAAGAGATTAAAATTTTAAAGCCCACATTAAGGGAAGATATTTCAATAGAATTTGAACCTTATGATACAGCTTTGCCTGTAAACCTTGACAGAACGCAGTTTACACAAATTTTACTTAACTTAACAGTCAATACAATAGATGCAATACCTGATGGTGGAATGATAAAAATTGTAGTTGAGCAAAAGAAATTTGATGCTGATGCAATAAAAATATATCCCTTTGCAAAAGTAGGAGAATATGTATGTATAAGTTTTACAGATACAGGCACAGGTATATCAAAGAATATAATAGATAAGATTTTTGATCCCTTTTTTACAACAAAACCAGAAGGCACAGGTTTAGGGCTTGCCACAGTATATACAATAGTCAAACGGCATAAAGGATTTATAAATGTTTACAGTGAAGAACAAAAGGGAACAACTTTCAGAATATACCTACCCCTTTCAGAACAATTAGATAAAGTATCTGAAGAAAAGGATGAGGATATATCAATAGAGATAAGAAATGTTCTTATTGTTGAAGACAACAATGAAGTTAGAGCAGTAGTTGAAGAGATGTTAAAGAGTATGGGAATAAATGTTTTATCCTTTTCAGATGGGTTTGAAGCATTGGAAAAGTTTAAAGAAATAAAAGATGAAATTGACCTGTGCCTTTTTGATATTGTAATGCCTTCAATTGGAGGGTTGGATCTTTCTAAAAAGATTAGGGAAATAAAACCAGATATAAAAATTCTATTTATGACAGGTTATGCAAACAATGTTGTCCAGATAAACGCCTTGATTAAAGAGGGTATGAAAATATTAAGCAAACCCTTTACAATATCTGAATTTAAAAAGAAAATATCTGAAATCAAAAATTAAATGTTCTACCCATGACGAATTTAATAGACACCAATGTTATAAATTAATACACTAATAACAGGAGATTACCATAGAAGCCATTCAAGAGGTATCATTTACAACGTAGTTAAAGAAAGAAGCAGTAAAGATGAATATAGAAGATGGGTTATCTATTTAAAAGAAAGAAAGTAATCAAAGACATTGCCAACGAAATAAACAAAATAAACGGAATAGACGGAATAGACCGAATAGACGAGATAAACGAGATAAACGAGATAAACCGAACAGACGAGACAAACCAATGCGTGAGGTAGCATGAGTAAAGTTTCGTATCTATTATTTGCATCAGGGGTCAATTATCACCTGCTTTAAAATTAACATACGAGGAGGCTTAGTTCAATGAAAACGATGGTACGATGTATATGCAGTATATTATTTGCTTTAAGCATGATTTTTATTTCTCAATATGCCTATAGCCAGATGAATCTAAATTCAATGCTCAAACCATATCTATCAGAATATGAACTTCCAGCTGTTGCAGCTGCTGTTGCAAAAGATGGAAAGATTATTGCAGCCGGTGCAGCAGGTGTGAGAAAGGCAGGCACAAATATTCCTGTGACAATCAATGACAGGTTTCACATAGGTTCAGATACAAAGGCTTTTACTGCCTTGCTTGCAGCCATGCTTGTGGAAGAGGGAAAGCTCACCTGGCACACAACAATTGGAGAAGTCTTTCCAGAGCTTTTGGGGAAAATGGATATGGGTATACGGCAGGTAACCCTTGAGCAACTACTCTCGCATACCAGCGGTATTCCCACTGACAATGAGGAGGTATTGAGTGTTTATAGGGAAGCCATGTTTCAGGAAGGCAATCTCGATGATATGAGATACTGGCTTGTAAGTAACTGGGTTAAAAAGCCCCTCACATTTCAATCTGGTTCACAGTTTTCCTACTCCAATATGGGTTACACCATAGCTGGTGCTATGATTGAACGGAAGACAGGAAAGACATGGGACGAACTGATAGTGGAACGCATCTTCATACCCCTGAAATTAAAGACAGCAGGTCTTGGACCACAGGCATCCCTTGGAAAGCTTGACGCACCCCTTGGTCATGCGATTATTGATGGAAAGATAAAAACTTTTCTTTCAGGACCTAATGGCGATGTGCCTTCACTTTTGGGACCTGCTGGTAGTGCCCATATGTCAATTCTTGATTTTGCAAAATGGGCTCAATGGAACGCAGCTGAAGGTAAGCGGCCACCCCACCTTGTAAAACCAGATACGCTCAAGAAACTCCATACACCAGTCATTGATGTGTCTGCAAAAAAGGATACCCCGCCAGGCACACCTCCAGGAGGTAAATATTGCCTTGGATGGGGTGTGACAGCTCCTGAGTGGGCACAAAAGCCTCTTCTCTCTCATGGAGGCTCCAATGGGATGAACCTTGCCCATATCTGGGTTGACACACAACAGGATTATGCAATGGTTTTGACCACAAATATAGGTGGCAAAAAGGCAGATGAGGCGCTCCGTGCCATTGCAGGGGAACTCTATCAAAGATATGCAAAAAAGATCAAAAGATAAGGGATAAAAGGAGGTAGCAGGTATTTTAGCCTACTGCCTCCTCGTATGTGATTTAGAACTGTGGTACCGGGAATAATATTCAACAAAAATCAGCCACGCAAATAGTAATGTTAAAAAGATATTGAAGAGCTGGGCAACGGGAAATGCCGCTTAAGGCCTTCTACCACCCATATAAATAAACTTCGTGAACTGAGTATCAAAACCTGTGCAGAGAAATGCAAGTTACTGCCTTTTCTGAGGCTTTAAGCATTATGGAGGACAAGACAAAAGAAGCAATAATTGAGCCCATAACAAATTTTGGTGAATCTGAAACATACCTCCATGGCACCTGGTTTTACCTACCTTCAAACCCTTAAAGGTAAACCAGATGACAAGAAGAAACGGGGGGTCGTTGTCAACCCTATAAACCCTATTTCCCACCCCCTGTACTGTGATGCATAAATACCTTTTAAATCTACCTTTTATTTAAAGACATACAAACTGCACATATTAATAAACTGATTTAAGTAAACCATTATGGAGCTAAAGATGCACTCTGTTTAATCTTTTTATTTACTTTATCGGTACTTCTTGCATAAGGATTTTATTATACCTTTGTCCTTGGGTGTTTTTAGTTATCGATATCATTTTGTTTCTCATGTGACGCCGGGTAGACTGTGCAGGAGAAATCGAAGTCCACTCTTTCTTTTATTCTTTATAAGGTATGATCGTTTCTTTTCTGTTCTCAAGGTAAACAGTTATGTTGGGAGTTTGGGAAATAATGTATCTGGGGTTGATACCGGTGGTTTTTCCAAAACAGAGGCCCTCAAAAGGTTATCCATCCAATGGGCTTCTTACCCCGAGGACATTCTTTGTGGCAATATGTGTGTAGATCATCGTTGTCTGAAGATTCTTGTGCCCTAATAACTCCTGAATCGTCCTTATGTCATACCCCTTTTCAAGCAGGTGGGTTGCAAAGCTGTGTCTCAGTGTATGCACAGAGGGCTGTTTCGTAATACCTGCTTTCCCCACAGCAACCTTGAATGCCTTCTGTAGTAAAGAAGGATGAACATGATGTCTTCTAACGATATTGTTTCTCGGATCAATCGAGAGTGATTTGGATGGAAAGACCCAGAACCACCCCCATTCCTTACCTGCATTAGGATATTTCTTCTCGAGTGCTCCTGGAAGCCATACCCCTGGTATCTCATTTTGCCTATCCTGATCATAGAAGGACCTTATCTCTGAAAGGTGGTGAATAAGATCATTCTTCTGTCAAGTTTTTTATTAATTAGACAAAACTTAATTTTTTTGTAAGAACACTTTTCAGACAAAACATTATAAATATCTAAAAAGCTGTTATAACTTAAGTAGCATTGTTGAAATATGGAAAAGCCTTCGACTTTACCACATTTCAACAATTCCGACTGCGACCTGCTATTTATAAACATGTAGCTTTACTCTCCCAATAGAG
>JAKORG010000032.1 GCA_029777945.1 Deltaproteobacteria bacterium | reverse complement strand
TAAGGATGCATTGATGCCAACTGTAAGCTGTCTTTTCCATCTGTGATATACAGATGGGGATATCTGATGTTTCTGCAAACCTTCTTTTATAGTAGGGTATTTTTCTATATCCTTCAGTATCTCATATTTTTGTTCTGGTGTGAAAATCCTGTTCGGTCTTCTTGCTTGCTTTTCATTCATCTGTTTATGCCTCCTGTATACGATTATAACCGAAAATGTTCTCACTAAAATATATTATTTTGTCTAATAATATAAAAAACAGGTCAATGAAAACCATCAAGCCTTAGGGAAGTTCTTTTTTTATCGAGATTGCTATCTCTGTTTTTAGGAATCTGTTATAATTAACCTATGAGAAAAATTGCCCTCAAATGGTTAAAGCAAGCTGAGGCTGATTTGAAAGCAGCTAAGGATAGTTTTGAGGATAGTAACTTCGAATGGAGCTGTTTTCAGTCTCAACAGTGTGGAGAGAAGGCACTCAAAGCCTTCCTGTATGAGAAAGGCTACACCTCAATAATGACTCACATGTTGAAAGAGCTTGTCCGTGAATGTGCAAAGCACGAGGAATCATTTAATGATCTTGTAAGAGAAGCGAAAACTTTGGACATGTATTACATTCCCACAAGATATCCAAACGGACTTGGTGGAGATTTAGCTCCCACTGAGTTCTATGAAAGGGAGGATGCCCTTCTATGCATAAGCTGTGCCGAATTAATATTGAACAGAGTGAAGAAATTATTAACAGGCTGAAAGAGTTCGTTGAGGAGATAAAAAGGAAACTTCCCGTAAAGGAGGTCTATCTCTATGGTTCAATTGCAAGAAATGAGATTCATGAAGGAAGTGATATAGACCTGCTCATAATCGGAGATTTCAAAGAGAGATTTTTTGAACGCATCGGTAGAGTTCTTGAACTTACTGACCTGCCAGTGGAACCACTCGTTTACACCCCTGAAGAATTTGAGGAACTTAAGAAATCCCAGAATCCCTTCACCACCGAGATTCTTAAATCAGCTATAAAACTTTGATCTGGTGTTTTATGATGGGTCTAAGTTAGGTCTTCCAGGATTGATAAAGGGACATATTTAAACTGATTGGAGTCCTCTGTGGATTGTCATCCTACTCTACACACTGCAAACCCCTCCAATCCACTTACGAAGTAGTCCACTTCACCTGAAAATCTATTTACCCTATAACCTATATTTTACCTCCAAGTAGGGGCCACGATATATATGCCGGCAAGAGTATAAAATGGAGCAATTAGGAAAGGGGTATCCATAGTTTTAGATTTTCATCCTCATTTGTGCCATAAAAATGGCATGTGGGCTTTTCGACAAAACAGGCATAGCCCAAAGCCCTCAATTCCACTTCGTAAGTGGTCCACTTCGTAAGTGGAATTATAACATTGTAAACGAGGCAACTCAGAACCCAAGGTCTGTTCGCTTTCTGGAGAAAAGAAAATGGGACACCAAGCCAAAACTCCTTGCCTCTATCGAAAAGGCAGAAAAGTTAGTAAATTACAGGCCAATAGTGGTGGAGTTGCTCCCGTCAAACCTGACACCCTCCTAACCAAAATAAGTTGTCATGCAAAAGCAGGATAGCCATAAAGTTATTAATATAATTAAGAGGTAAGAGGAGGAAAAAACTATGAGTCCGGCAGAGGTCATTTAGAATGGAAATGTTATTAATTTCGTCTATAATCGAAAATTTTCTTCACATTTTGATTTGTTTCGATTATAACGAAACTTATATATAAGGCTATGGTTGAAAGAAACTCCTACATTAGGCAAATTGAAGGCTTTTTAAATAAGCCTATTATTTTAAGTGCTTATCGGGATGAGAAAGGTTGGTAAAAGCACATTACTAAAGCTTTTTTAATCCGAAATTTACTCAACAATGGGGTTAAGAAAAAAAAGATATTTACAAATTTTTCCACTTCGTAAGTGGTCCACTTCGTAAGTGGAATTGGAAGGCATGAGATGAGAAAAGATCCTTTAAAAACAGACTTTCTTTATCACATTTGCACAAAAAGCATTGCCGGATATAGAATCTTCCGCACTGATGATGATTACAGTAGAGTTATGGAGATGTTACTTTACTATTCCATAGATAAACCGCCTGTCAAATTCTCCCTCTACCAAAAACTTGTTTCCTCTGGAAATTTTGATGTGACCAGTGAACTAATTAAAAAGGATAAACTCATTGATATAATCGCGTACTGTATAATGCCAACCCATTTGCATTTAGTTCTAATACAATTAAAGGAAAATGGAATAACCCTTTTTATGAAAAATATCCTTGATAGTTATAGCCGTTATTTTAACATAAAAAACAATAGAAAAGGTCCCCTCTGGCAGGGTAGGTTCAAAAGTATCCTCATAGAAACAGATGAGCAACTTTTACATCTCACCCGTTATATACACCTGAATCCCACCTCAGATAACCTTGTAGATAATCCTCTAAACTGGAACTATTCTTCATATAAAGAATATCTAAATCTCACAGATGATCCCCTTTGTAACTTTCAACCGTACCTTTCAATCAATCCAGAAACCTATAAGGCTTTTGTAGAAGACAGACAAGATTATCAAAGAAGGCTTTCAGAAATAAAACACCTTCTCCTTGATTAACTACACTCCTTCCGTTCCACTTCGTAAGTGGTCCACTTCGTAAGTGGAATCAAGAAATTTCTCACCTTCCAAGAGATAGAGATACGGGAACCCCTTGTTGAAGACCTTATACATGCAGAAAGAGTTGCGGGTAGCACTGTCAAGTTTTTTTTCATTTAGACAAAATCCCATAATTTTGTAAGTCGTCTTCTGTATCCAAATCTGTCAATTGTTTCTGCTCCCAATAGCATTTTCTTTTAAGTCATGTATTTTGCTTTAACCTTTCCAGCTCTTCAAGTATTTTAGTATTGTTGTTTACCTCATGTATATGGGCAGGGGTAAAATTCCACAAAGACTGATGAGGCCTTTT
>JAKORG010000031.1 GCA_029777945.1 Deltaproteobacteria bacterium | reverse complement strand
CCAACATTCGTGAAAGAGAACAGTTTTATCATGGCTTAAATGCACCTCATGATATAAAAGGCCATTTTTTTCAAGCCATTTTATGGTAGGTTCAAGAGTTCCCTTTTCTCTATGGCTTGCAATAATGATGTAAAATCCTAAATCGTATAAATCAGAGAGAAAAGTCTTTGCATCTGGATATGGGTCAAAATTGTCCTGTTCGTCATGGATACTTTTTATGATTTTATAAAATTCTCGCGTTGAAAAGTAGTGCCTCCAGAAATCAAAGAGTATCCAATGCTCTGGAGGAGGGGTTGCGATGTTTATCTTTTTCATCCTCTCATATAAAACAGATGCAAAATCCCAAAGGGTATTATCAATATCCACTATCACCTTTTTCATAGGTTCAATATAACATAAAAAGATAAAGATTGCAGGTTTGAAATGCTGATTTGATTTAGGGTGGAGGCGACTACCTCCACCCTGAAAGATTTATATTAATCCTTTCCTTCAAAAAGCCTTTTTAATAACTCTTCTGAAGGCGGTTTTGTCATAAGACTCACAAAAAAGAAAAGAATAAAGCAACCGCCAAGGAGTATAAATTCCATAGTTGCCATACCCAGCACCTTCTTTGTGAAAACAAAGTAACCTCCTGCAAGGGTTGCAATTGTTCCATAAACAACTGTCCAGAAGGCACCCCACTTTGTTGCCCTCTTCCAATAGAATGACATGGCAGTTACAAAAAAGAATATGGCACCAAGGCCCATAGCAGCAAGACCCATAAACATGGACAAAAGCTCCGGTGGTCTCTTCCATGTCCAATAAAATGGAAGGAATAAAAATAGGGCGATGAGAAAATAGCTTATCCTTATAAGCGTTTTATCTTTTGTCGATGGCCACTATAGTGTTATTATATCTCTTGTAACATTTGCACTCATTATCATGACCATACCTGCAAGGGTAGATAGGGTTGCAGCAAAAAGACCCATAACATAAATGGTCTGCAACGGTATACCTCCCACTGCATAGGAGAGAAGAGGAGCAGCCAGATCAGCCTTCCAGGGCTCTATCTTAAAGAGTTGTGGACCGAATAATGTCCTTGTTATAAGTCCATTTGTTGATGCCGCCAGCATAACTGGGATACCAGTTATGAACTATACGATAAATACGAGAAACCAATATTCTTTTTTATTCATTTTTTTCATACCCAAGAACCTGCTCAAGTTATGGGGAAAGCCGATTGCCATTGTGAAAAATATTAGGGGTGATGCCAGAAGACCTACCCAGCTTGAGAAAAATTCTGTAGGACCTACCTTTGGAAGATCAGGCCTAATAAGGGAGAGGAGCCTTGGATCCTGTTCCCACAATTTTAAAGAAATTTCGTAAAATCCCCCTGATGAAATAAATGCCATAATGCCAAAAATAGCGCCTGCAATTCCAAGAAAAGCACCTTGAAATGCCATAGACCAGTTCGTGCCCACGTATCCGCCTAAAACCATATAAATCCAAGCAATAAGAACACCAAGAAGAAGACATAATACAGGTGGGAATCCTGTAACCGCATACCATACACCACCAGCTGCCTTTAACTGCCCCACAGAATATATAAATAGAAAAAATAGCATATATACGCTTATAACAGTTTGGAGCATCTTTGATTCATATCTTCTGCCCATAAGCTCTGGAACAGTAGTGGCATTGAGTTTTACAGCAAAACTTCTTGTTTTTGAAGAAGCAACCCAAATACACGGTATAATCCCTATTAAACTCCACATACCAGCAAACCACATACCCGAAAATCCCACTGAATAAGTTATGCCTGTAGAACCACAAAATGCCCAGCCTGAGAGATAGGATGATGCAAAGGCACATCCAGTTACAAATGGACCCATATCTCTTTTACCTACAAGGTATTCATCAAAGGATTTCCATTGCTTTTTGCCAAGTATACCAAGGAGAATAGATATGCCAAGGAGTATGGCAATACCCACCGAAGATGCTATTGCCATTGTTAAGGTTATCTCAGGAATGGGAAGATATTTTGTATTCATTTATCCCACCTCCTTGTAATAATCCATGTGCCTATAAATGTCATAAGAAATAGGCCAATTATCAAGGCCCACCAAACATACCAGGGATGCATAAGTATTTCTGTTGTAGGTTGCATAGACCCTCCTTTTTTCCCCAAATTTTTATTCAAGATATATGCCTGAACCGACATATAAGGTATTGCCATCAATTGTTACCTTTTTTACATAGGTGCTTTTTTTTGAAGGCTCCATCTGTCTTGGTTTAGGCCACATATAATCAACCCATGCACTATCTGACTTCTCAAGACTATTTATCATCTCTTTTATGAAATATTTACCCTGAGAATCCTTAAGGTTTAGGACATTTTGACCTTCAAAGCCAGGAAAGGCAGGATTTATTAGGTCATTACCCTTTGAATCAAAAACAAAAACATATGTGGTGAGATAATTATAATCCCCTAAGGGGTCTTTTAGCTCTTTAAATGCCTCTTTTCCTTTTTTTTGAATAAGATTTACAGCATCATCCACCACATCTATTGCGAAAACTCTGTCCATCTTCATATTATATATACCACTTCCCACAATATATTCTTTTCCAGAAGGTGATTTTACTAATTTTATAAAAGAGGTCTTCCACATGGGATTTTCCTCTCCTGGTTTAAACCATATATAGTGGACCCAGCCTTCTGATTTAGGCCCGCTGGTTACCTTTTTTATAAAAGATTGGATAAAGTTTTTGCCCATAAGGTCTTTTAAGTTTATCTGATTTGTCCCTTCCAGCTCTGACCTCTGGGGGTTTACATATACAAATCCTTTTGGATCAATAACAAAGATGTATGTATCATTGTGAAGCCACTTGCTATTTGTCTTTTTAAATTCTAAAAATACTACTTCACCATTTTTTTCTATAAGAGATGCTGCCTCTTTTACAAGGGATATTAGCTGTTTTGCCTCTTTAGTTGTTGGTTCTGTGGAATAAGCATTATGGACAAAAAAACACAAACCCATAAAAAGGCAGAAAAAAATAGAAATAAATCTTGTTTTTTTAATCATTTTCCCCCTCCCCAAAATTTGTTGTGATGATACTATGTCTTGTGAAATTTATCACAAATTTAAAAAAATTTGCAAGAAAATTTTTCACAAAAATCTATCAATAATTTTGAGGATATTGCAGGTATTTAAAAAAAATGTTAACAACAATGAATTACAAATTGAATTTTTTTTCACAAAAAGAAATTTTTGCCATTTTAAATTTTTTTTATACAAGCTCCCCACTAACAAAAATCTATGTTTATATGAAATTGATGCGGCCTCAAGAAGAAAGTTTATAGCTGCACCCCATACAGTGGAAGAGACAAATATATATAAGGCATTAGAAGATGGAGCTTATACCTTTTTTTTATGCCTGTTTTACTGGTGATTATTTCACCCCTTTTCCAATAGAGATGGATATATAACAATATACAAGATTGTTTTAATTTTTTTTCTTTTTTTGATTTTAAATGTCATCAAATCTACTATTGTAATCATAGGCTACAAAATGTTCAGGATTTCTTAAGGAGTTAGAAAAATTATGCCATTTTGTTAGGATAAACTTTCTATTGGAAAAGATATAGCCATAATTGGCTGATTAAGATATAATCTTTATTATTTTATATTAAGGAGGTTTTTATGTCTGATGAGTTAAAAGGAGTAATATTACAGAGAGATAAACAAACTTATGCAATAGTCCCGAGAACACCCCTTGGTCTTGTGACTCCTGAAATCCTCGAAAAGGTAGCTAATGTTGCAAAAAAATACAACATACCTATTATAAAGATTACCTCTGCCCAGCAATTAGCCCTTGTAGGCATAAAACCGGAATCAGTTAATGAGATATGGAGAGAATTAGGTATGGATGTAGGTCCAGCTATAGAGATATGCGTTCATTATGTCCAGGCATGTCCAGGAACTGCTGTCTGTAGATTTGGGATTCAGGATTCCCTTGATCTTGGCGGAAGACTTGAAAAACTCTTTGTAGGAACTGCCATGCCTGCTAAGGTAAAAATAGGTGTTTCTGGGTGTCCCTTTAATTGCGGTGAAGGAATTGTGAAAGATTTTGGCGCTTACGGTAAGAAGGCAGGATGGACAGTAACATTTGGTGGAAATTCAGGGTTAAGACCAAGGGCAGGTGATGTTATTGCCGAAGATATATCTACTGAAGATGTAATCGAACTTGCAAAAAAGTGTTTTGATTATTACAGTAAAAACGCCAAAGGAAAAGAAAGGACTGCAAGGTTTATAGAGAGAATTGGCATCGATGAGTTTAAAAAGGCTGTATTAAAATAAGCCTTGAATAGCAGTTTTTTATAAATTTTTAAAACATCCATATCCAAGAGGTTAGAAAGACCCAGGAAATTATTGCATTATAAGGTTTGACATTGTTGAAAATTATGTTATGATTAACTTTAAAAGAGTATGATTTAAAATAAAAAAATGGTTCTTTTTGAACCTAAGGAGGTTCATTATGGCCGATGGGATTTCAAAAAATAAGGATTTAACGAGAAGAGATTTTTTGAAGTTTGTGGCGACCACTGGAGCTATAGCCTCTTTATCTTCATTCCCATTCAAGAATCTTGAAGCACAGGCCCCTTTTGGAAAACACCCTCAAGAAAAACCTATATACCAGATTAAAAAAAAGATACCCCAGGTATGTGCAAGGGCATGCGAAGCAGATTGCGCTTATTATGTCATAGTTGCCCATGACCCTGTGACTAATTTGGAAAGGGCTATAACTCTTGAAGGAAGACCAGAAGACCCTGTTTCTAATGGAAAATTTTGTATTAAAGGTCTTGCTTTTGTAGATTCTATCTATGACCCAGATAGGCTTATGGTTGCCCTTAAACGCACAAACCCAAAGAAAGGGACTGACAATGACCCTGGTTGGGTTACAATCAAGACAGAAGATGCAGTCAATGAAATTATCCAATCTTTAAAAAAATTTAAACCTGAAGAAATACTTATGTGCAGCCCTGGAGATCCATACACAAACAAGCTTGCAAGAAGTTTAGGTGTTACAAGAAGCGATCAGAGAACAGAGTGCTTTGGAACACATTATTATATTAACTGTCTAACATTGACAAATCCACCAAACAAATATTATTCAAGCACTTATACTCCCTCGCATCATGTAGCAGGTTATGATTATGATAATGCCAAATATCAGATTTGGTTTGGGTTTGACTCATTATCTAAATGTGGAAAAGCTGGAATGCTTGTCCATTGGAAAAATGCAAAGAAAAATGGATGTAAGGTTGTAGTATTTAATCCATTACGCACTCCCCTTGCTGATGCCTTTGCAACGGAAATATATTCAATAAAGCCTGGCACAGATCTCGCGGTTGCCCTTGCAATGATGAATATAATAATAAAAGACAAGCTCTATAATGTAAAATTTTTAAAAGATTATACAGATGCACCGGCGCTCGTTGATATGAAAACAAAACTAACAATAAAAACAAAAGAAGGGGCCTTGATGGCGTGGTGCGAGACACACAAAAAGGCTGAGCCCATAGATGTATGCCATAAGCCAGTAATGGAAGGTGGGCCATATAAATTAACTATTGATAACAAAGAATATGAAGTAAAACCTATTTTACAGTATATAAAAGATACAGTAAAGGCTTATACACCTGAGTGGGCTTCAAAGATTTCAGAAGTTAAAGAAAGCGTTATTATAAAGGTTGCAAAAGAATTTGCCAATGCAAAGCCTTATGCGTTTATTCCAACCTATAAAAGAGACGCTGCAGGACCAAATTATGCCAATAGCTGGAGACTAAGGCATGCAATAAATATACTAAACACCCTTACAGGCTCGATTGACCATGAAGGGGGAGTAATCTTACTTCACGATGTCAAGATACCATGGCTTGAAGATTTAGCAAAGCCTGTAAAACCTTATCCTGAACAGCCAAAAGAACCTGTGGATTTCCGAAATATGTTTCCTGTAACTGATGAGATATATAAAAATAAAGATTTTTCTGCGCCTGGACACTATGGCATGGTTGGTTGGGGTCTTTATAAGACTCAAAAAACAAAAGCAGTTTTTTTCAGAAATCCTTATCGTGGATTATATGCCATGATACAACCACAAATGGTTGAAGCATCTCTTGAGAAGATGGACCTTGTGGTTGATTGGAATCTTTACCTTGATGATATAGGATATTGGAGTGACTATGTGATTCCAGCACCCCATCAATTCGAAGAAGGTAAATTTGATATAAGGCTTTATTATCCTAAATGGCCTTGCTATGTCGGTGGTTCTCCTGTGCAGAAATCACCTGGAGATCAAATAGGTTGGGGTAGTCTTGCTGTTAAAATTGGAATGGCTCTTGCTCCTGAATACTGGACTACAGACGGAAGTGGTGACCCAAATAAGAGGGTGCCATTAAACATGAGTGATCATGCATTAAAAAATGCAGGTATTGCATCTAATACAGCAGAGTTTATGAATAAGGGCGGTTTCTGGATTAATAAAAAGAAGTATGAAAACTATAAAACCATTAGAGAAATCGGATATGGGAGACCTAATGGCAGAGTAAGGATGTTTATAGATGAGTTTAAAAAAGTAGATTTTGAGCCAGTGCCAGTATGGGCACAAAGATGGCATGATGCCAAGGGAGAATATAAATTTTCTATGTTAATCACAAGGGCACCTTGGATTATGCATGCTGATCCAAACTTTATAAATAATCCTGTTTTGAGAAAAATAACTGAAAAAAACTATATGGACTGTGTATGGATAAATCAAGAAGCAGCAAAAGAAATAGGTGTTAAGGAAGGCGATATGGTTGTCCTTGAAAACAACCCTGAGTTTTTGAAAGAACTTCCAAGACCTGTTAAGGCAAAGGTCCATATAACAAATAGAATGTTAAGGAAAGATTGTGTCCTTTTATTTCATGGTATAGGACATAGGGCTAAAAACCTTAAGGTTGCTGGTAACTGGGGTTACAGAGATGGTGACTTGATACCACAGAAAGATCCTAATATAGTTAAGAAACATGATCCAACTGGAATGGGATGGGTTGAGGATGTATATGTAAGCATTAAAAAAGCATAAAGGAAGGTGAAAAACTATGAAAACATATGCAATTTTAATCGATACAAGCTATTGCACAGGATGTAATACCTGTTCATACAGATGCATCCAGGAATTTAGAAGTCACACACAGGCAACTAATGGATTGTTTAGAACCTTTGTTGCTATAAATGATGGGGGATTATATCACAAAAGATGCATGCATTGTTTTGATCCAGAATGTGTAAAGGTATGCCCAGTAAATGCTTTAAGTAAGTCAGAATATGGGCCAGTGCTTTATGATCAGGAAAAGTGTATTGGCTGTCAGAGTTGTGTAAAGGCATGTCCATTCTCTATTCCTCAATATGATGAAAAAACACAGAAGATATTAAAATGCAGTCTATGTGCTCACAGGATTGCAGAGAATAAAGAACCAGCATGTGCTGAAGCATGTCCAACTGGTGCAATTCAATTTGGAGAATCAAAAGCTATCCTTGGGAAGGCAAAGGAGATTGCAAAAAAGAGAAAAATGACAATATATGGTTTAAGTGAGGCTTCAGGCACACACACATATATACTTACAATAGGAAGTCCTAAAAAAGCAGGATATATAGATGTAAAAAAAGGAGTCCCTAAGATAAAGAAGTCTTCCATTGAATCTATAGGGGCCATGCCAATAGTGGCCGGGGCAATAATTGGCGGTCTTAAAAAGTTAGAGGAAAGGAAAAGAAAGATAGCAGAAGAAAATAAAAACAAAGATTAATAAAAAAAATAACAGGGGAAGATGAAATATCTTCCCCAACCTATTTTAAAATTGAGACAAATTATGAATGAATTTGAGATTGAAAAAATAGAAAAGCGATTAATTCTCTATAATGCATTAGTCCAGGCATTTAACTATCCCGATTCAGACCTTGCACATAGTTTGTCTTCAGGAGAATTTGGCAAAATTTTACACACAATAACCACTAACAGAGAGATAGATTTATATGGAATTGATTATTATCAAGGGAAAGACGAAAAAGAATTGCTTTTAGAGCTCGAGAAAGATTATACATGGATGTTCTTTGCCTCCAAGCCACGAATTGCTTATCTTTTTGGTTCAGTGTATACAGAAGGTAAACTTTATCAAGATTCTACTTTCAAGATTGCCAGGCTCTATAATGAAGCAGGCCTAAACGTAAAGGAATCTTTTGGTTTGCCACCAGACCATATAGCTGTAGAGCTTGAATTTATGGCATATATTGCCTTTAATCTAATTAGCTCATTAAAAAATGAAGATTTAAAAAATGTAGCTTACGCAAAAGAATTGGAAAAACATGTTTTTGATAACTTTCTTTCAGAATTTGCAATAAAAGTTGGTGAAGCAATAAAGAATAATGCAAAAACTGATTTTTACAGAAGTATAGGAAATATCACAGCATCGTTTTTTTCAAAAAGACTTCATTCATCATTTTTTGATTAATATTTTTTCAGTAAACATTTTAGAAATGTTACACCAAATTAAGATAGTGACATAAATGGTTTTGCTCTCTATAATAAACAACAAAAAAGGAGAAGACAAATAGCAAAGAGACCAAGAAGAAACCACGCAAGGAGTTTTTAAGGAAAAAGTAGTATTTAGAAGTAATTAAAGGAAATCAGACATTAGTTGAGTTATCAGAAAGGTTTCAGGTTCAAGTAAACCAATTACTAATTGGAAAAAGATTTTCATGGAGAACGCACCGAATACCTTTGACAAAAACAAACCTTCTCATAAGGAAAGATGGGCATGAGGTATACTAAAATAGGAAATGTGCGTCATAACTTACCCATTTATAAGAAATTCACATATTTATGTTGACATACCATTAAAAACGAATGGCGCATAAAAAAATTATTTAAATTATTTAATACGAAATACAATACTGTTCTGGACAAAAGAATAAAAATAATTTACATTACCTATCAATGGATAAAAGAAGAGAATTAGAAAAAGCCCTTGAAGAATTAAGGCCTGAACTCGATGAAATCGCAAAGAGTTATTTTTTGTTGAATATTTATAATTTTAAAAAATGGTCAACTTTTCTATTTGTATCTTTATGGTTTTTATTAATACTGCCGACAAAGGCCTTATGTGAGACCAGTTATCCCAAAGGATTTGTAGATATTAAGGATGTGATTCCTTCTGTAGTCTTAGATATAAGATATTTCACTAACCATAATTTTGTAGGTAAAAAGGTAGATGGATATAATGCCCCTAAATGCATCCTCACAAAAGAGGCTGCAGAGGCACTTCTTAATGTCCAAAAAGAGCTTGAAAAATTTCATCTCTCCCTGAAGATATACGATTGTTACAGACCTAAAAGGGCAGTGGCTCATTTTGTTAGATGGGCAAAAGACATAGAAGACACAAAGACACAAGAAGAATTTTATCCCACTATAGATAAAAAGAATCTATTTAAGGACGGCTACATTGCTGAATATTCAAGCCACAGCAGAGGAAGCACAGTAGACCTAACGATAGTCCCTGTCCCGGTCCCAAAACAGGAGGAATACAAAGAGGATATGAAATTATATGCCTGTTTTTTACCAGCAGAAAACAGATTCAAGGACAATAGCATTGATATGGGGACAGGATTTGATTGCTTCCATGAACTATCCCATACAGCCAATCCTAAAATAGGTTTTCAACAAAGGATAAACAGGCTGCTTTTAAAAACCCTTATGGAAAAAAATGGATTCAAAAATTTAAGCCTTGAGTGGTGGCATTTTACCCTAATCAATGAGCCGTTCCCAGATACCTATTTTGATTTTCCCATAGAATAATTAAAAAATTAGTTTTAATATTGCGAGGTCTTTGTTTTATAGATTATACAATAAATAGTCCTAATATGATATTAAATGCCATAAGCCCAATAAGAAGTCTCCCTGATATGCGGTGAATCTTTTTTATATTTATACTACTGTGGAACCCTTTAATCTGCAAGAAACCAATAAAAGGATTTATGATAGTCAATATTGCAATAAAAAAACCAATATAAGAATGGGGTGATTTAAGATGCTGTCCACCTATGGTAAATTTATATATTAATATGGCAAAGACGCTTGTAAGGATTAAAAAAGAACCCACTACATTGGTTATTTTATGGAATTTAAGCCACTATCTCTTTCTTCTAAAAAATTTTACAGCTATAAAACCTGAACACAATAAAATAAAACCTGAAAACATAAGAAAAGGATGAAAATAATAAACAGACAATTAAGCTCCTTGTTGCTAAAAATTTATTTATAATGCTAACTTTTATTCTCATATATAAAAAGGCGTTTTTCAATAATAAATTAAACTTTTCAGTATCTTTTGCTATCCTCAACAAAATAATATAAATTTATAATATGTCTTATTCTAAAAACGATATTGAAAGATTAATAAAAAAAATAGAACGGTTAAATGCCCAGTTATTGAGACTTAAAAAAACTGAACTAAGACATAAGCATACAAAAATTCTGTTACAGAAAAAGACCCATGCCCTTGGAGAAAGAATAAAAGAGCTTAACTGTCTTTATAAGATATCCCACATTGTAGAAAAATACGGCATATCCCTTGAGAAGATCCTCAATGGTATTGTAAAAATAATACCCAATGCCTGGCAGTACCCTGATATAACTTGTGCCAGGATAATACTCGACGACAATGCATTTTATACTGATAACTTCCAGGTAACGCCATGGAGACAGTCATCCAACATATATATAAAGGGTAAAAAGGCAGGCTATCTTGAAGTTTACTATCTCCAGGAAAAGCCAGAATCTTACGAAGGTCCTTTTTTAAAGGAAGAGCGGTATCTTTTAGATGTCATTGCAAAACGCATAGGCGAAATAATTGAAAGAAAACTTCTTGAAAAACAAATTCTTGAGATAAGCGAGTGGGAACAAAAAAGAATAGGACAGGACCTTCACGATAGCCTTTCTCAACAGCTTGCAGGTATAGCATTTCTTTGCAAAGGCCTTCAAAAACAAATTGCTTCAAGATCTTTACAAGAATCAAAAGAAATAGAAGAGATAGTGCATTTGATAGATGATGCCATAACAAAAACAAAAGGTTTTGCAAGAGGCCTTTACCCTGTAAGGCTTGAGGCACACGGATTCACCACGGCCATCGATGACCTTGCTATAAATACGGAAAGACTTTTTGGTATTGTTTGTAAGTTTGAATATAATGAACCACTCCTTATCCATGATAACATTATGGCAACTCATTTATACAGGATAACCCAGGAAGCAATAAATAATGCTATAAGACACGGCAAGGCAAAAAATATAATAATCAGACTTGATAAAAGAGAAGATGAAGCAACCATGACCATACAAAACGACGGTAAACCCTTTCGCAAGATACCAAAAAACCATCAAGGCATGGGCATAAGTATAATGAGGTACAGGGCAGGTATAATAGGTGCATCTCTGGATATAAAAAAAGGTACATCAGGCGGAACAATAGTGACCTGCACATTCAAAATCAAGGAGAAGGGATGAATAAAAAACATAATATAACTAAAAGATTTAAAAAAAATAAAATCCTTATTGTTGATGACCACCCCATTGTTCGCAAGGGGCTTTCCCAGCTTATCAACCAAGAAGAGGATCTTATTGTAGCAGGTGAGGCAGAAGATGCCCAGTCAGCACTTGATTTTCTAAAAAAAATTAAACCAGATCTTGCAATAATTGATATATCACTAAAAGGTATTGATGGTATAGAGCTTATAAAAAAAATAAAAGAACGCTATCAAGATATACCAATGCTTGTTGTCTCCATGCATGATGAATCCCTTTTTGCAGAGCGCGCACTCAGGGCAGGGGCTAAAGGCTACATTATGAAACAAGAGGCAATAGAAAAGATGATGGAGGCAATAAGAAAGGTCATAAGAGGCGAATTCTATATAAGTGAAAATGTAAGTGCAAATATAGTAAAAAAATTTATAGATGGCAAACAAGTGGAAAAAAACTCTCCTTTGGAGATATTAAGTGACCGTGAATTAGAGGTTTTTCATCTAATAGGTGAGGGTTATAAAACACGTCAAATAGCAGATATGCTCCATGTAAGTGTTAAAACGGTTGAGTCTTACCGTTCAAATATAAAAGAAAAACTCAATTTAAAAAATGCAACAGAACTTATTAAACACGCAATCCACTGGGTTGAAGGAAAGTAGATAAGCCTTTTCAAGAATCATAATCTTTTCCCCTATAATTTAAATAGTAGAATAACCTATTTATTAATTATCCTACCCCTTATTGTTAAATTCAGGTTTTTAAGTTTTATTTTAAACATTCAAATATTGCCATGGCGTGAAAATTAGACAAACTATTTCATGACAAAGATGTAATTAAGATGCAACAATGTTTATAGACTTTTTTCAAAAGTCCCATTTTTTAAGAGGTGTAAGATATGAACTCCAATGCCAAGGTTTTGTTTCTTAAAAATGTAAATGGCATCCTGTATAGAACTGAAGAAGACACACAGGATAAATCAAATAAATACATAGATACGGATGAACAAACAAAAGAACTTTTAGGTGTTAAAGCTTTAAATGTTCTTAAGGAGCTGGAAGAGATATGGGAACTTGACCACAACAATGTAGAATTGAGAGATAAATTTCATCTACTTCGCTATTACTTAGAGAGCTATTTAGGAAAAAAATATTAAAAAAGGAGGTTTTATGTCTGCTGTAAAAGATGTTATTGCAAAGGTAAAACAAAGAGATCCTAATGAACCAGAGTTTCATCAAGCTGTAGAAGAGGTTATGGAATCCTTAGAGCCCACAGAAAATAAACACCCTGAATTTGTCAAAGCAAAGATATATGACCGAATAGTTGAACCTGACAGGACAATAATTTTTAGAGTGCCCTGGGTTGATGATAGAGGAGAGGTCCAGGTTAACAGAGGTTTTAGAGTACAGTTCAATAACGCCATAGGCCCATATAAAGGGGGTATACGTTTTCATCCATCAGTAAACTTAAGTATCCTAAAATTTCTTGGTTTTGAGCAGATATTTAAAAATTCTCTTACCACTTTACCAATGGGAGGAGCAAAGGGAGGTTCAGACTTTGATCCTAAGGGCAAATCAGACAATGAGGTGATGAGATTCTGCCATGCCTTTACAAGAGAACTTTTTAGACATATAGGCCCTGAAATAGATGTCCCCGCTGGTGATATTGGTGTTGGTGGAAGAGAAATTGGATATATGTTCGGTTATTATAAAAAGATTATGAATGAGCATTCTGGTGTTTTTACAGGTAAAGGTATTGAATATGGCGGAAGCCTTATAAGACCTGAGGCAACAGGATATGGGGCAGTATATTTTGCAGCAGAGATGCTTGCAACAAGAGGACTTGATTTTAAAGGCAAGGTGGTTGCTATAAGCGGTTCTGGAAATGTGGCTCAATATGCTATGGAAAAGGTTAATCAATTAGGAGGCAAGGTAATAACATTGTGTGATTCCACTGCTACTATTGTAGATGAGGAAGGTATATGTGGAGAGAAATGTGATTTTATAATGGAACTTAAAAACATAAGGCGGGGCAGAATAAAAGAATATTCTGATAGATTTGGAACAGTCTGTTATATAGGAAACAATGTATGGGATGTCATAAGAGAACAGGGTCTTAAGGTAGATGTAGCTCTCCTATGTGCAACGCAGAATGAACTCGATGGAAAAAATGCTGAAGCATTAGTGAAAAATGGATGTATTTGTGTTGCAGAAGGTGCCAATATGCCTTGTACACCCGATGCAGTTAGGATATTTCAGAGCAATAATGTTCTCTTTGGCCCTGGAAAGGCTGCAAATGCTGGTGGCGTATCTGTATCTGGTCTTGAAATGAGCCAGAATAGCTTAAAACTATCATGGTCAAGGGAAGAGGTAGATAAGATGCTCCTCAATATAATGAAAAACATTCATAAGGCATGTCTTGATGCATCAGAGGCATACGGGAAAAAAGGTGATTATGTAGTTGGTGCCAACATAGCCGGATTTCTTAAGGTAGCAAAGGCAATGCTTGCTTATGGGATTGTATAATAATGAATAAGATAATGTTCACAATCCTCAGGATACTTGACAGACATAAAGAGCCTTTATGTTCCAAAGAACTTGCAAAGGAGCTCCTTTCCTATGGCATTGACCTATCAGAGAGAACTGTCCGGTATTATCTTAAGTTGCTTGATGAAAAGGATATGACAAGAGTCAATGGTAAAAAAGGTAGGATAATCACAGATAAGGGAAGGGAAGAGTTAAACCATGCCTTTGTATCCGAGAGGGTGAACTTTATTATCAGCAAGATTGACAGCCTTGCTTATCTAACTGATTTTAATTTAGATACCTTAAAGGGCAATGTGATATTAAACATATCGTTCTTTTCTGAAAAAAGGTCAAAGGATGCCTTTAAGATTATGGCACCAGTATTTGCATCAAAATATGTAATGAGTGACAAGGTAAAGATCGCAAAGGCTGGGGAACAAATAGGTGATGTTGTTGTCCCTGCAGGTTGTATAGGTTTAGGAACAATATGCAGCATAACATTAAATGGTATATTTCTCAAGGCAGGTATACCTGTAACATCAAGATACGGAGGTGTTATAGAGGTAGTTAATGGAACACTATCAAGGTTCACATCTCTTATAAGTTATGAAGGTTCATCCATAGATCCCCTTGAGATATTCATAAAAGGTAAAATGACAGACGTCATAAAGGCAATGAAGACATCCTCAGGAAAAATTCTTGCAAGCCTCAGAGAGATACCAATAGTGAGCCTAAAGGAAGCTGTGAACCTGACAGAAAAGATGGTGGCAAAAGGTTTTAATGGGACTATTGTCTTTGGCAAACCAAATCAACCCCTATTGGATGTTCCAGTAGGGGTTGATAAGGTTGGCATGATTATAGTAGGTGGATTGAACCCCATAGCTGCTGTTGAAGAGTCAGGTATCTTTACAGACAACATGGCCATGTCAACTCTTTTTGAATATTCAAGACTTCAAAGTTTTAATGAGGCCCTCAGTGCCTTTCTTTTCCGGTAATCTTTCAAATGTCCCAAAACATATGACCTTTTGGGATATTATATCTGCTACTAATTTTAAATCTATCTGAGATGTATCATAAACCTTTAAAACATCTTCATATTTATAGCCTTCTTCTAAAATATCCTTTAAAATGTTATCAAAGCTCTCAAGGAGGTTTATATTTAAGATGCAAGAAGGATTATCAGGGAAAAGGGCAAGGTAGAATATATCTGTCTCTACTAAATCCTGAAAAAAATGGGTTCCATATGATAATTCAGGCAAGAGATTTCCATCAAGATAGGCAATCTCGCCTAAGGCGGAAAAATTATTTATTTCAGAGAATCTAACAGGAACTCCGAGGGATGGTGTTGTGGTCCCCCACCTGCCTGGACCAAGGAGTAAAACAGATTCCTCATCTCTGTTCTTTATATTTTTGTTCAGCCTACCAATAAGACGGGCAATAGTGTATTTGTCTAAAAGGGATAACACACTATATTTAAATGGATTTACATAGATGATTTTTTTGATTGATTTTGAAATATTACCACCCATAAAGTGTCCTTCTGACTTAAATAAAATCATGTCATCAGGAATCCGTTCTGGCATAAAAAAACGCCTTTCTATGCCTTTAGTTTGGAGAGGTCTACACTGAAGGAGGTTTATCTTATAATCATTGTATCTGGTAAAGTTGACTGTAAATTCTATCTCTACAGGATAATTGTATATTTCTTCTAACTTTTTCATCATCCTGTGCATAACACCTATAAAAGAAGTCTTTGTTAAGAGATTATCAAATGTAAGTATCCATATTTTTTTGTCTTTTTTTCCTAATGCCCTCAGTTTCTCTGTGGACTCATGATCATAGGTAGCTAAAAGATCAAGTCTAATGTTTAAACCTTTTTCTATTATTTCTAAGAAAGAGGTTGTCTCGAATTTATTTTCATTTATATTAAGCAAATCCACGTAATGCTGGGAATATTTCCTTCTATCATCCATATCAGCGTTTGGATTAGATGAAGGATTATCAATGGCAACTATCCTTGGATAGTCGTTTTCAACCCTGTTGACTGCCCTTGTTCCAAGACCTAAAACAAGCCTTAACATACCTGATTTTGGATCCAGTCCTTGCTTCCAAACAAAGGTATTATAGGATATACCCACACCGGCAATATCAGGGAAAAAATAATATTTTCTGTATGTCCCTGACACCCTCTGAACAAGTAATGCCATCTGTTCATCGAGTTCATCGAGCCCTCTCTGTAAACGATATGTCAGGGCATCTTCATTCATGGTGCTTGCATATACATGTCTTATAGATTCTTCAAAATTTTTATATCTGTAATCTGGCGGTCCCTGGTTTACAGAAAAGATGCTTTCGTATTTACCAGCAAAGGCGTTTCCAAAGGCATCTTCAAGAAGACTGCTTGATCGGATTATGATGGGTGACTGCCCAAAATATTCTATAATCTGCTGAAATTGCTCTTTTATTTCTTCAGGAAATACCCCTTTAAGTATTCCATCTTTTAACCTCTCTGCAGCTTTAAAATAACCCTGCTTTGTTTTTTGTTCCATTCTTAATTTCCAAAGACCATTTTGAACTATATATGTATAGAAAATATCTGAACCAATATAATAAGAATCATGATGCTCAAGATACTGATTCCAATTAAGCCATCTGTCTTTTTCAAGTATTTTTCTTGCCAGGAGCATCCCTACTGTCTTACCACCTATAAAGCCTGTTCCTATAAGTCTTGATTTTATATTTAAGAGGTCTTCAAGGGTGAAGGTCCTTCTTGCCAGCTCAAACATCTTGCCATCTCTTGCTATCATGATCCTGCATAGTTCATCAATCATCTCCCTATGTTCATCTTGATTACGTGTGCCTTTTAGCATATCCTCTGCCTTTAAAAAAAGCCTGTCCCAATAGTCTAAGTGTCTTTTTGCACTCTTTGCCTCTCTTTCTGAAATATCTGAAAACAATTGGGTTGCGTCTATGCTATTTATAACTGGAATAAAATCATTATCTTCTTCAAGGTGAGGAAGAAACATGGTAGGAGAATACCTGTTCCAAACTTTTAATGGATGTATATAATAATTTCCCTCATGATTATATACCTCAATTAAAAGCTGGGTCGTCTCTCTTATTCGGGCAATGGTCTT
>JAKORG010000030.1 GCA_029777945.1 Deltaproteobacteria bacterium | reverse complement strand
TAAAAATTTTGTTATAGAAGAGAAAAATGAGGTTATAGGCTATATAATGCTTTATCGTGTTCTCGATGAAGGTCATATAACAAATTTTGCTATAAATCCCCTGTATAGAAAAAAAGGTTATGGCACCAAACTACTTTCGTATGTTATAGATTATTTCAAACAAATGGGCATAGTAGAGTTCTTTTTAGAGGTAAGGGAAAGTAATAAGGTGGCCATAAATCTATACAGAAGGTTCGGTTTTGAGATTATAGGAAAAAGGAAAAGATATTATTCTGATACAAATGAGGACGCATTTATCATGCATCTTACTTTAAACCGGAAAAAAGAAACCGATAATGAAAGATTGGCAGGATGAACGATTTCGAAGCTGAAGTAATAAGAAACGAACAAATCATAAAAGACTTTTTTATTATTGAATTCAGTCTTTCAAAACCCATAGAAGCCTTTGAGCCGGGTCAGTTTGTGATGATTAAAATCCCGGACCAAAGGGTGTTTTTAAGAAGACCTTTTAGCATCTATGACTTACATGGGGACTCTTTATCCATTTTATACAAAATAAAGGGTGAAGGAACAAGGTTATTAAGTAAAGCATGGAAAGGAGTAAAAACTCAAATATTGGGCCCGCTGGGAAGGGGTTTTAATATAAATATACCTGATACCTGCAAACCCGTTGTCATTGCTGGAGGCATTGGTATAGCAGGTGTTAGTCTTCTGATAAAAAAACTGAAAAACATACCCGATATATTTTATGGTTGCACTGAGGAGATGGAATTAAGGTTAATAGATCATATTAAATCAAAACCTGTTTTTTTTGCCACAATGGACGGCTCTTACGGTTTTAAAGGCGATGTAATTACCCTGTTTGAAAGACACTTTCAAGGCTATAATTCACCTATTTATGTTTTTGCCTGTGGTCCTCTTGCCATGTATAAATCCCTCAAAGAAAAAATTCCAGAATCCATCCATTGTGAGGTGCTTCTTGAAGAAAGAATGGCATGTGGTTTAGGTCTGTGCTTCGGCTGTGTAAAAAAGACAATAGACGAAAAAGAACCTTATAAAAGGGTCTGCAAGGAGGGGCCTGTATTCGATTTATGGCAGATCTTGCTGTAGGTTTGCTGGGAAAAGTTTTGAAAAACCCTGTTATGAATGCATCTGGGACTATGGGGTATGGTGTGGAGATAGAACCCCTCTGGGGTATAGAAAAAATGGGTGCATATGTAACAAAGGGACTATCCCTTAAGCCCCATCACGGAAACCCACCTCCCAGGGTCTTTGAAGAAAAATGCGGCATGATAAACAGTATAGGTCTTCATAATATTGGCATAGAAGCCTTTTTTAATGTATACATGCCTTTTTTTAAAAAAAAGGACCTCCCCGTTATTATTAATTTTTTCGGTTTTAGCGAAGATGAATATGTAGAATGTGCAAGATATATAAAGCCTCACAGGTTGATACTGGCTCTTGAGGCGAATCTTTCCTGTCCCAACATAAAGGCCGGCGGTATTAGTTTTGGAAAAGAACCTGAATCTGTCTATCGCCTCATAAAAAAGATTAAATCTGTAACAGAGATCCCTGTTATTGCAAAATTGACCCCAGAGGTTACAGACATAGTGAGTATTGCAATTGCCGCATACGAGGCAGGTGCAGACGGATTGACATTAATAAATACAGTTCCTGCAATACACGTGGATATTGAAAATAGAAATATCTCCATAAGGGGTGGACTATCAGGACCGCTTCTTAAACCAATTGCATTGAAGGCAATAAGAGACTGCTCTGAAAAGGTGCCTATACCCATAATCGGCGTAGGTGGCATTATGGATTGGGAAGATTGTGTGGCCTTTTTTATGGCAGGGGCAAGGGCAGTTCAGGTTGGTACTGCTACCTTTCTCGACCCCTATGCAATACCCAAGATAATAGATGGTTTAAGAAATTATATGGATAAGAAAGGTTATTCATCCATAAACAATATAATAGGATAATCAAAAAAGCACGAAATAAAGGCTTCTCATGAAACAAGAACAGATGAAAGAACTTGCAAAAAACTTAGAAGATTGCCTTGGTATACCTAATATCATTGCCAGAATTCTTATAAATAGAGGTTTTTCAATCCCCCATGAGGCAGAAACATTTTTATTTCCGAAAATAAAAGACCTATCTGATCCCCTTTTATTACCAGATTGCGAAAAAGGTATCCATGCATTGATACATGCCATAAAAAATAAAAAACATATATGTCTCTACGGTGATTATGATGCAGATGGCATAACCTCATGCGCCCTAATGGTTAATTTTCTAAACAAACTCAACATTAAGGCCTCAATATATATTCCCGAAAGAAGAGAAGGCTATGGATTAAGCATCGAGGCCATAAAGAGACTAAAAAAGGATAAGGTAGACATCATTGTCTGCCTTGACTGTGGCTCTGCAAATATAGAAGAGGTAAAATTCGCTAATGATTTAGGTATTAAGATTATCATTATAGACCACCATGAGATATCAAATGATTTGCCTCTTGCAGAGGCTATTATAAACCCCAAAAGAAAGGATTCTCTATTTCCCACAAGAGAACTTGCTGCGTGTGGTGTTACGTTCTTTTTCCTCTGGGCATTAAGAAGGGTTATGCACAACCATGGGCTTATAGACGGCAACATAAATTTAAAAAACGAGCTGGACCTTGTAACAATAGGCACCATAGGAGATATGGTGCCCCTTGTAAAGGACAATAGGGTCTTAACGAAGATAGGCATGGAGATCATGAAAAAAAGGCCTAAGCAATGGTTAAAGACCTTTTATAAGGAAAACCTATTGCCCAGAACAGAACTAAACGAGTATGGCCTAAATTTTATTGTAATACCAAGAATAAATGCTGCAGGAAGGGTATCAATGCCCGAAGAATCCCTTGATTTTCTCACAACAGAGAAAGAGGCCGAATCTACAAGATTGTTAAAGGCACTTCAAGATGCAAATAACATGAGGCAAAGGATAGGAGATAAGATTTTAAAAGAGTGTAAAGAAGAGATAATGGCACAGGGTATTGATAAAAAAAACACCATTGTGCTGTTTAATAAAGACTGGCATATTGGCGTAATAGGCATTGTGGCCCAAAAATTGACAGAACTTTATAAAAAACCTTCCCTTGTAATAACAGAGATAGATGGAATATGCAAGGGTTCTGGCAGAGGTATAGAAGATATAGACCTTTATGAAATCATGTCCACTTTATCCCATCTACTTATTCGATTCGGTGGACACAGATTGGCCTGTGGCTTCTCCTTAAAGAAAGAAAATATACCTTTATTAAAAGAAGGATTTGAAAATGCAATGAGTAGTATTATTTTTAAGGAAAGTGAAATCCATTTTGATGCCTATGCCGATTTTGATGAATTCAATAATGATTTTGCCTATCATTTAGAGGCCATGTCACCTTTCGGGATAGGCAATCCAAGACCTGCTGTAATGGTTACACCTAATGAGGTGACCCTAATGAACAATAACCGCATAAGAATCACTGATAAGAATTCAAGGCAGTGGTATGGATACATAAATAATGCCACTATCATTCCGGAAAAAATAAAAAAAGGTCTTAAACTGATAGTGCAACCTATCATTAAAGAGGAGATGGGAAACAAGTTCATAAATCTAAATGTAAAGATAGTATTATAATGAAAAAATTTTTATTTATCCCTTAAAAACAACAACATCAAAATTGATTGTTTATGTGGTAGTTCACCAATTCTTTTTATTATGCCCTTGATAAATATTCTATACTAGTTAAAACTAAAAATATGATATATTGCTTAAAAAAATTTTAAGGTGGTAGTTATGATAGACGAAAGGGTTATTACAAAGGCAATAATCGAAAGGTATGCAGAAAAACTCGTAACCAATCTTGAAATCGATGTGGCAGTTTGCGGTGCAGGACCATCAGGACTTATCGCAGCATACTATCTTGCAAAAGGTGGCCTTAAGGTAGTTGTATTTGAAAGAAAACTCTCTATAGGTGGCGGTATGTGGGGTGGTGGCATGATGTTCAATGAAATAGTGGTTCAAAAAGAAAGTAAAGCCATATTAGACGAATTAAACATAACCACAAGGCCCTATGAATCAGATTACTATACTGTAGATTCAGTTGAAGCAGTAACTGGTATTTGCTTTAATGCTGTTAAGGCCGGGGCAAAAATTTTTAATCTCATAAGTATTGAAGACCTTGTAGTAAGAAAAGAAAGGGTTGTAGGCGTTGTTATTAACTGGACAGCAGTTGAAATGGCCGGACTCCATGTAGACCCCTTAACAATAATGGCAAAATGCGTAGTAGATGCTACAGGCCATCCTATTGAGGTTGTTAAGGTGCTTGAAAAAAAGATGGATGTCAGGCTAAATACCCCTTCAGGAAAGGTGGAAGGGGAAAAATCCATGTGGGCAGATGTGGCAGAAACAAAGACTTTGGAAAATACAAAAGAGGTGTTTCCCGGTCTTTTTGTAGCAGGTATGAGTGCCAATGCAACATTCGGTTCATACAGAATGGGCCCCATCTTTGGTGGCATGTTATTATCGGGAAAAAAGGTGGCAGAACTCATTATTGAAAGACTTAAATGAAAAATATACTCACAATAGCAGGTTTTGACCCAACAGGCGGGGCAGGGATAACAATCGATTTGAATGTATTTCAAAATAACGGCATCCACGGTCTTGCCATACCTACATGTGCAGTGGTTCAGGGACCATTTGGGGTCTCAAAAATATATCCCACCCCTTATGATACATTTTCTTATATGCTCAATGAGATAAAAGATATTGAGATAGATACCATAAAAATTGGCGTATTGTACGATGAACAGTTCATAGAAAAGATTTTGGATTTTATAAATGGTTTAGGAAAACATGTCCCTATTGTCCTCGACCCTGTCCTTAAATCAAAAAACAAAACAGAACTTTTAAAACAAAAGGGGATTCTAAGGCTAAAAGAATCTTTAATACCCTTTGTGACTGTTATAACACCAAACATCTATGAGGCAGAAATCTTAACAGGTATAAACATTAAAGATATAAAAACTATGGAAGGGGCTGCGCTGTCTTTAAATGCCATGGGCGCAAAAGCAGTTGTTGTAAAAGGGGGCCATATCCAGGGAAAACCAGTGGATTTACTCTTTGACGGTAAAGGGATTGTTACTTACACAAGGGAAAGAATCAATAAAGAGATCCACGGAACAGGGTGTGTCTTCTCATCCCTTTTAGCATCTTACATCTGCACTGGATATACGATAAAAGAGGCCTTTTTAGAGACAGAACATAAGCTCGATGATTTGCTAAAACAAAGCTACAGGATCACAGGTGGTGGATACTATTATATGTCTATTGGAAAAACCCAATTCAACAGTGCACAGAGGTGGGAGGTTATTAATACCTTAAAAGAGGCTGCAGAGATTATTTATAGACTGAACCCTTTTGAACTTGTTCCTCAGGTCCAGATGAATCTGGGTTATGCAATAAAAGGAGCAAAGGATGAAGAAGATGTGGCAGCCTTCCCAGGAAGGATTTCTGTCTATAAAAAAAAGGTTTATATAAAAGGTGAACCATGCTTCGGTGCATCAAGCCATGTGGCAAGGCTTATTTTGGGCATGATGAAAAAATTTCCCCACATAAGGTCTTGCGCCAATATTAGATACAGCGAAAAAATAATAGAAAAGGCAAGGCAACTCAACATGGACGTTATATTCTTTGACAGAAGGTTAGAGCCTGAGGATATAAAAAAAATAGAAGGCCAAAGCCTAAACTTTCTTTTAAATGAGATAATATCAAGGATTGATTCGTCACCT
Source organism: Deltaproteobacteria bacterium (assembly GCA_029777945.1). Lineage (GTDB taxonomy): Bacteria > Desulfobacterota > Syntrophorhabdia > Syntrophorhabdales > Syntrophorhabdaceae > JAKORG01. The sequence continues at coordinate 11,698 of JAKORG010000030.1, read as the reverse complement.
GACATGATATATGATATAGGAGATATAGGGAAAGAACCCATGATAAGACTTTATGGAAAAGACCCCATTGAGGTGGTCAAAAAAATGGAGATGATTTTAACATGAAAAATCAAATTGTTGAGGCACAAAAAAATAAACCAACAGAAGAGATGATAAGGATTGCCCAAGAAGAGGGTGTGGACATAAATGTCCTTTGCAGCTATGTGGCTTCAGGAAAGGTAGCGATTTTAGCAAATAACAGGCATAAAAATTTTACACCCAAGGGCATTGGAAAGGGTCTGTCCGTTAAAGTAAATGCCAATATCGGAACATCACCTGAAAAGGCGGATATAAAGCTCGAGATGGAAAAGCTCGAGATGGCAAAAAAGGCAGGCGCTGATACAGTAATGGATTTAAGTACCGGTGGAGATCTCAGGGAAATAAGAAAGACGATAATAGAACATGCCGAAATACCTGTAGGGACAGTTCCAATTTATGAGGCAGCAGTGGAGACGGTAAAAAAAAGAAAGACCATAACAAAAATGGATCCCGATGAGCTATTTGACATTATAGAGAGAAATGGAGAAGATGGCGTTGATTTTATAACGGTCCATTGTGGGGTAACTATAAAATCTATTGAAAGATTAAGGGAGCAGGGTAGAATTACAGGCATTGTTAGTCGTGGCGGTGCATTTCTTGCCGAATGGATAATTATAAACAAAAAAGAAAATCCCCTTTATGAACAATACGATAGACTTCTTGCTATTGCAAAAAAATACGATATGACTTTAAGTCTTGGAGATGGTTTAAGACCAGGTTGTATTGCCGATGCCACAGATAGAGGACAAATAGAAGAGCTTATAATACTGGGTGAGCTATGTTCAAAGGCTATAGAAAACGGTGTCCAGGTAATGATTGAAGGCCCGGGTCATGTGCCTATAAATCAGATAGAGACGAACATTGTTTTACAGAAGAGGTTGTGCAATGAGGCACCATTTTATGTATTAGGACCAATCGTTACTGATATTGCACCTGGCTATGACCATATAACATCAGCTATAGGTGGTGCAATTGCCGCATACTATGGAGCAGATTTTTTATGCTACGTAACGCCTTCTGAACACTTAGGTCTTCCAAGCCCCCAGGATGTGAGAGATGGTGTGATAGTAACAAAGATTGCAGCCCATGCAGCAGACATCGCAAGGGGTAACAAAAGGGCATTAAAGATGGATGAAGAAATGTCTAAATTTAGAAAGGCCCTCGATTGGGAAGGACAGTTTAAATGTGCAATAGACCCTGAAAAAATAAAAGAATTTAGAAAAGGAAGGGGGCTTCATGACGATGTATGCAGCATGTGTGGGGAATACTGCTCCATGAAAATTATAAAGGACTATTTCCAGAAAAAATAATAATCTTCTGTTATGAAAAATCCTTTAGTCTGGCAGCCTACCATCTTTACTGTTTCTTCCCTTACAGGTCAGATAAAACGCCTGATAAATAATCAATTCAGGGATATCCTTGTAGAAGGTGAGATATCCAATTTTAAACTATATCCATCGGGTCACCTCTATTTTACCCTCAAAGATGACCAATCTGTAATAAAGGCAGTTATGTTTAATTTCTATGGAAGATATCCTGAAGATGCATTTAAAGATGGAACTTCGGTTATTTGCAGTGGAAGGGTGGATGTATATGAAAAAAGAGGCGAATACAGGTTAATTGTCGATGTAATGGAGGTTAAAGGTTTAGGTTTACTTCAACTTAAATTTCAATTACTTAAGGAGAAACTTTATAAAGAAGGCTTATTCGACCACACAAAGAAGAGGGTATTGCCTCTACTTCCTGAAAGAATTGGTATTATTACATCCCCTGCAGGCGCTGCTATAAAGGATATGTTAAAGATAATATTTGGAAGATTTCCAAATATGTCTGTTCTTATATACCCTGTGAGGGTTCAGGGAGATGAAGCATCCTATGAAATAGTAGATGCAATAAGATATTTTAACCTCACAAGAGAGGTGGATGTAATTATACTGGGAAGGGGCGGTGGTTCAACAGAAGACCTTGTGCCGTTTAATGAAGAGATGGTGGCAAGGGCAATATATGCATCCAATATACCTATTGTATCCGGCGTAGGCCATGAAACTGACTTTACAATTGCTGACTTTGTAGCCGATGTAAGGGCGCCAACTCCAACTGCAGCGGCAAGCATTGTAGTTCCTGATAAAGAAGAGCTAAAAGAGACAATAGAAAGACTAAAGAAAAAACTTACCGAGTCAATAAAAGGTGTTCTGGAAAAAAAGAGACTTGATTTATTTAAAGGTATCGTTGCCCTGAAGGAAAGAAGGGATTTTTTGATAACACACAGGATATATTTAGATGACTTAACCAATAGACTCACTCAGAACTTTACGATGTTTTTTATAAACAAAAGGCAGAAGGTTCTATCCCTTGAACAGAGACTAAGTGATTTGAATCCGGAAAATATCTTAAAAAGGGGGTTCAGTATAACAACAAAAAAAAGCACAAAAGAGGTTATTATAAATACAAATCAGGTTGATACAAAAGATGTGGTTTCTATTAAACTTTTCAAAGGTATGCTTGAATGCACAGTAGATAAATTAATGCCTGTAAAATAGTTTTTTTATAACATGCATTCCATCAATAAGCTTTTTAGCCAGGTATTTTATTGTTGAATCTTCGATATAAACTGTTATAATACAAAAACAAAATGCGAATATTATGTCTTGATGTAGGCGAAAAAAGAATAGGTATATCCCTTTCTGATCCCACAGGGTCCATTGCCCAGGGCCTTACTGTATTAAATAGGGTATCCCTTAAAAAAGATATGGAATACCTTGAAAAGATTTTAAGGGACTATGAAATAGGTGAACTCGTTGTAGGTTTACCAAAAGATTTAAACGGTTCAATTGGCAAAAAGGCAAAAGAAGTCCTCGATTTTGTGGACAACTTAAAAAGGTATATAAACATCCCAGTGATATTATGGGATGAGAGATTTACCACGAATGAGGCGCACAGAATATTCTCAATGGCTGGCATGGCACAAAAAAAGAGAAAACCTTTTATCGATATTATGTCTGCCCAGATAATACTTCAGGGGTATCTTGATGCAAAAAAAACAGTATAGATTTGTAATCCTTATATCCCTAATGTTCTTTTTGGCAACCCAGGCTTTTATATTTGCAAGCATTCCAAGAAGTTTTGAAAATGAAAAAATAAATGTGGTTATAAAAAGCGGTGTGGGTCTAAAAGATATATCCCATTTGCTTAAAAATCAGGGTCTTATAGAATCAAAATATCTGTTTCTTTTTATTTCTTTGCTCTATGGTGGAAAGCTAATAGCAGGAGAATATGAGCTGAACAAAAACATGTCTACCATAGAAATTGTAAAAAAGTTGGTAAACGGAGAGAGAAAGATATATATAATAAAAATTATTGAGGGTTATAACATATACAATGTTGCCGATATGTTTGACAGGGCAGGCCTTATTAAGGCAAATGAATTTATAGAGATGGCAAGAAGCGAAATTTTGTTGAAAAGATTAGGTATTTCCGGTGATTCTTTAGAAGGCTACCTGTATCCTGACACTTATTTCTACAGCAAAGAGATAGAGATCGATAAATTCATCGAACTCATTGTAAGGAAAACCTTAAATAACTTTGAAAAAGAGGATATTAAAAAGAGAATGGCAGAGTTAAATCTTGATATCCACATGGTACTGACACTGGCTTCCATGATTGAGAAAGAGGCAAAGATAAAAGAAGAAAAGCCTTTAATTTCAGCTGTTTTTCATAATAGATTAAAAAATGGTATGCCCCTTGACTGTGACCCTACTGTTATATATGGTTCAGGAAGGTTCAATCTCCCTATTACTAAAAAAGACCTAATGGAATATACACCGTATAATACCTATAGATTTAAGGGTTTACCAAAAGGCCCTATATGCAATCCTGATGTAACCTCTATTAAAGCTGTTCTATATCCCGCCCAGGTAAACTATCTATACTTTGTTTCTAAAAACGATGGAACCCATGTCTTCTCAGAGGACATGCGTACCCATAATAATTATGTGTTAATGTATCAGAGGGCAAAAAACAAAAAAAATCATTTGTGAAGGAGGGATTTATGGCAAAAGATGTAGCAGTAATCGGTGTGGGCCAGAGTTACTTTGTAAGAGGATACGAAGGCTCCATCAGAGAATTGGCTTTTGAGGCTTTCAGAGAGGCAATGCAGGACGCAGGCATCACGACAAAAGATATAGATGCCTCTGTATTCTGCTCTGCCCCTGAATATGACAAACAGAGATCACCTGCAGGTGTCCTTGCCGAATATCTTGGTCTGATTCCACAACCAACATTTTATATCGAAACAGTATGTTCATCAAGCAGCACCGGTGTTAAGGTTGCATATGGTATGATAAAATCAGGACTCCATGATGTGGTAGTTGTCCTGGGATTCCAAAAGATGTCAGAGATTACATCTGCAGAATCTCAGGAGAGGATGGGTCGCGGTGCTGATATCCAGTGGGAATCACCCTTTGGGACAATGATGCCTGCATATTATGCATTGTATGCCCAGGCTTATATGGCTAAAAATGGTCTTACCCACGAAGACCTCATGAATGTAAGGATTAAATCAGCAACCTACGGACAGATTAACGAAAGGGCTGTATACAGAAAAGCAGTGACCCAGGCTGATTTTGACCCTAATAATCCCAATGCCAGGATGGCAGCACCCGTTGCCTGGCCTTTAAGGGTTGGTGATGCATGCGCCAATGCAGATGGAAGCTCATGTATAATCCTTGCAAATGCCGAAAAGGCAAAGGCATTTTCTAAAAAACCTGTCTGGATCATAGGCATCGGCGCTGCATCTGAAGCAGTAAATATGGCAGCAAGACCTGATTTTTCAAAGGGATTGAGGGCACCATACATAGCAGCACAACAGGCTTATACAATGGCAGGTATAAAGCCAAGTGATGTAAAGGTAGCAGAGGTTCATGACTGCTTCACTATAGCTGAGATAATGGCATACGAGGCCTTAGGATTTGCACCCGTTGGAGAAGGAAAACAGTTAATAAGAGAAAAGGCTACTTACAAAGAAGGTAGAATTCCTGTAAATGTAGACGGTGGATTACTTTCAAAGGGACATCCCATTGGAGCAACAGGTGGTTCACAGATAAGGACTATTGTGTTGCAGCTTAGAGGTGAGGCAGGCCCAATGCAGGTGCCTGGAGAGCCGGACATTGGACTCGTCCATAATGTAGGCGGCGTTGGACTATACGGTAATGTAACAATATTCGGGAGGTGAAATATGGGATTTGAAAAATTTGGAAGAAAAAGCTTTACAGGCATAACAAAGACGGCAAAGTTTGTCGATTTTCTTGAAGAAGGCAAAGTGAACGGAACGGTATGCAAAAAGTGCGGGGCAAAATATTTTCCACCAAGGGCAGATTGTGCAGCCTGTTTCTCGAATGAAATGGACTGGTTCGAAATGCCCAAAAAGGGAAAACTTGAAACATATACAATAGCATACTATGCACCATTTGGGTTTGAGGCTGACTGCCCTTATACAATGGGTGTTGCAGAATTTGAAGGTGGATTAAAGCTATTTGCGAGACTCTCAAAGGATTTAAAGCCAGAAGACATAAATGTGGGAATGGATGTTTCTGTAAAACCAGTTAAATACGAAGATGGTCAGATGTCCTTTGAGATAGTAAGGGCATAACTTAAAAAATTCAAAAAAAGGCTTCAAAGGGGCTGCCATGTAGCCCCTTTATATAATTTTATCAAATTAAACGGTGATGTATAACATATGAAAATAGCGGCAATCTTAATATTATCCTTTCTTCTTTTCTTTAATAACTTAGGCTCTACTGCCCTCTGGGATCCCGATGAACCAAGACAGGCTATTATGGCCCGAGAGATGATACAGAGGGGAAATTATGTCCACCCTTATCTAAATGGTATACCCTATCTTGAAAAACCCCCTTTTTATCCGTGGATGATAATTGTAGCATCAAAGATAAACGGTAAGGTGGATGAATTTTCATCGAGACTGCCAGCAGCCATCTCTGCAACTATACTATTGTTTATAACCTATTATCTGGGATGCATACTTGTTGATAAATATGCAGGTTTTCTGTCTGCCTTAATCTTAGCTACAAATTATCAGTTTCTCTCAAATGCAAGAGAATCTGTAATGGATATGACCTTTGCACTATTTATAGGGCTAACTATATTTTGTAATTTTCTCGCCATAAAAAACGACAAAAGGTTCCTTTTTATTATTTCTTTTATCCCTGCCTCTTTGGGTATACTTACAAAAGGTCCTGCAGGTCTTGCAATCCCGGCGCTGATAACCTTTTTTTACTTAATATCCCAGAAAAAACTAAAAAAATACTTTTTTCCTCTTGTTGCCGGTTGTATTATTGCCTGCCTTATAGCATCTATATGGTTTTTTTTAGCCGGTGAAGAGTACTTTCGTGAGTTTATACTAAGGCAGAATATCACAAGATATACAAAAGCCTTTGACCATAAAGAATCTTTCTTTTATTATTTTCACAAATTGTTTTTTAATTTTTTACCATGGAGTATTTTACTGCCCTTTAGTGTCTACTATGCTTTTAAAAAAAGGATATGGCTTCCCTTAATCTGGTTTGTTGCAACGTTTTTATTCTACGAATTTTCAAAGAGCAAAAGGGCCATATATCTTCTTTCTCTATACCCTGCATGTGCATTGCTGTGCGGTATATATATAAAGGACAGATGGCATTCTATTGTGAACAGTGGTTGGCGTTTTTTTCTATGGTTGTTTGGCATTCTAATCACTATCCTTCCTGTTACAGCTATCTTTTCTTTTGATTTCATACCGCCTGTGATACTTAATGAATTAAAAAAACAATTGTCCGTTTTTTATATATTTATTTCATTACTGTCTTTTTTAGGGGCTATTTTTTGCTTTTTTCTCTTTAAAAGAAAAGATAAAGGTGCACTTGCTGTTTGTTTCTTATATCTTACTGTTATGGGCGTATTCTATAATATTTTCTATATGCCCCTTATGGACAGGTCTTTGAAATCCCCGAAACTCATAACGGATAAGATAAAGAGCATAGAAAAATACAGTGAGGTCTATTCATACGGATTTTCATCATCTGGTTTAATCTTCTATGCAGGAAGGCCTATCAAAAACCTTAAGGATATAAAAGAGATAAAAGACAATAAAAATGGTATACTTCTCATCGTTGAAGACAATGCAGTGCCTTTAAATATGAAAAAGGAATTGGATAAGGGCTTTACAGTCACAGGTAATGCCCGTTATGAAAAGGATACGTATACTTTTTATGAAAAAAAATAGATTTCTTATTTTTATGTTCAGGTGAGGTGTTATGGAAGGTAAGCCTTATATCTCTGTTTTGGTCCCGGTTTTAAACGAAGAAGATTCTTTGCCAGAACTCAACGCAAGGCTTTTAAAGGTGTTAAATGAAATGGGAAATCCTTTCGAAATTATCTACATTAACGACGGAAGCACAGATAGCACACCTTTTTTACTGGAAAACTTCCACAAAGAAAATAAAAATGTAAAGGTCATAGAATTCAACAGAAATTACGGACAGCATATGGCCCTGTTCGGCGGGTTTGAATATGCAAAGGGCGATATCATAGTAACAATAGATGCAGATTTGCAGAATCCGCCAGAAGAAATCCCTAAACTTATAAAGAAGATGGAAGAAGGCTATGAGGTTGTTGGCACCTATAGAAAAGACAGAAAGGATTCTATATTCAGAACAATACCATCATATATAGTGAATAAAATAACTGCGCGGCTTGTAGGTGTAAGGTTGAGGGATTATGGATGCATGTTAAGGGCTTACAGGAAAGACATAGTGGAATATATGAAGATGTGTCCTGAATCATCGAGTTTTATACCAGCACTGGCCAATACATTTGCAAAAAAAATTGTAGAAATAGAGGTCTCCCACGAAGAAAGAAAAAAGGGAAAGACAAAATACAGCCCTATAAAATTATTACAGCTCAACTTTGACCTGATGACAAACTTTTCCCTTCTGCCCATCCAATTTATAGGTATGGTAGGTGTGGGTATTGCCCTTGTGGGTATTCTATTTGCCCTGTATCTGTTTGTAAGAAGACTGATTGTAGGACCTGAATCAGAAGGGCTATTTACTCTGTTTGCCATATTATTCTTCTTCATTGGGATACAGATTTTAGCATTGGGCATTATAGGTGAGTATGTGGGAAGGATTTATCATGAGGTAAGGAGAAGGCCCAGGTATATAGTAAAAAGGGAACTTTTATGAGATGCATTGTATTTGCATACCATGAAATAGGTTATGTATGTCTTGAAGAATTGATATGTTACGGCGCAGAGGTGCCCTGCCTTTTTACCCATAAAGATGACCCCGATGAAAAAATATGGTTTAGAAGGCCAATAGAAATTGCTGAGAAATACTCCATACCTGTCTATACACCTAAAAATCTCAGAGAAGGTAACTGGTATGAACTTATAAAATCCCTGGACCCTGATGTTATATTCTCTTTCTATTACAGGCTCATGATACCCATGGATATAATAGAGATTCCAAAAATAGGTGCATTCAACATGCACGGGTCTTTACTTCCAAAATTTCGTGGAAGGGCACCGGTAAACTGGGTCTTGGTAAAAGGAGAGAAAAAAACAGGTGTTACATTGCACTATATGGTAGAAAAGCCTGATGCCGGTGATATTATAGGCCAGAAAGAGGTGGAAATTGACTTTGAAGATACCGGGAGGACCCTGCTTTTAAAGCTTGCCGTAGCCTCAAGGGAATTATTGAGGGAGATGCTTCCTCTAATCGAGGGCAGGCAATTTAAAAGGATTCCCCAGACAGGAGAATCATCATACTACGGTGGCAGAAAGCCCGAAGACGGGATGATAAACTGGGAAGAAGATGCATTAACTATATATAATCTTATAAGGGCAGTGACCCATCCATATCCAGGGGCATTTACTTATCTTGACGGCAAAAAACTGTTTATCTGGTGGGCAAAACCCGTTGAAGGGGAAACAAACATAAAGCCTGGTACCGTAATCACTAAAAATCCTTTAGTTGTATCCACGGGGAAAAATATGTTAAGGTTAATTACTGTTCAACTTGAAGGAGATAAAGAGATGGACGCCACAGAGTTTGCCACTAAATATAATATAGAAAATAAGATGCTCGGGAGGAATTGATTTGAAGATACTTATACTCGGTGTAAATGGTTTTATAGGAAATAGCCTTGCGGCAAGGATTTTAAAAGATACGGACTGGGAAATATACGGTATGGACATTAGGGCAGACAAAATTGCAAACTGTCTTAGCAACGAAAGATTCCATTTTGTAGAAGGTGATATTAGCATTAACAAAGAATGGATAGAGTACCACGTAAAAAAATGTGATATTGTTATGCCCCTTGTGGCCATTGCAACACCGGCTACATATGTAAGGGAACCACTTAAGGTCTTTGAACTTGACTTTGAAGAAAACTTAAAGATTGTAAGGCTCTGTGTAAAATATAATAAAAGGCTTTTATTCCCCTCCACATCAGAGGTATACGGTATGTGCAATGACCCAGAATTCAATGAAGACGAAAGCCCTCTTGTTTTAGGCCCCATAAGAAAACAGAGATGGATATACAGTGCATCAAAACAGCTACTCGATAGGGTTATATGGGCGTATGGATTTCAACATGGATTAAGATTTACACTCTTCAGACCCTTTAACTGGATAGGCCCAAAACTTGATGAGCTAACCTCAGACCCTGAAAAAGAGGGCAGTTCAAGGGTTGTGACACAGTTTATAAGCAGTTTGCTTCTGGGAGAGCCCATAAGGCTTGTAGATGGAGGCAACCAAAAAAGATGTTTCACATACATAGACGATGGCATAGACTGCCTTATGAAAATCATAGAAGACAAAAACAATAACTGCAACGGAGAAATATTCAACATAGGCAATCCAAACAACGAGGCCACCGTAAAAGAACTTGCCCATAAACTCAAAAAGATATTTAAAGAGCATCCTTCAACAAAAAATATAAAAAAGGAATCGGAGATCATAGAGGTATTCTCAAGGGAATTCTACGGAGAGGGCTATCAGGATATAAATAGGAGGGTGCCTTCTATTAAAAAGGCAGAAAAACTTTTAGGCTGGAAACCGAAGGTGGATCTTGATACAGCGCTTAAAAAAACACTTGAATATTATTTAGAAACGGCGTTGAAAAATTCTTGTTGATTATGTAAAAACTCTTCTAATGCATAAGGCCAGCTTCTCAACGGTTCTAACTTTGTATTAATGAGAATACTGTATTTTGGCCTTTTTGCAGGTCTTGGAAACTCATCAGGAGAAACGGGAATCAATTTTACGTTTTTAATGCCAGCAAGTTCAAATAAAATTTTTGCTGCCCCATACCAGGTCACAGGCATTCCCTCGTTTGTAATATGGTATATGCCAAAAGGCAGTGCCTTATCTATAAGATATTTTGTGCGACCGGCAAGGTCAGGTGCATATGTAAAATTGGAAAGCTCATCGTCTACAACCTTTATTGCATCCTGTTTTTTAGCAAGGTTCAGCATGGTCTCAAAAAAACTCTTCTTTGCATTGGGATTATTTGATGGTTTTCCGAACATCTTCTGAAGTCTTATGAGGTAGTATTTTTCACTGTGCCTTTGTAATTCCATCTCTCCCATATATTTTGATTCACCGTATTTTGAAATGGGGTTTGGTGAACTTAACTCATCGTATCCATCTGGACTATTTCCGTCAAAGACGTAGTCTGTACTGTAATGAACTATAATGGCCCTGATTTTACTGGCAGCATCGGCAAGATAACCCGGTGCCATACCGTTTATCCTTTTTGCTATTTCAAATCCTTCTGGTTCTTCTGCCTTATCCACTGCATTATATGCCGCTGCATTGATTATGATGTCTGGTTCAAGACCTATTACCTTTTCATTTACTGAATTTTTGTCGCCTATGTCAATGTCATCTACATCCCAGCCAGTTACATCATACATTTCATCCCTTTTAAACACCCTTACAAGTTCAGGTCCAAGCAATCCCTTGGCACCGATTATTAAAACCTTTTTCATAGGCCTCCACAAAGATTGTGTGTTATTGTTTCGAATTATATATTAATATATAAATATAGGCAAGAAAGTAAGCCTAAGGGTGGTAATTTTTTGTTAAAAACAATTGTTTTTTATATTTTAATAGTTTTCTTTCCTTTAATTCTGTCAGGGGAGTGTATAAACGGCGATTGTTTAAACGGAAGAGGTGCCATGTTGTTCGAAAACAATGATTATTATACAGGATACTGGAAGAATGGTTTATTTCACGGAAAGGGGCTTATGATATACCATAACGGTGATAGATACAACGGCGAATGGAAAGAGGGGGCAAGGTCAGGCAAAGGTGAGTTTTTCTTTGTCAACGGCGATGTCTATAAAGGAGAATGGAGGGAAGGGAAACCTCATGGAAAAGGAACAATGATATTTGCCAACAATGATAAATATATCGGTGAATGGGCGTATGGTTCATACAATGGAAAGGGCACGCTAATCTATGCAAACGGAAACAGATACGTAGGTGAATTTAAAGACGGTTCTTATGACGGAAAGGGCACGATGTTCTTTTCTTATGGAAACAGATATGTAGGGGACTGG
>JAKORG010000029.1 GCA_029777945.1 Deltaproteobacteria bacterium | reverse complement strand
TAGTATCTTCCCACTTGCCATTTAAAAGATCCTCTATCATACCCATCGCCCCCTATTTTCTCATATATCAAATTGAATTATCCTCATTAGTTAGGTATACAAATTAATAAAATATCTTCCCCTCCTCTTCTTTATCTCTCTGCCTTTCCTCTTCTCTTTCCTCTTCGCTCATACTCTGCCATTTTCTCCATTTTTTTCTTCTCTCTTTTAAAATTCTATTCCAGATCTCCTTATTTATCTTAAACGTGTGCCCTTTATCTCCTGGATAAGGTCGATCGTGTTTTATCTTTCTCGAGAATATATCCAACGGAATTCCCCCCGGATATATTGTGCACTTCCCCTCCTTAAGATAATAAGTGCACTTATAACAATCCACATCGAACTCGAATTTTATCCCGTTATCCCCGGGAAAGGTTAACCTATGATCGTAGCCCCACCACCAGATTTCGGTAGGAATGCCGTTCGGGAATGCATCACATTTCCTACCGCCCCGATAATGTTTACATAGATCGCATAAGTCCATGCTCCTCATTGTTTACCACCTCCATAATACTCTAAAACTTTATTTAAAATTCCCTCACATAAATTAATAACCTCCTGCGAAGGTTTTTCGCCTCCATCAATTTTATAAACGAAATAAGACAAAAACCCCTCAGCCACCATCTCCTCTTTATCCTCCATCGCATACCTCGAAAATATATCGGGCATTGTCCCCTCCCTTATGAGTCTATTATATATCTCTTCGATTGGTTTCATCCAATTTTGATCGCCCTCTTTAAGTTTAATATCCCAATAAGTAAAATGAATAAAATGCCCTAACTCGTGATATATAATCGCATAAGGATTCCCTTTAGAGTTAGGAGGATGGAAGCGGGTTTGAGTGTCGCTATTCCAAAACCTCATAAATTCCTCGGGCGATTTCCACGCCGAGGTATACCCTAAGCATACTGATTTATGATAGTGCCAATAATAAGCATAATAACTTTCCCCACTACTCTTTAATTTTGCAATTTGATCTTTATATTCCTTCTCAAAAACCTTCCTGATACTTTTATCCTTATAAAAATCGATGATATCACCCCAATCGGGATCCCTTTTCGCCCTCTCCATGAGCATATTTGCCATTTTTTTGTAAATTTGAGAAAACTTCCCCGTATTAGGACCTGCCCTCAACACTTGGTCAACGAAATCCTTGAAGGCCTGATCGAGGATCGGAGTGGAGAGTAGCTCAATCTTCCCGTGCAGTTCTGGAAAAGCCTTATAAAGCCTTATAAATCCTTGCGTTATTACTTTCGCGGAATAAACAGTAGTATCATTATCGAAATAAACGTATTGAGCTAATTGTGCGTCTTGAGCTAATTCTATTATTTTTCTGAGTGAGTTAGCCTTATCAATTTTTTTATAAACCTCGTCGAGATTCTTTCTTAGATCTGCATATTTATCCTCCGCTGTTTTCTCCTGAAGCGTTGTTGTTACCGCCG
>JAKORG010000004.1 GCA_029777945.1 Deltaproteobacteria bacterium | reverse complement strand
GGAATGCATATCCTTCTTTTTAGCTAAGGTTATCAGTTTGTCAGCAACACTTTTCAATGCCCTCGCCTTTGCATCTGTTGTCTTTATACTTTCATGTTCAAGAAGAGAGATTGCAAGATTTTTTAACAAAGCCTCTCTGTGACTTTTTGTCCTGTTAAGTTTTTTTACCTTTCTTAAATGCCTCATGATAAACCTCTATCTACATATGGTCTTTTCTTTTTACAGCCATCTTATCCAGTTCTTCTCTTGATGGAAAGTTTTCAAGCTTTAATCCAAGCCTTAATCCCATACAGGCAAGGATCTCCTTTATTTCATTAAGAGATTTTCTTCCAAAATTCTTTGTGGTAAGAATCTCCTGCTCTGTTTTTTGAACAAGCTCACCTATATACTTAATGTCTGCATTCTTTAAACAATTTGCACTTCTAACAGATAGTTCGAATTCGTCAACACTTCTGAACAGATTTTCGTTAAAATCCTGTCTTTCTGCAGGTTTAACCTGGGCCTCCATCTCCTCTTCTTCTTCCTTTTCATCAAAGTGAATGAAGATTTTCATCTGTTCCTTTATGATCTTTGCAGCAAAAGATAGGGCATCAAGGGGATTTATACTTCCGTTTGTCCATATCTCCATCGTAAGTTTATCGTAATCTGTCCTAAAACCAACCCTTGCAGGGCTTACATTATAGCTTACCTTTTTTATAGGTGTGTAAATGGAATCAATGGGTATGGTGCCAAGGGGTGCGTTTTCATCGTAATTCATCTCTGCAGGAACATAACCCCTACCTGTTTTTACCTTTAACTCCATATAAAGTCTTGCGTCTTCACTTAATGTGGCAATATGATGGTCTTTATTTATTATCTCCACTGTTCCGTCATGGAGTATATCTCCAGCCTTAATCTCTGTTTTTCCCTTTGCATCTATCTTTAATATTTTTTCTTTATCCTCTGTTAATTTCAAAACAACCTTTTTAAGATTCAAGATAAGCTCTGTTACATCCTCTTTAACGCCCCTAATGGTCGAAAATTCATGGTTCACGCCATCAATCCAGACAGAGGTTATGGCACTACCCATAATAGATGATAATAGCACCCTTCTTAAGGAATTGCCAATCGTATAGCCGTAACCCCTTTCAAAAGGTTCTGCCGAAAACTTCAGATAATTAACCTCTTTCTTTTCAATATCAATCTTAGCTGGTTTTATTAATTCCTGCCAATTTTTCTCAAACATATATTATTACCCTCCTTCGGGGCAAGCTATCTTGAATAGTATTCAACGATGAGTTGTTCTTTTATGGGCATTGTTATATCTTCTCTTGTAGGCAATTGGCGTATGATACCCTTCATGTTCTCTTTATCGAGTTCAATCCATGGTGGGACTCCCCTTCTCACTACTGTCTCGAGGGCATTTTTTACTGTAGGTAAATCTTTATTCTTCACAGAGATTACATCACCTGCCTTAACAAGATAAGAAGCTATATTTACACATTTTCCATTAACCAATATGTGTTTATGGGATACTAACTGTCTTGCCTCTTTACGAGAAGTGGCAAAACCAAGCCTGTATACCATACTATCAAGGCGTCTTTCTAAAAGCACAAGAAAATTAAAACCTGTAATACCGGGCTTTCTCTCTGCCATATTAAAGAATCTTTTGAATTGTTTCTCGCTCAGTCCGTATATTCTTCTTACCTTTTGTTTTTCCCTAAGCCTTATACCGTATTCCATCATCTTCCCCCTTGTCCCACCATGCACTCCAGGGGGATAATTTCTCTTTTCAATGGCACATTTTTCTGTAAAACACCTCTCTCCTTTAAGGAAAAGTTTTATTCCTTCCCTTCTACATAACCTGCAAGATGGTCCTATATATCTCGACAAAGCCTTCCTCCTTAAACCCTTCTTCTTTTAGGTGGTCTACACCCATTATGAGGTATCGGTGTTATATCCCTAATCATATGAATTTTTAAGCCTGCGCTCTGAAGAGCCCTCAATGCCGCTTCTCTCCCTGCTCCCGGTCCTTTAATAAAAACATCTACTGTTTTTAATCCATTTTCCATTGCCTTTTTTGCAGCATTTTCAGCAGCAAGCTGTGCGGCAAAGGGTGTGCTTTTCCTTGAACCCTTAAACCCAACAACCCCACCGCTTGACCATGATATTACATTACCCTGCGGATCAGTAATGGTAATAATCGTGTTATTAAAACTCGACTGTATATACGCATTACCAGCAGGAATATTCTTTTTTACCTTCTTTTTACCGGTTCTTCTTGCTTTTGCCATTCCCTCACCTCATCTTTTCACTTTTTTCTTTTCATCTGTGATTTTCTGGGCCCCTTCCTTGTCCTGGCATTTGTCCTCGTCCTTTGGCCTCTAACAGGTAGACCTTTTCTGTGCCTTAAGCCTCTATAACATCCTATATCCATTAATCTCTTAATGTTTATACTAACCTCTTTTCTTAAATCACCTTCCACCTTATAAGAATTCTCAATTATATCTCTTATCTTTGCAATCTCTTCGTCGGACAGAGCATTTGTTCTCTTATCAGGGCTAATCCCAGCCTCTGCCAGTATCTTATTAGATAGGGTCCTTCCTATACCGTAAATATAGGTCAGCGCTATCTCTATCCTCTTGTCCCTTGGTATATCAACACCTGCAATCCTTGCCAAAACTTACCTCCTTAACCCTGTCTCTGTTTATGTTTGGGGTTTTCACAAATTACCCTAATAACGCCTTTTCTACGGATTATCTTGCATTTATCACACCTTTTTTTTACCGAAGGCCTAACCTTCATGACTTCCTCCTATTTGACCCTGTAAATTATTCTGCCTCTCGTTAGATCATAAGGCGATAATTCAACTACAACCTTATCACCTTTAAGTATTTTTATATAATGCATCCTCATCTTTCCTGAAACATGGGCAAGAACCTTATGACCATTAGGCAGTTCTACCCTGAACATCGCATTGGGCAATGGTTCAATTACCGTTCCTTCTATTTCTATTCCTTCACCTTTTGGCATATACGTCTTTTTATAACTTACTTAATATCTCTGTTCCTTTATCGGTTATAGCCACAGTGTGTTCAAAATGTGCAGATAAAGATCCATCTACTGTAGCTGCTGTCCAGCCATTTTCTTTTATATAAACTTTGTAATTTCCCATATTTACCATAGGTTCTATAGCAAAAACCATACCTTTTTTCAACCTAATTCCTTTACCTTTTTCACCAAAATTGGGCACCTGAGGTTCCTCATGAAGGTTCCTGCCTATTCCGTGCCCTACAAATTCCCTAACTACTGAAAAACCAGCCGACTCTACATGATGCTGAATAGCATAGGAAATATCGTTTAATCTATTCCCTTCTCTGGTTTCGTTTATTCCTTTATACAGTGATTCTTCGGTTATCAAAAGTAGCCTCTTTGCATCCTCTGATATGTCGCCAACGCCCTCTGTCAATGCTACATCACCGTAAAAGCCATCGTATTCAATGCCAAAATCAAGACTTACAATATCACCTCTTTTTAACACCCTTTCGTTTGGCATCCCGTGAACTACTTCGTCGTTTACAGAAATACATAAACAATAAGGGTAACCATTATACCCCTTGAAGGCAGGTCTCACCTTTTTACTATATTGTTTTATTCTGTCCTCACATAACCTTTCGAGCTCCATAGTTTTTATGCCTTCTTTTATAAAATCCTTTATATAAAGCAATATCTCCATCGCATACTTGCTTGCAGCTCTTATCTTCTCAATCTCGTTTCTTGTCTTTAAAACAATCATCAAATATCTTTTTTAAGGGTAAATTATATATCATCTTCTACCCTTCATCCTTGCCGATTTTTTTACAAGACCATCATAATGTCTTAAAATTAGATGCGATTCTATCTGTTGTATAGTATCGAGGGCAACACCCACCACTATTAGAAGGGCAGTTCCACCAAAATAGAAAGGCACATTAAATTTCTTTACCAGCAGTGTGGGGAGCACACATACAAAAGATATATATAATGCACCTATAAAGGTAATTCTCGATAAAATTTTTTCTATATATTCAGAAGTCTTTTTTCCAGGTCTTATGCCTGGTATGTAACCTCCATATTTTTTCATATTATCCGCCACATTATCGGGATTAAACACTATTGCAGTGTAAAAAAAACAGAAAAATATTATAAATGCAATATACAAAAATTCATGGAGCAGGCTTCCCGGTGTCAGCCATTCGGCAAATTTCCTCATATAGGGATGGCCTATAAAGCTTGCAATGGTAGCAGGAAACATTAGAATTGACGAGGCAAATATAGGTGGTATAACGCCTGCTGTATTTACCTTCAAAGGAAGGTGTGTTGATTGGCCGCCGTACATTCTCCTTCCCACAACCCTCTTTGCATATTGAACAGGAATCCTTCTCTGGGATGTCTCCATAAACAGTATAAAAGCCACTACAAGAAGCATCATAATTACGATTATTAAAACAATAAACCAATTCATTTCCCCTGACGCCACAAGGCTCATGGTACCTGCTATAGCATTGGGCATCCTTGCCACAATACCTGCAAAAATAATCAATGATATACCATTCCCTATGCCCTTTTCCGTTATCTGTTCTCCAAGCCACATAATAAATGATGTGCCTGCAGTCAATGTTATCATGGTCATGAGCCTAAAACTCCAACCAGGATTATAAACTACCAACTCACCTGCAGCACCTCTCATCTGTTCAAGCCCCACTGCTATACCAAACCCCTGTATCAGACTTATTATTATGGTTCCGTATCTCGTATACTGGGTTATCTTGCGTCTGCCTGCCTCACCCTCTTTTGAAAGTCTTTCCAGTGTTGGTATAACTACAGTTAAAAGCTGTAATATAATTGATGCGCTGATATACGGCATAATACCCAGGGCAAATACAGAAAGCCTTTCGAGCCCACCGCCAGCAAACATATCAAAAAAACCAAGTAAAGTCCCTTTAGCCCTTTCAAAGATGCCAGCCAATACCCTTCCGTCTATACCTGGTGTGGGGATATGAACACCTATTCTATATACAGCAAGGAGTGCGAGGGTTACAAAAATCCTCCTTTTAAGCTCAGGGATTTTTCCAATACTCTGGAAACCTCCCATTAGCCTATAACCTCCACATCACCACCGCAGTTCTTTATCTTATTTATTGCAGCCTTAGAAGCCTTATGAACCTTTACCTTTATCGGAAAATCTATTTCACCACTTGATAAAAGTTTAATACCGCTTTTAATCTTCTTCACAAGACCGCTATTTATAAAGTCCTCAATACTTACCTCACCTTTTTCTTTAAATCTTTCAAGGTCGTTAATTTTTATAATACTGTATTCTTTCCTAAAGGGATTTTTAAAACCCCTTTTTGGTATTCTCCTTGTCAATGGCATCTGACCGCCTTCAAAACTCTTTCCCTTTGTGCCACCACTACGCGCCCTCTGGCCTTTATGTCCATAAGTAGCCGTAGTTCCATGACCGGAACCTGTTCCCCTGCCAACCCTTTTTTTCTTTTTTGTTGAACCTTCAACGGGTTTTAGATCACTGAGTTTCATATTTTATATCTCCTCCACAACCTTTACCAAATGGATTACCTTTTTTATCATACCTCTGATTTCTGGTGTATTTTTAACTGTCCTTTCTTCGTTAAGTTTCTTAAATCCGAGGCTTCTTATGGTATCTCTCATGTCTTTAGGGCATGAAATGGTGCTTTTTACCCACTTTATCTTTAGTTTATCTGCCACTTAAACCTCCTCGGTCTTGACCTTTCCCCTCTGTTTTAAAGAAACTTCAGGGGATTTAAGCATTGTAAGACCTTTTATTGTTGCCTTAACTACATTGTGGTAGTTTCTCGATCCATAACATTTTGTAAGGATGTTCCTTATACCGGCTACTTCCACCACTGCCCTCACTGCCCTACCGGCTATAACCCCGGTTCCTTCAGTAGCAGGCTTCATAAACACCTCGCTCGTCCCGTATTTTGCCTTTATCTGATGGGGTATTGTGCCGTTTACTACAGGGACCTTTACAAGGTCTTTCTTTGCATGTTCTATTGCCTTTCTTATGGCATCAGGGACTTCGTTCGCCTTTCCGAGACCGTATCCAACCCTACCATTTCCATCTCCAACTACCACAATGGCACTAAAACTAAAACGACGGCCACCTTTAACAACTTTTGCAACTCGATTTATATATACGAGTCTATCTTGTAATTCTACACCATCAAGCTCTAAACCCTTTTTTTCTATCAATATGGAACCTCCTTACTAAAATAAAAGCCCTGCTTCTCTTGCACCTTCACCGACAGCCTTTATTCTACCGTGGTATTTAAATCCATTTCTATCGAATACCACCTTTTTTATGCCTAACTCTATTGCTTTTTTTCCGATAACTTCACCAACTTTTTTTGCAGCCTCCACATTCCCTCCACTTTTTATCTGGTCCTTAATCTCTTTATTAAGTGTGGAGACACCTGTTATCGTAATGCCCTTTTCATCATCTATTAATTGTGCATAAATGTTTTTCAGGCTTTTATAAACGCAAAGCCTTGGCTTTTCTTGTGTTCCAAAAACTTTTTTTCTTATTCTCTTTTTTCTTTTTAGCCTTGCTTCAACCTTTTCTTTTCTTAGCATCTCTTACCTCTTATTTGCCGCTTTTACCAGCCTTCTTTCTTAAGATTTCGCCGGCATATTTTATACCTTTGTTTTTGTATACATCAGGTTTTCGCAGTGCCCTTATCTTTGCTGCCACTGTCCCTACAAGTTCTTTGTCTATCCCTTTTATGGTTATGAGGGTCTGCTTTTCTACTTGGGCAGATATGCCTTCTGGTAAAGGGAATCTTATGGGATGCGAATATCCGAGGTAGAAAATTAGGTCATTTCCCTGCATCTCAGCCCTATACCCAATTCCAACGATTTCAAGTTTTTTTTCAAAACCTTTATCAATACCCTCTACCATATTCGCAATAAGGGTTCTCATAAGTCCATGATAGCCTTTAGTCTTTTTGTCATCGTTTGCCCTTTTTACATATACAACATTTCCGTCAACCTCAACGGAAATACCCTCTAATATCTTTCTTTTTAAGACCCCTGTTTTACCAGAGACAAATACCTCACTGTCTTTAACCTCAAGCTTTATAGATTGCGGTAGAGTTATGGGTTTTCTTCCGATCCTTGACATATGCCACCTCACCAGACCATAAGGAGAGGTTCCCCTCCAATATTGTTTTTTCGAGCATTAAAATCTGTCATAAGCCCTTTTGAAGTTGAAATAATTAACAAACCGAGATTGTTGTTTTTGACCTTCAGTATATCCTTTGCCTTTATGTATACCCTTCTACCGGGCTTACTTATCTTTTTAAGTCCCGTTATCACACTGTTGTTATTTTCATCGTAATTTATATAGATTTTCAAAAATTTTTTTCTGTTTTCATCTACAAAAATTTTACAGTTTCTTATATAGCCTTCATCTTTTAAAATCTTTGAGATACTGTATTTCATGTTCGAATAAGGAACATCTACAAATTCATGACGCGCCATTATTGCATTCCTTATCCTTGTTAACATGTCTGCTATTGGATCAATAGTAGTCATCAATGCCCCCTTACCAGCTCGATTTTACAACCCCCGGGATCTCTCCCTTTAAGGCATGGGTTCTAAAACAAATCCTGCAGATTTGGAACTTTCTTAAAAATCCTCTTGGCCTGCCACACAATGCGCATCTATTTCTGACCCTTACTTTAAACTTTGGGGTTCTTTTTGACTTTTCTATCATTGCCTTTCTTGCCATTTATTCCTCCATCAGCTCCTGAAGGGCATACCCATAAGTTTTATAAGCTCGTAACCCTCTTCATCTGTTTTAGCCGTTGTCGTAATAGTTATATTCATACCGCGTATCTTGTCAATTTTATCGTAGTCAATTTCTGGAAATATAATCTGCTCCCTTAAACCAAGTGTATAATTGCCTCTTCCGTCAAAGGACTTCGGCGATACACCCTTGAAGTCTCTGACCCTCGGTAAAACTATTGTTACAAGTTTATGTAAAAACTCATACATCCTTGCCCCTCTTAAAGTAACCATAACACCTATGGGCATCCCTGCCCTTAATTTAAAAGAGGCAATGGATTTTTTTGCCTTTGTTATAACAGGTTTTTGACCTGTAATTGCCATAATGTCATTCGATGCACTGTCGAGTGTCTTAATATTCTGAATTGCCTCACCCATACCAATATTTACCACAATCTTCTCTATCTTAGGTACTTCCATTATATTTTCATACTTAAACCTTCTCATCAAAGCAGGAACTACTTCTTTTTTGTAGAATTCCATATACTCTGTCTTCAAATATTTCCTCCTACTTATCTATTACTTCATTACATTTTTTACAAAACCTTACCTTCTTACCATCATCCAGCACCTTCTTGCCAACTCTCACAGGCTTTGAACATTTTTCGCAGTATATCATCACATTTGAAACGTGGATGGGGCTTTCTTTTTCCAGTATACCGCCTTTGGTTTTTTGGCTTGGCTTCACATGTCTTTTTACCATATTTACCTTTTCTACTATGACCCTGTCTTTCTTCTTAAATATCCTTAAAACTTTACCTGTCTTACCCTTATCCTTACCTGTTATAACTATTACTAAATCATTCTTTTTTATATGATATTGCTTTTCTTCCATATCTACCTCTGATTCAGCTTAAACTTCATACATGAAGTATATGTGCCTGTTTATTATACGACCTCCGGTGCAAGGGATACGATCTTCATAAACTTCTTTGCCCTTAATTCTCTTGCAACAGGCCCGAAAATCCTTGTCCCTATTGGTTCGTTATACTGGTTAATTATAACAGCAGAATTATCGTCAAACTTTACATAAGAGCCGTCGTATCTTCTAATTTCTTTTTTTGTTCGCACTATTACAGCCTTCACCACATCACCCTTTTTAACCTTTGAATTAGGTATAACCTCTTTTACTGAGGCAACGATTATATCACCAACTGTTCCATATCTTTTGCGGGAACCACCTAAAACCCTTATACATCCTAATTTTTTTGCACCTGAATTATCTGCCACCTCAAGTTTAGTTTTCTCTTGTATCATTTTCCATCACCTCTTCCTGAATTGGCATAGGTTCTTCTCTTTTTATTATATTTTTAACGATCCATCTCTTCTCTTTACTCAAGGGTCTTGATTCCACAATAAGCACATTATCTCCGATTCTGCATTTATTACCTTCATCGTGTGCCTTATATCTCTTTTTTATCTTTATATATTTATGATATTTAGGGTGCTTGTGAAATTTTTCAACCTCTACAACAACGGTCTTATCCATTTTATCCTTTATAACCACGCCTGTCATTTTTCTTTTATGGACTACCTTTTCCATGCCTACCTCTTGGACTCCTTTTCTCTCAAAACAGTCTCTATTCTTGCAATATCCCTTTTTAGAAGTTTCATCCTTGCAGTATTTTCAAGTTGTCCCGTGGAATGCTGAAACCTGAGGTTAAAAAGCTCTTCTTTTATATCTGTTTTCTTTCTTAATAGCTCTTCTTTTGTGAGTTCTCTTAATTCTTTAGCCTTCATTTTTCCTCACTTCTTGCCACAAATCTTGTTTCAATGGGTAATTTATGGGATGCAATCCTTAAGGCCTCCCTTGCTTTATCTTCAGGAACACCTTTTATCTCGTATATAACCTTACCAGGTTTAACAACGGCAACCCAGCCTTCTGTAGGTCCTTTACCTTTTCCCATTCTTGTCTCTGCTGGTTTTTTTGTAATGGGTTTGTCTGGAAATACCCTTATCCAGACCTTTCCTGCCCTTCTTACATATCTCGTTAATGCAATACGAGCTGCTTCAATCTGTCTTGCCGTAAGAACACCGCATTCAAGAGCCTGTAAACCAAAGTCACCAAAACTTATCTCATTGCCCCTTGAGGCAACGCCCTTCATCCTGCCTTTTTGTTGTTTTCTGTATTTTACCCTCTTTGGCGCAAGCATTATACTATCTCCTGATAAATTTCTCCTTTATAAATCCAGACCTTTATCCCAATTACACCGTATTTTGTTCTGGCAATTGCAAAACCGTAATCTATATCAGCCCTTATAGTCTGAAGTGGCACACGTCCTTCCCTATACCACTCAGTCCTTGCCATCTCTGCCCCTGCCAATCTTCCGGCACACATTACCTTTATTCCCTTTGCACCGAATTTCAATGCCTGAGATACATTTCTTTTCATTGCCCTTCTAAAAGAAACCCTTCTTTCAATCTGGAGTGCAACATTTTCTGCTACAAGCTGGGCGTCTATCTCAGGTCTTTTTACCTCTGTTATATTTAATATTACTTCTTTATCAGTCATTACCTGTAATTCTTTCTTTAAACTATCCACCTCCGAGCCCTTTCTTCCTATTACAAGACCCGGCCTTGAGGTATGTATATTTATTTTGACCCTCTTATCTTTGTTTGCAGCCCTCTCTATTTCAATTTTTGATATGCCTGCTTGGTAAAGCTTATCCTTTAGATATTTCTTTATTGCCATGTCCTCAAGGAGAAATTTTGCATAATTTTTTGATACAAACCACCTTGAATCCCAAGTTTTAATTATCCCGAGTCTGAAACCTAATGGATTTGTCTTTTGACCCATTTAACCTCCAAAATTATGATTCATCTAATATCATTGTTATATGGCTCATCCTCTTTCTTATCCTTGTTGCTCTTCCCATAGCCCTTGGTAAAAATCTCTTTAATGTCGGTCCCTCATCGACGAGTATATTTTTAACGTAGAGATTATCTATATCAATATATTTTTTTTGCTTTGCATTGGCTATGGCACTGTTCAAAAGTTTTTTCAATATGTAAGATGCCTTCTGAGGCATAAACATCAACATACCCATAGCCTCATTAACATTTTTTTTCTTTATCTGTTCTGCTACTATTCTGACCTTAGTGGGTGATATCCTAATCATTCTTGATTTGGCCTTAATTTCCATTTTTAATCCTTCCTTTTCGCAACCTTTGCCTTTCTGTCACCGGCATGACTGTGAAAGGTTCTTGTAGGTGAAAACTCGCCCAATTTATGACCGACCATCTCCTCGGTAACAAAAACAGGGATAAACTTTTTACCGTTATGCACAGCAAAGGTCAATCCTATAAAATCGGGAACAATAGTTGACCTCCTTGACCATGTCTTTATAACCTTGGAGGTTTTAGAACCCTTGGCTTCAAGCACCTTTTTTAAAAGCTTTTCATCCACATATGGTCCTTTTTTTAAAGACCTCGCCACTTAGACCTCCTAATCTCTATGTTTTATTATAAACTTTTCTGTTCTCTTGTTCTTCCGTGTTTTTAATCCCTTAGCCAGCTGCCCCCAAGGTGAACAGGGGTGCCTTCCACCTTTGGAACGACCTTCACCACCTCCCAATGGATGGTCAACAGGGTTCATTGCCGTTCCTCTCACAGTAGGACGAATGCCAAGCCATCTACTTCTTCCTGCCTTTCCTATGGATATATTCTCGTGTTCAATGTTTCCTACCTGACCAATTGTGGCCATACAGGATAGATGGATAAGTCTGACCTCCCCTGAAGGTAGCCTTACATGACCGTAATCTCCTTCCTTTGCAATGAGTTGCGAATAATTTCCTGCACTTCTCGCAATCTGTCCACCCTTTCCTGGTTTTAATTCCACATTATGTATAAATGTGCCCAGAGGTATATACTGTAAAGGCATTGCATTTCCTTCTTTTATCTCCGTATCTGGTTTTTTACTGGAAATTACCGTTTCACCTACCTTCAGACCAAGTGGTGCAAGGATGTATCTCTTTTCACCATCTAAATAGTTGATTAAAGCGATGTTTGCAGATCTGTTGGGGTCGTATTCAATACTGGAGACCTTGCCAGGTATGTCGAATTTATCCCTTTTAAAATCAATAATTCTATACTTTCTCTTGTGACCACCACCTATATGTCTTGTTGTAATCCTTCCAGAATGGTTTCTACCGCCAGTCTTTTTTAGTTTTACAACAAGAGACTTTTCAGGTTCTTTTTTTGTAATCTCATCATAGGTGAGGACACTCATAAATCTCCTGCCAGGAGATGTTGGTTTATATTCTCTTACTCCCATTATGCACCTTCAAAAATCGAAATTTTATCATTAGGATTGAGCTTAACAATTGCCTTCTTCCAGTCTGACCTCTTTCCGAAAAATCTTCCCAATCTCTTTTTCTTTCCTTCCATATTAATCACCTGAACAGATAACACCTTCACCTTAAAAAGCTTTTCCACTGCCTTTTTTATCTCTATCTTGTTGGCGTCTCTATGCACCTCAAATACATATTGATTTCCTGTTTCTTTCAGTAATGTGCTCTTTTCTGTAATAATAGGCCTTAAGATTATATCATATTCGTTCATAGCGCAAGCACCTCTTCTATCTTACGAAGGGAATCAAGGGTGAAAACCAATTGTTCGTATCTTATCACATCGTAAACGTTTAGTCCTTCTGTCCTCAATATCTTGGTATAAGGTATGTTTCTTGCTGATTTTTCCACAATATCGTCTTTATTGGAAATGACAAACAAAGGTTTTGTCAGGTTTAACGCTTTCATAATGCCGCTAAATGTCTTTGTGCTTATCTTATCTAACTCGAGCTTGTCTAACACTATCATGTTAGAACCTGAAAAACGCACAGTTAAGGCTGATCTCAATGCAGCCTTTCTAACCTTTTTAGGCAAGCTATAACTGTAGTCTCTTGGATGTGGCCCGAATACAACACCACCACCTACCATAAGAGGTGACTTATACGTCCCTAATCTTGCCCTACCTGTCCCTTTCTGTCTGTATGGTTTTTTATTGCTGCCTTTTACTTCACTTCTTGTTTTAGTAGATGCCGTTCCCCTTCTTCTGTTTGCAAGCTGCATTTTTATAACATCATGGATGAGATGGGGTTTTGCCTCGCAATTAAAAATTTCATCCTTTATCTCAATCTCACCTATCTTTTCTGCCTTTATGTTTAGCAGGTCTGCTTTTGCCATTTTCAAACACCTCAAGATTTTATCTCCACGTCAACCCCTGCGGCAAGCTCAAGTTTCATTAAAGCATCCACAGTCTGCTGTGTTGGTTCGAATATATCAATAAGTCTTTTATGTGTCCTTATCTCAAACTGCTCCCTTGACTTTTTATCAATATGGGGTGACCTTAAAACACAAAATTTCTGGATTTTTGTAGGCAAAGGAACAGGACCCACCACCTGGGCTCCTGTCTTCTTTGCTGCATCCACTATCTCCTTAACCGATTGATCAAGCAGTCTATGATCAAAGGCTTTCAGGCATATCCTGATTTTTTGCCTCATCTTCCATCCCCTTCTACTCTATAATCTCTGTTACAACACCTGCACCTACTGTCTTACCACCCTCCCTTATGGCAAAGCGGAGTTCTTTTTCAAGGGCAATGGGTGAGACGAGTTCTATGGTGAGGGTTACATTGTCACCGGGCATGACCATCTCTACACCCTCTGGTAGTCTTGCCACACCTGTTACGTCTGTTGTTCTTATATAGAACTGTGGTCTATAACCTGAGAAGAACGGTGTATGACGACCACCTTCTTCCTTGGTCAATACATAGACCTTACCTTTAAACTTTGTATGGGGGGTAATGCTACCGGGTTTTGCAAGGACCTGACCCCTTTCTACCTCATCCTTTTTAATACCCCTTAGAAGCACACCTATGTTGTCACCTGCCTGACCTTGATCGAGGACCTTGCGGAACATCTCTATGGAGGTGGCTACTGTCTTTACAGTAGGACGGAATCCTATGATCTCCACCTCATCACCAGGTTTTATAACACCCCTTTCCACACGACCTGTAACAACCGTTCCCCTACCACTTATGGAGAAGACATCCTCTATGGGCATAAGAAATGGTTTATCTACATCACGGGTGGATTCAGGGATGTAGCTGTCCACTGCATCCATGAGTTCAAATATGCTCTTGCAGTGGGGGCAGTTTACATCACCGCAGCCGTGCTCCAGTGCCTTTAAGGCACTTCCCTTTATGATGGGTATCTCATCACCGGGGAATTCATACTGGGTTAAAAGTTCACGGAGTTCCATTTCTACGAGTTCTATGAGTTCTGGGTCATCCACCATGTCTATCTTGTTGAGGTATACCACTATGTAAGGCACACCTACCTGACGGGCAAGTAGTATGTGTTCCCTTGTCTGGGGCATGGGTCCGTCATTGGCACCTACAACGAGTATGGCACCATCCATCTGTGCTGCACCTGTTATCATGTTCTTTATATAGTCTGCATGGCCAGGGCAGTCCACATGGGCATAGTGGCGTTTTGCTGTTTCGTATTCTACATGGGCAGTGGCTATGGTAATACCCCTTTCCTTTTCTTCAGGGGCCTTATCTATCTGGTCAAAGGGGATCCATTCTGCCATACCCTTTGAGGCAAGACACCTTGTGATTGCACTTGTAAGTGTTGTCTTACCATGGTCTATATGTCCTATGGTGCCAATGTTCACATGGGGTTTGGTTCTTTCAAACTTTTTCTTAGCCATAGAGGACCTCCGTTTGTATTTTTTCTCTATTTTTGGTTAACATTTCAAAGATATTTTGGGGAACAGGCGCATACCTGAAGAACTCCATTGTATGACTGCCTCTGCCCTGCGTAATTGATCTTAACTGTGTTGTATACCCAAACATTTCATCAAGGGGTATGTAGGCAGTAACTGTTTTATAACCGTTACGCTCCCCTATCTCCACTATCTTTCCCCTCCTCGAAGAAAGATCTCCTACAACATTACCTAAAAATTTAGCAGGTAAATTCACATCAACTTTCATAATGGGCTCAAGAATAATAGGATTTGCCTTCTTTACACCCTCTTTTACTGCCAAAGAACCTGCAAGCTTAAAAGCAAGTTCAGATGAATCTACCTCATGATATGAACCGTCTATTAATTCCACCTTTATATCAATAAGAGGATACCCTAAAACTACTCCTTTCTCAAGGGCTTCTCTTATACCGCTTTCTACACTTGATATGAATTCCTTTGGTATCACCCCACCTATGATTTTATTCTCGAAAATAAATCCTGCCCCTTCTGAAGGAGAGATATTTATAACTACATGACCGTACTGGCCTCTTCCACCGGATTGCTTAATGTATTTTCCCGTAGCCTGTGCACTCTTTGTAATTGTTTCTCTGTATGCAACTTGAGGCGGTGCAGAGATCATTTCAAGGTTATGTTCCCTTTTTGCCCTGTTCATTACTATGTCTAAATGTAACTCGCCCATACCAGAAAGTATTACTTCCCCAGTTTCATTATCAAGCCTTACGTTCAGCGATGGGTCTTCTACAGTATATTTATTAAATACAAGCCACATCTTTTTTAGGTCATCTTTTTTCTTTGGGGCAATAGCACAGGAAAGAACAGGAACAGGCACTTCAATATTTTCGTAGAAGATGTCCTGTTGTGGCTCACATAAAGTATCACCGGTAACAACATTTTTTAGGCCAACAACAGCACAAATATCACCTGCCTCGACATTTTTTATTTCTTCCCTTTTATTTGCATGGAGCCTTAAGATTCTGCCTATCCTCTCTGTCTTTCCTTTTGAGCTGTTTAATACAAAATCACCAGTCTTTAAAGTCCCAGAATATACCCTTACATAACTTAGGTGACCCACAAAGGGGTCGTTCATTATTTTAAACACAAGACCGCTGAAGGGCTCATCTTTTCTGCCTTCCACAAAACCCTCATTGCCTTCTGATGTCCAGAATTTATATGGTGATACATCCTCAGGGGATGGCAGATAATCTACTATTGCATCTAATAAGCCTTGAATACCTTTGTTCTTAAAGGCAGAGCCACATAAAACAGGTAAAATGCTACTACTTAAAGTGCCCTTTCTAATAACAGCCTTTATCTCTTCTTCGCTAAAAATTCTTCCTTCAAGATAGCCTTCCATAAAATCATCGTCTAATTCTGAAAGCTTTTCGAAAAGGACGTCTTTTGCATTGTTAAGTTCGTAAGTAAGATATTCTGGCACATCTACGACCGAATATGTTACCCCCAACCTATCTTTGTCATATATTATTGCCTTTTCTTTAATTATATCGACATAACCCCTGAATTCATCACCATTATAAATTGGTATCTGTAAGGGCAAAGGGTTTGCCTTTAACATTTCTTTGATCATCCCAATGCATTTATTAAAATCCGCACCAGGCCTATCCATCTTGTTTAAATATGCAATTCTTGGCACATTATACCTGTCTGCCTGTCTCCATACTGTCTCTGATTGGGGCTCAACACCCTCAACAGCAGAAAATAAAGCAACTGCACCGTCTAAAACCCTCAATGACCTACCCACCTCAAGGGTAAAATCTATGTGCCCTGGGGTATCTATGATGTTTATTCTATGGTCTCGCCAGAAACAGGTTGTGGAGGCGGCTGTAATTGTAATACCCCTTTCCTTTTCCTCCTCCATCCAATCCATTGTGGCAGACCCGTCGTCTACCTCACCTATCCTGTTATTCACCCCTGTATAAAAAAGAATACGCTCAGTTGCGGTAGTTTTGCCTGCGTCAATATGAGCCATTATTCCTACATTTCTTATCATCTTTACCATTTTTTGCCTTTTATCCTTACCATCTATAATGGGCAAATGCCTTGTTTGCCTCTGCCATCTTATGGGTATCTTCTCTCTTTTTAACTGCTCCACCCTTATTATTAAATGCATCCATTATCTCACCGGCCAGCTTTTCCATCATTGTTCTCTCTGACCTTTCACGGGCATATCTAATCAACCATCTTATGGAAAGGGATAACTTTCTATTAGGTCTTACCTCAACGGGCACCTGGTAGGTTGCACCACCTACCCTTCTTGGCTTTACCTCGAGCTCTGGTTTTATATTGTCTATTGCCTTGTGAAAAATCTTTAATGGGTCTTCTTTCTGTCTTTTTTCAATAATATCAAAAGCACCGTATACAATCTTTCTTGCAATGCTCTTTTTGCCATCCCACATAATACAATTTATTAAACGGGCAACGATGAGGTCATTATATTTAGTATCAGGTATTATCTCCTGTTTTGCTATATGTCCTTTTCTCGGCATTTTTTAATGCTCCTTATTGTTTTGGTCTCTTTGCACCATATTTTGATCTGCTCTTCTTTCTATTTGCCACACCACTTGCATCGAGCGATCCCCTGATTATATGATATCTCACACCTGGTAAATCTTTTACCCTGCCGCCCCTTATTAAAACTACAGAGTGCTCTTGAAGGTTATGACCTATTCCGGGCACATAAGTTGTAACCTCAATACCGTTTGTCAATCTAACACGGGCAACCTTACGCAAGGCTGAATTTGGTTTTTTCGGTGTTGTTGTATAAACTCTTACGCAAACCCCTCTCTTTTGAGGGCAACTCATAAGAGCAAGTGACGAACTCTTCTTTTTTGCGATTTCTCTCCCTTGCCTTACCAATTGATTAATAGTAGGCATTAAAAAACCTCCAAAAAAAATAATCCCTTAATATTTTTAAAGGGATATATTATAGCCAACAATATCGGCGAAAAGCTTTGGTATATTAAACGATTTGCAGTTCTATGTCAAGTAATTTTTAATATTCAAAGGGGCTAAAAACCTATGAAATTTACATTAAATATTTTAGTAGGATTTTAGGCCAACCATAAAAAGGCTTTAAACAAAGCTGCCTCTTACAAAAATTACTTGACAATAGCATATTTATTATAATAATTTTCACAAGTCCGGGCAAAAACTTTAAATTAACAAAAGAAAATAAAAAGGAGGAGGTGTTTCAATGTCCAATGACACTAAAGTGTTTGGCATGTCTGCTGAAGCAGGTAGGTGGATCTTTGTCATCCTTGGTATGATAATTAACATGTGCCTTGGTGCTGTTTATGCCTATAGTGTATTTAAAAAACCCCTTGAGGAACTCTTTAAGGTCAGTGCAACGCAGGGTAATCTCCCCTATATGATTTTTCTTGCCACTTTTTCCTTATTTATTTTTCTCTCTGGCAAATTCCTTGATAAATTTGGACCAAAAATAGTTATGTCTATCGGTGGCATTGTTGTAGGTATTGGATGGATACTTACATACTTTGCAACAAGCATTTCCATGGTTGTAGTTACCTATGGCATAATCGGTGGGGCAGGTGTGGGTATTGTATATGGTGGGCCTGTATCTGTTGCAACAAGATGGTTTCCTGACAAAAAAGGACTTGCCGTAGGTTTAGCTCTTCTCGGATTCGGTGCCTCCGCATTTGTTACCGCGCCTCTGGCAAAATCTCTTATCGTTTCCTATGGCCCATTAAAAACATTTGGTATTATGGGTATAGCATTTTTGATTGTTACAGTAATTCTTTCAATGCTTATGAAATTTCCTCCCGCTGGATATAAACCAAAAGGCTGGACACCACCGGCTACGGCTGCTGGTGGCAAATCCTTAACAACCGGTGAAATGTTAAAAACAGCAAGCTTCTACGGTCTCTGGATATGTTATACCCTTGGATCAACAGCAGGGCTTATGGCAATAGGCATATCAGCATCTGTGGGTAGAGAGGTAATAGGACTTGATATGGGTACTGCTGCCACACTTGTAATGATATTTGCCATATTCAACGGTATAGGAAGACCTATATTTGGGGCATTAGCAGATAAAATTACCTCGAGATGGGCCGCAGTAATATCATTTATCATCATACTCGCAGCATCTTTGATGATGCTTGTAGCAGGAAAAGGCTCTGTGGGACTATACGGAACTGCATTCTGCTGTTTCTGGTTGTGCCTTGGTGGCTGGCTCGCAATAGGTCCTGCCGGCACTGCAAGTTTTTTTGGCATTGAGGGCTATGCACAAAAATATGGTGTAATGTTCAGCGCCTATGGCCTTGGCGCAATAATAGGTGGGATTATTTCAGGTAGTGCAAAGGATACATTTGGAAGTTATACAATGGCATTCTATCCCACCGCGGCAATGGCAATAATCGGAATTATAATTGCCATTTTAATGGTTAAACCTCCTAAAAAGGCATAAAACTTGGTTTTTAAAAACTAAAGAGGGCTAATGTAGCCCTCTTTTTTTATTAGCTACAAATCGTTTATTAAATAGCCTTTTAAACTAAGTGTAAATATGTTATTATGAGAACCACAATTAAGCGCCCATAGCTCAACTGGAAAGAGCGTTGGACTACGAATCCAAAGGCTGCAGGTTCGAATCCTGCTGGGCGTATTTTTTTAAAAATAAAAATGGATTTTATAAAGGCGTTAATATTCGGAATTGTTGAGGGGATAACAGAATTCCTGCCCATATCATCAACAGGTCACCTTATGCTTGTTGCTAAAATCATGGGACTTTCTCAAACAGAATTTTTAAAAACCTTTGAGATTGTAATACAATTTGGCGCCATTCTCTCTGTTATAGTTCTTTATTGGAGATCTATCCTGTTAAATTTAGATATTATAAAGAGGGTTGTGATAGCCTTTTTACCTACAGCCATTTTGGGCCTCATATTTTATAAAATAATAAAGCAGTATCTTATGAAAAGCGAACTCGTTGTGTTATGGTCCATGTTTATAGGCGGTATATGTCTTATTATATTCGAGCTTCTACATAAAGAAAGATCAGATGCCATAGAAGACATTACATCAATACCCATAAGCACCCTTATAATCATTGGCCTTTTCCAATCTATTGCCATGATACCTGGGGTTTCAAGATCTGCTGCTACAATTATAGGGGGCTTAATATTGGGGCTTAAAAGAAAGACAATAGTTGAATTTTCATTTCTCCTTGCCATTCCAACGATGCTTGCTGCCACTGTGCTGGATCTTGCAAAAAACATAGGTGCATTTTCCATATCTCAGATAAATTTCCTTTCTGCAGGATTTATATTCTCTTTTATATTTGCCCTGCTTAGCGTGAAATTTTTACTCAATTTTATAAAAGGCCATACATTTATAAGCTTTGGCATATACAGGATAATTGTTTCGATTGGATTCTGGTTATTATTTTTTTAAAAAAATTTTAACTATAGGTTTAAAGGGTCTAAATAAAATTGAGAATTAATTTTACTTCCCCTTATCTTTTATGTGGCATGAGCTGGACAGCCTCTCTAAAAAATTAATAAAATCCTCTCTTTTTGCCTTATTCATAAAAAACCTGTGCCATTCTCTTACAATTGCACTTCCAACTACAAATCCGTCACATGTATCGTAGAATTTTTTTATCGTATCGGGGTTGGATATACCGAAACCTAATACAACAGGTAGTTTTGTCTTGTATTTTATTTCTTTTATCTTTTCCTTTATCTCTTCTGGCAACTCTTCTCTCATGCCTGTAACCCCGGTAACTGATACAAAATAGATAAATCCCTCAGCAACACCTTTAATTTTTTTAATCCTTGCTTCATCTGTTACCGGGGTTGCGAGAAATATTGAGGCGATCCCATTACTTTTAAGCGCTGCCTTCATGTCTTTTGCCTCTTCCGGTGGCATATCCACAATTAGTATCCCGTCTACACCTGATTTTAAACAATCCTCTCCTAAGCATTCCAAACCGTATTGAAAAAAGGGATTATAATATCCCATGAGGACTATAGGTATATGGTGGGCTTCTTTAAAATCTCTTACCATATCAAGAATGTCTTTTATGGTAACGCCGTTTTTTAATGCCCTCTCCATTGCCTTTTGTATTACAGGTCCATCTGCCATTGGGTCTGAGAATGGAACACCGAGTTCTATTATATCGGCCCCTACATTTGCAAAAATATCTAATATTTCTTTTGTCTTTTCCAAATCAGGATCCCCTGCTGTTATATATGGTATAAATGCCTTTTTACCTTCTTTTTTTAATTGCCTGAACTTTTTCACTATGTTATTCATATTATCCCTTCTCATATTTAATAACAGTTAAGAGGTCTTTATCCCCCCTGCCTGATAGATTAACAACAACGAGTTTATCCTTAAAATCCATGTGATGTTTTATCAGATATGCTAAAGCATGGCTACTTTCAAGGGCAGGTATTATACCTTCCTCTAAGGATAAAATGTTAAAGGCCTCTATTACATCATTATCCATTGCATAACCGTAACTAACCCTTCCTATGTCCTTAAGATAGCAATGTTCAGGCCCGATACTTGCATAGTCAAGCCCTGCAGAGACAGAATAGGTGTTTAATATCTGACCGTTTTTATCCTGAAGGACAAAGCTCTTTGCCCCCTGAAAAATACCTACGCGACCATTGGCAAACCTTGCCGCATGCAAGCCTGTTTCAATACCTTTTCCTGCTGCCTCAACGCCTATTAATTTGACCTTCTTGTATTTTATAAAAGGATAAAATATGCCCATGGCATTACTGCCACCACCCACGCAAGCAATCACCGCATCAGGTAAAACACCCTCCTTTTTTTTAATCTGAAGGATCGCCTCCTTGCCGATTATTGAAACAAACTCCTTTACCATGGTTGGATAAGGATGAGGACCAAAAACAGTCCCTAAGACATAGTGGGTATTTCTTACATTTGTTACCCAGTCTCTCAATGCCTCGTTTATAGCGTCCTTTAATGTTCTACTTCCTGATTCCACACCAACTACCTTTGCACCGAGCATATTCATCCGCGTTACATTTATTGCCTGCCTTTCCATATCCAAAACACCCATGTATATAACACATTCAAGACCGAGTAAGGCCGCTGCTGTGGCAGTAGCCACCCCATGCTGACCTGCGCCTGTCTCTGCTATGACCCTTATCTTACCCATCTTTTTTGCAAGAAGCACCTGTCCTATGGCATTGTTTATCTTATGGGCACCGGTATGGCAGAGGTCTTCTCTTTTCAAATATAGTCTTAATTTATATTTTTTTGAGAGATTTTCTGCGAAATAAAGGGGCGTAGGTCTGCCTACATAATCTTTTAAATAACCATAAAACTCCTTTTTAAAATTCTTTGATTTCGCAAGGGAAAAAAATGCATGTTTCAGTTCTGTTAAATTGGGCATCAATGTTTCCGGTACAAATTGACCTCCGTATATACCAAAATAACCTTGCTTTTTCATCATCAAAACCCCTTTTCATTTAATATATTAAAAACCTGTGCCACCTTTTTAGGGTCCTTTATGCCTGGCGCTGACTCACAGCCTGATGCAATGTCAAGGGCATAAGGTTTTAAAGAGAGGGCAGATTTAATATTTTCAGGGTTTATCCCTCCTGCAAGGATAAAAGGTCTTCCGAAATCTTTTATCAATGCCCAATCAAAACTAAGACCTGTACCACCGTATAATGATTCATGAAAGGCATCGAGTAAAGGAAATGCCCTTGACCTTTTTGCCCTCATTATATCCTTTTCATCTTTTATCCTGTAACCCATAATAGTAATATTTGGATCAAGTCTTTCTAAAAGCCCTTCATCGTAAATCTGAATCCTGTCAAGCATCACAAACCTCTTTATTTCCATAATCTCCTCAAAGGGATTGTCCACGAATACACCTACCTTTGAAACAAAAACAGGCAGTTTTTTTACAATCCCCCTCGCCTTTTCAGGTTGAACATACCTTTTACTAAATTTATAGAATATAAAACCTATTGCATGGGCACCCATATCTGCTACAAAAAGGGCATCTTCGATATTTGTTATGCCGCATATCTTAACTTTCGGTACCATCTCCACCTCGTAATTCAATAATCTTTTTAAAGGGATCTTCGGCCCTCATAAGGGCCGTTCCTATCAAAAAACCTGAAACACCTTTCTCCATAAACATTAAAACATCCTTCCTCTTTTCAATCCCACTCTCAATAATAACAGGCACGTCAATGGGGATATAATCAAGCATTTTAAAACCCTTTGAGATGTCTACCTTTAAAGTCCTTAAATCCCTGTTGTTGATACCAAGGATATAACCACTCAAATCAGCAATTTTTTCAAAAGACGATAGTTCATGGATTTCGCAAAGACAGTCTATATTTAGCTCTTTTGCCACATGTAAACAATCTTTAAGGAGTTGTTTTTCAAGGACTTCACATATGAGTAGCACACAGTCAGCCCCAAAGGCTTTACTTTCATATATTTCATACACATCGACGATAAAATCCTTTCTTAACAACGAAAGGGAAACTGTGTTTCTTACTTTAGGGATAAAATCTAAACTACCATTAAAATACCTCTCCTCTGTAATTATTGATATGGCTTTTACACCTGCAGAGTAATAAACTAATGCCCGTGTTTCAGGTTTTGTATCCTTTGCCAGTATACCCTGAGAGGGGGATGCCATCTTTATCTCCCCTATAATCTTTACATCTTCTGGAAATCTTTTCTTGAATTCTTCATAAAAAGGTCTTTTTTTAAAATTCGAGGTAAGATCTTTTATACTCTCCATAGGTCTCTGCCTCTTTTTAAGCCTTACTATTTCCTTTTTTTCTTCCACCACCCTTTCGAGAAAGGTCATCTTTTTGCCACCTCTAAATATTCTTCTAATTTTTTTATGGCAGAGCCTGAATCAATAATATGCATGGCGTATTCTATACCTTCTTTTATCTTCGAGCATACCCCTGCTATATAAAAACTTACCCCTGCATTTAAAAGCACTATGTCCCTTTTTGCCCCATTTTCTTTACCAGATAAGATATCTTTCAGGATACGGGCGTTTTCCCTTTTATCCCCACCTTTTATCTCATCTGGGGTATATCTTTTAAAACCAAAGTCTTCTGGTCTTATGGAATAACGCCTTATCTCTTCACCTAAAATTTCCCCCACTTCTGTCTCATTGCAGATTGAAACCTCATCCAGTCCGTCTTTGCCATGAACTACCATTGCCCTGGTAGTGCCCAATCTCTTTAATACATGAGAAAATAATTCGCAGAGTTCTGCCTTAAAAACACCTACAAGGATATGCTTTGTAAAAGAGGGATTGGTAAGGGGTCCCAAAAGATTAAACACAGTTCTTATCCCTATTTCTCTTCTTGGTAATGATGCATATCTCATGGAGGCATGAAACCTTGGCGCAAAAAGAAATCCAATACCTGTCTTTTCTATATGGGTTGCTACCTCGTTTGGGGTTGCCTCTATATTTACCCCGAGTTCTTCCAGCACATCTGCACTCCCGCATCTACTGGAAACAGACCTGTTTCCGTGTTTTGCAACCTTTACACCTCCCGCTGCAACCACAAAGGCCGCTGCAGTAGAAATATTAAAGGTCATGGAACCATCTCCACCAGTTCCCACAATATCCATAACAGTCCTGTTATCGTTACTTGATGGGAAAATCGTTAATTTTTCAGCCTTTTCTCTCATCACCTTTGCAGCAGCCACCAATTCTTCAACAGTTTCACCTTTAATCCTCAAGGCAGTTATAAATGCAGCTATCTGAGATGGCGTTGCCTCCCCTGCCATTATGGATTCCATCACCTTTTTCATCTCTTCTTCTTTTAAATCTTCGAGATTCACAACCTTTTCAATGGCTTCTCTAATTGTCATCTTTTCTTAATCCTCCCTTTATGTTAAGAAAATTCTTTAAAATCCTCTTACCTTCTTCTGTTAAAATGGATTCAGGATGAAATTGCACCCCTTCAAGGTTAAATTCCCTGTGTCTTATAGCCATTATCTCATTGTCTTCACTTGTTGCAGAGACTTCAAACAATTCCCTTATCTTTCCATCTTTTAATGCCAGTGAGTGATACCTTGTTGCAAGAAAAGGTTTTGGACACCCTTTAAAAATACCCTTCCCATCGTGGAAAATGGGGCATGCCTTTCCGTGCATTATCCTTTTTGCAGCGACCACCTCTATTCCAAATGCATATCCTATGGATTGATGACCAAGGCATACACCAAGAATCGGGACCCTACCTGCAAAATGCCTTATTGTATCCACAGAAATACCTGCCTCTTTTGGTGTACAGGGGCCTGGTGAAATAACAATTTTATCTGGTGAGAGTCTTTCGATCCCAGGTATGGTTATTCCATCGTTTCTAAAAACCACCACATCCTCACCGAGCTCACCGAAATACTGAACGAGGTTGTAAGTAAAGGAATCGTAATTATCAATGATTAAAAGCATATCACCCTATTATCTCCTTTATCTCTTTAATAGACTTTATAAGACCACCGGCCTTATAAAGGGTCTCCATATATTCATTTTCAGGGACAGAATCTGCAACAATCCCAGCACCTGTTTGTATGTAGACTTTATTTTCTTTTTTAAGAAACGTCCTTATGGTTATACAAAAATCCATATCTCCGTTGTAAGAAAAATAACCTACCGCACCTGCATAAAATCCTCTTTTTATCTTTTCAAGCTCCTCTATTATTTCCATTGCCCTTATCTTGGGCGCACCTGTTACAGTGCCTGCAGGGAATGTGGCCTCAAATACATGGAAGGCATCAAGATTGTCCTTTACCTTGCCTTTTACAGAAGAGACAAGATGCATTACATGGGAATATTTTTCAATGTTCATAAGGTCAGATACAATGACACTTCCTGTCTCTGCTATCCTTCCCACATCGTTTCTTCCAAGGTCTACGAGCATGGTATGTTCTGCAAGCTCCTTTTCGTCTGTTAAAAGTTCCCTTACAAGTTTTTCATCCTCTTCCTTTGTTTTACCCCTTCTTCTCGTGCCCGCGATGGGCCTCACCTCAACCACACCCTTTTCCATCTTTACCATGGTCTCTGGTGAAGAACCGATAATGCTGTATTCAGGAAATTCTAAAAGAAACATATACGGAGATGGGTTAACCACCCTCAATGCCCGATAAAGACTTAGGCTGTCTACATCTGCCTCCATTTCAAACCTCTGGGAGATTACCACCTGAATTACATCACCTCTTAATATGTATTCCTTTGCTTTAAGCACTAAAGCCTCAAATTCTTCCTTTGTAAGAAGATGTTTCATTCCTTTAATTTCAAAAGATGGGCCTTCTGTTAATTGAACGGGCGAACGAAGGAGCTTATACAATCTGTCTAACTCTTTTTGAACTTTTGTGACATTTTTTGTGGCATTTAATGAATCGAGTAAAAGAAATGTGATCCGCCTTGTAAAATTATCGAACACGATAAGCCTTGCAGGAAACACAAAATACATGTCATAAGTATCTATGGTTTTCTTTGAAAATGAAGGTAGTTTTTCAAAAAATCTTACCACATCGTATCCTGCATAACCCACTGCACCACCGTAGCAGGCTATATCGTTACCGGTCACTGTCACATGAAATTTTTTAAAAATTTCTTTCAAAACAAGAAAAGGATTTTCTGTTTCGAAATGGTCTTCGATTATGCCCTCCAGGATCACCTCTTTTTCTATGCTTTTAAAAATCAAAAAAGGTTCAAATCCAATGATAGAAAACCTGCCTAACCTCTCTTTCTGTTCAACGCTTTCTAATAGAAAGGCAGGTTTTCCAAAAAAGGCCTTTTTCATCTTTATATAACAGGAAAGGGGTGTATCGAGGTCGCAGAGGGCCTGTTTTGAAAAAAATACGAGCCTGACCCTATCTTTTTGTTGCATAAATTCTTCGTATGAAAAGGTTCTCTTGTTCAACACCGTCTCCTTATCCAACGTTTTCTCTCAATTTTTTCAAAAATGAACTCAATTCCTCCTGGTCCTTTGCCATGATTATATGTCTAAGATATTCGAGCCTTCCTGTAATCAAATTGAGTTTGGTTATCGAATGCGCATTGAATAAGATCTCGCCGAGAAGACTATCATCTTCTTTTAAAAGTTTTCTTGCAATTTTGAGATGCCTTTCAAAGGTTGTGCCAGGCACCACGTCTTTTTTAATAGACCCGGCAAATGCCATTGAACATAAAAAAGGTAGTGTAAGGGAATTTGCCATCATCTCATCGTGTTCTTCAAAGGTATATTCAAAAAACTTAAGATGATATCGACTGAAAAAATCCTTAAAAAAGGTTATGCCCTCTTTGCAAGAATTCTTGATAAAGATAATGTTCTCGTTCTTTAAAGAACCCATGTTTGCAAAGGTGGGACCAAACATGGGATGCATGGAAACAAAATCAAAACCGCATGTTTTATAAAAATCCTTTAGGTCTCCCTTTATAGATGCAATATCAGCGATTATGCATCCTTTTTCAATAAACGGCATGGCTTCTCTGAATGCAAGGACCGTATTTTTTAATGATACAGCATTTAAAAGCAGTTCTGGCTTAAAGGTTTTTATACTGGATAGTTTGTCAAATGACTTAATCCTTTCTATGTCCTGCTTTTTATTAGGCTCTTTGTTGTATATGACAACATCATTGGTCCATGCAAGCTCTTTTGCAAACCATGAACCCATTTTTCCTGCGCCTATTATCATTATCTTCATTTTTTTACCTCAATTTGAAGTTCTATATTGCCCTCAAAATTAAATGCTTTCTTTTGTAATGACCGACTCTCTTTGAGGATAAGTCTATAAAGCCTTTCTGAAAAATCGGGTCTTATAAGGTGATGGGATAATCTTCTCACATTTTCCAGCACCTCCTGCTCCCTTTCAAGGTCTAAAATATGTTCTTTATACGTTCTCGTTTTAAGGACCATCTCCATCCTTTTGTTCAATAATTCGATTATTCTTTTGTCTATAATGTCTATCTGTCTTCTTATATCGTTTAATGTCTTGCCCTTCATCCCCATATCCTTTTGATTCTCTGTTCCAAAAGCATAAAATCGGCAGTAACTATGGCAGAAATTGCCTCAACTATCACTGGAATCCTCAAGGCAATTGCCACATCATGCCTGCCTTTAATTGAAATTTCCGTAGGTTCATTGGTTTTTAAATCTATTGTCTTTTGCGGTTTTGGTATGCTTGAGGTCGGCCTTACGGCAACTCTAAAATAGATTTCATTTCCGTTTGTAATACCTCCGTTTATTCCTCCAGCATTATTGCTCTTTGTCTTTCCAGTATAATCAAGAATCTCATCGTTATATTCGCTTCCTTTCATGCCTGCACACATAAATCCGCAGCCGAATTCTATTGCCTTTATCCCTGGGATGGAAAAGACTCCATGACTTAAAACAGATTCAAACGAATCAAAAAATGGTTCACCAAGCCCTACGGGAAGGTTGTATAATCTACATTCAACTATACCCCCTATAGAATCTCCAATCTCTAAAGCATGTTCCACAGCACTATCTATATCTTTGCTACCCCCTATTTCCACAAGCCCTGCCTTTACCTTTACTGGCTCTATAATCTTCTTTGCAATAACACCGGCTGCCACAATACCAAGGGTGAGTCTCCCTGAGAAGTGTCCACTACCCCTATAGTCGTTAAAGCCACCATATTTTTTCCACGCAGCAAAGTCAACGTGCCCGGGCCTTGGTTTATGTTTTATATCTTTGTAGTCTTTTGGCTCTGCGTTGAGATTATTAAAGGCAATCATTATAGGTGCCCCTGTTGTCCTGTCATTAAATACGCCGCTTTTTATAATGGGAAGGTCTTCTTCAATCCTCTGGGTTGTGCCTTTTCTGCCAGACCTTCTTCTTTCCAAGTCCTCAATAAAATCGTAAAGAGAAAGCAAGACCCCAGAAGGACAACCGTCTATTACAACCCCTACACAGTCTCCGTGGGATTCTCCAAAGATGGATATCCTGAATATCTTTCCAAAACTATTCATCTTTCCTCCATACATTTTTCAAGGTTTTGAAAAAACAAGGGGTAAGACTTGGCCACACATTCTGGATTTTTTATAATGATTTGGCCTTCTCCAGCAAGGCCACATACAGCGCATGCCATGGCAATTCTATGGTCGCCGTGAGGTTCTATTACAGCGCTTTTTACTTTTCCCCCTTCAATGACAAGCCTTTCCTTTTCTATGTATATATTTATACCCATTTTGGAAAATTCTTTTATCAATGCATCGAGGCGATTACTCTCTTTGATACGCAATCTCTCTATACCGCCTAAAATCGTTTTCCCTTTACAATGGGCAGCAAGGGCAACTACAGGGGGCACAATGTCAGGGCAATCTTCTGCATTAAATTCAATTGCCTCTAATTCACCCTGTGTGACAGTAACCCTATCAGCCTCCACATTTATTGAGGCCCCTGCCATTTTAAGCACATCCACGATGACTCTATCCGCTTGATTTGAGTTAATGTTCAAACCTGTTACGGTTATAGAGCCTGAGATGGCACCTGCAACGAGCATAAAGGCAGCACCTGACCAGTCTCCTTCTACCGCATATTCCGTTGCCTTATACCTTTGATTTCCCTGTATAAAAAATCTGTTTAATCTATCGTTAAAGTCACAATGCACACCAAACCTCTGCATCATCTCCAAGGTCATCTTCAAATAAGGCTTACTTTTTAAATCATCTACATAGATTTCTGAATCACCATCACACAGAGGTAAGGCGATCATGAGACCTGTTAAAAATTGAGAACTCTTTGAACCATTTATCCTGTATTTTCCTGGGGATATTGGCCCTTTTATTTCAACAGGAGGAAAACCATTATTTGTGATGCAGTATGCGCCTAATTTTGTAATGTCTTCTATCATATTTACTGGACGTAATTTAAGTGTGCCTTCACCTTCTAAAATAATCCTTTCATCTGATAGCCCTGCAATGGGTGAAAACATCCTTATGCAAAGCCCTGATTCACCACAATTAAGGATTAAGTTATTTAAAGACCCCTTGCTGAAATCTGGATTACCTGCTATTAAAATATAATCAGCGCTTCTCTCCATTATTTCTCCACCCAAGGCACAGACAATATTTAAGGCAGCTAAGGCATCGGTGCAGTAAGTAGGGTTCTTTATAAAGGTTTTCCCATGGGCCAGAAGCGATAATGCCACGGCCCTTATCATGGCGCTTTTTGAAGAAGGTGCACAAAGGGTGCCTCTAATCTCCGATGCTTTTATTAATCTCTCCATAAATCATCCTCGCAATCTCGTGAGAGCTTTTATTTTCCGTGTAAAGGATTATATCTGCCACATCACCGTATAAAAAGATTCTCTTATCCACCATGGTTCTAAGTGATTCAATGCTGTCTATGCCATCTATAAGGGGTCTCGTTTTGTCATAAACGATTCTTTTAAATATCGTTTCAGGCCT
Source organism: Deltaproteobacteria bacterium (assembly GCA_029777945.1). GTDB lineage: Bacteria > Desulfobacterota > Syntrophorhabdia > Syntrophorhabdales > Syntrophorhabdaceae > JAKORG01. The sequence goes on along the minus strand of JAKORG010000004.1, from coordinate 65,192 downwards.
TGCCCAGAGCCATATTACAGTGGAATTTTTTCTCAAAACATCCCTGTTTTTTTTGCTTATCACAGCACCTCCACCGCAGGAGATTACTTTTTTAGTTAATTTTCCTGCCTTTTCTATCTCCTTCTCCTCGATGTCTCTAAAAAATTTTTCACCCTTTCTTTTAAAAATTTCATTAACAGACATACCCACTATTTTTTCAATCATTGAATCCATGTCCAAAAACTCGAATCCTGTAAGACTTGAAAGATGCCTCCCTACTATCGATTTTCCAGAGCCCATAAAACCTATAAGGGAGATATTTCTTCTTTTATTTACATCTAATGGTTTCTCCGTGAGTGCCTTTTCCATTATATGAGGTGGTGAAAATTGCCCTGTAAAGATTTTAAACGATGCCTCTGCCTGATATAAAAGCCAGTCTCTACCATCACAGGCACAATAACCTCTTTCTTCAGCGCCTTTTACAATCAGAGAATCTATTGAATAGTTGGCATCAAGCACAAAGGCATTTTTCTTAATATGTTTAGGATTAACAAGATAAATATCTCGAGGAAGACATTGAACGAATATATCTGCATCAAGGACTTTTTCGTTTAAATCCTCGAGCGGGATTACCTTTAAGCCCAAATCTTTTGCAATATCTACTGCCTTTTTGTATGTGCGGTTTATAACTGTTACATGTGCACCTTTTTTCTTTAAGACAAAGCACGCTGCCCTTGCAGCACCACCTGCACCTATAACCATTGCCTTTTTATGGGAAACGTGCAGTTGATTTTTTGCAAGCACCCCTTCTATACCGTTAATGTCAGTATTGTATCCGTGTAAGATATTGTCTACATTTATTATGGTATTTACAGCACCTATCCTTTTTGCATCACCGTGAACAATATGGATGTGTTTTAAAACCTCATCTTTAAAGGGGGATGTGACATTGACGCCTTTTATGTTTATCTGTTTTATTAACTCTATTACCTCTTCTGCCTTATAAGCAAGTATACGGGTATAAACCGCATCCATTTTCTTTGATAAAAAGACGCTATTGAATAAAACAGGACTTAAGCTGTGTAGTACAGGATTTCCTGCAACGGCAAAAATTGCCTTTTTTTCAGACACCGGCCAGCACCTCCACAATATGTTTTAGTTCCCTATTTTCAATCTGGCCATCTGCGGTCTCTTTTCCCTTTTCCATTGATGCATATGTAAATACCCCCCCGAAAAACGATGCAATTGCCCTTACAAGCCTTCCCTTTTCGCCCATCCCAACAACAATTAATCTATTCTCAAAGTCCTTATTTCCTAAGATGCCTAAAAGTCTTGCTGCATCGGATACAGAATTTATCTTGCACGCTACCTTTGCAATATGAGCACCTTCTATCAAACATAACCTTACAATCCCATTTAGGGCATCCTGTGAAGGCGTTTTATTGTAATCGTGGTATGAGATAATGATTGTGCATCCTTTTTTACGGGCTAAATCAATCACCGATTTTTTAATTCTTGAATCAGATTCTAATTCAATATCTACAAAAGATGAGCCTGCCTCTATGGCATTTAAAAGATAAGATAATCTTTTATTTTCGCTTAAGTATCCTGGTCTGCACGTGGCAATCAGTTTTTTTGGCTGGGAAAAGATCTCTTTAATATCTGTCTCTGTTAAGTCCATCCTATCCATCCTTATCTCTGCAAATTCAATGTTGTTAAGGGATTTTAAAAAATTTAAATCCCATCTTTCATCAAGACTAATGCATATCATATAGCACCCCCCTTATCTCTTTAATGCTTACCTTTTCTATAACGGCATTTCCTATACCCTTTATCAAAACAGAATAAATTTCATTGCCATCCTTCTTTTTGTCCTTTGTTATGGCATCCATAAGGATATGTCTATTAATTCTGCCCATTTCTGTGGGCAAACCAAAGTAGTTAAGAAGTTCTTTTATACGTTTTAATGCCTCTTTTTCCAAAAGCCCCCTTGATATGGATAGATTTGTCTCGAGCATCATGCCTATACTTACTGCTTCGCCGTGACTTAAACCAAACTGTGATTCAATTGCATGACCATAGGTATGACCAAAGTTTAGTTTTCTCCTTTCGTGCCTTTCAGTTTCGTCCCTTGTTACGATATCTACCTTTATTTTCATTGATTTGACTATGAGAGGTTCAATACGGTGTAAGTCTAAATCTAAAAAAGCCTTCTTTTCTTTTTCTATTTCATAAAATAACTCTCTATCACCTATTACAGCATGTTTTATGAGTTCTGCCATACCATTTGATAATTCATGGGCTGGAAGTGTCTTCAATGTTGAAAAGTCACAGATTATAAAATCAGGCTGATTTATAGTGCCCACCATATTTTTATAACCGTTAAAATTCACCCCATTCTTTCCACCTATAGCAGCATCCACCTGGGCAAGAAGGGTTGTTGCCACAAAGCCAAAAGAAAGTCCCCTTAAAAATGTAGATGCTACAAAGCCAGCAATATCACAAACCAAACCACCACCAATACCGATAATTACTGTATTATTTCTCTCACATCCGAATTTAAGAAGATTGTCATAAACATACTGCACTGTATTTAAAGTCTTATGTGATTCACCACAATCTAATATGACCTTTTTTACACCTTTAAACCTATCTCCATACAACAGGTCTACATTTTTATCTGTAATAACAACGGCTTGTGCTTTGTTGCAGAGCTCAAAGACAATATCCATATCAGCACCCACAAAAATAGTGGAGGTCTTATTTTTAGTTAAAAGCATTATCTTTCTCATTGATTTTCCTCAATAAAGGCATAAAGGCTACGAATCTTTTTCATCATTCGTGCAAATTCTACTGTATTTAAGGTCTGATTTTTGTCACAGATGGCATCCTCTGGTTTTATATGGACCTCAACAATCAGACCATCAGCCCCTGCTGCAACTGCTGCATATGACAGATATGGCACAAGGTTTGCCATGCCCGATGCATGGGATGGGTCGACTATTACCGGTAGATGGGTTAATCCTTTAAGGCAAGGGACAGAGCTAATATCGAGGGTATTTCTTGTATATGTCTCAAAGGTTCTAATACCCCTCTCACAGAGAATAACCTCTGGGTTACCCTCGTTTAATATGTATTCTGCACAATATAGCCATTCCTCAATAGTAGAATTCATACCCCTTTTTAGCAGCACCGGTTTTCTTGCCTTGCCCACCTCTTTAAGAAGGGAAAAATTTTGCATATTCCTTGCGCCAATCTGTAATACATCGGCATATTCACTCACCCAGGGCACATCCCTTGTATCTATTACTTCTGTCACGATGGGGAGACCAGTCTCAGCTTTTGCCTTTTTCAATATCTTTAAACCCATAAGTCCGAGACCCTGAAAGGCATAAGGTGATGTTCTCGGCTTAAAGGCACCGCCCCTTAACATATCTGCCCCTGCCTTTTTAACTGCAATGGCAGTTTCTATGGTCTGTTTTTCGTTTTCTACAGAACAAGGACCGGCTATTACGCAAAAACCGTTTCCTATTGCCACATCATCTACATAAATTATGGTTTTTGAATCCTCCTTTTTTATTGCCGCCAATTTTATGTCTCTCATGGCCTGCCTCCGAAAAAATCAAAATAAAAAAGGCCATGGGTTTTGCACCCATGGCCTTTTAATAGACCTCCTGATGGTCACATAGACCACGGGTGCAAAAATACATAAAAATACCAGTAACCATAATTGATTGTGTTGTTATTGATTTTCAGATTCATATCTTGATATATGTGATTAAGTTCCATTGTATTAAATTAAATACAAAAATAGATTGGTGTCAATAAAAAAATTAATATTTTATTTTTCTATGGTCTCTCTAACCTTTGAGGATAACTCGTGGAGCGTAAAAGGTTTCTGGAGATAGCTTATCCCGCTCTCAATTATACCATTGTGAATGATGGCATTATTCGTATATCCTGACATGAAAATGCATTTAAGGTCAGGCTTGATGCTTAATAACATCTTTGAAAGCTCTTTACCGTTCATCTCCGGCATAATCACATCTGTTATCAGTAAGTCTATTTCATCCTTGTGCATTTTAAACTTATTTATGGCCTCAAAAGGGGTTGAGGCTGATATAACCCTATATCCCAATTCTTCAAGCATGGATACGCATAGTTCGAGCACATCTTTTTCATCTTCCACAATAAGGATTGTCTCCCCTTTACTTTGAGGATATGCCTCTGTTTCTGCTATAATATGCACCTCTTCTTTCCCTACATAACGGGGCAGATAAATCTTAAATGTGGTGCCCTTTTTAGGTTCGCTGTATGCATTTATAAATCCGTTATTCTGCTTCACAATACCGTAAACAGTGGATAAACCGAGGCCAGAACCCTTTTCTTTCTCCTTTGTAGTATAAAAGGGTTCAAATATATGTTCCAAAATGTCCTTTGTCATACCAATGCCATTGTCACTTATGGCAAGCATTACATATTCGCCAGGATAAAAGCCTAAATGATTCTTGCAATAAGCTTCGTCTAATATTATATTTTTGGTTTCTATTGTGATCCTGCCCACATCGGCGATTGCATCCTTTGCATTGACTACAAGATTCATCACCACCTGGGTAAGCTGAACAGGGTCAAACTTTGTCTGCCACAGGTCTTTTCCTGGTATCCATTTTAGTTCTATGTTTTCACCTATTAACCGCATAAGCATCTTTAGCATATCTTTAATAGCACTATTTAAATTTAGCACCTTGGGGTCAATGGTCTGTTTCCTTGCAAAGGCAAGAAGGTTCTTTGTAAGTTCAGAGGAACGCTCACCAGCCTTTTTTATCTCTTTGAACCTCTGATATAATGGATGGCCAAGGTCTAACTCGAGCATACCGAGATTTGCATGGCCCAGTATAACTGTGAGCATATTGTTGAAGTCATGGGCAACACCACCGGCAAGACGTCCTATTGCCTCCATCTTCTGGGCCTGTAAAAACTGCTCTTCCGTTCGTTTATAGTCAGTTATATCAAATGCAGTGGTTATTATTAGATTGTATTCCACAAGTACCGTATTGAAATTAATAACCTTAATGCTTCCGTCTTTACATGTCACATTAAATATCCTTGGAACCTTTTTACCTATCTGGATGTCTTTCATATCTTGTTTCCAGGTCTCTATAACCATCTTTCTGTAATCATCATCAGGGTATGCCTTTTTTAACCAAGATATTCCATCTGGTATCTCATCCAGGGTATAACCAAAAAGCGCTACCCATTCCTTGTTTACATATAAAAACTTTCCTGTTTCGTCTATGAGAACCATCCCGTAGGGCACCCTGTCTACGAGGAAAGAATATCTCTCCCTTTCATACATAAGCTGTGTCTCGGCTTTTTTACGCTCTGTTATATCCCTTACTATTGCCTGAACAAAAGTTTCTTTGCCTATTTTTAAAGCGTTTAAACTTACCTCTGTATAAAAATCCTCTCCGTCAAAGGTTCTATGGACCCATTCAAAGTATTGGGGATTTCCTTTTAATGCCTCCTTAATCTTTTCAATTGCCTTCTCATTTGAATTTTTACCATCTGGCTGTTTGGGAGGAGAAAATTCATAAGGTGTTTTTCCAATAATATCCTCTTTTTTACATTTAAAAATCTCAAGCGCCTTTGAATTGCAGTCAATGAATCTATCTTCTTTTAAAAGAAAGATGCCATCATTTGCATTCTCAAAAAGGCTCCTGTATCGCAATTCACTCTCCCGGAGGTTTTTCTGCATATTTTCCATTTCAAAAAAGTTCCAAAGACCTTGCATCAAAAGTCTTGCATGGGCTTCGTCTTTTTCATCATAAGGCTCTTCCTTATTTGCAAAACATCCCAGTAGTACAACCCTATCCCTGTATACAACAGGAATGCTCATAAATCTCTTTATCCTTATATGACCTTCAGGCATGCCTCTCTTTGATAAATCCGGTGAGTCATAATCGTTTATAATGAATGATTGCTTTTTTCTTGCCGCCTCTGCCCATAACCCACCTGTTTTTATATTAAGTCCAGATATTCTTTCTTTCACATTGCACTGCCTGCATGTATCCTTTGGAAGCAATACGATGTGTTTTAAAAAACCATCTTCATTGATAAAACCAATGTATGCAGTCTTACTTTCTGTAATATCCATACATTTTTCAGCAACAAAGGATATAATCTTTTCAAGGGGTTCACCTAACATCTGATATAAATCGAGTAAAATTTGATATATTAAATCGTTTATTCCGTCTTTTTTCTCAACACTTATCAAATCTTCAATCTTTTCAAAGGTGCTTACAATATAGATGGCCTTTTCCTTTTCATCTCTTATAGCCCTTGAATTTACAGAAAGCCAACACAAGGTTTTGTCTTTCCTTTTTGCCTTTAATTTGAAATTATCTAATTTGCCTTTTTCCCCTATAAGTTTCAAACATGTTTTAATTTCTTCAGGGTCAAAATACGAATCATTGTCTATGGATTTAATGGAATCAACCATCTCTTGGGGAGATTCAAACCGAAATATCTTTGCAAGGGTTTTATTTATAGCAATTAATCTACCATCAGGGGTTATAAGAGACAACCCGAATCTAACATTATCTAAAATGAGTTCATTAATATGGCCTGGTATTCTATTTTTCATTTTTGTCTATCTCTTAAAAAAACCTTTCTAACTCCTTTTATACTAAAATGAGTTAATTTGCTTTTATATTTTATCGCATTTTAAATGCCGGTTCTTAAGTTGGTTATCCCATTCATGTTTAGTATCTGAAAAAATAAAACTAACTTAATCTGCCTTAATCTTCATATGCTATTACATAGAAAAACAGGCAAGATAAAAGACTGTTTAAAATTGCAATAGTCTATATGAAAAGCGAATTTATTTCAAGACAACAATTTTGGTGTGCAATAGATAAACCTCTATAAGCCTATACTATTTTATAAAAGAGGTTACTCCTGATTAGGCGCCTTTCTACCAAAGGGGATTGAGAGCTTTCTCATCCTGTGTCTTAATGTACCTGGATTTATACCAAGAAGATTTGCTGCACCATCTTTGCCCTCCACTTTGCCCTTTGCTGCCTTTAGTGCCGTTATTATGTGTTCTTTTTCTACTTCTTCAAGGGTTGGAAATATGTTTGCATTAAAATCAGATAGTTGTTTCTTTGATTCACTGCCTGTCTTTAATATATCTTTAAAATCAATGGGTCTACCCTTGGATAGTATTATTGCCCTTTCTACAACATTTTCTAATTCCCTTACATTTCCAGGCCAATCGTATTCTAAAAGTGTCTCTATAGCACCCTTTTCTAAGACAGGTATATCTGGAAGGGCCATCTCTTTGAATTTTTTCACTATAAAATGATGAACGAGTGCTGGTATATCACCCTTTCTCTCTCTAAGGGGTGGGATGTGGATAGGGAAGACATTTAATCTAAAATATAGGTCTTCTCTAAATAAACCTTTTTTAACAAGCTCATTGAGGTCTCTATTTGTAGCAGATATTATCCTTACATCGACTTTTATAGGGTGCGTGCCCCCTACCCTCTCAAACTCCTTTTCCTGCAAGACTCTAAGCAACCTTACCTGGGCGTTTGGAGGCAACTCACTTATCTCATCAAGAAAGATTGTGCCCTTGTCTGCCCTTTCAAATCTGCCCTTTTTCTGCGATATTGCCCCTGTGAATGCACCTTTCTCATGGCCAAAGAGCTCACTGTCTATAAGTGTATCAGGTATGGCACCGCAGTTTAATTTAATAAACGGACCGTCTGACCTTGGAGAGAGGTTGTGTATGATTTGGGATATAATCTCCTTTCCTGTGCCTGTCTCACCGTAAATTAAAACAGGGCTCGTAAGGCGCGCCACCTGATTTACCCTCTCCATTACCTTTCTTAGCCCAAAATCTGCCCCTATTAATTCGATTTTAGCTGCCTTTTTCAATTCGTTTCTGAGGTAGTTTCTCTCTTCTGATAAGGCATCCTTTAGCATTAACAGCTCTTTGAATTGCTTGCAATTATTTAATGCTATTGCTACAGGTTCATTAATGGACTCTAATAATTCCAGATAATTAGTAAAATCTTGAATAGGGGTTTTTAAAACTATTATAAATGCACCCATATATCTTCCTTCAAGGATAAAATGGGTAACAATTGCCTGTAAATCTATAAAACCAAGTATGTCTGCAATACCAAAAATAAATGGGTCTTTAGATATATCTTTTATGTACCTTATCCTTTGAAGATCCTTTACTATCTCAAGTTCATGCTGGAGTTGTGTTGGGATGGGGACCTTTATATCCCTGCTGTATCCTTTTTCATAATCAGCTATAGCCTCTATGTTTATGGTGCCAATCTTACTTTCATAGGTAATAAGGACAAGTTTTTCAACGGGCATGATATCCTTTAAAAACAAAAAACAACTGTGAAGCGCCTTTGCTATATCGAGGCTACTACATATCCTGATGGTCAGTTCTCTAAAAAAGTGCCCTTTATCTATATTTAAGCCCTGCAACATATAATAGATATACAATTAAACTGAAAAATTTAACAGTTTTTTCTGTAAAATTTGTCAGTTTCATCATCTTATCATTGTAACTCTTTAATATTGTTGAAAAAAAATTTGGCATAACATTTGCTAATTAAAGATTGAAATGTATCTCGAGTGCATAAAGGTCAGGGTAAATTTGAACAAGGAAAAAGAGTTAAAGTCTTTTCTCGATGGCGTATTTAACAATTTAGAACAATATGGGGGTCTTGTAAGATTTGAATTCTATAAAAACAGTTTAGTTCCTTTGGATTATATCATCCACCTCTACTGGAAAGAAGATATCAACATCACTTTAGGTAGCCCCCTGTCTTACTATATCATTGAGGGACTACAGAGGATTGGCCTCATAAACCATACCATGTGGGTTGAGGAGACAACTATTGGGGATATGGAATATAACAAAGGTGATACTTCTGAAGATACAAAAAACTACCCAGATTTTAAAAATAATGTAAATAAGGAGGAAACAATGGCAAAAAAGGATGAAATTAAAGACATGCCAAATAAGATTACCCGTAGGGGTTTTCTAAAGGCAGGAGTAAGTGCAGGTATGCTTGCCGCTGCAACGGGTCTTGCCCTGGATCTAACCAAAAAGGATGCTGAAGCTGCAGCGAAAACCCTGCCAAAAAAATGGGATGAAGAGATTGATGTGGTAGTTGTAGGTTCAGGATTTGCCGGGCTTGCAGCAGCCAGTGAGGCAGGCAAAAGGGGCGCCAAGGTTGTGATATTAGAGAAGATGCCCACATACGGTGGAAACTCCATTATAAATGGTGGTGTTTATGCAGCATGGGACAGTAAACTCCATCTGAGGCAAAAATTAAATCTCGGTAATGACAGCCCAAAACAGCACTTTGATGACACATTAAAAGGCGGAGATTATTACAATATACCTGTCCTGGTCAAAAACTTAACAGAAGGTTCAGCAGATGCCCTTAACTGGATGATAGAAGAAGGTGGGTGTAAACTCCGTGAGGCCCTAACAAGGGCAGGCGGCCACAGTGCATACAGGACCCATACCGTTGCAGAAGGTGTTGGCAGGGGCTTTACAGAACCACTTAGAAAGATTGCCGAGAAATACGGTGCCAAGATAAGACTAAATAATGAGATTACATGGATTTGGAGAAAGGATACAGAAGGGCCTATCTTAGGCGTTGAGGTAAAGACACCAAAAGGAAAAAGAAACATAAAGATAAAAAAGGCATTAGTTCTGGCATCAGGTGGTTTTAGCAGGGACATCAAGATGCGTCAGGCATTTAATCCATCTGTTGTGCCAGAATATAACAGCACAAACCACCCCGGTGCAACGGGTGAGTGCATCAGGTTTGCCCAGGCCATAGGTGCTGATACCCTTCATATGGCCTTTATACAATTATATCCCTTTGCAGAACCAGAAACCGGTATCCTTGATAACCCTGCTGTCTATCCATTCAACGGCGTGGGATATGGTCTTATATATGTTGACAAAAACGGTAAGAGGTTTGTAAATGAACTTGAAAGAAGGGATGTCTGTTCCATGGCGCAGATTAAATTAGGTCAGAAGCCTACCTATTCCATTTTTAATGAAGAAATGGTAACAAAGATGGGCGGAACCATGGAGGAGATAGAAAAAGGCATTGCAAAGGGTCGTTTTATAAAGGCTAACACAATAGAAGAGCTTGCACAAAAACTAAAAATGCCTGTAAATAACCTTGTGGAGACAGTAAAAAAACACAATCAGTATCTAAAAGACGGAAAAGACCCTGATTTTAATAAACCTATTACAAAGGCAATGATACCCCTTGAAAAAGGTCCTTTTTATGCAGTGGCCCAGTGGCCTGCAGTCCATCACACCATGGGCGGTATAAGGATAAACGAGAAGGCGCAGGTAATAGACATATGGGGCAAGGTGATACCGAAATTCTATGCAGCAGGTGAGGTAACAGGGGGTGTCCACGGTTCAAACAGGCTTGGCAGTAATGCAATTCCCGACTGTGTTGTTCACGGCCGTATAGCCGGTATCAATGCAGCCCAGGAAAAGGCATAAAAACAAAAAAGGGGTCTTATTGACCCCTTTTTTTAATTTTTGGGAGTTGTTGTATGAAAAAGCCTTTATTGTTATTTAGTTTTATTTTTGTGATTTTATTTGCTATTACATTGGCTTTTACAAAAGGGGATGTTTTTGCCCAGGCAAAAAAACAAAAGGCAAAGGCACCTTCTAAAAATGTCTCCTGCCTTAGCTGTCACGATAAGATATCAAATGTCCTTCCAAAGAATCACAAACCTGTAACTGGTGACACTATAGCATCGTGTAATACATGTCATAGACCTGATATGTCCATAAAGGCAGAGCCAAAACCATATGCAAGTACTATCCATAGGGCACATATAAAAGAAGGAAAGGGTGCTGACTGCATGATTTGTCATACCCACGCCAACAATAGATTCGGTCTCTATAAATCTGGAGTCTCTTTTGGCAGGTTAAAAAAGGATGAATTAGAAAACATAAAAAACATATTCATATCATGGGCACAGTCAAAGAACATAGATGCCACCCACAGTAAGGTTGATATTATGTGTAGTTCATGTCATGATAAAAAACTGCCTTTAACAGGGGATACAGTAGAAAACGACCGTTGCCTTATTTGTCATGGCCCCCTTGAGGACCTGCAGAAAAGAAGTGAACCAAAGGACTTTCCTGACAGGAATCCCCACAAATCGCATCTTGGAGACATAGCATGCACTGTCTGCCACCACAGCCACAAGGCATCAACAGTTTACTGCCTTGGCTGCCATGGAAACTTTAAGATGAAAATCCCTGGAGGGTAAAAGCAATATCGGGCATAAATGCCCTTGATATATCATAGCTGTGGGGTTTTTTCTGACCTCACAGCCTTTTCATTTATCAATATCTATTTAGCTAACTTCGACCATGTATCTTTCAACGACACGATCCGATTAAAAACAGGTCTTTCTTTGGTAGAGTCCTTTGGGTCTAATGAAAAATACCCTATCCTCTCAAACTGGAATCTGGCACCAGGCAGAGCATCTTTTAGATTGTGTTCTGCAAAGCAAGGATAGAGGATTTTGAGTGAATCGGGGTTTATATAATTTAAGTAATCATCTCCTTTTGAAGCAGGGTCTTCTACAGTAAATAATCTATCGTAAAGTCTTACCTCAATAGGTATTGCATGGGATGCTGCTACCCAATGAATAACGCCTTCCACTTTTTTGCCATCCAAAGAGGGTCCGTCTTTAGTAGCAGGATCATATGTGCAGTGTATTTCCTTTATCTCGCCTGTGGCACCATCCTTTATAAGATGTGAAAATTTTATTACATATGCGTTTCTGAGTCTTACCTCTTTGTCTGGACTCAACCTTTTATATTTTTTTGGAGGATTCTCGCTAAAATCGTCTCTTTCAATATATAACACTTTTGAAAAGGGGACCTTTCTTTTACCTAAAGATGGATTCTTAGGATGGTTTGGACATTCTATTTCCTTGGTCTGACCTTCAGGATAATTATCAATAATTACCTTTAAAGGTTGTAATACACACATGGCCCTCGGTGCATTCTCATTTAAATCATCTCTAACACATGCCTCAAGCAAAGCAATATCTACAAGATTATCCTTTTTTGCAACGCCTATTTTATTACAGAATGTCTTTATAGCTTCTGGGGTATACCCCCTTCTCCGCATGCCTGCAATTGTTGGCATCCTGGGATCATCCCAGCCCGCCACATAACCCTTTTCAACAAGTTCAATGAGTCTTCTCTTACTCAAAATTGTATAGCTTAAATTAAGCCTTGCAAATTCAATCTGTCTTGGTTTTTCACCTTCTATAAGCTCATTTACGATCCAATCGTATAAAGGACGGTTATTTTCAAATTCCAAGGTGCAAATGGAATGGGTTATACCTTCAATGGCATCTGAAAGACAATGGGCAAAATCGTACATAGGATATATTACCCATTTTTTGCCTGTTCTGTAATGGGGGGTCCTTTTTATCCTGTACAATACAGGATCCCTCATGAGAATATTCGAAGATGCCATATCTATTTTTGCCCTGAGCACTCGACTTCCATCGGCGAATTCACCGGACTTCATGCGCCGAAAGAGGTCTAAATTTTCCTCTACAGTCCTATTGCGATATGGACTCTCCTTACCTGGCTCTGTGAGTGTCCTCCTGTATTCTCTTATCTCATCTGGCGACAGGTCGCACACATAGGCCTTTCCCTTTTTTATAAGCTCTTCTGCAAAATCATATAATCTTTCAAAATAATCGGAGGCAAAAAAAAGCCTATCCTCCCAGTCAAATCCGAGCCATTTAACATCATTTATAATAGATTCTACATACTCCATTGTTTCACCAGCAGGGTCTGTGTCATCCATCCTTAGATTGCATGTGCCTTTATATTGGGCTGCTATCCCAAAATTAAGACAGATTGATTTTGCATGACCAATGTGAAGATAACCATTTGGTTCTGGTGGGAAACGGGTTGCCACCCTTCCACTATTTTTATTTGTTTTTATATCTTCCTCTATAATTTCTCGAATAAAATCTATAGGTTGATTAACATTAGTTTCCATGGCAATCTCTTGAAAATAGTTTTTAAAAATTAACATAAAAAAGGTGCAGTTGCAATAAAGGGATTAATTTATTGTGGAGAAAATCCAAAATAGGTTGTATTATATTTAGATTTTTAATTCGGCACACCATAAGGAGGATTAATGAGCGGTATATTCGGCGTTGTTTCAAAAAAAGACTGCACATCTGATTTACTATACGGCACAGACTATCATTCTCATATGGGGACTGAATATGGGGGCATGGCTGTTTACGGTAAAAAACTCCATCGCCACATTCACGATATTAGTAAATCACAGTTTAAATCAAAGTTTTTTGAAGAATATAAAGAGATGGAAGGGAATATAGGCATAGGGGTTATAAGTGATAAAGACCCCCAGCCTCTGATTATAAGTTCAAAATTTGGGACATTTGCCATCGCATCTGCAGGCCTCGTTGAGAATACAGATAAGCTTGCCCAAGAATTACTTGAAAGCGGAGAAACATTCAGCGAAATGTCAAGTGGAGGTTTCAACTCTGTTGAACTGATTGCAAAGATTATAACCCATAAAAACACAATAATAGAAGGCATCGAAAGTGTCTACGATAAAATAAAAGGCTCAGCAACTATGCTATTGATGACAAAAGACGGGATATATGCGGCAAGGGATCGCTTTGGAAGGTTACCCCTTATTATAGGTGAAAACGATGAAGGTTATGCTGTTGCAAATGAAACCTGCTCTTTTCTTAATCTCGGGTATAAAATTAAAAAATTCATTGAACCTGGTGAGATTGTCTTTATAGGGAAAGACGGCTTGGAAGAAAAATTTAAAGGTAAAGATAAAAATCAGATTTGTGCATTTCTATGGATATATACAGGTTATCCTGCCTCAAGTTATGAAGGAATAAATGTTGAGATAGTCCGTGAAAGAAGTGGAAGACTCCTTGCAAAAAGAGATAATGTCAAGGCAGATCTTGTGGCTGGTGTGCCTGATTCAGGTATGGGTCATGCCATAGGTTATGCTATGGAATCTGGCATTCCATATCGCAGGCCCCTTGTAAAATATACACCAGGCTATGGCAGGAGCTATACTCCACCGGCTCAGGAAATAAGAGACCTCGTTGCAAAAATGAAGCTCATACCTGTCAAAGAAATTATAGAAGGAAATAGAATTATTCTTTGCGAGGATTCGATTGTCAGGGGGACACAGCTTAAAAATTATACTTTGAAGAAATTATGGGAATCAGGTGCAAAGGAGATACATATAAGACCAGCATGCCCACCACTTATGTTTCCATGCAGATTTGCCTTATCTACGAGGTCTACAGAAGAACTTATTGCAAGAAGGGCCATCTGGGACATAGAGGGTAGGGATTTTAATAATATCGAAGAATACCTTGATGAAGATTCAAAAAAATATAAAAAAATGGTGGAATGGATTGCAAATGAACTCGGAGCCACAACCTTGAGATACCAGAGAATAGATGATATGGTAAATGCCATAGGCATACCGAGGGAAAAGCTATGCCTTCACTGCTGGCTGGGATATGAAGAATGATAGTCCCATAGAAAGTATTAGATACAGAAGATAAATGGAAAAGATAAAGGTAGGTATCAGCAGTTGCCTTTTAGGTAAAAAGGTTAGATATGACGGTGGACACAAGCAGGACAGGTATATAACAGATACACTGGGTAAATACTTCGAATATGTGTCTGTCTGTCCTGAAGTAGAATGTGGGCTACCTGTGCCAAGGGAGGCAATGAGACTTATAGGATCACCGGAAAATCCAAGGCTTGTTACTATAAAAACAGGTATAGACCATACGGATAAAATGCTTAAATGGTCAGAAAAAAGGCTCGATGAACTGGAAAAGGAAGATCTATGCGGTTTTATTTTTAAAAGTAAATCGCCAAGTTCAGGCATGCAAGGTGTAAAGGTATACTCACAAAGAGGAATACCTGAAAAAAAGGGGGTGGGTATATTTGCAGCTACTTTTATGAAACGATTTCCCCTTTTACCAGTAGAAGATGAGGGACGATTAAACAATCCTGTGATAAGAGAAAATTTTATAGAAAGAGTCTTTTCGTATAAAAGATGGAAGTATTTTTTAAAAAACAAGGACAAGATCAAAGGCCTTATTGATTTTCACACAGACCATAAATACCTGATAATGGCACATAGTCCAAAACACTTAAGAGAATTAGGGAAAATTGTTGCAAATATTAATGATCATGAAAAAGATGTGCAAAAATATATAAACATCATGATGGAGGGCTTAAAATTAATAGCAACGAAAAAAAAGAACACAAACTGTCTTTACCATATTATGGGTTATTTTAAAAAAGACCTTTCCAGAGAAGAAAAGGAAGAACTCACAGGTATTATAGAAAATTATAGTAATGGACTGATTCCCTTGATAGTGCCTGTTGTGCTTCTCAATCATTATGTAAAAAAATACAATAAGCAATACCTTAAAAGGCAGGTTTATCTAAATCCCCATCCCCTTGAACTTATGTTGAGAAACCATGTATAGAAAACAATTTAACCTTAAAATGGTGTCTATCGAAGAGATTAACATAAATGACAGGAGTTTTTGCATATCCTATCCTGATTATAATGAAAGACTTACGGCATCGATAAAAAAAATAGGCATTATTCAACCCCTAATAGTCAAAAACCAGTCCCCTTTTGTTGTGGTCTCAGGTTTTAAAAGGCTAAAATCTGCAATTAATCTTGGCATGGAAAGAGTTCCCTGTGTCATTTTTGATATTACCGATATTGAGGCCTGTATAATATCTATAAATGAAAATCT
Source organism: Deltaproteobacteria bacterium (assembly GCA_029777945.1). Taxonomy (GTDB): domain Bacteria; phylum Desulfobacterota; class Syntrophorhabdia; order Syntrophorhabdales; family Syntrophorhabdaceae; genus JAKORG01. The sequence goes on along the minus strand of JAKORG010000004.1, from coordinate 49,310 downwards.
TTTTAGAGAAATGAATTTAGTAGAAAAGGCACATTCCATTAATATGGCTTTAAACTTTGGTTTTTCTATGGAAGAAATATACGATATTATGGAACAGATAGGAATGGGTAGGCACGAAAATATCGTAAGAAAGATGATTAAAATCGCAAACAGTGAAGAGATGTTAAAAGACTATATTGTAGAGCATAATGTTTCTTTAAAAAATGTAGATTATTTACTCTGGTTCGAGCCTGAAGACAGAGAAAGGATTATGAATTTAACAGGAAAAATCCATTTTACAGAAAGCCTTTTGAGAGAAATACTCCAGATGCTGACCTTAATCAAAATAAAAACAGATGATTTGCCTTATGAAGAACTAAATGCCCTAAATAGTCCTTACGAAATAAAGGAGATGTTAAAAAAACGCATAAATCCTGGCATAAAAAAACTTGAAGAAGAGTTTAAAAATCTCGTCCGTGATTTTAAGCTACCAAATAATGTGAATATAAAGATAGACCCTTTCTTTGAAAAAGAGTATATTGATATTATGATTAAGGCAAAGGACACTTCAGAACTTGAAGGTGCTTTAAAAAGCTTAATAGAGCCCTTAAAATCAAAAGACATGGAGGCAATTTTTGGGCTTACAAAAAATAGAATTCCTGAATAAAAAGGGAAATTTTGTAAGAGATTGCCCTGGAACAAAGAATCACATATGCTGTGGTTACAAAAATATAGACCTCATTGAAGGATGCATACTTTCGTGCTCTTATTGCATCTTAAAGCACTATATTAAAGAAGAAAAGATTAAAATAAATCTAAATGTAAAGAGCATAATTGCGGAGGTCGATGATTTAATAGAAAAAGAACATAACCACATATTAAGGTTTGGAACAGGTGAATTATCCGACAGTTTAGCCCTTGATAGAAGATACAATTTGAATAGACCTTTAATAGAATATTTTGGTGAGAAAAAAAAGGCAATATTCGAGCTTAAATCAAAATGGGCACAGATCGAACATTTAAAACCCTTTTTAAATCCTTATACTGTGATTTCTTTTTCCCTTGCACCGCAAAATATAATAGATAAGGAGGAGAAAAGGACAAGCCCGTTATACAAAAGACTAAAGGCGCTCAAAAAGGCACAGGATTCAGGTTGTTTTGTAGGGTTACACTTAGACCCTATAATCATATATGAAGGTTTTGAACACGATTACTATTGGTTAATAGAAGATATAGGAAGGATATTAGACCTTGATAGAATAATCTGGATAAGCTTAGGTCTATTAAGGTTTCCTGCAAAAATGATGGATGTTTTCATTCAGGAAAAAAGAAAAAACCTATTATTCAGTGAATTTACAAAAGGTGAGGATGGAAAATACAGATACATCAAAGGTGAAAGGATAAGAGTTTACAAAACCCTCTATGATTTGTTAAAAAACAAAAATGAAAATCTTTTTATATACCTTTGTATGGAAAGAAAAGATGTGTGGAAAGAATCCTTTGGTATAAATATAAACAAAAGTGAAGACCTTATCACACTTTTCGACAAAAGGATAAAATATCTTTATGGAGGTATGATATGATGTTTAGTGAAAAAGTCGTTTTTATAACAGGGGGCACAAAAGGCCTTGGAAAGGCAATGGCAAAGGCCTTTCTCGATGAAGGGGCAAAGGTGGCAGTAAATGGCAGAAATAAAGAGGCAGTGGCAAAATTCGAAGACGAATTCAGGGGGAAAAATATCCTTGCCTTTGAGGCCGATATTTCCGATTACGAAAAGATGAATCATATTGCAGACAAGGTTTACAGTGAATGGTCGAAGATAGACATATTGATAAACAATGCAGGCATTGTAAATCAGCTCATGCCCGCAGAAAAGATAAAAAAAGAAGACTTTGACAGGGTCATTGATGTAAATCTTAAAGGAACCTTTTATACAACCCAGATATTCGGGAAAAAGATGATAGAACAAAAATCAGGAAGGATCATAAGCATCGCATCTCAGGTGGGATTTTTCGGTGAAAAGGGGTTTTTGCCCTATTCTATAAGCAAATCTGCACTTATGATTATGACCCGTTCTATTGCCCATGAGTGGTCAAAATACAATGTTACGGCATGTGCAGTGGCGCCGGGTTTTATAAAAGGTGGAATGAACGAAGGGCTTATAAAAAAAGAGGTATTCGTTAATTTTCTCTCAAAAAGAACACCCATAGAAAGGATGGGAGAGGTTAATGAATTAATATCTTTAATCCTATTTCTCGCCTCAGACAACGCAAGATATATAAATGGAGAAACCATTACAATAGATGGCGGCATGACAGGTTATAACCAAGAATCCCTTTTGGATTTCATAATGAAAGGAAAGTAAAAGTAAGTGGAACTCTATCCCTTTATTCAATTCACTTTAAACTCCCGCTTTATAAAAAGATGGTTAATAGCAGGACTGATTTTTTTTATCCCCTTTCTCGATTTTTTTTCTGTAGGTTATCTATCAAGGACAATAAGGACCATGATGTCCGGTGGTATGGGTCTGCCCACATGGGATAAAAAAGGTGAAATATGGATTGAAGGTTTAAAGCAGGTATTTTTGTTTATACTATACGAAGCAGTGCCTTTTTTTCTATTTTCCTTTGGCTTTTTCCTTACAGCCCTTCACCCTTTTACGGCCTTTTTTGGTCGCATAATTACCTTTCTCGGCTTTGTTGCCATGTTTATCTTTTCTTTTTTTATGCCCTTTGCCTTTGCACTTTTTGCTGAGAAAATGGATTTTAAAAAAGCCCTTGAGTTCGAAAATATACTGATGGCAATAAAAGAGGTCCTTATACAGTATATTGCAGGCTACATAGGTGTTTTGTTTTTATTAGGTATTTTTTATTTAACAATTTTAAGGATACCCTATTTCATTGGTTTTGTTATGTTCAGCATCCTTACATACTATGTTTTGATATTAAGTGCATACTATTTTGCGCAGCTCTTTATTCGAACTTCTCTGTCTACAGTAAAAATCACCGAAGATATTTTAAAGGATATTTAATCTTAACAGTATTCCAATGCCTAAAACTTAAAGGATGCAAGCCTCTTCATTGCTTCTTTTATCTTTTTTTCATTTATTGTGAGAGATATCCTGAAATACCCTTCCCCTTCTTCCCCAAAACCATTCCCTGGTGTTACCACAATACCTGTTTTTTCAATAAGCCTTTCACAGAATTCTTCTGATGTATATTTTTTAGGGACTTTTGCCCATATATAAAAAGTAGCAAGGGGTTTTCGCACCTTTATGCCCAGTGATGTAAGCCCATTTATTACCATATCCCTTCTTTTCTGGAATCTCTTTTTCAATTCCTCAAGACTCGTCTGATCGCCAGTTAGTGCTTCTATCCCTGCTTGCTGGATTGCCTGGAATACACCGGAATCTATGTTTGTCTTTAATTTTCCAAGATTGTATATGGCATCTCTGTTGCCTACTGCAAAACCTATTCTCCATCCTGTCATGCAATAGGTTTTTGAAAGGGAATGGAATTCAATGGAATATTTCTTTTCCGGGTCAAATTCGAGAAAGCTTTTAGGCTTATATCCTTCATATGCAATTTCACTATAGGCTGCATCATGGCATACAAGGATATCGTATTCTTTTGCAACATGGATGACCTTTTTAAAAAAATCATCGTCTCCGTGGGCACCGGTGGGATTATTGGGATAGTTGATAAAAAGGAGTTTGGCCCTTTTAAAGACATCCTTCGGAATCCTATCGAGGTCAGGAAGAAAGTTATTCTCTTCTTTTAGAGGCATAATAAAGGGTATACCACCTGCGAGAAGTGTAGATATTTTATACACAGGATAACCTGGCGATGGAACAAGCACCACATCACCGCTATCCACATATGCCCATGGCATATGTGCTATGCCTTCTTTTGAACCTATCAGTGTTACTACCTCTGTGTCAGGATCTAACTTTACAGAAAACCGCTTTTTATACCAATCTGCCACAGCCTTTCTGAATGCATACATACCTTCATAACTTGGGTATCTATGATTCCGTGAGTTCTCTACGGCATCTTTCATTTTTTCAATAATATTAGCCGGCGTAGGGATATCGGGGTCTCCAATGCTAAAATCGATAAGATCAATACCCTTTTTTCTTGCCTCTTCCTTTTTCTTATCAATCCTTGCAAAAAGATATGGTGGAATCTTTTCAATTCTTGATGATGCCTTTACCATTTTCTACTCCTAAAACAAGCTTTCTTTCTCGAAGTTAAGAATATACATATACAAGGCTCAAAGTAAAGGATTTTTTGAATTTCCTTTTTTAGGTTAAAAAATTTGGTTTTCATTTGAAAAGGCCATCCCATGTATGTAAAATAGAGGCTATGGATAAAAAAGCAGATAGAGAATTTTTAAAAAAAATACCTGAAGACTTTCCTCTGACCATAGTACCATACGATGAGCTGGCAAAAAACTCGTGTATGGACACAGATGATTTAATAGAAAAGTTGAAGGCCTTAATAAAGGCAGGCACCATAAGAAGGGTAGCGGCAGTGCTTTATCACAGAAATGTCTCTTATACACATAACGCCATGGTGGTCTGGAGCGTTAATGAAAAAGATGTTGATGAAATGGGAAAGAAAATGTCATTGTTTCCAGAGGTAAGCCATTGTTATGAAAGGGACACAGGTGGCTACTGGAAATATAATCTTTATACGATGATTCACGGAAAAAGCAAAAAAGAATGTTTTGATATAGTTGACCGCATATCCAAACACACAGGTATAAATGATTTCAAGATCCTTTTCAGTAAAAGGGAATTCAAAAAAACTTCTGTGAAGGTAACAAATGAATAGGGAAAAATCTAATCATCTATACGAAAGGGCAAAAAAGGTGATACCAGGAGGGGTAAACAGTCCTGTAAGGGCCTTTAAATCAGTAAACAATACCCCTTTTTATGTAAAAAGTGCGGATGGGGCATACCTCGTTGACGAAGACGGATTTAGATATCTTGACTATGTTTTGTCCTGGGGTGCAATCATCCTTGGACATGCCCATCCAGGGTTGATAGAAGAGGTAAGTAAGGCTATATCAGTTGGCACGAGCTTTGGTGCATGCCATAGATACGAAATTGAGCTTGCAGAAAGGATAGTAGAGGCATTTCCTTCAATAGATATGGTTCGGTTAACGAGTTCAGGCACAGAGGCAACCATGAGTGCCATAAGGCTTGCAAGGGGTTATACAGGTAAGGAAGGTATTATAAAATTCATAGGTTGCTATCATGGGCACGTTGATGCCCTGCTTGTAAAGGCAGGCTCAGGTTTAGTCACATTCGGAATACCAGACAGTAAAGGCATAATAGCCGACTATGCAAAACATACCTATATAGCCGATTTCAATAGTATTGAAAGCGTGCATAGGATAATAAAAAATAATAAAAATATTGCCTGTGTTATAATCGAACCTGTTATGGGGAATATGGGCGTGATTTTGCCTGAAGAAACATTTCTTAAAGATCTGGAGAGTATGTGCAGGGAAAACGAGATTCTCCTTATATTTGACGAAGTGATAACAGGTTTTAGACTTATCTACGGTGGTGCCCAACATATATACAACATAAAGCCCGATATAACATGCCTTGGTAAGATTATTGGCGGTGGTTTTCCCATAGGTGCCTTTGGTGGAAGAAAAGATATTATGGACATTTTGGCACCTACAGGTGATGTGTATCAGGCAGGCACCCTTTCCGGTAATCCTGTTGCCGTGAGGGCAGGTATATATACCCTTGATTACCTTAAAAAAAATCAATCCATCTATAAACAGATGTATGAATACTCGACAACCCTTGAAAAAGAGATTTTAGATTTAGCAAATTCATACGGTATTCCTTATAGGATTAATAAAATAACTGGTATGTGGACAGGCTTCTTCGCAGACACAGACATCCATAATTACGCAGGGGCAATAAAATCGGATAGACAATTATACGAACGGTTTTTTAAGCTCATGTTAGAAGAAGGTATTTTTTTTGCCCCAAGTCCATTTGAGGCATCCTTTTTAAGCCTAAACCATAAAGAAGATGAACTTATAAAGACCATAGATGCATTTAAAAAGGTATTTAAAAGATTAAGCCATGGATAAGATAGAAAATTCCCAAAGGGCCGTCCTTTATATAAATCTCGGTTTCCTCGAATATAACTACAGGGCAATTAAATCATTACTACCGGAACATGTAAAAATACTCTGTGTAATAAAGGCCGATGCATACGGTCATGGCGCAGTAAGGGTCGCACAAAGACTAAACTCAATTGGTGTTGAGTACTTTGGTGTGGCTACTGTGGATGAGGCTGTAAATCTGAGGAAAAACGGTATTCAAACTCCACTTCTTATAATGAGCGGCATATTACCATGGGATGACCCCATGTCATTTCTCGAATATAATCTCACACCCGTTGTATACGACCCATATACATTAAAAAGGATTGCAGATGGACATGACAAATTTAAAACACCTCTTAAAATCCATATTAAGTTTGATACAGGTATGGGAAGACTGGGTTTTATGCCCCATGAGGGACAATATATTATAGAAACGTTGAAAAATATAGATAATATCCACATAGAAGGTGTTATGACCCATTTTTCAGCTTCTGAAACAAGGGATGAATACGGATTAAATCAGATAAAAAAATTCAAAGACGTCCTCGAATTTTTAAAACATAATAAAATAGAACCGATTTATATCCACATGGCCAATAGCGGTGGAATTATAAATTATCCTGAGGCCCATTTTAATATGGTAAGGCTTGGCATAAGCCTCTACGGTTCTTATCCAGATACGTCTTTAAAGAACAAAGTTAAATTAAAACAGGCAATGCAGTTGACCTCAAAGATTGCCTTAATCAGAGACTTTTCTGAAAAAAATTTTTTAAGTTATGGAAGGACCTTTTTAACCCAAAGAAAAACGAGGATAGCATATGTGCCTTTAGGTTATTCCGATGGATACCCAAGGGCCCTTTCCAATAAAGGTAATGTATTGATTAATGATAAAAGATGTTGTATTGTAGGAAGGGTCTGTATGGACTGGATTTTAATAGACATCACCGACTGCCCGGATGTAAAGGTGGGAGATGAGGTTGTGCTTATGGGATATGGAGCCAATGATTCCATAACGGCTGATGAGATAGCAGGGCTTGAGGGAACAATACCCTATGAAGTTTTGTGCAGATTATCAAAAAAAATAAAGAGGTGTTATATTGATTAACCTTTTTAGTCTTGACAGGATTTATCACCCGGCAACAAGCGTATTAAGACAGTTGGGTGGCATGGCACTTATGTTTTTTAGTAGCATATTCTATGCCTTTAGAAGGCCCTGGAAACTCAACTACATATTTAAACAGATGGAGTTTATTGGTGTAAAATCCCTTGGCGTTGTCCTTATCACAGGAACATTTACAGGTATGGTCCTTGCCATCCAGACATACTATGGATTTAGAAAATTCGGGGCAGAAGGGCTTGTAGGCGCAACTGTAGCACTTAGCATGACAAGAGAGTTAGGTCCTGTGCTTACAAGTCTCATGGTGACAGGCAGGGCAGGTTCTGCAATAGCTGCAGAATTAGGAACAATGAGGGTTACAGAACAGATAGATGCCTTAATCGTTATGGCCTTAAACCCCATTAAGTATCTTGTGACGCCAAGGGTAATAGCCTCTTTTTTTATGTTGCCTGTGCTTACCATTATCTCTGATTTTGTGGGAATTGTAGGTGGCTGGCTCGTAGGGGTCAAGCTACTCGGGATAAACGAGGGGGCATTTATAAATAAAATGATTAAATATGTTGACTTAGAAGATATATACGATGGACTTATTAAGTCAGCGTGCTTTGGTATAATTCTAAGTGTTGTGGCATGTTATAAGGGATTTTATACAGCCGGTGGTGCTGAAGGTGTTGGAAGATCAACAACAGAATCTGTGGTTATAGCCAGTGTTTCTATTCTTGTTGCCGATTATATACTTACTTCGCTGATGTTTTAGTTTCTAATAATTATGGACAAAGATACAGCAATAAAGATCGTTGACCTATATAAAAATTTCGGCAGCCAGAATGTGCTCAATGGTATAAACCTTGAGATAAAGCATGGGGAGATTACCGTTATCATAGGCAAAAGTGGTGGTGGTAAAAGTGTGCTTATGAAACACCTTATTAGTTTACTTAAACCAGATATGGGGGAGATATGGATAGACGGTGTGGACATAACAAAACTAAAAGAGAGAGAACTAAACGAAGTGAGAAAAAAATTCGGTATGCTTTTTCAGGAAGCAGCCCTTTTTGATTCCATGAATGTGATAGATAATGTGGCCTTTCCACTGAGGGAACACACAAAACTTCCAGAAAAAGAAATAATCAGGCTAGCAGAAGAAAAATTAAAAAATGTCGGTCTTTCAGGATTTGGCTATAAAATGCCTTCTGAACTATCAGGGGGCATGAAAAAAAGGGTAGGATTGGCCAGGGCATTGATAAACGATCCTGATATCATACTTTTTGATGAGCCAACAAGCGCCCTTGACCCAATAATATCCCTTACCATACTCGATTTAATTAAAGAGACCCAGGAAAGATTTAAAAAAACATACGTTATTATAAGCCATGATATACTCGGTATGTTTAGAATAGCCCATAAGGTTGCCATGCTCTATAACGGAAAGATTATAGAATACGGGACTCCAGAGAATGTGAAAAAAAGCGAAAATGAAGAGGTAAAAGAATTTTTAAAAGCAACAGGTATTCCAGGATTTGTAGGAGGTGTTTTATGAAAATAAATAGACTCTCACCTGAATTAAAAGTGGGCATAGTTGTTTTAATCGGTTTTATAATACTCTTTTATATGTCATTCAAGATTTCTAAATTTGGTATTTTAAGCGAAAAGGGCTATGAACTTCAGGTTTATCTTGAAAATGCAAACGGTATTGATCCAAAATCTCCTGTTTTAATAGCAGGTGTTGAAATAGGGAGGGTAAAAAAAGTAAAACTCGATAATTTTAAAGCCCTTGTTACTTTAATCATTAAAGAAGGGGTCCAGATACCTTCAGACAGCACCATAGCCATTAAAACCCAAGGTGTCCTCGGTGATAAATACCTTGAAATCATCCCCGGTAATGATAAAAAGATACTGGCAAAGGGAGAGATGATAAAAAATGTGAAAGCCGCCCCTGATTTTGATGAAATGTTTTCAGAGGTAAGCACGGCAGCAAAAAAATTCGGCAATACCATAGGAGAGTTTCAAGGATTGTTAGGTGATAAAGAAAAAACAAGTATCAAAAAAAGTATCGAAAATATTCAGACCATAACAGTGGAATTTAAAGATATAATCAAAGAAAACAAACAAAGCATAAACAGTATGATAACCAATGCAGATGACACATTAAAGGGTTTAAAAAAAATAGTTAATGATGTGGAGGCAGGCAAAGGTTCACTGGGCATGCTCGTTAAGGATGACAGACTTTATATGGATGCAAAGGAAACCATGGGTGCATTAAAGTCAATTTCAAAGGATATTGAAGAGGGAAAGGGTTTGTTGGGAAAGCTTGTAAAGGATGATTCCCTCTACAACGATGCAAAAGATACGGTGAAGAATTTAAAAGACCTCACAGATGGTATTAAAAAAGGAGATGGAACATTAGGAAAGCTTGCAAAGGACGAAAGTCTTTATATAGAGACAGAAAAGGCTATGAAAAAGCTTCAGAAGGGCGCTGATGGTCTATCGGAGATGACACCTATTTCAATACTTGGAACTATTTTCAGTTTTATATTTTGAGACGGATATTATTAATCACCATATTTATTATAGCTTTTTCTATTCCATCTGTTGCCTGGTCGCTCTGGCCTTTGTTATGGGAACTCGATGGAGAAAAAAACTTCATAGGCCCACTTTTTTCCTATAAAAAGGATGAAGGAAAAACTACTGTAGCGGTTAGACCCATCCTATTTTCCTATGATTCTAAAGAAGAGGGTATATACAGATATCTTTTTCCTTTAGGCAAAAGCACAAAGGACATGTCCTATTTTATTCCATTTTATGTAAGAAAAAGTGGAGATGATACTGGAAATACCGCTTTTTTTCCTTTTTTCTGGGGAGAATCAAAAAAAGGTAGCTACTTCGGTATGTTTCCTGTATACGGAAAGCTCTATGACAGATTCAATAAAGATGAAATGGGGTTTTTTCTGTGGCCTTTATACAGTTATTCAGAGATAAAAGACGCAAAAAAAACAAATATCCTTTGGCCATTTTTTACTATCTACTCCGGCAAAGAAAAGGGCATGAAGTTCTGGCCTGTATTCGGGTTTAGAGAGATAGAAGGTGTCAGTAATTCGGGGTTTTTTCTGTGGCCTGTGTTTTTTAAAATCGAGCGGGGTCTAAATACCGATGACCCTTTCCGTTCATTCTATGCATTACCTTTTTACATGGATGCTGAATCGAAAAAAAGCAAGTTTAAATCCATTATGTGGCCATTATATACGATAAGTAAAACAGAATATAAAACCCAAACAGACATAATATGGCCAATATTCAAAAAAATAGAAGGTGAGGATAGAGAAGGATTTGGCTTTTTCCCTTTATTTAACTATGAAAAAAATGAAAAAGATGTGAAGTATTCAATACTATGGCCCATATATAGAGATTCTGAGTGGTTTTTAGGTGAAAGAAAATATATTAACAGGTCTTATTTTATATTAAACCGATATATGGAAGAAGAAAAAGCCACTTTTTTAAATATATGGCCTTTTTTTGAATATAGAAACACTGGCGATGATCACAATTTCTATTTTCCTTCAATACTGCCCTTTAGACACGAAGGGATAGATATAATTTTAAAACCACTCATTACCCTTTTTCAAAGAAAAAAAACAGGTGATAAAGTCACAAACAATCTTTTATACGGTCTATTCACTAAAGAGGAAACCGAAAATACATGGAAAACACGCTTTGCCTTTTTACTGGAAATTAAAAAAGATTTAGATGGAATAGGTTTTGAATTACTCTCCGGCATATTAGGCATTGATAAAAAAAGGATAAAAATCCTTTTTATCCCATTTGAAAGACATGGAAGAACGGACGATGGTCAGTAAAAACTATTCCTTTGATTCAAAGAGATAATAAAACCTCTCTTTAAATGCCTTTGGTGAAAGGTTTGTTACTCGGGCAATCTCTTTTAATCTTTCCGGTTCAAAGTCTTCCTTTTCAAGCCTTATCATATAATTTCTAGCTACCTCATAAGACTTAGATGTCATATCCACATATCTCACCTTTGCCTTGCCCGTGTTATAATCGAATAACTCTACAAAAGGAATGGGTCTTATATTTCCTTCATAAAATGCAATTACTGCACCTGTTCCACCCCTTAAAAGAAAATGGATGGCACCGTAACCTAAATTTCTCGTGTATTCGATGTCAAAAGGTATGGGCTCTGCTGCCCTCAATTCATAACCTATATTTTTATCAACAATGGTGACATTAATACCAAAGGACCTCAGTGTTTCTATAACAAAATTTTTAAGCACCCTTCCTAAAAGTATATCGGACAATCTAATACCACCCTTTTCGTTTGTCTCAAGGTCTTCGTATCTACCCAATTCATCTATGTCAAATTTCTCTGCTATGCCTTCTGCTATAATGGCAACGCCATGGTCCCGGCCCATGGACAATCTCTTTATTATAGAGCCTGTCAAAATATCGGCAGCCTTTTTAAAAGATAATCTTTTTTCCATAAATTCTTCAGGGATCAAGGTAATCGTTGCCCCTGCTGCCTTTCCAATACCCAAAGCGAGATGACCTGTATAGCGACCCATTGTGGTTATAAAATACCATCTACCCATGGTCCTTGAATCTTCCATAATATTTTTTACTATTTCTACGCCTACATGCCTTGCTGTTTGGTAACCAAATGTAGAAAAACCACCTGGCAACGGAATATCATTGTCTATTGTTTTTGGAGTGTGGACAACGTTTATCGCACCCCTTGCCTCCTGTTCTATCCACTTTGCCATAAAGAGGGTGCCTTCACCCCCAATTGTTATTAGGTCTGTTATGCCTATCTTTTTGAGTGTTGCCATCAAGGTCTTAAAATTCTTTTTTACATAATTAGGTGCGTCCCGGGATGTTCTGAGTATTGAACCGCCTGTTGTATGGAGACGGGAGACAAGGTCTATGGTAAGGGGAAGGACGCTTTTTGTATCCCCTTCAAGAAGAGGCTTAAAACCACCTACAATTCCTACTACTTTTTTGCCATGGTTTATGGCCTCAATAGCAGCCGAGCTTATTACACCGTTAATGCCAGGGGCTGGCCCTCCTCCTACCACAATTCCTATAAGACCTTTGTTCATAATAACCCCTCTCTTCAAAACTTACTTTTTTATTTTCTTCTCTGGTATCTTGTTCTTCTTCTAAGTTTTTTATATTTGTGTTTTCTAATTTTTTTTCTCCGCCACTTTAAAACACTTCCCATGAGACTCTCCTTTTTTAGAATTAATTTTCCTGTATCTTTTTATAATAAAAAATTACGGTGTCGTTATATTACAAAAAAAATCGTTTGTAAGCAATGAAATAATGTAATGAATTTCTCTTTGATTTATAATTCTATTTTGTTAAAATTCTTACGAATTCTTACGAATAAGGTAGATAAATGAATGTGGTTTTATCAAAAAAAGAATTGGAAAGATATAAGAGGCAGATAATTATACCTGCAATTAGTAAAAATGGACAGAAAAAACTAAAAAAATCAAAGATTTTCATTGCAGGCTTTGGGGGTCTCGGTTCTATATCCTCTCAATATCTCGTTGCAGCAGGCATTGGTAGTATAAAGATCATAGACAAAGATGTGGTGGATATCTCAAATCTTAACCGCCAGATTATCCACTGGACTGATGATTTGGGCAAAGAAAAGACAGTTTCCGGGCTTTATAAACTAAAAAAACTTAATCCCCATTGTAATATAGAGGCTATAACAACAGAATTGAACGAAACAAATGCTTTCGACCTTATAGGTGATGCCCATATTATAGTCGATGCCACTGATAATATAAAAACAAGAAAGATACTTAATAAAATATCCATTGCCAGATCCATCCCATTTATTTATGGGGGTGTAGATAGTTTTAATGGTATGGTTACCACCTTTATACCCCCTGACACGGCCTGTTTTGATTGCATATTTCCAAAGGACGTAAAAAAGACAGAAACAGTTGGAGTTATAGGCCCTGCACCAGGTGTTATTGCATCTATTCAGGCTATGGAAGCAATAAAAATAATACTGGGCATTGAAGGCACATTAAAGGGAAGGTTACTTTATTTCTCAGGTATGGATATGGAGTTCAAAGAACTAATTATAGAAAAAAACCCAGAATGTCCCACATGTGGCAAAAAAATTTAGGGTTAATTTTAAAAATCACAGGTTTTCTTATTTTGCAGGAACGCATCCTTTATCCCTGATTTCCTCTCTATTCTTTTTTTAATGGCCTCTATAAATAACTGCTCATTGCCCCAAATCTCAATGCTTCTTTTTGCCCTTGTGATAGCAGTGTATATTAATTCCCGTGTAAAGATCTCAGAAGATGTGTCAGAAAGAATAAAAACAATATCATCGAATTCTGAACCCTGGCTTTTGTGCACAGTTATGGCGTAAGCTGTTTCAAAATCAGCAATCCTTTGTGGCGCAATCTTTTTTAACCCTTCTTCTGTTTTAAAAAAAATCTTTAAAAAATCACTATTTTCAGGGTCTTCAAAGATAATACCTGTATCTCCGTTAAACAATTTCAGTGAGTAATCGTTTGCAGTTATCATAATGGGCTTTCCCCTATACCATTTTTTAAAGGCCCTGATAATCTTTTTATCTGATAATGCCTTTTCTATAAGGTCGTTTATGGCGAGAATGCCAAAAGGACCGTGTCTTAATGCGCACAGCACATGAAACTTATCGAAATGTAAAAAGGCCTCTTCAATACTGCTGGATGCGTCAAAAAAAGAAGTATAACGTTCAACAATATAATTTTCTATCATCAATCTTAGATGACTTTGGGATTCCACTTCACGCCAGCTTATATTTTCCAGTCTTCCTTCCTTTATAAGATGCATTGCCTCATGACCATTACCTTCTTTTATAAGTTCCGCCAATCTATTGATTCCACTATCTCTGCCAAAACGGAAATTTTTCTTTAATATTACTATCATGTTTGGCATATCCTGAATTGTCTCACAGAGTTCACCAAATACAGCACCAGGCTCCACAGATGAAAGCTGGTCCTTATCACCTACGAGGATGATCTTTGTGCTATCTTTTATTGCCTCCAATAATTTTGACATAAGGGGCAAGTCAACCATAGATCCTTCATCAACTATAACAACATCATATGGAAGGGGATTTTTTTCATTAAACTCAAATCTCCTTGTTCTATATGATAATCCCAGTAGCCTGTGTATGGTATAAACCTCTTCAGGCATATTTGCCCTTACATATTCTGGACAATCTATTTTCATCTTTAAATCTTTTATCATTGCCTTGAGTCTTGCCGCTGCCTTTCCTGTGGGTGCTGCAAGGGCTATGGATAGATTCCCTGAACCTGCCTCTATTAATAGGGCAAGTATCTTTGAAATGGTAAATGTCTTACCTGTTCCAGGTCCACCGGAGATGACGAGAAAATTGTTTTCCACTGCATTTATTGCCGCCATCTTCTGCATATCTTTATCATCCTCATCTGTTTCAGGAAATAGTCTGTTTATAATGGGCATTATTAAGGAATTATCCAATTTGGCAGGTTTTAAACTTATTTTTTGTAACATCTTTGCAACAAAAACTTTTTCGTACTGCCAATATCGATTAAGGTAAAGCATTCTTTCGTTCCTTAGTATCAAAGGCCTAAATTCATCTGATGTGCCTACTACTTCTGCCTTTTTTAATGCATCTATCCATGTTTCTAAAGAAGGGCACTTGATGGAAAAGGATGTCCCATCTTCATCTATGGTAAACTCTCTTTCTGCAAAATCTTTAAGATCAATACAGATATGACCTTTTTTTACAAAATCAACTAAAAGGATTGAGGCAAGCCATAGATGATATTTTTCTCTTTCCCGTAGATTATCTGATAAAGAAACCATAAAATCTGCAAAATACTTTTGAATGCCTTTAAAAGGCATATTATTCGTATCGAACATTTCAATGCACCGTTAAATAATTTTCTAATTCTTCAATAACGGTTTTTTCAGGTAGATCGAAAAATATACCGTTTTGGTCTGCGTTGTAGGTTATGCCGCGGATAAAAATATAAAAAATTCCACCGAAATGTTTTTCATAGGCATAATCCCTTTTTTTAAAGGATAAAAACCTATGTAAAGCAAGGGTATAAAGGTGATACTGGAGAAAATAATACTCCTCTAACATCACTTTTTTGATATTTTCTATGTCATAATCCTCAATTCTATCACCAAGAAAATTTGACTTCCAATCTACAATATAGTATCTGCCATTATGCTCAAATACCATGTCTATAAACCCCCTCATCATACCACACATAGCGGTAAATCCAAGGGCTTTGATAAGTGCTTTTAAATCCAAACTACTGGAAAAAGGCCTATATTTATCAAAGATTTCTCCTAATCCGCTGGCATCAATCATGTTTATGGGAAGATAAAACTCCAGTTCACTTAATCTTTTTTTATTATCCACTATCGATAAGGTAAAGGTATCATGGTTTGATTTTAGAATCTTATTAAATAATTCCTTAAGTTTTTCTGAGATTACACCAAGCCAATCTTTCTCAAAACCATACTGCCATAGTTTTTCATCAATAAGCCTTAAAAAACCTTCATAGTCTTTTAAAGAAAAATCTAAATGTTCAAGGACATCATGGATAAAAAGCCCTGCCTTTGTGCCATAAGGAAAGTTAAATATATCTTTTTTCCCAACAGGTTTTGGAAAAGGCAAAAGATGATGCATAATGTCTTCATCCCTGTCTGCCAGTTCTGCAGATTGAGGCCTTTTTGATACGAGGGATGAAAAACTTACAACTCCCCACGTTTTATCAATGGTACCTTTAAATGTTTTAGGATTTAAAAATTCGACTTTGGTGGACATGGGTATATACATTTTTCCATCATATTCAGGCATAGGTATAACCTCAATGGTGCCAAAAGACCTTTCAACAAGACTGTTTAAAATAGATTTTACACCTTCATCGGTTAGATTTTTTCCATGATGCCCTTCTATGAAAAAGTCTTTATTGTTTTCAGAAGGAGAATAAATAACATAGGCAAGTCCAGAATCGTCTGCTTTGTTAATCCTGCCCCATACAAGATAACATCTCTTTTTTGCCCTCGTTAAAGAAACATAGAGTAACCTGATGTCTTCTGCGAGTTCTTCTATCTCCATGTGCTTTTTCGATGATTCATCGGGATTTGGACGAATATCAATCGTTAAAGAGTAATTATTTTTTTCATCGTGAAACACTGTTATTTGATTACTGTTTGACCCTGTCTTCCTCCAGTTAAAGGGGCAGAACACAATTGGAAATTCGAGGCCCTTACTCCTATGAATCGTTAAAATCTTCACTGCCTCTTCATCGGTCTCAAGCCTCATCTGATATTCTTCTGATTTTGAGCCCTGTTCCCTCTCTATCTTTTTGTTGAGCCATTTCAAAGCGCCCTCTATGTTTAACTTATGCTCGGTGCACGCCCTGTGTATGAGTTCAATAATATGTAAAACATTTGTTAGCTTTCTCTCCCCGTTTTCCATTGATATAAGCCTGCTTTTTACCCTTTCACTGGAGATGAAAGACCTTGCCATTGTTATAAAACCTGAAAATAACCATAGATTCCTGTAAGATTCGAATTTTTCTAAACAATTATTCCACTTTTTTTCGTCTTCCATGATTTCCAAAAGTCCATCACCAGTATAACCCATTATCTCTGTTGCAAGGGCACTTTTTACCTTTGATTCATCGTTCGGCTCGTTTATAGCAGAGATGATCCTAAGTATCTCCTTTGCCTCATCGCTTGAAAACACACTATCTGTAGTATATATAACCCCTGGTATGCCTACTCTATTTAGGGCATCTTGTATCTTACTTGCCTCCTCGTTTTTTCTTACAATCACCGCTATATCCTTTGCTGTTATTGGTTTGTTATCGATTAGAGCCTCTTTTTTTTCTCCCATATACAATAAACTTACAATCTCCTGCGCAACTGCCTTTGATATTCTATCTATTGCATCGTTCACCTTTATGGGTTTTTTCTCTTTGTTTTCTAAAAACCATATCTTTAAAGGTGATGGATCCGTTTTCCCCTTTACTATTAAATCACCCTGATTGTCTGTCTCTGCTGCCTTAACTGGTTTAAAGTCAAGTTCCCTGAATATAAAAGGATTTTTCACATTTTCGAAAAGTGTATTTACTGCCTTTATAAGCCTTTTGGAAGACCTATAGTTAAATTCAAGGGTCCAGCGTCCATTTGCATCATTGGCTGCCTTTATATAAGAAAATACATCTGCACCCCTAAAACCATATATGGATTGTTTAGGATCTCCAATGATAAATACAACGGTCTTCCCTGTGTGATAAATGTGTCTTATTATTTCATATTGAAGGGGATCTGTATCCTGAAATTCATCGATAAGTATTGCCCTGTATTTTTTACTTATTTCTTCTTTAAGGGCTTTTCCATAAAAGCCAGATATTGCCCTGTGCACATCGATAAGAAGGTCATCAAAGGAACGGGTATTTAGGATTTGTTTTCTTTTGTCCAGTTCTTTTTTTAAATAATCGAGAAACATTTTTTTTAAAAAAGAGAGCTTTCTGTCATAAAAAACAGAAAGGTTTTCTATTTTTTCCATGAAAGGTTCCAGTAAAACAAAAAAGTTATTTATACTGGTTAAGCTACTTTCATTTTCATCTTTTAGAAAATCATCTGAAAAAGGATTTTTAATTTTTTTCGGCATTGGAAGAAGATAACCTGATTTAAAATATTTATCTATTTCTTCTAAACTTTCCTTAAATTTTTCAATCTTTTGCCTTTTTCCCTTTGGCGATTTGATACTTTCAAAAAAATCAAGTATTGATCTTTTTAGTTCCCCCCACTGGGAAGAAAGCCTCTCAAATAGCTCAATACATTCTAATTCGAACTTTTTCAGTTCAATTTCAAAATAGCCTTTATCCAAATTCGATTCGACCTCTATTATAAAGGCAGAAGGATTTATAATCGTCTTTTTACCGAGCCTGTAAAGGTCATTAGTGCTTAGCTTTTTCAATCCATAATTTAGAAAAAACCTCGATTCATTAAAAATATGTCTTCTCCAGAAATCCTTTACAATTTCCCATAAAATTTCATCATTCTCCTCAGACAATTCAGTATCGAAAAGAGAGCCACTTTCAAAGGCAAATTGTTTTAAAACCCTCATGCAGAAGCCGTGGATTGTAAAAATTGATGCCATGTCAAAGCTTTTTATAGCATCTGTAAGAACACCTATGGCATGATTTTTATCAGTGGTCTTATCAATGAGTTTTTTTAGAAATCCATCTTTAGAATCCCCTTCCATAAATGCATTTATTCCATCTTTTATTCTTGCCCTGATTCTCTCCTTAAGGTCATTTGTTGCAGCATTTGTAAAGGTGATAACGAGTATATCATCTATATTTAAATTAAATTCTAAAAGCAATCTTAAAAATAGGCTTGAGATGGTATAGGTCTTTCCTGTTCCTGCACTTGCCTCTACAAGATATAAGCCTGTTAATCCGTATAATGGGGTTTCCATAGGGTCAAAAACTTCCATGTTATTCCTTTTACTATTCATTTATAATGTCCTCAACCAAAGGTCCGAATACTTCCTTTGAAAGGTGGATGAAATCATCGTCTAATGGGTCTACACCTTTAAAACATACCTGATAATATGGGTCTATAGACTCAATGTTAAGGAAATCATTTTTGTCCCACTTATCCCTCGCAGATTCTATGGCATAAATATGCTCCCCCTTTTTTTTCAATTGTTTTGCATAAGTATAAGAAGTTTCAGGAAAAAGTTTTATCGGTGATTTTAACCCTTCATCATAAACCATAAGTAGCCTTGTTATTAACTCTCTGGCATTATCAACTGGCTTAAAGATATACTTTTTTTCCATAGACAGGAATAAAGAGCTGTTTTCGGCAAAAAGATTAAAGAACAGATGGTCAATCCACAAATCGATAAGGTATCTTGCCTTTATGTCTTTGGATGTCCTGTATCTTATAAGGCCATAACTGTATATTTCTTCAAGCCTTACACTAACATGAAAATTGTTAACTTCCACTTTAAAGTCCATTGGCTCTTTTTTATCCTTTAAGAACACTTGGATATCTTTGAAAAAATCCTCTACCTTTAAACTAACATCATCAAAGAAGACCTTTTTCTGTGAACCAGGGGGAAGTATGCCCTCTAATGATATAGTCTTTTTTATTTTATCAAGGCCCTTAAATGATACAAGATGTTCTATCAACCTCTGCTTTATATTAAATTCATCGAGAGTATCCAGTTCCATAGGCTCATCGTCTTTCACTGTAAGGCTAATTTCGTCCAGAAATATACCCAATCTATTGTTGAAAAAATATTTAACAGGATGTCGGAAAAATCTCTTAAGCTCTGAATTGGTTATGTGTTTAATTCCTGAAGATGTATCCTTCAAGGGTGTGATTATAAACGGTGACGGTATATATTTTTTCTCAAGCCTATTCTTTACTGTTTCATAATCTTCTTTTGAATAATTATAGATAAGGCTATCCTTTTGAAAATACCTTGGATTAAAAGGCTGAAGGGGGTGTCTCTTTAATATAATCTCAATGGGCCGCTTTTCAGGATGATAGAAACCTTTTTCGATATAATCAAGGAGTTTACTAATAACAACTGAAGGGGGGATCTCACTGTTATCTTTTATGCTCTGGCCTATATAGCTTATATAAAGGCAAAGCCTTGCTGAAATGATTGCCTCTAAAAATATATATCTATCTTCATCCCTTAATGAGCGATCTCCCCTTCTCGGATTTTTTGCAATAAGGTCAAACCCTAAGGGTCTTGATTCCCTTGGATATGTATCGTTATTCATGCCTATAAGGGCAATTACCTTAAAAGGGATACTTCTCATGGGAAGCATCTCGCAAAATGTAACGCCTCCTGTGATAAAACCTGTTTTATATTCCCTTATGTTGAGCCTGCCCTTTAAATAATGGAGAATCACATGAAAAGACACGGGGCTTTCTATACCATAGGATAGTTTTAATTTTTTTAGATGTTGAATTGTTTCTCGTATAAACTGAATGTGTCTCTCTGTTTCATCGTTCATTATGATAAAGGTGTCGAGGATACTGTGCAAAAGGTCTGCCCATTCATCAAGGGGCCTTTGCCCTGAAATCTTATTTGAAAAATCGAATAGAGGGTAAAGAAAATTAAGGAGTTTTTCCAGAGTATCAACATAATCACCTTCCATTTCATTATAAGGTAGAATACCATTGAATGGTTCACCATCTTTAGTAAACATGGCATAGCCGAGTAGCAGTCTTTCAATACCTGCACGCCAGCTATTTTCTTTAAAACCTGGGATATCGAATGCCTCCCTGTGATTTTCATCTATACCCCATCTTATATTTGTATCGTTAATCCAGTTAAAAATTGCCTGTATATCACCTTCATTGAGCTTGAATTTTTCCTTTAGTAGTATATCATCTAAAATATCCATTACATCAGAGGCATAAAAACGGCTTTTTAAAAGGGCCAATATCTTTAAAAATAAATTCACCACAGGGCTCTCCCCTGAGGTCTTCCTGTCTGATATGGAATAGGGAATCCTTTCTTTCCCCTCTTCCTGGCCCTCAAAAACTGCTGATATAAAAGGTGCATATGCCTCTATGTCAGGGGTCATAACAAGGATATCCTTAGGTTTAAGGTCATCATATCTTTCAAAGAGGAATAACAGGTTATTGTGTAAGACCTCAATCTCTCTTAAAGGCGAATGACACGAGTGCACCTGGATTGATATATCTTCACTGGAAATCAATGTTTTTTCAATATCCTTTCCCCTCTCCAAGAGATGATAAATATCGTATTGTATTGCAGTCAAAAGATTTTGGGGCTCAGGCTCATCGAATATATCATATTCCTCATCTGCACATTCTATTATTGCATTAAAGAAATCTCTTCCCATCTTTCCCATAGATGCCAGAAGAGGATTTCCTGTTTCAAAATAACTACCGATGGCGCCTATTTTTTTTATAATCCTTTCAGGCACAATATCACCCCAAAATTTATATGTGGGGTTCAAAAAGAATATGTGCACATCTATTAAGCGGGAAATAGCCTTTATAACATTCAGATAATAATCAGGAAGCGAAGATATTCCAAATATCGATATCCTCTCCGGTAGTTCTTTTTCATCGTTAAAGAGGTTTCTTTCTAACTCCCTTAAAAATTTATATAAAATAAACACCCTATTTTTATCTTCATGCCCTTTTATTAAATGATGCCAGAGGATCTCTTGCCATCCAGTATTGTTTTTAACATTCCATTTATAGACCATCTCAGGTCGATACACAGTGTAACTATCAAAAACATTGGCAATCTGCTCTGAGAGTTGAAATGTTTTTAACTGACTTTCATCTTCATCGATATAGTGCTTAATCTGTTCGAATTCGGGTTTTTCTTTTAATGTTTTAAGTATATCCATGATGCGCCATGACATAACCTGCGGTGAAAAAAATTCCGTATCATGGGCTTCTTTTAACACACATTTAAACAATTCTCCTACAAAGTTATCTAAAAAAGGAAATGCACAATTTGCCCATATCCCAAAACTCTCGGCAAGTTTTATAGAGAGCCATCTCTCCATTCCTTTGCTCTGAACAACAATTATCTCTGTCTTAAACGGTGAAGAAAGGGGTGTTTTTATAACACAAACAAGGCTGTCTACAAGTTTTTCAAGGCGATTACCGTGATATAGCTTTAGTCCGGGCATATTTTAAAAATAACTATATGGCACTTTGCATGATTTTTCAATAAAAGTGATGTTTTTGAAATTTTATTCAATGCCTTGCCATCTTTTTAATAAATCATGTTCAACGTGAAATAAATCAAGGATTTTTCCAATAGTGTAGTCTATTAAATCTTCAATTTTTTCAGGCAGATGATAAAAGGCTGGCATTGATGGCAAAATTATTCCCCCCAAATCTGCCACCTTGGCCATAAGCTCAAGATGTCCTTTATGTAGAGGTGTCTCCCTTACAACAAGGACAAGTCTTCTTTTTTCTTTTAATGTGGCATCTGAGGCCTTTATAATAAGGTTTTTGTTAAAAGAATTAGCAATACCAGATAGAGTCTTTATTGTGCAAGGAATAACCACCATACCATCAGTTCTAAATGAACCACTTGAAATAGAAGCACCGAGATTGTCATTTCTGTATATCCTCGATGCAAGACCTTCCACATCTTTAACATTGTATTTTGTTTCTAACTCAATATTCCTTTTACCTGCATCTGAGATGATTAGGTGTGTCTCTACCTTGAGCTCTTTCAATACTTCAAGGAATCTTATCCCGTATATTACCCCTGTTGCCCCTGTTATGGCTACTATAATCCTTTTCATATGTTAAAATCTCCTCTATTATCCTCTCTTTTATCCTTTCACACAAATTTATTATCTTTTCGATTTCTTTTTCTCCAAGGTCATCCCAGTGCATGCCTGCAACTACGACCACCTTTTTATTTAGCGCTTTTGAAAGCCCTTCTGACATTTCTTTTACTATTATATCTTCTTTATGACCCAAAAAGGTATAGACAGAGCTTGTTGAGCTTATCTTATCTTTATCCTTTATGCTTTGTCGAGGTTGAGCCACGCCAATTGCGCCTATGTGTTCGCTTCCTCCACTAATCACAATAAGCACATCCTTTTCCAATAAAATGACCAGGGCATTGATTTCAAAATTATGCAACTTTTCAGATATCCATAAATTATACATGTCTATATGCTTCTTAAATTTTTTGCTTTTTTATACGTAATGCTTTTTACAATTCACAAAACTAATATAACATAATTAAGAAAAAACAGAAAAAAATATGGTGGGAAAAAAGATAAAAAAAAGAGGGGTTTTGAAACCCCTCTTTTAATGCATGATGTCATGCAATTGATTTTAATTTTTCCTGTAAATTTTTTGTAAACTCCTTTTCCGTATCTTTGGCCTTCGCTCTCATAATCCTGTCACCAAACATGGTAAGCTTACCCACTATGCTGACATCAGTCTTATATGTAACCTCTACTTCGCCGTTTCCAATGTCCTTTAAGTCTACAATGCTTTTCTGCTTAAAATGACCGAGTTTCGTAACATCCTCACCTTCACCCTCTATCTCAATGTGAGTCGGTCTTTCAACTTTGGTCAGTCTGTTTACGAATTTTAGCTTTGCAGAAATTGGACCAACTTTCTGTTTTACCACACACTCATATGTATTTTCATCGAGCAATTTAACTGATTCAGCGCCAGGTAGACATGTCATTATTGTGTCAGGCTTTAGAAGAAAATCAAATAGCTTATCAATAGGCGCTTTTAGTTTGAATCCACCTTCAATTATCATCTTATATACCTCCTGTATTCTTTGAAAATTTATTTAATTTTGTCCTGTTCTTCCTCAACGAGTTTAGACATAATTTCATAGCTTTTATTTCCCGGAGCAGATACCTGTTCTAACAGGAGGTCGATATAAGAATATCCCTTTGATCCAACCCATTCACGATGAGGTTTATCGCCTGTTCCAAAGATATGTCTTGCAACCTGTAAACTTGTCGGCCATTCCTTTTTGCACACAGGGCATTTGTAATTCACTTTCTCATACCTCCTCTTTTAAAATTTTTACTTTCCTTGTTTCTCCTTTTTTTCCTTTAATGCATTTACGATTTTCTCAGAAGTAATAGGAAGTTCCTTCATCTGGAGTCCAAGGGCATGGAAGATTGCATTTCCAAGGGCTGCTGCGGTTGGGTTCGTTAGACCCTCACCTGCCTCCTTTGCACCATATGGACCTTCTGCCTCATAAGTATCTATCTCTATCATATCTGTCTTTGGCATCTCGGTAGCCCTTATAACCTTGTAATCCACAAGGTTGGGGTTTAAAATCTTGCCTTCATCCATAGGTTGGTCTTCAAGGTATCCAAAACCGAGTGCCATGGATGCAGCACCTTCAAGCTGTCCTATAAGTCCTAATGGGTTTATAGGTTGTCCACAGTCATGGGCTGTCATAACTTCGTGGAGCGTAATCTTTCCTGTTTCAGGATCAATTTCAGCATCCACTGCCTGCATCATATAGCTATAGGCAGGTGAAATCATACCTTTTCTATGAGGTGTGTAGTATCCGCGGCCTATAATTCTCTGACCATCTTTACCTCTTATGGCCCTCTTTACGAGGTCTTCATACTTCATGCCCCTCTCTGGCCTTGCAATGACATGAACCCATCTATCTTTTATATCCAGATCGTACACGATATTGAGACCCATTTCTGCATATGCAAATTCGAGAAGCTGTCTCTTTGCATCTTCCGCTGCCATCTTAACTGCATTACCTGCCATTAAGGTCTGACGGGATCCCCATGCACCGAGATCAGCCGGGCTATGGGCAGTATCACCGGAGTAGACATTTATATCTTCAATCTTGACACCTAATGTCTCGGCGCATATAATGGCCATTGTAGTATTTGAGCCCTGTCCTATTTCCTGGCAACCTACATAGAGGTCTACTTTCCCATCATAGTTTATTACAACTACCGCTGATGAGAATGAATACGGTGTATCAAACCAGTTGAAGATACCACCGGACATAAATCCTGCTGCAGATACGCCGATTGCCCTATTAGGCCCTAAGTTACCTTTTGATTTTGCCCAAGCTTCGATTTTGTCTATACACTGGGTCATACCGCAACTCTGAATATACGCCTGACCCGGCACCTCATAGCATTCTGTATGGGCATTCTTTCTCCTTACCTCATATGGGTCAAGGCCTAAATCAGCACACATCCACTCTATCTGCTGTTCAGAACAGAACATTGCCTGAGGTGCACCAAAACCCCTCATTGCAGTTGAAGGAAGTGTATTTGTATAAACCCTATATCCATCGTAACGATAGCCTCTCCATTTGTATGGGAAGGAACAGAAGAATCCTGTAAGATACAGTGCCGTGGCACCCATACCTGTGTAGGCACCGCCATTTGTAAAGACCCTTACCTCTCTTGCAAGGAAAGTTCCATCCTTTTTCATTGCTGTTCTTATATAATAATGCATTGGGGTTCTTCTCTTAGATGCTATAAAATCTTCTTCCCTTGTAAATACAATCTTAACAGGTCTAAAGGTCTTTTTAGAAAGGACTGCGCTGCAGAAAATGGCGGCATCGAGTTCAAATTTTCCACCAAATCCACCACCTACATAGTGGGCAATAACCCTAATGTCACCCTCTCTCATATCAAGGACACCTGCAAGCAGTGCCTGCATATAATAAGGTGACTGGGTCGAGCAGTATACGGTGAGCTTTCCATCAGGTGTAAAACTTGAGACTGCTGCCCTTGTCTCCATGCACATATGGTGCTGGCTTGATGTCCTGAACCAATCTTCTCTTATGTACCCGTCTTTCTCGGCTTCTGCAAATGCATCATCCACATCACCCCACTCGATATGTCTTGTGACATTGATATTTCTCTCAACGCCTTCATGAATTATCGGTGCATCTTTTCTTATTGCATCAAGGGGCTGAAAAACAGGAGGTAGAACCTCATATTCCACATCAATAAGCTCAAGGGCCTTCTCTGCTATTTCCTCTGTTACTGCTGCAACAGCTGCAACGGGTTCTCCAATGTATCTTACCTTTTCGAGAGGAAGAATCTGCTCATCGCACAGTTCAGGATACCTTCTCCATATACCCTGCTTTACACCTGGTGTATCCTTTCCTGTTGCCACTGCAATTACACCAGGCATGGCCAGTGCCTTTGATGCATCGATATTAACTATTCTTGCATGGGGGTGCGGGCTTCTTAGGATCTTACCGTAGAGCATATTAGGTAGTTTTACGTCAAATGTGTAGGTAGCCCTTCCTGTTACCTTTGCAAGTCCGTCAATGTTATGGACTCTTTTATTAATAACCGAATATTTTATATTGGTCTTGAAGGTTGTAAATTTTAATTCTTTAATCTCTGTTGACATGATTAGCCCTCCTTATAATTGCCTTTAACAACTGATTCAATTGCTCTGACTATACTGTTGTAACCTGTGCAGCGGCATATGTTTCCTTCAATCCCTTCACGAATCTCTTCTTCTGTAACATCTTTGCCCTCATTTTCTTTCAAAAATGCACTTGCAGACATTAGCATGCCAGGGGTACAGAAGCCACACTGATAAGAACCATTATCGAGAAAAGCTTTTTGTATAGGGCTTAATTCACCATTTTTCTCAAGACCTTCAACAGTAGTTATCTTTTTGCCTTCAGCCTGAACAGCAAGAATAGAACAGGATTTTACTGACATATCATCTATCATAACAGTGCATGCACCACAAGAAACAGTGTCACAACCTCTTTTTGTGCCTGTAAGACCGATATGGTCTCTTATAGCCTCTACAAGAAGTGTCTTAGGATTTATATAAAGCTCATAATCAATGCCGTTTACATTTAAAGTAATTAATCTCTTTTCCATATAATAGCCTCCCTCCTATTTACCCTGAGCCTCTTCGAAAGCCTTCTTTAACATCCTCTTTGTCAGCACACCGATTACATGTCTTCTAAAATCCTCTGACGCATGAATATCAGCAACAGGTTCGCAATCTTCTGAAGCTATCTTTCCTGCCTCTGCAAAAACATCATCATTTAATGCCTTGCCTATAAGAAATTCCTCTGCCTTTTTAGATCTTCTCGGTGTAGGTCCAGCATTACCGAGTACAACCCTTGCATCTTTACAAGTATTTCCACCGTTTAAGGTCACAGATGCAGCAACACCCACTATACCCATGTCATTGGTGAGATAATTAAATTTTTGATATGCAATCCCTGTTTTCGGCTGTGTAACTGGGACATGGACCTCAAGAACCAATTCACCTTTTTCCATAGCTATTTCAAAGTAATCAACAAAAAATTCATCGAGAGGCATTACCCTCTCCCCTTTTGCGCTTCCTACCTTAATGTTAGCTTTTAGTGCAATAAGCAACGGCGCCGGGTCTCCTGCAGGATCTGCATGGGCAAGGTTTCCACCTATGGTTCCCCAATTCCTCACCTGAATTGATGCCAATTTGTTCTCCATTGCTACAAGGGCTGGATAATACTTTTTAATTACCTCAGACTTTTCAATAGCCCTGTGTGTAGTTGTTGCACCTAATCTAAGACCATCCTTTTCATCAAACTTAATGTAGTTCAATTCGTTGAGATGTTTGATGTCCAGAAGATTCTCAGGTGCAATCATTCCCTGTCTCATCACAATAAGCAGGGACTGGCCGCCACATATTACCTTGCAATCCTCGTGCTCAGCATACATGGCAAGTGCTTCTTTCAGTGTGCCTGGTTTCAGATAATGAAAATCATGAATCATGGGCCCTCCTTTCTTTGTTTATACAACTTTTTTACTTCTTAAACTCTTTTTCAAAAACAACATCTTCCACATTATGAATACATTTTAAATCGATCTTAAGAATCTCATCTGGAAACTCAAATCCGAGATCCTCCTTTTCCTTCTTGCCAAAAATACTCGACTTTAACTCTTTTAATTGATCTTTTTCTAACAAGGCATCATTATAGCCGTTGGAGAAACATAAATAGAAATGTCTTCCTCTGTAGATTGGGCAATCGATACAGGCTGTTTTAGAAATGGGGCATAACATTTTTAATTTTGCCATCTTTGCACCTTCTCTTTAGCTTTGTTAATTAAATGCATTAAGCTAACTCTGTTCATTATGAAAAATTGTTCATTATGAAAAATTGTTTTAAATTTTAATCCAATTTTTATTTTTTTGTCAATATCTTTTTTAAAATTCATTGAAAATTTATGTTCTCTATAATAAACAAAAGTCAAAGCCCTCTAAACCATCATCTTTTAAACAAGGGGAAAGCAGGTATCTTATTAACCTGCCCCCTGTTTATTATGCTGTTCTTTATTTCCACTGTGGCATGGGAAATTTTTTAGGCGTTTCCCAATCCTTCAAGGGTTTCATCCACTCTGCCCTTTCAACAAATTCATCATGGGCAAGAGGTACAGGCGGATGACATACCCAGAGTGGGTCAAATTCGTCTTTTATCTTCAATAACCATTCGTGATAGTTGGGTCCGTATTTAGGCCCTGTCAGATATAGTGGCTGGTGAGGGCCCAAAAGTGATGTATAGAAACGTTCCCTTATATTCATCTTTGATGTCTCAAGATAGAAATGGTCAACACCTGTTGTATCTTCATCCTGATCCCAGTAAATAAGGAATTCCGAATAGCCCTGATGACCAAGCTCAAAACTCTGGAACCATCCTGGATCTCCATAATCTGGCATTAGAGGTGGTGTATATTTTTTCTTCAGTTCAGCATAGTATTCACCGTGAACTGTAGCCTGGGATAGTGTTTCGATAACATAATCCACAGAAACATAAGACCCGCACATAAGCCACATGCCTGCTGAATCTGCGTTCTTTATCCACGATTCATCTGTGGGTTTTGTAGGCCTTGGAATTCCACCGAGTTCTTTCATGATGTCGTTTAAGACATTCTCATCATATTTCATCTGCTCTTCAGAAGTATATCCGATTAGAAGGACACGGACTATGAAGAAGTTCTTTATGGTCTCCTCGCTCTCTTTGCCCCATAATTCCCAGAATTCTTCTTTACACTCGGCTTTTGCAATCGCACGCCAGAACAGAGGCACCTTTGTAACTGCCCCTGCAATTTCAGCCTTGCCTATTTCATACATGGCCTTCACCTGGGCTTCTTTATTTGGAAGCTGGTAATTGATCCACTTTACCCTTTTTTCTGGTAATTTAAGGCCAGTATTGGGTGATAATCCTGTAGGCACAAGGGGTTCAGGCTGAAACGGAAGGGTCTTTATAGCCATCTTTGTTACAATACCGAGACAACCCCTAAGACCAGTATAGCCCCTCAAAAGACCTCTTAAATCAGGGCCAATGCCATCACCCCAGAACGGGTCATCTCCTACTGCAAGGGAACCCATCTTTACAAGCTCACCATCTGGTAAAACGAGCTCTGGTGCCGAGAATTCTCCTGTGTGGAAGACCAATCCTGTGGCTCAGAGGTGACCAGCCGTCACCGATGAGATTTGCAATGGCAGAGGCCTGGGCACCGCCACCACCTATAACTACATAAGCGCCTTTATTCATGGCCTCTTGCTGTATAGGTGAATATATAACACCAGAACCTACGACTACATAAAAGTGCTTTTCGTCAATTTCAAAATGGTTTAGTCTCTTTAAGTCCACAAGTAGTTCGTTCTCCACATGGCAATGGGAACGGGGACCATAAAAGCCTGTGCTGTAAGGAACATAGGGAACCTTGTATCTATTACATATCTTAACGATTCTCTGAACCTCTTCTGTTGTCTTCGGCAATATCACTGCACCAGGGATTTTTGTCATCACCCTCTCATATCCTAAACCGCTCTCATAACCGCCTGGACCTGATCTATAACCTTCACATATGGCAGGGTCGTCTGTTAAGTATTTACTTCCCACCACCGATTCTAATGCATTATAAGCCTCTTTCTTAATACTCATCGTCAACCTCCTTATATTTCCAATGAAGAGAGAATAAATTCTGAAATATCCATGACCTTTATGCCGTCTCCATTTTCTTTTATAGCCTGGGTGAAATTGGTCTTACACCAGGGACATGCAGATACAAGAACCTCTGCGCTTACATACTTTACCTCGTCAATACGCTGTTTTGCAGAGAATTGAGCCAGTTCAGGAAATGCCTCTTTTGTTCCTCTACCAGCACCACAACAGAGGGCATTTTCTCTCGTTCTCGGCATTTCTACGAATTTTGCTCCAGGTATTGCATTGAGTATGTTTCTCGCCTGAAAATATAGCCCCTGCTGCCCTCTTCTTCTTTTAAGACGAGGGCTTACGGTCCCCATCCATCCCCGTTCACCTTCCCATGGAGTCCACGGGTCACACAGTCTGCTTACACTGCATGCATCGTGATAGGTAAAACGAACGTCAACGGATTTTTTAGGTTTCAGGCTATTGTTTGCAATTGCCTTATCGGCAAATTCTATTAAATGAATAACCTCAAAACCGAGGTCTGCTGTGGCAATGTTGAGCATCTTAGGATAATCAACCTTCCACATTCTATAGCACTCTGCACAACTTACCAGCAATGTCTTTGCACCTGATGCCTTAACTGCCTCT
The DNA here is from genome assembly GCA_029777945.1 of Deltaproteobacteria bacterium. GTDB lineage: Bacteria > Desulfobacterota > Syntrophorhabdia > Syntrophorhabdales > Syntrophorhabdaceae > JAKORG01. Next base: position 18,936 of record JAKORG010000004.1, on the reverse strand, counting down.
ATATTTCTCTTTGCAATCTCTCTTGCCTCGTCTATCATACCCACTGAATAAAGGGTATTACCGCAACACCATTCATCACCCATCAACATAAAATCTGTGCCTGCGGCATTTAATATCTTTGCAGTTGATTTGGCAATGCCCTGATTCACATAGGAGGAAGAGCATCCCACAAAATAAAGTACATCTGCCTTTTCTGCTACATTAATGTCTTTGGATATCCATTTTTTCCTGTTTTCATGGACAGCACCGAACTGGTTGTGTTTTGTTTCTATATTTTTTGCTATCTTTTTATGTGCAGGCATAGGACCTACACCGTCTTTTACAGCCTTAATCCTCAATGCCTCGAGTGTCAATTCAATCTCGAGGTCAAGATTACGTTTACAACCTACATCACAGGCACCGCATAGAGGGTCTGCATAAATGATCTCCAATAATTTGTCCGTCCATTTCAGTCTTCCCTCCTGGATGGCAATGCCTATTCTCATCTTTCCAAAGGCACCGTATGCATCAAAATCATTCCACAAATTAGAAGGACACCTTACTGAAAAGTTAATGCCTGGCATATATGTATGCTCAACCCAGTAGCATCCTTTGCATTTGATGCACCTGCTCATATCGTATACAAAATTTTCAAGATTCGTTACATCCAAACTTACCTTCTTTTTTGGCGTATCAAACATTTCTTCTTTTCGCATTTCTTCCTCCTTAGAAGCACAGATTTCCAGGGTTCATGATATTTTTTGGATCAAATATCTTTTTAACCCTTTTCAGCGTCATTGTATAATTTGCAGCCCTGTCGAATATAATGGGAGCAAGTTCTCCGTATGGTCTTGTAAAAAATGCACCTTCGTTCATCATAGTTGTTGCTGCATCCCTGTAAAGCTCTGTTATAATTGCCTTTTCTTCTTCATCATCGGGGTTGTAGAAGAGGTCAAATTCTACCTGGCAAGCCCTGTTATGTTCAATGGGCTGGATATAACAACCAATATCTGCTATGGGATAACCGTATTTGGATGCAACAAAATCCATAATATCCACAAAGCTCTATGCCTTATTTGGCCTTGTTATAAAGAATATACTCTGACAGCCACCTTTTAGACGCAGTTTCCAGTGGGTCTTTCCCTCTGGCCAAGGCGCCCTCAACATGGGCATTAATTTTTTGCCAAGACCAGGGAAACCGGGCAGGTTGTCCAGAAGGGACATCTTTGGAAACTCGTTCTTAATAACCTGGTTTAAAAAGTTTTCCTCATAGGCTATCTTTTCTTCCGGTCTTCTCAAAAGCCCGCTTATCACCAAGATAAGTGTCCAAGGTGGCAATTTTGCACAAAGCTCATCGAAGTCTTCTGACATATCTTCGGCAATGATTGTGGTAAGGTCAACATTGTTTAAAATGAGACACTCTTGACCAATTCTTCTCGGAAGAATCCTATACAAAAACTCCATTGCATAAGGAAGGTCATGGATAGGTGCAAAATAGACCTTATCGATCCTTGGAATGGATTCTATCTTCAAGCTCATCCACGTTACAATCCCCATAGTGCCCTGAGCACCCTGAACAAACCTGTAAAAATCTATGCCAGGGCCTGATGGGTTTGCACCCCTTGATTTTGAATCGGGAAAACCATTAACACTTGCAGAGCCACATCTAAAAATTTCTCCTGTCGGCCATACAACTTCAATGGATTGCATAGGTTCACCGTAATCATACACAACGTTTGTAGGGACCTCTCTTTCCAATGTGTCAGTAAGGGGAGAACGTTCAGCTGGTGGCATTAAAGGCATGATTGCCCTCATGTTTTTCTTCTTTAACTCTTCCATAAGTTGACCCCATGTTACACCAGCCTCAAACCTCACAAGACGATTGTCTGTGTCAATTTCAAGTATCCTGTTCATCCTTGCAAGGTCAACTACAATGCCCCCTTCTTTTGGAATAGTGCAGCCATAAAAGTGCACCCTTGAGCTTACTGGAATTACTGGCACCTCTTTCTCATTACACCACTTGACAATCTTACTGACCTCCTCTGAGTTTGCCGGCCACACAACTGCATCTGGCACACCCGGAGAAAGGAGGCTGAAATCCCGTGAATACTTTACACGGTCTTCCATACTGTCGCTTACATACTCTTTGTCCACAAATTTTGCAAGTTCGTTTTTGATTCGCATTTTACCTCCTTGTCCTTTTAAAGATTATTTCTCTTGAAAAGCCAAAACTAAAAAAGAATCTGCGTGCGTGTTTAGACCTTAAAATCATAAAATCGCCGCTTACCATCTTATTTTAAGTCTTTCTATCATGTATGAAAAAAAAAGTCAATATATAAAATATCAATATATTAAATTTCAAATAATTGACAATCAAAACATTTATTTTTTTGTGGAAAAGAAGAGTTTAATGTGATAAATTAAAAAATTATTTGAAAATCTGTGTTGAAAACAGACTAATTTTTTGAGGGCAGGAAAGCATGGTTGATAAAAATTTTAAAACCGATCTGGCACCTGATGAAAAACTGTTAATGGCTGTTGTTAGGGCAGCTGAGACGTTTAAAAGAATTGTATCTTCAATACTAAGAAAATACGATATCTCATTTCCTCAATATAATGTGCTCCGTGTCCTTGATGCATCCACGGATGGAAAGTGCAAAATCAAAAATATTTGCAGGGTTATGCTTGTTCCAAATGCAAATATCACAGGTATTTCGAAAAGGCTTGAAAAAAACGGTTTTATATTGAGAAAATCTGACCCTAATGACGAACGTGTTACTATACTTGAGATTACAGAAAAGGGAAAAAAGACCCTTGAGGCTATAGAAAAGTCAAGGGAAGAAAACATGCATGCCATGTTAAACGGTTTTACAGAGGAAGAAAAACGTCTTTTTCTAAATAGTGTAAAAAGGCTGCTAAAAAATTGCAGAAAAATTTCTTAATGTACATCATAAGGCTTGTCAGTTAAAACCTTTAAAAAAATAAATGCATTACTTATTTATGCCTTAACCATTTATAAATAATCCCCTTGACAGTTTCCTTAATAAAAGCATATAAGTTTTATATATAGTAAATTAGTATTATTAATAAAACCATGGAATATAAAAAACCAGAAGAAAAATACATTGTCCCTGCCGTAGAACAGGCAATCATCATACTTAAATTGCTCGAGTCTTCATCGTCAACCCATCTTTCCCTGACAGAAATATGCAAAATGAGCAACATTAATAAGAGTAAGGTCTACTCCATATTAAATACACTGCAAAAACACGGAATTATTACAAGAAACATAGCTGGCAGTGGATACTCACTGGGTCCTGCCCTTATCTCCCTTTCAAGAAAGGTCCTCGATAATCTAAACCTTCCAAGGCTTGCTGAACCGATTCTTGAAGAACTATCAGAAAAAACTGGTGGAACAGCTGTGTTCGATTTAATCATGGAGGATAATGTATATACTGTTGCAAAGGCAGAAAACAAACAGGATATAGGGATAGCGATAAGGGTAGGTCTAAAATTTCCCCTAACTTTTGCAGCGCACGGAAAGGCAATAGCAGCTGTTATGTCCGATGAAGATTTAATGAAATTATTAAGCCGTCCAAAACTTTATTTTTACGGAAAACCAGAGAATTACAACAAAGAGAAATTGCTTAAAGAATTAGAGGAATATCGCAAAAACGGTTTTGCCCTTGAACTGGGCGAGATAAATCCAGGCATCAATACCATTGCAAGTGCCGTTATAGGTCCAAATAATAAACCTATTGGTGCCATACTCGTATTTGGTGTGTTCTCTGTTGATAGGGCATACGAATTCGGTTTTTTAGTTGCCGATGCAGCAAGGTCATTTTCTAAAAAGATCGGTGCTAAAATCAACTGAATTCAAATATCCCTCACTTACCTTAAAGGAAAACTTTTGATTACTGAAAATTGTTTTTTGAGTTTTGGAATGAGCTCTTCGTTCAGATAAACTCATTGTTTTTCTAATACCTTTTTGACCTTTTTAACTAAATCAGTAGGAAGAATGGGTTTTTGAATAAACTCTAAATGTTCAATGGCAATATCTCTACTGCTTAAAAAATCAGATGTGTAGCCACTTATAAAAATTGCAGGTATATTGGGCCTTATTTCCTTTATGGTATCGTATACTTCTTTACCGTTTGCCTTAGGCATTATAACATCCAAGATCACGAGATTTATAACGTCTTTTTTCTCTTTAAACAATTCTATGGCATCCCTTCCGTTAATTGCTTCGATTACCTTATAGTTGAATTGTTCAAGAACAATCTTTATTAAGCTTCTTAGTGAATCATCGTCTTCTGCAATAAGAATTGTTTCTCCTTTTCCGTATTCAAGAGGTATTTTAACAACCTTTTCCTCTTCCTCTTTTACAGAAACATCTGATTCAAAAATGGGTAATAAAACAGTAAACACACTACCTTTATTGGGTTCGCTTTCCACACTTATAAAACCTTTATTCTGTTTTACTATGCCATATACAACGGATAAGCCAAGACCAGTGCCTTTTCCAACCTCTTTTGTTGTAAAAAACGGCTCGAATATCCTTTCCATAACCCTTTTTTCCATACCAACACCTGTATCTTCCACCTTAAAAACACCGTAGTATCCCTTTTCCCCATAACCGTATCTTGATATAAAACCTTCATCCATATAAAAAAGTGATGTCTCAATTTTAATCTCGCCCCCTTTAGGCATGGCATCCCTTGCATTCGTTACGAGATTTATAAGTATCTGTTCAATCTGCACATAATCTGCAAGGACTATTATATCCTTATCGCATAATGTTGTATTTAATTCTATATCTTCACCTATGAGTCTCTTTAATATCTTTTGTGTATCCTTTACCACCTCGTTTAAGTTAATAGGTCTGGGGATGCTCATCTGTTTTCTACTAAAAGCAAGCAGGCCCTCTGTAAGCCTCTTTCCTTTTTCAGCAGATACTATGATGTGTTCCACATATCTACTCAAAGCCCCGTCATTTTTTACTTTCTGCTTTAGTAACTCACCATAACCTAAAACAACGGTTAAAAGATTATTGAAGTCATGGGCCACACCTCCCGCTAATGTTCCAATTGCCTCCATCTTCTGGGATTGGACGAGTTGTTCCTCAAGCTTTTTACGTTCTTTTAATTCATTCATAAGCTCTTTATTCTTTTCCATCAGTTCTTCAGTCCTTTTTTTAACAAGTTCTTCCAGGTGTTTACGATATCTTTCGAGCTCTAAACTATGGTGTTGAATTGTATCAAGCATCTCGTTAAATACCATGGCAAGGTAACCTATCTCATCTTTTGTAGTTATTTCAGCCCTTTTTGTATAATCCCTCTGTCTTGATATCAAATCCATGAGATTTGCCAGCCTGTCTATGGGATTTATTATTAGTGGTTGCAATTTATTTAACAAAACATAACTAAAAATAATGGAAAGTATAATTACAGACATAATCGTAAGGATTAAGGTTTTTATCCTGATGTAGAATCTACTGAGGTCAGACTTGATATAAATAAATCCTATGGACTGGCCTTCGAAAAATATACTTTCAGACAGTTCCACACTTTTTAACAAAAAATTAAAACCCAATTTTTTCTCAAATTTGGGGTCAAATTTAACATCCCCGTTTTTTCTTTTATACATTGCAAACAATCTGTTATTACTATCGTAAATTGCTATACCTATAATTTGTTCCAATGAGGAAAGGTTTGAAACAATCTTCTCTGCGGTTTTTTTATCGTTAAACACTAAACTGGATACAACACTATTAGATATAGTTTTTGAAATTGTCAAAAGCTCTTTTTTATATGCATTCCTTAAATCAATAAATTCGTTAACAAAAAAGGCAGTGGAAACGAAAAACAACGAACATGTTACAATCAACATGCTTATAAGCATGAACTTGTTTTTAATAGGTTGTTCATGCCATATCTTATTGATATTCATGGTCTTTTTACTGAATAATCCTTGCAAGTTTAAGTAACTGGGAACTTATAACCAATCCAGCCTTTTTACAAGCATTTATATTTATCTCAAATCTCACCTTATCATCTTCCATATACAGGTTTATTATTACACCTTTTTCTGCAAAGCCCTCTGTATCTCCTATGGTCAATATGGGCATATTTTTTATCGTATTTATAATCTGTGTAATTTGATATCTTTCAGATGGCCCTATATAGAGCATATCGCAACCATCAATATTAGATAGGTTTTTTATTCTTTTTGTTTTAAAAATATAACCCTGTGCAGTTTTACCATTAAAATAATCAAAGGCATTTACAGGGAACCCGGAACCGTATACACAAAGGTCAATGGTACTCTTTCCTCCTTTAAAACGGCCCTCAGGCCACGTTACAAATTTTGCAAAATTATAAATAAATGCAGCCTTGACCTCATATTCTCCAAATTTTTGAGAATCTGCTCTACAAAATTGACCCCCAAAAAAAAATAAAAAGATAAACAAAATAAAATAGTATTTTAAAACAAAAAAATGTCTGTATTTTTTGCATTTCAGAATAAACAAGTTAGTTTTAATCTGAAGCACCTCCCATCCTGCTCTATGACCTGCTGGGTATGTTCACCGGATGCAGGAAAACCGTATTTTTTATCCAGGATATTGTAAATCGTGCCTGAAATCTCAAGCCCTTTTAAAATATTCTGGCTCAAAAGATTTAGATTTGTTATTAATGCGCCCCTTGCATATCTGCCTCCAAGGGTTTTTCTTTTTCCCGAATACTCGAATCCTAATCCGCCTGAAAGCTTATTTTCTATAATAGGGATAAAAAAATTAGATTTTACGAGATGCCTTGGCGAATTAACAAGTAATCTCCCTGTATTTTTATCCGTTGCCTGCTGAAATGTATAGTTTAGCTTTGTCTCAATATTGTATTGCCATTTTCCGTGCACCTCAAATTCAATACCCTTTGCCTCTGCCTCATCTTTATTTCTAAAAACAAGAAGTCTATCAGAGGCATCGGTTGTTAGTGCTATGAGGTTTTTTACCTTATAATAAAAACCTGACAGAGATAATTGAAGGTTTTTGTAATATTGCTCTAACACGATCTCATAGGTTTTTATCTTTTCAGGGTCAAGGTCTGGATTTGCCTTCTGTGTTAAATTTCCGTCATTATAGTAAAGTTCATACATATTTGGCACACGAAACGCCTCTCCGTATAAAAATTTCAAGGCGGTCTTTTCAAGGGGTTTATATATCAATGCTGCCCTTGTGCTTATATTTCCATTAAAAAATTTAAAATAATCATGTCTTATGCCTGCATTTAAGACAAGATTATCGAAAACAGTAAATTCGTCCTGTAGAAAGATGCCCCATTGATTAGAATTTCTTCTGTCGTTTAAATAGATTACATATGGTGATTCATCATAGTTACGCTGTTTTTGAAGAAAGTTATCCTGATATTCAAAACCAGAAGCAATTAAATGTTTCTCGAATACTCTTCTGTTATATTGTAACTCTGCACCCCATGATTTACCCCATGCCTGATCTTTAGTGCGCACAAGAGGCGGTCTGTTTAAAAGATAGTTGCCATCGTAATAGTAATGATTATAGAACAATCGTGATATAAAAGATGTATCTTTATCCACATCTTTTTTAAACTTAAGATTTAGATAACCATATGTATCAGTTGTATTTGTCATATGGGTGTTGAATTCAGTCCCCCATGGTGCAGTGGGTATTATCTTTTCTCTTGTTATATACGCACCTTGAAGATTAAAATCACGATACCTCGTATTTATAAAGAAACTGTTGTATCTTTCCCCATCCGCACCGTCTGCCCATCCGTTATTTGTAGCAGGATTATCAAATTCTTTATAATAGAGGCTTTGTCCATGACTTTTAAAAAATGAAGCTGAAATTAGGACATCCATATTTTTATTAAATTCTCTGCCGAATGTGAGCCTATTCTTGTATGTATCAAAGCTACCCGCCTCTGCTGAAATTTCCATCTTATTAATATCTTTGCCCCTTTTTGTTATAATGTTTATAATGCCTAAAAAGGCATTGCTCCCGTAAATAGATGAGGAAGGACCTCTTATAACCTCAATCCTATCAATGAGGTCAACGTCGAGGATGAATTCGTTACCAATATATGCTGTGTTGTAAATGTTATCATTTATCCTGTGCCCATCTATAAGAAGCAATATCCTTGTGTTACAATCTCCTGGCGGGGAAAAACCTCTTACACCGAGATAATGATAATTTCTATCGTGGGATATATAGAAACCTGACACACTGTTTATTACATCTGCCAGTCTTCTGTACCCGTATCTTTTTATATCCGATGATGTAATTATGCTCACATGAGAAGGCGCCTCTGTGGTTTTTTGAATGAACTTAGAGGCGCTGTATACAGTTTCCACCTTTATATTCATCAGGTCTTCTAAATTTAATCTTGCCAGTTTACTCAATGGATCTTCTTCTTTTTCTAGTCCATAACAAAAATGCTGTAGAAAAATAGTTAGTAACACACTTAAAAATGATATTAATATAGACCGTTTTAAAGATTCATTATTAAAAAAATTGTGCCTAACCCCCATAAGGCTATCTCTATTTTTTTATTTTTTTACAAAAGGCGTTTTTTTATATCATAAGCAATATATGAAAATCACGAAAAAAATATGTAATTTTTATAGATAACGCTTTGATATGGGGATGATATAGGGTTTACCGGATATGGGGTTTTCCTTAACAACTACTACAGTCTTATAAACGTCTTCTATATTTTCATAAGTAAGGACCTCATTGGGTTCCCCTTCTTTATATATGGCACCTTCTGATATTAATACGATTTTTTTACAGAATTCAGAGGCAAGATTCAAATCGTGGAGCACAACTACAACGGTCATACCTTCTTTGTTAAAACTATCAAGTATTTCAAGTGTTTTCATCTGATATTTTATATCAAAGTGACTCACAGGCTCATCGAGAAGAATTACCATAGGATCCTGGACAATGCACTGTGCTATAAAAACCCTCTGTGCCTCTCCCTGAGACAATTCAGTTATCCTTCTGTCCTTTAAATAAGAGATTTCCATAATTTCCATTATGAAGGCTATAAAATCACTGTCTTTTTTTGCGTTTGAAAAACTCCATTGGAGATGGGGATATCTCGCAATAGCTATAAAGTCTTCAACTTTATAAGGATAAAAGACATCCATAGACTGTGGAAGGACTGCGATGTCTCTTGCAAGGTCTTTTACATGATATTTTTTGATATCTTGACCCTTAAATAATACAGTGCCCTCTTCGGGTGTTAAAAATCCTGCCATTATTCTAATAAGGGTGCTTTTTCCAGAACCATTCGGCCCTATGATCCCTGTAAATACACCCTTTTCAATATCAAGATTAAGCCCTCTTAAAACTTTTTTATCTTTATATGAAAAGGATATATCTTTTAAAGAAAACAGTATTTCCTTTATCATCTTCTTTTCAAAAGCAATAAAAGTAAAATTGTGCCCCCTGAAATACCTGTAACAACACCTACTGGTAACTCTAATGGATATAACACATACCTCGAAAATGTATCCGATAGAATAAGTAAAGAGGCGCCTGCCAGATAAGATGTAAAAAGTATGTGTTTGCTTCCCGTGCCCAGGACAATTTTTAATATATGGGGCACAATAAGCCCCACAAAGGGTATTATTCCCGCCACAGAAACACAAAAGGCTGTAAGCAAAGAGGTTATAATAAAAAAAATCCTGTATCCAGTGTCAGGGTTTAATCCGAGATACCTTGCCTTTTCATAACCCAAAGAAAGAACATCTAATTCTTTATTTAAAAAAAACAAAAAAAAGGCGGGTATTAAAAAAATAAGGATATAAAAAACAATAAAATCGCTTTCAAAGCCTGACAAATCACCCATGAGCCACAATATAATACCGTGCATTCTGTCAGGGTCAGATATAGAAAAGAGGAAAAAAACAAGGGAAGAGAAAATAAGGCTTACCACAATACCAAAAAGTATTATCTGGTTTGGATCAAAGAATCTTTTTCGGGATAGTAAAAAAACGATATATGTGGAACACATGGCACCTAAAAAACCCATAGCAGGATTTGCAAAAGGCCCTGCTTTACTGTTTAATTCAAAGATAAGAGATAAGGCTATACCAAAAGATGCCCCACCTGATATGCCAAGGGTATAGGGTTCAGCAAGATTATTCCTTAATATAGATTGAAATGTTACTCCACAAATACTTAGCGAGCCGCCGATTAAAAGGGCAAAGATTGTTCTTGGTATCCTTATCTTTTTTAAGACATAACAAAAGTCTTCACTACACGAAAACCCTTTAAGCAACTCGTAAAAACCCTTTCCATATCCTAAGGAAATAAAGACCGATAAAAAAAGGAGGAAAAACAATGTAAGATATGTAATCTTTATTCTATTCATTAATCCATTGAACTTATCGAAACTATTAAAAATGTAAAATTAGAGTATCTTAATCTATTCTATCAAAACTACCTGTAACCCTCAAGGTTAATAAATACAACATAGAAACAGATTAAAAATTTTTTTAAAAAATGATATAATTGAACCATAAAAATAAAATCAAATTGGGGGTATTTATGAAAAGATTCTTAATTTTTTCATTTTTTGTGTTTTTTACCTTCCTATTTTTTGCAACCACCACCTATGCAGATGAAGTAAAGGTAAAAAATATGTTAAAAAACATCCACTGGCTCGGTCATGATACATTCAAAATAACAGGGGAGAAAAATATCTATATTGACCCTTTCAAAATAACAAAAAAGGATACGGCAGACATTATTCTTGTGACACATGGTCACCATGACCATTGTTCTGATGCTGATATAAATATGCTTACAGGTCCAAATACAATAATAATCTCACCTAAATCGTGTGCAGAGAAATTAAAAGGCCCTGTAAAAACAATAAAAAGGGGTGATGTTTTTGATATAGGAAACATTAAAATTGAGGCAGTTCCTGCATATAATGTAGACAAGCAATATCACCCGAAATCAGCCGACGGTGTTGGATATATTATTACTGTTTATGGGGTCAGAATTTATCATGCAGGGGATACAGACAGGATACCGGAGATGAAAACCTTTAAAGAAATAGATATAGCGCTACTGCCTGTAAGCGGTAAATATGTTATGACAGCAGATGAAGCAGTTCAGGCTGCAGAAGATATAAAACCAAAGATTGCCATTCCCATGCATTATGGAACAATCATAGGCACAGAGGAAGATGCAATGAAATTCAAAGACACCTTAAAAGGTAAGATAGAAGTGGTGATTTTGAAGAAGGAATAAGTTAACCCTATGGAAAACAGCTCTTCAGATAAATTCTTTAAACAAAGACTTGAGATTATAGATATCTTAGCTCCAGAACATATTGAATTAAAAAAACATGTGATTTTATTTCCACCAATGCCCTGCTGTGCCCAGCTTGCAGCGCCTTTCTGGGCAAAGATTAAAGGTATAGTAGAAAATAAAGACGCCAAAGAATATCTAATCGAAATCGCTGTTTCATTATACGATGACCACAGGACAGAAATAAAGAAATGTGCTGAGACCATGTTTCTGGAAAGTAAAAGGACAAGTGAATTTGACATACAGATACCCCATCTAACCCCTATGCCTTCCATGTATTCAATAAAAATAAATATAGTCGAGGAGGTTTGACATAAACATACCGTCCAATTTAAAACCCTTTGAAATCTGCTCAATAAGACCACCCACGGAAAACTACAGCCTTACCTTCAGGATCACAAGAAATTGTGCATGGAACAGGTGTCTTTTCTGTCCTGTTTATAAATTCGGGGCAAAGTTCTCAAAAAGAACTATAGAAGAGATAAAGATAGACATAGAAAGGGCAAGACACATTGATGACTTCATCGTGGAAAACATTTTATATAGCGGCACATCCATAGATGAAGGTTATAAAGAGATTGAGGCCTCAATAGAAGAGAATAAAGAATCCCGAGAATCAAATCCCTTGGATAAAGAGAAAGACGAAAGGATAAGATGGTTTTCTCAATGGTTCAAAGAAAAACCAACACTAAAAGATAGCCTCCTCCATGTCTATACATGGCGAATGTCAGGAGGAAAGACATGTTTTTTAGGCGATGCAAATACACTCATTGTTAAACCGGATCTTTTTGCAGAGGTTATAGATTATATTAAAAGGCATTTTCCCACTTTAGAACGATTTACTATATATGGAAGGACAAAATCTGCAGCAAAGATGGACATTGATGATTTAAAGGTTTTCAAAGCAGCTGGGCTAAATAGGGTGCACTTTGGTATTGAAAGCGGAAGTGATAAGGTGCTTAAATTTATGAAAAAGGGTGAAACAGCAAAAGACCATATAGAGGGCTGTTTGAAAACAAAAGAGGCAGGCATATCTCCATCTGTTTATATCATGCCTGGCCTTGGGGGTGCTACTTTTTCTTTTGAACATGCCTATGAGACATCGAGGGTGCTTTCCATGTCAAAACCGGATTATGTAAGGATAAGGACTTTAGAGATTTTTCCAGGCACACCCCTTATGAAGGCTAAAGAATCTGGAGAATTTTTTGAGGCAGAGGAAGAACAAATTGTGAAAGAGATTAGAATCATAGTAGAAAACACTGAAGCTGAGACAATAATTGTAAGTGACAGTGCCACAAATTTACTCGATGTAAACGGAAAACTCCCTGACGATAGAAAGAGGATGCTTTTCCAGATCGATGCATACCTTAATCTTCCAGGTAGGGCAAAACTCGAATTCAGTCTATCGTCCAGGATAAACTCTTTTATAGGTCAATATGGTGGCATAACAGAGGACATTTACAGGCTTCTTATTCCTTATCTTGATAGGGATGGTCTTAATTATTCAGCGATGTCAGATGATGAATTAGCGCATATAACGAGGTATATAAGGTCACGATTGATGCCTTAGGGGCAAACTTTCAAATAATTTATTTCTTGTAGATAGTAATAGGTTCGCCTTCATAACCAGCATAAAAAACAACGATTGTAGCCGGTATATTACCTTCGTTTTTTCCGTAATGCCATTTATCCACAACCTCTACTATTGCATCACCCTCCTTTAAATGTAATTTACTGCCATCCTCAGTATATACAGACAATTCACCCCTTACCATATATCCGGCATTTATCACAGGATGTCTGTGCACTGGCAATATAACACCGGGAGGTATGGTTATCTTCACAATCGTAATCTCCGGTTTATGTGCCCTGTATACAGGCAAAGAACTCCCATCCCAGGAGAGGCCTGTCTTTGCCAGAACATTCACACTTACATCAACCTCACCGGCAAAAGAAAAAATACCTGTGCACAATATAAAAAGACAAATCACTGGAAAACTCTTTTTCATTGTCTAACCTCTTATATTTTCATTAATTTTTATTTTTTTCCCCTAATAAATTTCTAATATTTAAACATACCTTTTTCATAAATTGTTATTTTTTTACCTGTTGTGAGGTGGGCTAATACTGTTTTATCTTCTGTATTTACTAAATCCCAATGGAGGGCTGAATCATTAAAGCCTAACCTCTTTTTTAAAGCCTTTGTCATCTCTTTTGTATCACCTGTATAGGTATCTGCATACGATGCACCTACTGCAAGATGACAGTTACCGTAAGCACCACCAAAATTCTCATCGAATAATGTATCTGCCATAAACCTATCTATTCTCGAAAACCTTTTATCTGTTAAGGAAAATTCACCGACCTTATTTGCCCCTTTGTCCATGGAAAGCTGCTTCTCCACGAATTCCTTTCCTGTTTTTGCCTCAATCTTAATAGCCACGCCTTTTTCAAATGTAAGGCGCACATCCTCCACATAATTACCACTCCTGAATGAGGGTAGATTTGCAAAGTATGTCCCCTCTGTGCCCCTCCAGTCAGGCGAGAAAAATATCTCAAAGCTCGGTATATTATGTCCTGATACACCTTTCCATTGTCTTTTTTCACCAGGGGTAATCTTCAAATCCATATTTTCTGATTCGATATAAAGATACTTTATCTTCAGACTATTAAGCCATTTTTTTATCTCTTTAACATTTTTATGTATATCATCCCAGGCTTTAACAGGATTTGCACTGTCAAGATAGCATGCCTTTATAATCTGCTCTGTATATTCTTCTAAAGTGGCCTTTGCCTGCCTTGCAAGCTCCTCTGTGGGGTATGTGCATAATGTCCAGCTGTATACACCTTTGTTTTCTCTTTCGTCGAGGATATCCCTTAAAAATTTCCTCGAAACAAGAACAGTCCCTATCTTTTGAGGGTCTATATCTTTAAGGTGTGTCAGTGATTCTGGTGCCCTTAAAAATATTCTTCCATTTATGTGTTCATAAAGTTCCTTTTCTCCAGGTGGAATAAACACGAGTTGTTTTCTATCTCCAATTTTGTAAAAGCTATGCTCCATATTAAAGGTCATCCCCATCCTCTGTATGGGGTGTATGCCCATATCCAGAAGCTTTTCATATAATACTTCTGCAAGTCTTATAGCAGGCTTTTCATATTGGAGAAGCACCATATCGTATTTTTTGAATTTCCCTTTCCTTGCAGTCTTGAGTCCCCATATCAATACATCGGCATATCTCTCTATTTGTTCATCTGTAAACATTTTAATCCTCCTGCATTTAAAATAGTAATCGTATATGAAGTTTAAAAGGCTTTATATTTTCAATATATTTAATGTCCATTTTCAACTTTATTTATATAATCATTCACTGCCTTTGCGGCAATGGCTATGCCATATCCATTCCAGTGGGAATCATCCTTCCAGAATGTAAATTTACCTTCCTTTAAAAGCCTTTCCGATTCTTTCCTTAACATCTCTGTCAAATCAGTGCATCCCACCCCTAATGCCCTGGCCAAGTCCTGGGTGGCTTTCCATTGAGAGTGAGGCAGTTCTATTTTATCTTTGTTCTCTATAAAGGGAAAATAGACCCTATACTTTGTGGGAATAAAAAATATATGTTCTATACGATTCTTTATAATATAGAGCATTTTGATTGCGTTTTCCGGCAGTATATAAGAATTTCTCTCAGTTGCATTAACATAATCTTCAAATTCTCCAATTCTATGGCCTTGTAAGTAAAACAATTTTGCCTTTTGGTGCTTATTTGTAAATCTTGCCATAAGACTGAAGGTATATCTGTATAATGCTGTTTCTTCAAAAAATGCCTTTATCCTTTCATAGAAAATTTTTCGTTGCGGTTTATTTATAATCATCTGTCTTTTTGATATGGAATCTGGAAAATCATTACCTTCGAACAGAAAAATCAAGACCTTGAAATCTTTTTCTGTTTTTCCTTTTAAATACAATACGTATCTCACATATTCTGGAATACCTCCTTCATATCCCAGGCTATATACGCTTTTATTCCATTTGTTTTTTAGTTGCGTTGTAATGATATCCACCTGGTCTGTCCCATTTGCCGCGACAAAAGAATCCCCTACTATTACATATTTTTCACCATTATAATTACCGTTATTTCTAAAACCTAAAGAATCTGTTTTAAATCTTATCTTTCTCGGCTCTAAATCAATATCTTTTAAATTTCCCACTGCCTTAATGTCTCCAAAGGGCATATTAAATATCATGTCTGCGTTTTTCTTGTATAATTTTCTTCCCAATTCCGCATTGTAAACGGAAAGTTTTTCATAGGGTCTATAATACATTTTATCTTCTAAAAATAGGGCTACCAAAAAATTTAAAATTATAGTGGAAATAAAAAGAGTGACAGAAAACATAAAGGCATTTTTAAACCCTGCTTTTAAATATATAAAAAAGAGGATAAATAGGAGCAGGACAAGTATAAAAGGCTTTACAAATCCATAAAAATTTAGTGTTACAAATGTTAATGCCAGAGGAATCAGGGTAAAAGCTGAACTTTTCACAATGTGTTTCATAGTAAGTTTCATGGGATCTTTTATTGTAATAGATTATTCAAATATACATAAACTGTGGTATTAAGCAAGTCTTTTATCGAAATACAGAAAATTAAATGCTGAGAAATAAATTATAATCCCAATAATTTTGTTGTAATATAATATATGAGAATTTGAAAGATGGAGGCTTACATTGGAACGAGAAGAGAACATAAAAACATATCCCAGTGCCCTTGAAGTAAACCTCGAAAGGACTGCGGTGCCTGTTGAGATACCTGAAAGGTATAGTATTCTTCTTGATATTTCAAAGGAGCATTTTGGGTTGTCAAAACAAACAGAAGAACTTTTAAAAGAACTAAACCATCCCTATGTAAACTGGGAATACTGTCTTAAACTACTAAAGACAATATCCATTGGTGATTTTTATACTTTTAACAACCACAAAGACGGTGCCAGCGCAATAAGAACCATCCTTGAAATTTATATTGATATCATAAAAAGATGCCCACAAGAAGGTATAAAAGAGACTGCTGCGAGGTATATTTTCGAATATCTTCTTATTGTTCTTACAAAAAGCGGGATTCATAAAAAGAGAAATATTACCTTTTTAAACGATGCCGTAGAGGCCATTTATAAGATTGCAGCATCGGAAAACAGTGTTTTTAAAAAGACCACAGGCAGTTTAAAAGTCCTGTTAAAAACCATACTGGAGGAAAAAATAGAAATTTCAACGCCTTATTTTAAAAAGCTTGTGCAGGAGGTATTTAGAGAAACCTATCTTTACTGGTTAAATCAGCCAAACCCTCTCTTATGGCACATGGGAAACAATGAATTGCTTGAAGAAGAAAGAAACCAGATTAAAAATATTGTATATCCTTTAAGCCATGACTATATAAAAACCCTGCTTACAAAAATTGATGAAATCGAAAAAAACGACAATGGAGATTTCTATGAATTTATAACTGCATTTATTGATTTGCCTGACCACTCCCTTATAATAGACGGATATTTTCTTGCCGCTGACGCCATTGAAAGACTTGAGGCACTAAAAGATAAAGGTAAGAATATAAAACTCAATTTTCTCTATAATATGATGAATGTTCACGCCCTGTCTGATGTATATACGAACATACTCCTCGAAATAAACAGAAGTCTCGGAAGGGTATTTAAAGAATTAAATCAAGATGAGATGGACAGCTTTATTAAGGCGTTTTTTAATATGCTTAAGGGCAGTGCCTCGTATACGGAGCAGAAAGCGGCCATAATTGACTGCATTACAACAGTGGGAAAAGAAGTCTTTCTACAAAATAACCATAAATTGGTTAATACATTTATTGATGAACTCATTTCTTTTGGTTTTCAGTATCCTGAAATAAAGGGAACAACAATAGAATGGCAGGTGGTAGCAAATCCAGCCCATATCAAGAATATAAGGTCATGGTTAGAAATTATTGCCATGAAGCCGAGATGGACAAAAAGACTGCTATCAGCCCTTATTATTAACCTTAAGCTCGGCGGTGTTTTTGTAAAAGACACAGACCTCATCCAGAAAGACATATCAAAACTACTTAATTCAGACATTGGCCCGGCCTATAATCTTATTAAACAATTACTCAGGATGTTTCCTATATTTTTTACAGAAATCGGTGCAGAAGGAGAGCTAAGGGCCATATCTACAGATGTAGATGAGATGTCCCATAGAAATGATAAGCTTATAAATTTTTTAAGAAAGCAATCCCATGTGGAAAGCAACAGCCTCCTTGTCAACTTTATTGAAGAGATCTTCAAATTCTGGTCAACGGGCATTAAGGATGGTTTGAAAAATTTTATACCAGAGGAGATATACAACCAGCTCAAATGCGAAGGGAAATACTATGACGGCATGCATAATATTTTCAAATGGGTTATGACTTCCATTAATAATAACCCAGAAGAACTTCTCACATGGGAAAAGGAAGATACAGAGAAAAAGTTTAAAAAGATAAGGGGTGTAACAGAAAAAGATAGGGAAAAGGCCTATCTTATGATAAGATTTTATCAACTCTTATATAAAAAATACAATGCAAATCATGTGGAACTCATCAAAGACTTAGAATCATCGGGTATATTTTCCCTGTCAAGCATCAATAAATTAAAAAGGTCAATGAAAAAAGGCGACTATTATAAAAGCCTCGTAATTATCCTGGAATTTCTTACCATCCTGAAGGAAAGGATACTTTCATCAAAAAAAACAGAATCATTCGAAAACATTTATTACAAGAGACATATTGCAGCGGGAATACCTTCTATGTACGGCACTTACAAAGAAGAAAAATTTGAAGCCATGGGGCTTACATTTCGCTTAGAAAGCCTTGCAACGATTCTCTTTGAAAGGCTTGCGACCTCTCTTAACTTAAAGTTCATCACAAAAAGCACGCTCATCATGATAAATAAATACCTATGGCTATATTTAAAGGCACTTGAGCTTGATGGGATTTCTGTGGAGAGTTTGAGTGAAAAGACGAAATACATAACAAGTGCATTAAAGATAAGACAATTTTCCATAGACCAGTATGTGGATATTTTTAAATTCATCTCAAAGGGTATTCAGGATATCATCCACGACTACTACATAGATGTCCATGGCATAAACCTTCCCATCATAATAAGGCAGATTATAGAAAAGGATATAAAAAGGAACTGGTTTGAACAACACCAAAATACTGAAGAGGTAATATACCAACAATCAGAAAATTTGCTCCGTGCCCTTGTCTCGTCAGGTTTTGGACTGCAACTCTTCGACAACCTCATAAATACCATAATAAGAAACCTAACAGCAGAACTGGAGCGATTCAAAAATAATAAAGAGATCTTAAACCTCGTTATGAGATATATTCCTGAGCTTGCCATTTCACCTATAAACAAAAGGGATAAAAATACTGATAACCCTATACTAATAGGCAATAAGGGTTATTTTTTAAAGGTCCTTTCATCGTTCGAATTTCCCGTACCTCAAGGGTTTATCATCACTACAGAGGTATTTAGAGGTTACGAGGCAGTAATAGGATACAAATACATCTTCAAAG
>JAKORG010000028.1 GCA_029777945.1 Deltaproteobacteria bacterium | reverse complement strand
TCTATAGTCTCATAACAGGCCTTTTCCATCTCCTCTATGGTCATTGAGATGGGGATACGTAAGATCTTAATGCCAGCATAGAGGCGTTCCAAGTGTTCACGGAGCTTGAACTGTTTTTTATTAAAGGACCTTGTCATCTCAAAGACCATATCCCCGAACATAAGGGCAGAGTCATAGATGGAGATTTTGGCATCTTTTTCATGAACAAAGTTACCGTTAAACCAGACCAATCGTTCTTTTGCTTCTTTCATTTAGTTTTAACCTCTCCATCATCCTTTTTGAGCAAAAATTCCCTCATCATTATCTCGCACATCTTTAAATCCTCCATCGTATCTATCTCGAACATCTTCCAGAACTCCATCTCCACCATGCCAATACGACCACCAAGGCGGTTATTGTATTTTCTAAGTATCTCAGGACGAAATATATAGAATGAGCCGTTTTCAATATACTGTTTGGGTCTGTCCTGTCTTCTCCCTCTGTTTCTATAATTGTAGTTTATGCTTCTTAGATCACCTTCAAAACTCTTCTCCCACAAGAGGAGGTCCTCTGCCGGGCTACAGGAAAACATAGAGTCATATTCACCTCTTTCAAACTCTATAAGCCCTCGCTCCATGTCCTTAGATTCCCTAATAGGGGAAGTAACCTGGGGGGCTAATACAGCATAAATCTCTCCTATCCTTTCTTCTATCACCTCAAGGGCGTGTAACCAGCCCGATTCAGAGCTCGCCATATCCCCTGATAGCTCTTCTGGCCTTTTAATTGTATTTATACCAAAGGAACTGGCTATGGAGAGGATCCTTTCACTGTCTGAACTGACCCATATGGAATTGAGACCTTTTACCCCCTTTAGCTGCTCAATGGTCCATACGAGAAGTGGTTTACCGCAGAAGTCTATAATATTCTTATCTGGTATCCCTTTTGACCCTCCCCTTGCAAGGATGATGGCAACGATCTTTTTCATTTATTCATGGGCCTCAAAGGGTATATGGGATCTCAATTTTTTTGCTATTGGCACCTCCTTTGGGTGCATGTTGATCTCTCCTGTGCCCATGGCCTTCTCTATCTTCCTTATGGCACCTACGAGCATCCTGAAACCAGCAGGTTCTACAGATGCTGCCTGGTCTGACCCGTACATTGCGCGGTCGAGGGTGATGTGTCTTTCTAAAGATGTAATACCCAGGGCAGCAGCAGCATAGGATACGGCAAGACCTACCTCATGACCACTGTAGCCAACATTGCATTTATATCTCTCTCTTAAGGTTATAATGCGTCTCAAGTTGGCATCTTCATCATCCATGGGATAAGTGGATACGCAGTGCATGAGTTCAAAAGGACACCCTGCACTTCTGAAGATTTCTACTGCCTTATCGATATCCTCAACTTTACTCATGCCTGTTGAGATAAAGGTATACTTTCCTTCTGAGGCAACCTCTTTTAAGAATTCTTCGTATACGATCATGGCAGAGGCTACTTTATTGTATCTCAGGTTAAACTGCCTTAAAAACCTTAAACTTTCAATGTCCCAGGCAGATGCAAACCATTCGATCCCTTTTTCCTTGCAGTACCTGTCTATCTCCTGATATTCCTTTAATCCAAATTCCAGCCCCTCCTTCTGGGCACGCTGGGTATGGCCCCAGGGGCTCTCCCGAGGAGAATCGAGAAATTCCTTTGAATAGACGAGATCTATTGTCCTTTTTTGAAATTTAACAGCGTCTGCCCCTGCATCTTTTGCTACGTCTATCAACTTTTTCGCGATTTCAATATCACCATTATGGTTAATCCCTATCTCTGCAATGATAAAAATGGACATTTAAACACCTCTTTTATAATTTTTTTGTTTCATGTACGCCTCTTCCACAAGCTCACAGATGATATGTTCTATCAAAAGGTGCATTTCCTGAATACGAGGAGTATCAGTTGATGGGATTTTGATTATAATGTCACTGAATTGGGCTATTTCTTTTTCAGTTTGGCCTGTAAGTAGAATAGTTTTTAACTCCATCTGGCGGGCAGTCTTGAAGGCTTCAAGGACATTTTTGGAGCTACCACTTGTACTTATACCTAATAGGACATCGCCTTTTCTACCAATTGCCTTAACCTGGCGACTAAAAATGTGGTCATAGGAGTAGTCGTTTGAGACAGCAGTTAAAATTGATGTATCTGTGGTTAATGCTATCGCTGGCAAAGGTTCTCTGTCTTTATAAAATTTGCATACAAATTCCCCTGCCATGTGCTGGGCATCGACGGCACTGCCACCGTTGCCACAAAAAAATATGGTCCCTCCTGATTTTATAGATTCTACCATCATTAGGCTTGCCTGAAATATTTTCGATTGCAACTCTTTGTCATCAAGAAGAAGTTTTGCAATCTCTATATGTTCCTCTATCTCGTCCTTTATGTGTTCCATAAGGTCTTTTTTATTCATTTTTTGTAATTGTCCGTATCTTTATCGTTTTTCCGTCCCCCTTCATTGCTTTGTTTTTTCTCTTGTCAGCCTTTCAATCTCAGCTCTGAGTTCTATATATTCCTCGTAGCTCTTCTTTAAAAACACCTTTGTCTGATTTATCCTTTCCTCTATTCCCTTGGGGGTCAACACATATATATAGGCAAGCTTGTTCTGTGAATTTTTAAAGCGCATTGCCTTTATAAGGCCTTTTTCCATGAGCCTTTTTAACACATAGTTAACACTTCCAAGGCTTATGCCAATCCGTTTGGACAGTTCTCTCTGGGAGAGTTTGCCATTATTTGATATCTCTCTTAATGCCTTGAATTCTATCTCATCCATGATAAAATAAACAGGCTACCGCCATTACAGCATTGATACTGTTAAGAAAAAACATGTTTTTGATTTGTTCATTTAATGAACTGATTAATAATGACTTTTAAATGTGCTTGTGTCAAGAATTTTTTAAATTTTGACCCCTTTATTATTTATAAATTAATCCGCACATATTTGCGTATAAATAATATCTGCTAAAAAAGCCAGAAATTATATCTTAATATGCACATATATAACAATTAAAAAAACCGGATTGGATATCAAAAATGAAAAACTACACCTTGAAATAATAAGAACATCAAAGGATTTCATCTACACAAAAAATAATCAAAATATGGTGTAAACCAAAGCATGTGCCTTATCCTATATTTTATGCCTGGTTTTTTCACCAAAATTGCCACTATGCTTTGTAACAAATTAAGTAATGACTTAAAGAATAAAGGTATTGCCACAGAAAAAAAATCCTATCTATTCAGACCATATTGATAAAAATAGCATTTTATCTTTCCGTTATAGATTTTTCTATTTTTTTCCGCTTTCTTGTTGAAAAGCCTTTGAAATTCAGGGTGTGGCGAAAGTATAAAAAAAGACCAGTTTTTGAGCCTTTTGTATAGCCTTCCCAGCCCTGTGTATATCCTTTCTACTGTATCTTTATCTCCTATACGTTCTCCATATGGAGGATTTGATATAACATATCCATAAGACGATTCTGGTTTGAAATCATTAAAATCTTTCTTCTCAAAGGATATACATTCATAAACACCTGCCTTGATGGCATTATGTTTTGCCTTTCTTAATGCATTTTCGTCAATATCTGAGGCAAGTATTTTATGTGGTATTTTTTTTATTGCCCCTTTTGCCTCTTTTCTTTCCTTATCCCATAATGCTTTTGGTGTCTGCCACCAATCTTCGGATACAAAATGTCTGTTTATGCCAGGGGCTATATTCCTTGCCAAAAGTGCTGCTTCAATTGGTATTGTCCCTGAACCACAGAACAAATCTGCAAGCATGTATGCTGGATCCCATCTGCTAAGTAGTATAATGCCTGCTGCAACTGTTTCTCTCAAAGGCGCAGGGGTTGATTCTGTTCTATAACCCCTTTTGTGCAGACCCATTCCAGTAGTATCCATGGAAATTGTTGCATGATCCTTGTAAAGAGATATTTCAATCTTATAAAGTGGTCCTGTTTCTGGAAATGTTTCGATTTTGTGGCGCCTTTTCATTGCCTCAACTATCGCCTTTTTTACAATTGACTGGCAGTGTCTAATGCTAAAGAGTTTAGACCTTACTGATTTACCTACAACATGGATTATACTATCCATAGGCAAAATATCCGGCCATTCAATGGATAGGGTATTTTGGAAGAGTTCTTCAAAATCTTTTGCTTGAAAGCTTTTTAAATTCATCAAAATCCTGTCTGCTGTCCTTAACCAGATATTACATCTTACTATATCGTGTTCATCTCCATTAAAAGAGACCTTTCCGTTTTCAACGACAAGGTCTTTAATCCCCTTTTCTTTTAATTCCCGGGCAAGGATAGATTCCATTCCAAAAGAAGTAATTGCGGTCAAAGAATAGGTAGCCATATCTAAATTGATATAATATTTTTTTCTTTACAAAAATTCTTTTTAAATGTTAACATTAATCTTCTTAAAAAATCTTTAAAATTTTGAGGTAAAAATTGCTTAAAAAAGGCTTAAGAAAAATACTTAAAAAAGCCTCCCAATCGATAACGATAATGATTATCCCACATACGAGCAAAACCCCTTTTAATATAAAACTACCGGTTTTTGTTGTTATTCTTTTTATGGTATGTATTTGCAGCGGTGTAACATATATATTCATGGGAATGAAGGAGAAAGCCGAATACTATAGGATGAAGGAGAAATTAGAGGCTTATTCAAAGGAATTTAAAGATTTGCAATCAACATTAGGGAACCTAAAAGAAAACGAAAAGGAATTAAAGAGGTTACTTTCATACAATTCAAAGGAAGAGGTCATAAAAAATTATAGTTCAGATAAAATTTCAGACAAAGAAGATGAATTAGATTTTATTGAATTAAAGAAAGAGATTGCCAAGACCGTTGATTCTGTGGAGAGTATTAAAAAATATATGGCAAAACAAAAAGATATCTATAAGGCAACACCAAAGGGCCTGCCTGTTTCTGGCAACATATCCTCCCGATTCGGTCAAAGAATCCATCCAATAGACAATAGAGAACATTTTCACAATGGCGTTGATGTAACCACTAAGGCAGGAACGCCTGTTAAGGCCACAGCCGATGGTTTTGTATCCTTTTCCGGATATTACGGTGGCTATGGGAATGTAGTTGTTATTGAACACGGCTTTGGTTTTTCCACTTTATATGCCCATAACAGCAGAAATGTAGTAACCGTTGGACAGCACGTTAAAAGGGGTGATGTTATTGCCTATATAGGTTCAACAGGTAATGCCCAGTCGTCTCATGTCCATTATAGTGTTTTTAAAAACGGTAAACCCTTAGACCCATTAAAAATATTTAAGGCAGGAAAATAATGTTTGGAAGTGGTGAAAAAAACAGATTGGCCTCTTTCATAGGTCCAGGTAGCTCCTTTAAGGGTGATATATCAGTAAAAGGGAGCTTTAGGATTGACGGTGAGTTTGTGGGTACCATTGTAGCCGATACGCTCATTGTGGGAGAAAAGGCTTATATAAAGGGGGATATTACTGTAAAAAATGCAAATATAGGGGGAAGGGTCGAAGGCAATATTAATGCAGAAAATTTAGTAGAAATTGGCCAAAAAGGCTATGTTAACGGTAATATCATAACAGGGAAGATCTCCATAGCAGAAGGCGGCATATACAATGGCAAGATTACAATGGATGAGAAGCCTTCAAAAATTGTTAATTTTCAAACAGATCAGACTAACCAAATTTGATTAAACTCGAAAATAAAAAAATAAAAAAATTTGATAAAAAAATTTGAAAAAAAATTTTTTTTATGATACAAACACTATGTGAAATAATTCTTTTGTAAAAATGGGGTTCTAAAATGATAGATTTCAATTACACCCTGCTCATTCAATTCATCAATTTTTTAATTCTCCTTATTTTATTAAACATATTTCTTTTTAAGCCCGTCTTAAAAATACTCAACAAAAGAGAAGACGCTATTGGCTCTAACTTTGAAAAGGCAAAAAGATTAAAGGAAGATGTGGAGAAACTGCAAAAACAATATGAAGAAAAGGTCTTAGAACTGAAAAGACCAATAATCCAGGAAAAGGATTCAACAATAACAGAAGCCCACAATACTTCCATGCGTATAATAGAAAAGGCAAGGGAAGAATTATCAGAAGAACTCTCCAGGATAAAAAGACAGATTCAGGAGGATCAAAAAAAGGTCTTTGAATCTCTAAAGATGGAAGTGGACAGGCTTTCGTCAGAGGCAGCTGAAAAAATATTAAAAAGGAGCATATAATGTCCGGTGGTTCTGAATCCTGGTTAGATTGGGTATTTAAATTTATAAACTTTGCAGTCCTTGTAGGTTTATTGATTAAATTTGCAGGAAAACCCCTGAAAAATTATCTTGCAAGCAGACACAAGACGATTAAACAGAAATATGAGGATGCAGAGAAGGCGCTACAAGAGGCAACAGCCCTTAAGGCCCAGTACGAACAAAAACTGTCAAGATTAAATGATGAGATAGAGGCATTCAAAAAATCTGTAATGGAAGAAACGGAAAAGGAAAAGCAAAAGATATTGACAGAAGCAAATCAATTTGCCGCTCGCATTAAAGAACAGGCAAGGCTTACATATGAGCAAGAGGCAAAGGAAATTATGGGTAAGATAAAGGAAGAGATTGCAAGAATGACCATGGAGAAGACAGAGAAGATACTCAGGGAGAAATTCAGTAAATCAGACCATATGAGAATGGTTGATGAATTTATAGAAAAAATAAGGAGCATGAATTGATTAGCCGTTCAATAGCCAAAAGATATGCAAATGGTCTGTTCGCAGTAGGCGTAAAAAATGGTAAA
This sequence comes from Deltaproteobacteria bacterium, assembly GCA_029777945.1. Lineage (GTDB taxonomy): Bacteria > Desulfobacterota > Syntrophorhabdia > Syntrophorhabdales > Syntrophorhabdaceae > JAKORG01. Next base: position 19,684 of record JAKORG010000028.1, on the reverse strand, counting down.
TATAAAGAATACCTTGAAGAGTTTAACACTCTTCTTGATTTTTTTGTAAAAGAGCCGAGGCTCGGCAGACCTTTGACCCTACCCATCCTTGAGATGAGTAAAAGAAAGGATATTTTAAGCGAGGTTTTAAGGACATTTAAGGTATCCACACCCCTTTCCAATCTGCTTATGATGTTTCTTGAAAGAAACCGCATGAATTATCTTAGCGCAATAAGGGATGTATACAGTGAACTTGTAGATGAAAAAGAAGGAAGGGTCAGGGGGACAATATGGTCAGCATTCCCCCTTGATGAGGAAACAAAAAGGCGTATAGAAGGCGCCCTAAAAGAAAAACTAAAACAGGATGTAGTATTAGACCCCATAGAAGATAAAACACTGATAGGAGGGGTAAAGGTCTCTTTAAGGGGCACGATATTTGACGGGAGCATTAAAAGACAGCTTGAAATACTTAAGGAAAATATTTTGAAGGAGTAGAATATATGGAAATAAAGGCTGATGAGATAAGTAGGATTATAGAACAGAAAATTTCAGGGTTTGAAAGAGAAATAGACCTCAAAGAAACAGGGGTCATTATCTCTATCGGTGATGGTATAGCAAGGATTTACGGTCTCGAAAATGCCATGGCCGGTGAGTTGCTCGAATTTCCATATGGTATTATAGGTATGGTTTTGAACCTTGAAGAGGATAATATCGGTGCCGTTGTGTTCGGTGAAGACTTTAAGATAAAAGAGGGTGAGATCGTAAAGCGAACAAACAGGATTGCCCAGGTGCCTGTTGGTGAGGCACTCATAGGCAGGGTTGTAGATGCCTTAGGTAATCCCATTGACGGAAAAGGACCTATTGAGGCTAAGGAATACAGAAATATAGAACAGATCGCACCTGGTGTTGTTGTCCGCCAGCCCGTTAAGGAACCACTTCAGACAGGTATAAAGGCCATAGATGCCATGATTCCCATAGGAAGAGGTCAGAGGGAATTGATTATCGGTGACAGGGGGACAGGTAAAACAGCCATTGCATTGGATACGATAATCAATCAAAAAGGCAGTAATGTCTTCTGCATATATGTGGCCATAAGTCAAAAAAGGTCTTCAGTGGCAAGAATTGTTGATACATTAACCCAGTATGGCGCAATGGAATACACAACTGTTGTAGCAGCCACAGCAAGCGATGCAGCGCCACTACAGTATATCGCACCTTTTGCAGGTTGCTCAATGGGTGAATACTTCAGGGATACTGGCAGGCATGCCCTTGTTGTTTACGACGATTTATCTAAACATGCCGTTGCCTATAGGCAGTTATCATTGCTTTTAAGAAGACCACCGGGACGTGAAGCATACCCTGGTGACATATTCTATCTCCACTCAAGATTGCTGGAGCGTGCATCAAAATGGGACGATGCCCATGGCGGTGGTTCCCTTACTGCATTACCCATCATCGAAACACAGGCCGGTGACGTCTCTGCATATATCCCTACAAATGTTATCTCCATTACTGACGGTCAGATATACCTTGAACCTGAGCTTTTCTATGCAGGCATAAGACCAGCCATCAATGTGGGTATATCTGTTTCAAGGGTTGGTGGTAATGCACAAATAAAGGCAATGAAACAGGTAGCAGGTAGACTAAGACTTGAACTTGCCCAGTATAGAGAGCTTGCCGCATTTGCAAAGTTCGGAAGCGACCTTGATAAAGTCACGCAGGCACTCCTTGCAAGGGGTTCAAAGCTTACAGAGATTTTAAAACAGGACCAGTATGTGCCGATGCCCGTTGAAAAACAGGTGGTGTTACTTTTTGCAAGTGCTAACGGATACATTGACACATATCCCGAGAGCGCCTTAAAGAAATACGAAAGGGAAATGCTGAATTACATGGATGAAAAACATAAAGACATTCTTAATGAAATAAAAGAAAAGAAAGAGATAGATGCTTCTATTAACGACAAACTCCATAATGCACTGAAAAAATTTAAAGAAATATTTACATATTAAATAAGTTAAATAAGGATGTCCGATGGCAACTTTAAGGGATATAAAGAGAAAGATAAACAGTATAAACAGCACACAGTCAATAACAAGGACCATGAAAATGGTCTCTGCAACCAAGTTAAGAAGAGCGCAGGATGCCTATGAAAAGATAAAAGATTATGCAAAAAAGATGGAAAATCTCGTAGGAAGGATCATAACAAAGCTTCCAAAGGATACACATCCCCTTTTAACAGAGCGGGAAGAAATAAAAAATGTGCTTATTGTTGCCATAGCCTCAGACAGGGGGCTGTGTGGTGGTTTTAATTCAAATATTGGACTTGCTGTTGAAAATTTTATAGCCCAGAACAAAGATAAATATGAAAATATTCATGTATATGTTTTTGGCAGAAAGGTAAGAGATTATCTTGCAAGGAGAAAAATAAACATCATAAAAGAAAGACTTGATGTAAAACTCGTGGGAATGGATTTTTCAGAAGAGGTAGCATCTGAGCTTATTAAATTTTACATAGACGGTGAATACGATAAGATTTATCTTATTTATACACATTTTGAATCTGCTGTTAAATACGTGGTAAGGCTTGAAGAATTTTTGCCCATTATGCCATCAGAAGAAGAATACGAAGGAGATTATCTATACGAGCCATCAAGGGAAAAGATTGTAAATGCAATTATCCCGAAATTTTTAAGCACAAAGATATATTATGCCATTGTTGATTCACAAACTTCAGAACATGCTGCAAGAATGAGCGCCATGGAAAACGCAACGAAGAATTGCACAGAAATGGTAAATACCTTAACCCTTATCTATAACAAGAGAAGGCAGGAAGGTATTACCAAAGAGATGCTTGATATTGTTGGTGGCGCAGAAGCATTGAAAGGAACATAAAGGAGAGGAACTTAAAGGAGGAAAAAACACATGAGCGTGGAAGTAAAAGGTAAGATAGTGCAGGTCATAGGAACGGTAGTAGATGTAAAGTTTCCGTCCGACAACCTTCCACCAATCTATGGAGCAATTTTTATAACAAATCCCACTATAAGCAATAAACCGGAAAATCTCATTCTCGAGGTGGCACAGCACATAGGTGATAGCACAGTTAGGTGCATAGCTATGAATACCACAGATGGGCTTGTGAGAGGCCAGGAGGCAATATACAGGGGTACACAGATAACGATTCCCGTTGGCAAAGAGATACTCGGCAGGGTTTTAAATGTTATAGGTGAGCCCGTTGATGGTGGTCCAGACATTGAAACAAAGATGAAATATCCCATTCATAGACCTGCCCCACCACTTACCATGCAGAATACAAAAATTGAGCTTCTTGAGACAGGGGTTAAAGTTATAGACCTCCTTGAACCTTATCCTAAAGGCGGTAAAGTTGGACTTTTCGGTGGTGCGGGCGTGGGTAAAACAGTTGTTATTATGGAGATGATACACAATATTGCCATGCACCACGGTGGAATCTCAGTTTTTGGTGGTGTCGGCGAAAGAACAAGGGAAGGAAACGACCTCTGGCTTGAGATGAAGCAATCAGGGGTTATAGATAAATGTGCATTGATTTACGGTCAGATGACAGAGGTGCCAGGAGCCCGTGCAAGGATAGGCTTAACCGCTTTAACAGCAGCAGAATATTTTAGAGATGAAGAAGGCCAGGACGTGCTTTTATTTATAGACAACATATTCAGATTTACCCAGGCAAACTCAGAGGTGTCGGCGCTTCTCGGCAGGATGCCATCGGCAGTGGGTTATCAGCCAACCCTTGCAACAGATTTGGGAGAATTGCAAGAACGTATTACTTCAACGCTTAAAGGCTCCATTACATCGGTCCAGGCAGTCTATGTGCCTGCCGACGACTTAACAGACCCGGCCCCTGCAACAACTTTTGCCCATCTCGATGCAACAACGGTTCTCTCAAGACAGATTGCAGAACTCGGTATATACCCAGCAGTGGACCCCCTTGACTCTACAAGCAGAATCCTCGATCCAAAGGTTGTAGGAGAAGAACATTACTATGTTGCCCGTGAAGTGCAGAGAATTCTCCAGAAATATAAAGAATTACAGGATATTATCGCAATCCTCGGTATGGATGAACTGTCTGAAGAAGATAAGATCATAGTAGCAAGGGCAAGGAAGATTCAAAGATTCCTCTCCCAGCCCTTTTTCGTGGCAGAGCAATTTACAGGAACACCTGGAAGATACGTGCCTTTAAAAGATACTATAAGGGGATTCAAAGAAATAGTAGAAGGTAAACATGATGACCTTCCAGAGCAGGCATTCTACATGGTAGGATCCATTGAGGAAGCAGTAGAAAAAGCCAAGAAACTCATGGAATAAGGAGATAAGAGGTGAGCCAGCTTGACCTTGAGATAATAACGCCGGAAAGGGTGCTTGTAAAAGAACAGGTGGAACTCCTCGAGGCAAAAAGCGAATTAGGTGAGTTCGGGATACTGCCAGGCCATATCCAGTTTTTAACAACAGTGGATATCGGTGAAGTAAGGTATGTAAAAGACGGAAAGACTTACTACATTGCCGCAGGTGGTGGCTTTGCCGAAGTAGTTAACGATAAAATCCTCATGCTTCTCGAATCAGCAGAGATGGCAGATGAGATAGACATAGAAAGGGCAGAGGTGGCAAAGGAGAGTGCAGAGGCTGCATTAAAGGAGTTGAGCCCTGATTCACCAGAATACAAGATACAAGAAACTGCCCTTAATAAGGCAATAACAAGATTAAGCGTTGCCTCCAAGAAAAGATAATGCAGTTCTCTGTTGAAGGTAAGCTTTTTGATATTTTTCCGGGCCTTAAAATTGGCGTTTTTGTCTGTGAAGTGGATAATACAAAATACGGTGAGGATAGATTAGGCCCTATTATCAAAGACCTTACAGCATCTTTTTCTTATGATAAACCACAGGATCATCCCCATATTGTAATCTGGAGAGATGCATTTAAAAAAATCGGTATATCTGCTTCTAAATATTATAGTTCCATAGAGGCACTATTAAGAAGGGTGTTAAAAAGTGGGGAGATTCCAAGGATAAATCCTGTAGTTGATATTTATAATTCCATATCGTTGAAGTATCTGGTGCCTATGGGTGGCCATGCATTAGAGCCCATCGATGGCAACATCTATCTCGCCTTTGCCCAGGGGAATGAGCCTTTTTATCCTATGGATTCTGGTGAACTGGAAACTGTTGAAAAAAATGAAGTGGTATATAAGGATGAAAAAGAGGTTTTGACAAGGAGATGGGTCTGGAGACAGTGCAACAAAGATAAAGTAACAGAAGAGACAAAAAGGGTATTCATCCCCGTTGATTTAATGGAAGGTCTCTCAGATGATATATGGGAAAACATAGCAAAAGATTTAGAAAAATATTTAACAGAAGACCGGCTTGGTAAGATAATACACATGGATTTATTAACAAAGTATAAAAACACAACAGAATTTTAACCTTACTTTTTTAAGATTTTATTTATTTAAAGATTTTTTCAACTCCGTTAGTAATGCAAAATGTGTTCTCTCTTCTTTTATGATTTCATCTATTAGTTTTTGCTGGCCCTCGTGTACAAACCCCTTTGATTCCTGATAAAACAATATGGAATCTAATTCACGCTGAATCGCAAAATCAATGGCAACCACTTCATCTTGGATTATGGCAAGCTCTTTCTCTTGAGACTGTTTAACAAAAATCACCTTCCCGTCTATGAAATCCCTCAAATTTGCCATGTATTCACCGGGATAACTCTCCGGAGGTCTATTGTCCTGAATCTTTTCGTATAGTTCCTGAAAGATCCTTTTGTGCTTAATCTCTTCATCGGCAAGCCTGTTAAATATCTTTCTTACCTCATCCCTTGTGGCATTTAATGCTGCCTTGTGATAAAAGATCTCACCATATTCTTCAACCCTTATTGCAAATTGAAATATATCTGCTGCAGTAAAAATATTCATCCTTTCCTCCTAAATGGAAACTAAAATTTTTTAATATTATATATGATTTTTTAGACCAAACTCTACAAAATATTTCTTTTCTGTCTCCCTATGCCTCTATCGCCTCCCTTACCTTCACAGAGTATTCGAAGCATAACCCCCCAGCAAGGACAATTTTATTGTTTTATCTTTGTTTTTTAAAAATTGCCATAATGGACTGATGTTGTCAAATAGAAACGATATTAAAATTATAATTTAATCAAGGCCTTATTATCTTTTTTGCCTTAAACAGAGTCTCTGTTATGTCATACATGTTCGAGATGCTCCCAACCTTTAGTTTTTCTTTGAGATTGAAAAAATTTAGGCACGTGCCACATACAAGGACCTTTACCCCTTGATTCTCTAGGGCATTTAAATCGTGCAATACATCTGAACCCTCAATAGCCAATTTTACCCCTCCATTATATAAAATCAAAACATCAGGTCTTGTATCTATTTCAGTAAGGGTATGTAAAAAAGACCTCATAAGCACAATGCCCAGTTCATCATCATCAAGACCCATTTTGTTTGATGAAACAACAACAATTACAGGCCCCTTAGAAGGGTCTTTTTTTTCAATCTCACAGGATATCTCTTCTGAATGTTCTTCTTTAATGTTTGTGTTTTCTGTCTTTAAAATGTGTATGAAAAAAACATTGTTTGGCTATTCTTTTACATCAACTAAACAACCTGCATTTATGGCAAATCTCTTTACATTCTCTAAGGCCACTGTATTATCCACAATCACTGTTATGTCCTTCTCTGTCTCCAATGCCTTTTTTGTTAAAAGCACAGGTTGGGGACAGGCAAGACCCCTTGCATCAACCGTTTCTTTCATGATTCCTCCTACTTTTTATTTAATATTTAATTAGGGTTGCTATTGTTTCTTTTTTTGTCCTAATGCAATCTTTTCAATGGCTTCAGCAGCAATTTTTATCTCTTCTTCTGTGTTGAACATACCAAAGCCAAACCTGACTGTGCCCTCTGGAAAACTGCCTATTGTTCTATGTGCCGATGGTGCACAGTGCAGTCCAGGACGGCTCATAATATTAAATTCTCTATCGAGTATATAAGAAATGTCTGATGGCATCATACCCTTTATATTAAAAGAGACAACGGGTATTTTTTTGTTAACATCATTAACCCCATACACCTTTACACCTTTTATAGAGGTGACGGCATCCAAAAAGAGTTTTGTAAGATGCATCTCCTTTTTTCTGATATTTTCTACCCCCAATGTTTTTATATAATCAATTGATGCGCCGAGACCTGCAATGCCTATTGTATTAGGTGTGCCTGATTCAAACCTGTCAGGCATAAAATCAGGATGCTCCTCATATTCGGATCTGCTTCCTGTGCCGCCCTGTTCAAGGGGTTTTATCCTTTTTTCAAGGCCTTTTTTTAGATAAATGCCTCCTGTACCCTGGGGGCCATAAAGGGATTTGTGTCCTGTAAATACAAGGATGTCGATAAGCTGTTCCTTTACTTGAATGTTTACGCTACCCACTGTTTGAGCACCATCAATACAATAAATAATATCCCTTTCTCTGGCTATTTTTGCTATCTCATCAATGGGCATTATCGTTCCTACCACATTTGATGCATGGGTTGTAATAATTAAGGTTGTATTTTTCTTTATAGCCTTTAAAACATCCTTTGGGTCAAGCTCTCCCTCTGATGAACTTTTAATTACTGTTATTTCAATGCCTTCCTTCTCTTTTGACCTAAGGGGTCTCATCACAGAGTTGTGTTCCATGCTCGTTGTTATTACATGGTCACCAGGTTTTAATAAGCCATGTATTAATATGTTTAATCCTTTTGTTGCATTTCTTGTGAATATAATAGTGTCCGGGTCTTTGGCACCTATGAGAGATGCCATTAGCTCCCTTGTATTAAAAAGAATACGGGCAGCCTCAATGGATAACCTGTGGGCAGACCTGCCCGGGTTCGCACCTATATTGTTGTTAAAGTCTACCATGGCCTCTATCATGCAAGTAGGCTTTGGCCAGGATGTCGCTGCATTATCAAAATAAATGTATTTCATTTATTAACCCCTTAAATTTAAACAAAATTTTATTTTTTAGATTAGTATTGTGATGGGGACCACACGGGTACCCTATCTGATTTGGCCGGGCGGGACAAAATTTAAAAATAGATTCGACAATTTATATACCTCTATAATCATTTGAAATAATAGCCAAAGATAAATTCTATGTCAAGATAATTCATTTTATAACCCTTTTTTTCAACAAAACATAAGAAATCGGTGCAAGGATTGTGGCAGCTGCCAAAAGCCATAAAATATCGACTATAATGACATTTGATTTGCCTGTAACGCAGGCCCTGCATATGTTAGTAAGATGATACAGTGGTGTCCAGAATGCAATCTTTGAGATAATGGGAGGCAATGTTTTTAATGGAAAAAATATGCCAGAAAACAAAAACATGGGTGTCATAAAAAGGGTGTAAAAGTAATTAAAGGAATCGATGCCTGGCACAATAGCCGTACATATCATGGAAATTTCTGCAAATATAAGACCACTTATAAAAAGCACAGGTATTAAAAATATAACATACATAGAATCAACCATTTTAAAAAATGATATGGCTACGATGATTATGGTGCCGTAAAATACACTTTTTGTAGATCCCCATAAGAGCTCTCCTGTCACAAGGTCTTCTATGTTTATCGGTGTGGCAAGTATGGCGTCAAATGTCTTCTGAAATGTCATCCTCACATAAGTTCCATAGGTGCATTCGTATGTAGCTGCAAACATAGATGATGATGCAATAATGCCCGGTGCAATATATTTTATGTAGGGCACCCCCTCTATATCCTTTACAAACGCACCAAGCCCTATACCAAAGGCCACAAGATATAAAACAGGCTCAACAAAGTTTAACACGATGCTTGTTCTATATAGTTTTGTATAAACGGTAAAGTGTCTCTGCCATACCCTGAATGCCCTTTTAATATTCATTGTTATTATTGTTTTCTTCTCCTTTGAGCTTTTTACCTGTTAGTTTTAAATAAACATCTTCTAAATTACCGCCATATGTTTCCATAAGGTGCTTTGGGGTATCTATGATAATGATTTTTCCCCTGTCCATTATTGCCACCTTGTCGCAAAGTTTTTCTGCCTCTTCCATGTAATGGGTAGTAAGTATGAGGGTTGTATCTTTTTCCTTTAAATCTTTTAGTTTATGCCAAACATTGTGTCTACTGTGTGGGTCAAGGCCTGTTGTGGGCTCGTCGAGGATTAAAATCTCAGGGGAATTGATTATTGCCCTTGCAAGAAGAAGCGCCCTCTGCATACCTCCGGATAGGTTTCTTATATTTTCATGGGCCTTTTCCGTAAGTCCTACGTAATCGAGCAGATCGTATGCCAATCTTTTTGAAATCTTATATGGTATTTCAAAATATCTTCCGTAGACAATAAGATTTTTAAATGCCGACAGCTCTAAATCAAGGTTATTATCCTGGGGCATTACACCGATTTTTGATTTTATCTTTGATGCATGCCTTTTTATGTCCATACCCATTATCTCTATATGTCCCGCTGTTGGGGCAACGATACAGTAGAACATACGCATAATAGTAGTCTTTCCTGCACCGTTTGGTCCTAAAAAGCCAAAACACACGCCCTTTTCTATATCAAAATCCACATTATCTACGGCACATATTTGCCCAAAGTATTTTGTGAGTTTCCTTGCTTTTATAATGACCATAAATCCATTTATAATAGCATATTTTTGCCAAAGTTGTTTAGTTGACCTTTAAAATATGATAATCTAAAGATTATTATAGGTTTAAGGAGGCAACATGTCCTTTGGCATATCTTTGAAAAATACTAAGGACACCGCATTATTGGAAAGGCCAGAACTCATTAAATATGTTATTAAAAAAGGAAGAGAAGATATAGGCACCATCCTCTACAATAAAGACATAAGCTGCGTTGAAGTATTTTCAATGGATGAAAAATATAGAGGTAAAAACATAGAGCATGAAATAATAGATGAACTTATATCAAGACAGACACTCATATCATGGCAGCTGGATCGTCAAGATAAATACTTATACGAATTACTACTTCTATATGGGTTTAGGCCATATAAAACTATAAAAAAGAATGGCAATGAAATAGTAAAAATGGAATTAAGTGGAGCTATTGCCCTTGAAAAACTAAAAGCTAAGAAACCTGTAAAAACTTATAGAAAAAAGGAAACCGTTGCTGTGGAATCCATACCAAAAACTCTTTATTACGAAGAAATTAAAGGGAGTCTGTATAATTTAATAGAAAGATTGGGTGGCTTAAAAAGATTTGTAAAAAAAGGTGATACAGTAGTTATTAAACCAAATTTAGTTAGCGACCACGGGATAAAGGATGGCATATATAAAGGGGGTATCGTAACAGATATAAGGGTTATAAAGGCACTGATTGAGATGCTTTTACCTGTGGCAGGAAAAATTATCGTGGCCGAGGGTTCATCTATTAACAGAAGCGCCACAACAAAGATGTTCGAACTTTATGGTTATAATAAACTTATAGGGCTTGATCCATCAAAGATAAGCCTTGTGGACTTAAATAATGATAGGTTAGTCAAAAAAAAGGTGCCTGAAGGAAAACGCATGACAGAAAGAAACATACCTATTACCATGGATATGGCAGATGTAATAATAAATGTGCCTGTGATGAAGATCCATTTTGCCGCAATCGTTTCGTTAAGCATAAAAAGCCTTCAGGGCGCTGTCCCACCCCTTGAGAAATACATGACCCATTATTTTGGACTATGGCAGAACCTTGTAAATATCCACCGAATAATAAAACCAAAACTAACAATAATAGACGGTTTAGTGGGTCAGGAAGATTTTGGCCCTGTATCAGGTACACCTAAACAGATGAACCTCCTTATAGGAGGCACAAATCCTGTGGCCATTGATGCTGTGACCATGAGAATTATGGGTTTAGAGCCCTTATCTTCACCTCCTGTCTTTTTTGCATATATGCAGGGGATGGGGCCTGTGGAAGAGGAAAAAATCAATGTTGTAGGCGCCTCTATTGAAGATGTAAAAAGCCCTTTTAAACAACCTGTTATTGATATAAACGGTGGAAAAGATTTTTTTGTTCACGACGGTGGTGCATGCAGTGGATGCAGGGGTTATCTACACTTTGTCCTAGCAAAGTTACGCCGTTTTGACCCAAAAGACAAAAACAGTCTACTCATTGATAGGCTATTGGATAAAAAGGTAAATGTATTTTTAGGACCACAAAATCCTAAACCCATAAATTCTGATGAAATAAATATCTTTATGGGTATGTGCCAACAGCATAATAAAGACAAAGGAATACATCTGCCCGGTTGTCCCCCTCATGCAGAAGTTATAGTAAATGGTATTTTCAGTATATTCCCGGATGTGGAAAAACCGAAATATGCTGATGAAAGTGAGGAGAAAAAATTAGGGGAAATGCTAAAGCATATATTAGAGAAAGAATAAACGGGTTGAAACAGGCCATCAAGATCATTATATTAGTAATAACATAAAAAAATTACAAAATAGGATAGAATCATGCCTATATACGAATATCGCTGTCATGATTGTAAAAAAATCTCTTCCTTTTTGCTCTTGAGGGCATCAGAAGAAATAGACCCTTATTGCAAGTCCTGCGGTAGCAAAAATGTGGATCGTATCATTTCAAGGGTTGCGGTATTAAAAAGTGAGGAGAAGAGGATGGAAAGCCTCCTCGATCCCACAAAATTTTCAGACATTGACGAAAACGACCCTTCAAGTATTGAAAAATTTATGAAAAAAATGGGAAAGGAATTGGGTGACGAAATGGGAGAAGGCTTTGAAGAGTCCATGTATGAAGCCATGGAGGCCGAGCAATCAACGGATGAATCCTCTTTTGTGTCAGAATCATGAGATACTAATATATCACCTGGCCCTTCCCTTCCCTTAAGACCTCTACTTTATCGTCCATCATCCTTATGACCGTCGATGGTTCACCGATAATTATCCCTCCATCTATTACAAGATCTATCATGCCCTTAAATTTCTTTTCTATCTCCTTTGGGTCTGTGAGTATATCTTCACCTGCAATCCTTGCACTTGTATTTATAACAGGTCTTTCAATCAACTTAACAAGACCTATAGGCACAGGGTGGTCTGGCACCCTTATACCTACCTCTTTTTTATCTGTCATAAGCAATTTTGGCATAATCTTTTTTGCCTTTAAAACAAATGTATAAGGCCCAGGTAGATATCTTCTTAATATATCAAAGGCAAAGTCTGTTATAACAGCGTATTTACTTATCTCTTTAAAATCACTACAGATTATACTCATAGGTCTTCTATAGTCCAGCCTTTTTATTTGATAGAGTAACCTTATGGCCTTTATGTTGAAAAGGTCACAGCCAAACCCATAAAATGTGTCTGTGGGATATGCTATTATACCGCCCTCTATAAGGGTATTCTTAATATGTTCTGTTATTTTCTTTCTCGGTCTGTCTGGATCCCATTCTAAAATCATCTTTTTCTCCCAACAAGCCTTGCAATGGCCTTTTTCTTCCCCTCTTTTTCTGCTATTAGTTCCTCGTAAAGTAAGATTTCAAAATCTTTAAAGTGGCCAAATAGTTCACCGTCTTCAAGGAGATATTCGGGATTTCTCCATCTATCTAACTTGTTTTGCCTTCTAAGATAGGTCTCATACATAATGATACCACCTTTTTTTAAAATGTCTTTTAATTGTCCTATGATGTTCCTTAATAAAAAATAGAAAACTATAATAGCCTCTACACTATTTACCTTAAAGGGGAGATAATTCGCATCGCCTAAAACACAGGTAATATCTCTATCCGGGTTTTTAAATGTCTCTTTAAAAAGCCTTACTGCCTCTTTTGATTTTTCAATACCAATTACTTTGTAGCCTTTTGATGCTAAAAAATTTGCATCCCTTCCATAGCCCATAGCCACATCTATAACATAGCCCTTGGGTATTTTGTGCCAGTATTTTACGAGAAGCTCATGGGGTTCTAATATGCCACTGTAAAAACCTTCCCTGTAACGTTTATCCCAATCCGGTTCTTTTAAATGTCCTTTTTCCATTTTTTGTCTCTCCATGAAACATATGGATTTATTATAGATTATTACGTAACAGTAAAAAATAGATTTTTTATTTTTTTGATGATATAAAAAAATATGGGTATAAGGGTTGCCTTTCTCGATTGTGACGGAACCCTCACAAAGGTAAAAAGCAGCTGGGAATACCTGCATAGAAGGCTAAATATATGGGATGGCCTTGCTGTTCAATATCAAGAACTTTTCAGAGCAGGAAAGATAGATTATGTTGAATTCTGTGAAAGGGATGCCTTTTTATGGAAGGGCCTTACAATAGAAAAGGTTATGGATATTATTTCAGAGATAAAATACCGAGAAGGCGCAAAAACACTTGTTGAATTTTTAAAATCATTAAATGTCTACACAGTAATAGTTTCTACTGGTATATCCCTTGTTGTGGAAAAGGTAAAAAAAGAGCTTGGTATAGATTTGGCTTTATCGAATGAGCTTTTGTCTGAAAATGGAGTTTTAACAGGTGCTGTAAAGATCAATGTAGAATTTAACAAAAAGGACAGGGTAGTAAAAAAAATTTTAAATACCTTTAATTTTGAAAAAAAACATGCCTGTGCTATAGGAGACGGTGAGGGTGATGAAGGGTTGTTTAATGCCGTTAATTTGGCTATAATATTAACGGACAATATTAAAAATAATGAAAAGGACTATATTTATTGCTCTACCCTCTATGATGCAAAAAACATTCTGGAAAGATATATTAAAAGTGAAAAGATTTAATTTTCTTTTTTTTCTTATTGTAATTTTTTTTGTATTTTCTGGGTGTGCACCAAAACAGGTTAAAATCTATGAAGGAGAAACGGAACTCAGAAACAATATAGTAAGAACTGCCATAGAACTCCACGGTAGACCCTACAGAAGCGGGGCAAAAGGCCCTGATGCATTTGATTGTAGCGGTCTTATCTATTTTGTATTTAAAAAATGGGGTATAATGTTGCCTGTCAATACAGAGGGGCTTTTAAAAATCGGCTATGAGGTAAATCAGCAACATGTTCTACCTGGTGATATAGTAATATTTAAAATAAAAAAAGACTTCCATGCTGGCATTATGATTAACAAAACCGAATTTATCCATGCCTCTAAAACAAAGGGCGTTGACATTGATAACATTAAAAATAATAGTTATTGGGGAAAAAGTGTTTTAGGATATCGCAGGATTATTTAATTTCTTTTTGTTGCACTCGTAAAAACAAAGGGTTGAATTTATGTAATTTTTATATTATTATGTTATATATTATTCTTATTTTAGGAAACCTGAAGTTTTCCACATATGTTGAAAAGATGTTAATAATGGTCTAAAAATGGTTGACCTTCTACAATATATTAAACAAAAGATTGCAGGGATTATTAATCAGGACAGTTATAAGACATGGATAGAACCTATTAAATTTTCTGATTTTTCAGAGGGAGTGTTTTCTGTGATTGTCCCCAATGAGTTTTTTAAAGACTGGATAATAAAAAATTTTGAACCTCTGTTCCTTACTATTTTAAAGGACACAGTAGGTAAAGATGTTAAGATGGAATACATAACAGCAAAAGAAGATAAATCTGAAGATACAAAAAAAGGTGTTGTTTATAAGAAAAATGTATACAACCAGTTCAATCCCAAATATACATTTGAAAATTTTGTCGTAGGTTCTTGTAACCAATTTGCCAATGCTGCATCTCTTGCTGTTGCCACAAACCCTGGAAAAACTTACAATCCCTTATTTATTTACGGTGGTGTTGGCCTTGGCAAGACCCATCTTTTAAATGCCATAGGCAATTTTCTATTAAAACACAACACCGTTTCTCAGGAAAGGATATGCTATATTACTGCAGAAGTTTTTACAAACGAACTTATAAACTCTTTGAAATTCAGTAAAATGGATGAGTTTAGAAATAAATTCAGAAAGATGGATGTCCTTCTTATTGACGATATACAGTTTATAGCTGGAAAAGATAGAACCCAGGAAGAATTCTTTCATACATTCAATGCTTTGTATGACAATATGAAACAGGTTGTCGTTACAAGTGATAAGTTTCCAAGGGATATTGAAAATATTGAAGAGCGTCTCCGTTCGAGGTTTGAATGGGGCCTCATTGCAGATATACAACCGCCTGATATTGAAACAAAGGTGGCCATTCTTAATAAAAAGGCAGAAACAGAAAATATCCATTTACCCCTTGATGTGGCATTCTATATTGCATCAAGGGCAGAAAATAGTGTGAGGTCCTTAGAGGGCGCCTTAATCCGTATAGGTGCCTATGCATCATTACACAATATGCCCATTGATATAAAGCTGGCAAGTGAGGTTATGGGTCATATAATAAAAGAAAAAGACAGAGAGATTACCATAGATTTAATCATAAAGGAAGTAGCCTCATATTTTAACATCAAAACAACAGATATAAAGTCAGTAAAAAGAACGAAATCCATAATGCTTGCAAGACAGATTGCAATCTATCTTGCCCGTAAACTTACAAATAGTTCCCTTGTAGATATAGGTAGCAAATTCGGTGGTAAAGACCATTCTACGGTCATACACTCAATAAAAAAGATTGAGGATGAAATAAAGTTGAAAAGTGACCTAAAAACTATTGTTGAAAAGATAGAGGGTAAATTAAAATCCATATGAATCCACAGAAAAATTGTCTTTATTTTTTATTTATAAACAGTTATTTTCCTTTTATTCTGAACGTTTATGGTAATTTTCAACAAATCAACAGAATTTACTACTAATAAAGAGGTATCTATATGAATATAATAATAGGAAAGAACATATTATACGATCCTGTAACAAAGTTAGCTCCCATATCAGAAAAAAGGTCAACTATGCCCATATTATCCAATCTTTTCATCTCTTTCGGCAGTGAAAAATCCTATATATATGCAAATGACCTTGATATTATTGCTGTTGCTTATTTGGATTTTCAAAGTGAAGAGGATATAAACATTCTCATAAACGGTCGAAGGTTTTATGAGATATTAAGGGAGATGAATGAAGAGGCTATAGAGATGGAACTTATGGAAAATACCCTAAAGATAAAACAAAAAAACACCGAATATATATTAAGTATTCAGGATCCAAACGATTTTCCTGATATGACAGACATCGAAGAGACCAATGAAGTAAAATTGGACGGTGACATATTACTCGAACTCATAGATAAGGTAAGCTTTGCCACATCAAAAGATGAGACTCGTTATCTCCTCACAGGTATGTATATGGAAGGAAAAGAAAATACCATTATAGCCGTTGGAACGGATGGGTTCAGAATGGCCTTACTTACAAGAGAGACAGAGGGGATGTATGATTTTGAAGGCATAGTTATACCGCAAAAAACACTTCAAGAACTAAAAAGAATAATAGATGAAAAGGACAAGGTGAGTTTGTTTATAGGTGAAAATAACATAAAATTTTCTACAGGGAAGATTATGCTTATTTCCAAGTTACTGGAAGGTAAATTCCCTGACTTTAAAAATGTTTTGCCTGAGAAAAATAAAAACATTGCTTTAATAGATAAAAAGCTTTTCTTAAAAGGCTTAAAAAAGATATCGGCAATAGTGGATAAATACGAGCTTGTAAACCTTTCCATGTATAATAATATAATGGAATTAAAGGCAGAATCCGATATAGGAAGTGCAAAAGAATTAATAGAGATAGAATACAATGGAAAAGATATATCCATGAATTTTAATATAAACTACCTTATGGAAATGGTAACCCATGCAAATACAGAGATGATTATCATAAAGGCACCAGACAGTCCAGGGGCAACGATATTTACAGGAAAAGAAGATGAATCTTACAAAAATATAATAATGCCGGTAAAAATATGACAGACTACAGTGCAGACAGTATAAAGATATTAAACGGTCTTGAGGCAGTAAGAAAAGTTCCTTCTATGTATATTGGTAATACAAACATAGAAGGACTACACCATCTTGTGTATGAACTTGTAGACAACAGCGTTGATGAGGCATTAGCAGGATTCTGTAAAAAGATTACTGTAACTATACATAGAGATAACAGTGTAACCTGTGAGGATGATGGCAGAGGCATACCTGTTGATATGCACAGTGAAGAAAACATGACAGCCCTTGAGATAGTTCTTACAAAACTCCATGCAGGTGGAAAATTCAATAAGGAAACATATAAATACTCAGCAGGATTACACGGTGTAGGTCTTTCTGTTGTTAATGCCCTATCAGAGTATCTCGAGATAGAAGTGAGAAGGGATGGGAAGGTCTATTATCAGAGGTATGAAAGGGGAGAAAAAAAGACAGAACTCAAAATTATAGGTGATACAGATAAAACAGGCACAAAGATAAGGTTTAAACCGGATAAAATCCTGTTTGAAACAATAGAATTCAGCAGTGAAATACTTGCACACAGGATGAGGGAGATATCCTTTCTCAACAATGGCATCCACATAGTACTTATAGACGAAAAAAAAGGAAAAAAACAGGAATTTAAACATGAAGGGGGTGTAAAGGCATTCGTTAAGTTTTTAAACAGCAATAAAAATGTGCTATTTGACGAACCTATCTATATAACGACTGTTAAACCACCCCTTGATGGACTTAAACTGGCAATTCAGTATAATGATGGATATAATGAAAACATCTACAGCTTTGTAAATAACGTAAATACAAAAGAAGGCGGGACACACGTTGCAGGCTTTAGGAGTGCCCTTACAAGGTCTATAAATAATTTTATCCAGACCTCTTTGAATCAGAAACAAAAAGAAAACGTTTCAGGAGATGATATTAAGGAAGGTCTTGTTGCAGTGCTCAATATAAAGATTCAGAATCCTCAGTTTGAAGGTCAAACGAAGACAAAGCTTGGTAATAGTGAAATAAAGGGCCTTGTTGAATCAATTTTAAATGAAAAACTAACAGAGTTTTTCGAGTTAAATCAGGATATAACAAAGATTATAGTGAATAAGGCATTGGAGGCAAAAAAGGCAAGAGAGGCGGCAAAAAAGGCAAAAGAGCTGGTTAAAAGCAAAAGTCTTCTTGAAAATGGCATATTACCCGGAAAACTTGCAGACTGTCAGGAATCAGACCCTGATATATGTGAATTATATATCGTTGAGGGTGATTCTGCAGGTGGCTCGGCAAAACAAGGTAGAAACAGGAAAACCCAGGCTATTTTACCGCTTAAAGGAAAGATATTAAATGTAGAAAAATCAAGACAGGAAAAGGTACTCACCAACCAGGAGATAAAATCCATTTATCTTGCCTTGGGTATAACCCCGGACAATATTGATAAAATCAGATATAAAAAGATCATCATCATGACAGATGCCGATGTGGACGGTTCTCACATAAGAACACTTCTACTTACCTTGTTTTATAGAAAGATGATAGATGTGATAAATAAAGGGTATCTTTATATCGCCCAACCACCCCTTTATAAAATCAAACAGGGAAACAAAGAGATTTATGTAAAAGATGAAGAAGAATTTGAAAGAACAATACTAAAAAAGGGCGTTGAAAAGATTAAATGCATACTAAACGGAAAAGATATAGATAACACCACATTTGAAAAAGACCTGGAAAGATTAAGGGAGGTGGAAAAGTTTCTAAGGGAACTTAAAAGAATAGGAATAGACGAGGATATAGGCCTTGCCCTATTTATAGCGGATATTAAAAACAGGGAAGGCTTTGAAGTTAAAGATAAACTTGAAGAAGCAGTTAAGCAGATTCCAAAGGATAGATTTGAAACGGAAATTATTAAAGATAGGGAGCATAACCTCTATTCTTTAAGAATCTATGAAAAAGAACAAAAAAACTCCTTTGTGGAAATAAACTATGAAATGTGCAGTCAAGATGATTACCTTGAGGCAATCTCTACCTTCAACGCTGTAAGGGATTATTATACAAAGGAACTAAAGATTATAGACGGGACAAAGGAGATAAAAGATATAAAGGTAAAGGATTTATTAAAATTGATAAATGAAAAAGGTAAAGAGGGTATTACAATTCAGAGATATAAAGGTCTCGGCGAAATGAATCCAGAACAACTTTGGGAGACCACAATGAATCCTGAGAAAAGAAGGCTGCTCAAGGTATCCATAGAAGATGCAGTCATTGCAGACCAGGTTTTCACGGTTCTTATGGGCAACAACATAGAAACAAGGAGGATGTTTATAGAAGAAAATGCCTTAAATGTAAGAAATCTCGACATATGATTAAAATTGGTATAACCGGTATAATTGGCAGTGGCAAGACAACTGTCTCAAATCTTTTAAGAAGCAGGGGTTTTAAAGTAATAGATCTCGATAGTCTTGCAAAAAATGCCCTTGAAAAAAAAGAGATAATTGAAAAGATTAGAAGCGAGTTCGGCGAAGACGTTATTATAAAGGGAAAGGTAAGTCCTGAAAAATTAAAAGGCATTGTATTTATTAGCAAGGAGAAATTAAAAAAACTCGAAGGCATTATACATCCTGAGGTAATAAAAGAAATATCTTTACAGGGAGAAATTTTAAAATCAAGGGGCGAGGGGATAATGATAATAGATGGACCATTAATCTTTGAGAAAGGGCTGCATAAAGAACTCGATAAAATTATAGTAGTCTCGGCAGAACAGGGTCTGATAAAAGAAAGATTGAAACAAAGGGGT
>JAKORG010000027.1 GCA_029777945.1 Deltaproteobacteria bacterium | reverse complement strand
ATACTATCCATGTCTGCCTTGGCACTGCCTGTCATCTTAGAGGTGGACCCAACATCCTCGAAGTATTCGAAAGAGAATTGAAGATAAAAACAGGTGAGACAACAAAGGATGGTAACTTTACAGTAGAAACTGTTAATTGTCTTGGCGCATGTGCCCTTGCCCCACTTGTTAGGGTTGATGAACAGGACTTTGGAAAGGCAACGCAGGCTTTAGTAAAAAAGATTATAGATGAATTTAGAGATGAGGTCAAATCATGAATATAACCCTTGAGCAACTTGACACTATTTCATTAAGATACATCGATGCCATGTCCAAGTACAGTAAGATTATAAAAATATGCTGTGGGACAGGTTGCGTATCATCAGGTGCATTAAAGGTATATGAAGAACTTAAAAGGGTTCTCACAGATAGGGGATTAATAGATGAGGTTCTTGTCAAAAAGACTGGCTGTCATGGATTATGCGAAAGAGGTCCTATAGTTGTCCTGGGAGATGAAGAGATACTTTATCAGAGTGTTGGTAAAAGAAACATAAACGAAGACATAACTGCACTTCTTAAAACAATTGGAGAAAATGAAATTGTTGATAGGCTGTTATACCAAGGTGAAGATAAGGGAAAAAGATACATCTCACCAAGAGATATACCTTTCTACGCAGGGCAAAAAAGAATAGTTCTGTCCTTAAATGGAATAATTGATCCAGAAGATATTGAAGAATACATATCAAAAGGTGGCTACAGGGCGCTTTACAAGGCACTACTTATGGAGCCTGAAGAGATTATAGAATGGGTCGAAAAATCAGGACTTAGAGGAAGGGGTGGTGGAGGCTTTCCTACAGGGACTAAATGGCGTTCATGCAGGGTTGCCCATGGTGATATCAAATATGTGGTTGCCAATGGCGATGAAGGTGACCCTGGGGCATTTATGGACAGGTCTTTGATGGAAGGGAATCCCCATAGCATAATAGAGGGTATGATAATAGGTGGCTATGCAATCGGGTCAAACCAGGGTTTTATTTATGTAAGGGATGAATATCCTCTTGCTGTTAACAGATTGATAAAGGCAATTGAAAGTGCGAGGTCATATGGTTTATTAGGCAAAAATATATTTGATTCAGGTTTTGATTTTGATATCAAAATTTTTAGAGGTGGTGGTGCCTTTGTATGCGGTGAATCTACTGCCCTTATGTCTTCTATAGAAGGCAAATCAGGTGAACCAAGGGCAAAATATATACATACTGTAGAAAAGGGTTTATGGGAGAAACCAACTAATCTTAATAATGTAGAGACATGGGCATGCGTTCCCCACATTATAAATAAAGGCTGGAACTGGTTCGCCTCTATAGGGACGCCTAATAGTAAAGGGACAAAGGTTTTTTCCCTTGTTGGAAAGGTTAAAAACACAGGCCTTATTGAGGTCCCCATGGGTATAACACTAAGGGAGATTATATACGATTTAGGTGGTGGTATAAGGGAGGATAAAAAATTTAAGGCTGTTCAGACAGGCGGGCCATCCGGTGGATGTTTACCTGAGGCCTACCTTGAGATGCCTGTTGATTTTGATTCACTTACAAGGCTTGGTTCCATGATGGGTTCTGGTGGTATGATCGTTATGGATGAGAGAAACTGCATGGTAGATGTGGCAAGGTATTTTTTAAAGTTTCTTGTAGAAGAATCCTGCGGCAAATGCACACCATGTAGAGAGGGTGTAAGAAGGATGTTCGAGATAGTCAATCGCATTTGCAATGGTGAAGGAAAAAAAGGTGATATACAGCATCTTGAAGAGCTTGCCCATGCTATAAGTTTGAGTTCCCTTTGCGGGCTCGGCCAGAGCGCACCTAATCCTGTGCTGTCTACAATAAAATATTTCAGGGATGAGTATATATTGCATATTGAAGATAAAAAGTGTCCAGCAGGTGTCTGTAAGGCCCTTATTAAATTTAGTATTCAACCTGATAAATGCACAGGTTGTATGAGATGTGCAATGGAATGCCCTGTTAAGTGTATTAAGGGGGCAAAAAAAGAGGTTCATGTGATTGATTCTACCCTATGTATAAAGTGTGGAACGTGTTATGATGTATGCCGTTTTAATGCAGTAACGATTGAATAGGAGAAAAACATGGTAGAATTTAAGATAAACGGTAAGAAGGTTCAGGCGGAAAAAGGTGAAATACTCCTTGATGTGGCAAAAAGGGAAGGTCATGAGATACCAACCCTATGCCATCATGAAAAACTCGGCTCAGATGGTAGGTGCAGATTATGCGTCGTTGAAATCCATCGCGGTAGCAGAAGGCGATTTGTGGCTTCTTGCCTTTATCCAGTTGAAAATGGTATAGATGTTTATACAGATTCAAGGGATGTTCTGCTTATAAGAAAAACAATATTAGAACTTCTTTTAGCTCGCTGTCCAGGTTCAGATACAATAAAAAATCTTGCATCACAATACGGTGTCTTTGATGTAAGGTATACAAAGGATACTGACAAGGGTAAATGTATTTTGTGCGGCCAGTGTATCAGGGCCTGTGAATCTATTGTAGGTGTATCAGCCCTATGTATGAGTGGAAAAGGACCTGAAAAAAAGGTCACAACACCCTTTGATGAACCATCTGAGGTCTGCATAGGTTGCGGTGCCTGTGCTGTTATATGTCCCACTGGGCATATATACATCGAAGATAAAGACGGCTATAGAACAATATGGAGAAAAAAATTTGAGCTGGCAAGATGTCCAAAGTGTAATAGGTTCCATGCCCCTATTGAACAGCTTGAATTTATATCAAAGAAAACAGGGGTGGACATGGAAGAGCTCCTTATCTGCCAAAATTGTAAATAACGACATAACAATTTCATGCTTTTGTCGTTAGAATCTTATCCACTTTATAATTTCCTATTTTATGTTTCTATTCCGATATAATCTGGGCAGAAAAGATATAAATCTCTGTTTGTTTTTCTTTCCATGCATTTCTGTAAAGACCAGCCTTAATGCAAGTTTGTTTTAAAAATTCCTCCCTATCCCAGCCATATTCTAATGCGACCTGGGGTAAAAGTAAACCTGAATAACTACCTTTTTTTACTAAAAGACCGTGTCTTCCTATTTCTATTTCTTCTATGTTGTTTATGCGTTTAAGGGGTGATAATACAGAAATCTCGATCTTTATCTCTTTTAATTCGCCTTTATGGACAGGAAGGAACCTCATATCCCTTGTAGATGCAGCAATCGTCATATCTACAACGGCCTTGTATAAAGGTAAAACAGGTTCGATATAACCTATGCACCCTCTCAATTCTCCCCTTTTCTTTAATGTAACAAACACACCCCTTTTTTCAATAAGTTTTTTATCTTTAATATCAAAATCAGGAACTTTTTCCCTTACTACATATTCTTCAAGGGTTTTTCTGGCTATTTCCAAAAGAAGTTTCTCTTCGCTTTTTGATAGTTCCCCTTTTGTTGTATCCTTTTTTCCTTCTTTTTGCTGGTCTAAAGATTTTTCATTATCTTTGTAAAAAAAGGCAACGGAACTATAGCCCACTACCCTCGACCTATCTCCCGTAACATCACCTGAATTGGCATACTGCAAAATTTTTACCGCTCCGTTTAGCCTTCTAACCATCATAATAAGCATTATGGCACCATGGGGACCGCACAGTTCGCATTTCTCCCTTTCTAAATCTCTAATTAGCCCATCAACATCCATATTTTCCATATGCCTTAAAGTCAATGCATCTATGGATTTTGCCTTGCTGTAATCATGGTAGTGGGACATATCCGTTGAAGCCACGATTAGAAAATCCTTTGGATGTGTTTTTATCAATCTAACAAATGCATCTACATAATCGTTATAATCTGTCTTTTCCATTCCACCTGTTATGAGTGGTATGATTTTAAAATCCTTTAATACCATCTGGAGAAAGGGTAATTGGACTTCAATAGAATGTTCATTGGCAAAGGGCAGTGTATACGTTTTAAGCTGTGGACACTCTTTCATAAGGACTTTTGAAAATTCACCATCAACGACAATATTCCCAATGGGTGTCTTCCATTGTCCTTCAGGATAAATGGATATGCCCCTGAAGGGCACCCTGTGGCTTGTGCCTATGATAATTACAGTCTTATAAGGCCTACCTTTAATCTGACTAAATCCATATGCAGCAACACCACCTGAATATTCATAACCGGCATGGGGTGATATAAGGCCGAATATGTGCTGCCTGATCTTCTCTTGTTTTTTTTCAGCATTATTTAAGTAATTAATAATCTGCCTTTCCAGTTCGTTTTTTTCTTTTGGATAAAAAAGGCCTGCAAATACTGGTTCTTTAATACCTTGACCATATGCATTATATATATTGCTAAAAAGGCCGAGAAACATCAAAAAAAACATAAAAACATATAATCTCTTTATATCTCCCATATCCCGTCTATCCTTTCACCACAATACTTACATCTCCCTTTTTTTATATTTATCTCCAGTATAGTATACCCTACCCTTTTTATTACAGGTTTTTTGCACACAGGACAATACGTATTTTCTCCAACATGACCTGGGACATTACCGATGTAAACATATTTTAAACCCATTTTCTGGGCAATATCCTTTGCCCTTTCTAAGGCACTAACTGGTGTGGGAGCGATATTTCTCATTTTATACATGGGAAAAAAACGGGAGAAATGAATCGGCACATCAATGCCTAACTCTTTTTTTATCCATTCACACATCTTTTCAATTAACTCAGGCTCATCGTTATGACCACCTATTACAAGGTTTGTTATCTCCACCCATACACCAGACTTTTTTAATATTTTCAAGGTTTCAAGGACAGGGGTAAGCTCTGCCTCACAGTATTTTTTATAAAAAGAAGGATTAAAACCCTTTAAATCAATGTTTACTGCATCGAGATATTTACAGAGTTCTCTCAAAGGCTCAGGATTTATAAAACCATTGGAATGGACAACATTTAATATATTTTTCTTTTTTGCAATCTTTGCCGTGTCAAGCATGTATTCAAAAAAATTTGTAGGCTCTGTATAAGTGTAGGCAATACTCTTGGAACCATTCTTTAATGCAAGCTCTACTACCTTCTCAGGGGGCAAATCCTCGTTTATAGTATCTTCAGGAGAGACCTGTGATATCTGCCAGTTCTGACAGTAACGACATCTTAGATTACATCCTGCACTGGCAATGGAAAAACTCAATGTCTTAGGTAGGACATGGAAAAAAGGCTTTTTTTCAATAGGATCAATGTGCACTGCACAGGGTTTAGCGTATCCAAGGGGATAGAGTTTGCCTTTTATATTTTTCCTTGCCCTACAAAATCCCTTTTCACCCTCTTCTATTATGCATTCCCTTGGGCATAGGTTACACATAACTAAATTCTTTTTTCTGTCATACTGGATGTAATAGGATGCCTCTTTTAATCCATTATCTTTTCTGTGGATATAATCTTTAGCCTCAAGCCTTAAGGCCAAAGGTGTAAATATTGCGATTTTTAAAAAATCCCTTCTTTTTAAACCCATCAATGAGATAATACCATGTTTTTCTTATATGTCAATAAAAGGAAAAGGCTACCCATTTTTAAAATGGAAAGGATGATACAGGCCTCTAAAATGCCTATGATGGAGAGCACCATGCCGCCTAAAAAACCGCCTATACAACCTCCAATCAGGTCAATACTATAGAGGTGGCCTACAATGTTTGCCACAGTCTTTTCCTTTTTGCCTGTCTCTCCGTATAGACGACTACCTATTGGAAATTCTATACCTGTGCATAATCCTGATATAAATAATAAAAGAAAAAACAAAGCCTTGACCACAAAAGGACAGGTGTTTAGAAAAGCGCCTGTGAACTTTAATATTAAAAATACACCTAAGGGAAGGAATATAAAAAACGATTCGATAATATGAAATGCATTGATATCTTTAAACCTTTTCATAAACGGTGCCAATGCGGCAATACCTCCCAGTGCAATGCCGCCAAGAAATACAGTAACAAGTATACCCACCTCATAAAACACATACCCAAAATGAATTTGAAAGGCAAAGATGAGTATCAATTCAAGTATAATAGATGACAAGCCTGTTGTCCCTATTGAATAAAGTATTGGTGTGCCTTCATATATAAAAGAAAGGGTAAAAAATAAAAAGGTAAGAGACAAAACACCGATAAGTATTTTTATAAAATTTATGTGTTTTATCCATTCAAAGAAAGGTTTCAAATAAGGAGAATAAAGAAGGTTATTGTAAGAAAGGGTATAAAAAAACCCTGAAGGTAAAAAATCTGTATTAATACCTGTTTTTATACCACTTAGATTTGACATATACCATTCTCTTTTTTTTATATCGAGGCGATCTTTAAGATAAACGGCGTTTATGAGTTTTGTCTCTATTTGCCTTTCCTTTAGCCTGTTTAACATACATTGAGGGTCAAAATTAATAAAATCTATGATCTTTGAAAGGATAAAGATATTATAATCACCGGGAATTATAAAAACATTCGAAAATACAGATTCTATAGTTTTTAATATACAGGCATGGAGATTTTTTAATTCAGATGTATAGTATGTGGTAGAACCTGGTAGAGTAAGAATTGCAATGCCGTGTAATTTTAAAGCCCCCTTTACATTTTCAAAGAATTCTTTAGTAAAAAAACGATTGGTTTGAAGGGTATACGGAAGTGGGACATTAATAAAAATGACATCGTATTTAGAATGGGAATTTTTTAAAAACAGCCTGCCGTCAATGAAATGGAGATTCACCTTTGAGTTAATTAACTCTTTCTTTACCGTTGTTGTGGAAAAGAGTTCTATTGTTTTCAAAAACTCCGGGTCTGTCTCTACATAATCAATCCTTTTTACAGTCCTGTGCTTTAATATTTCATTGATTATGCCTCCGGCACCTTTACTTAAGACAAGTATGTCTTCAGGTCTATAGTAGGATAGCATGGATAGATGTATTAAATCCTCTATAAATGTAACATCTGGTACTGGAATTGTTATTGCAAAAACACCGTCGGTAAAAAATGTATGTTGTTCATGGTCTTTAACTACCACTATATTTTGATAAAGGGAATTCTTGTAGTATATTACAT
This sequence comes from Deltaproteobacteria bacterium, assembly GCA_029777945.1. GTDB lineage: Bacteria > Desulfobacterota > Syntrophorhabdia > Syntrophorhabdales > Syntrophorhabdaceae > JAKORG01. The sequence goes on along the minus strand of JAKORG010000027.1, from coordinate 32,998 downwards.
CTCTGCCTGACCACTGTTTTCTTACAGAATAATTGTGTGTAGCCTCAGTTCCTCCTGTGGCAAGCATGATTATAGATAAAAATAAAAACATAACAATCATCACAACATATCCTTTTTTCTCTGAATTCATAAAAGAAAAGGTCAAAAGCAGGCACGATAAAAAACTAATTGCCGATAAAGACACGGCAATGGTAAATGCATTAAAATACTGGATAAAAAAATAATTTAAAAGAATGCCACCAACAATTGTTCCTAACATTTCATAGAAATAGACCTTACCAATGGACTCCTTATTATCATTTAAGATGTCACCAAAAAATGAACAGATAAAGGTAAAGAGCATCCCGTGAAGAAAACCCACGGGAAAGAGTATAAAAAATGATGCATAGAAAATATGCAGTATTCCTGCCCCTGTATCAAGGGGAATACCTGCAATAACCTTGAAAATCCTTGTTATATAAATTGAGACAGGAAATAAAATAGAAAACAAAACAGTCAATAAAACAAGTATGACTGTGTTTGATTCTTTCTTTACATGCCTTTTTCCCCCTACGTATGCACCGCCTGCCTCCCAGAGAATCCATGAACCGATTATTACGCCTATGGAAAGCTCATTGCCTGAAAAAAGGATGAGCATTTCCCTTAATAGTATAGTCTGGCTAACAATGCCACATATACCTGTAATGACCGTAAAAATAATAAGATTGGATAGTCTTTTTTTGTCCAATTTTTAAAATTCTTCTTTTTCCATTTGGATAAAGTCGTCATTTGGATAGAGTTGTAAGGCCTTTGACATAAAGTCAATCCAGATGGGGAGTGCAGCAGTTGCACCTGATTCCTTTGGACCAAGAACCTCTCCCTTGTCATATCCAACCCAGACAAGACATAAAAGGTGTGGTGAAAACCCTACAAACCATGCATCTTTAAAATCATTTGTTGTTCCTGTCTTTCCTGCTAAGACATAGGGAAGCCTGGAGGCTGCCTTAGCTGTTCCTCTTTTAATAACTCCTTTCATGATATCCACAAGGGCATGCGCCGCTTCTTCAGAAACAACCCTTTTCCCATCGGGTTCGTGCTCGTATAAAAGCTCACCTTCTGTTGTGGTTAGTCTTTTAATCGCCACAGGTTCAATGTATATACCGCCCCTTGCAAAGGTTGCATAACTAGCAGCAAGCTCAAGAGGAACAACCTCTGTGGTGCCCAAGGCCAATGATAGGTTGGGTTCAAATTTACTGTTTATGTTCAATCTCTTTGCAAGCTCTATTACATTATCCAGACCAGTTTTTTCAAGGAGTCTTACGGTAGCTGTATTTAATGATAGCTCTAACGCCTTTCTCATTGTTACATAACCATGGTATTCGTTTTTATAATTTTTCGGCTGCCATACAGACTTTGTATAGGGATTTACAAATGATATAGGTGCGTCGAGAAGCATTTGTTCTGTATCAAATCCCTGTTCTAATGCCGAAAGGTATATGATGGGTTTAAAGGCAGAGCCGGGCTGTCTTTTTGCCTGGGTAGCCCTGTTAAAAGGGGATATAGAAAAATCCCTACCACCTATTAATACCTTTATATCCCCTGTCTTAATCTCCATCGCAATCAATGCAACCTCTGGCATTGCTGTCTTTTTTGGATTCCTCTGCCTGTAACCTTCTATCCCTTTTTCTATTGCCTCGTAGGCATATTCTGTTAGCTTTAGGTTTATCGTTGTATTTATATTAAATCCTTTTATGTAAATATCTTGGGGGGTTTCTGCATAGTCTTCTAAAAGTTGCTTTACGTATTCAATAAAATAGCCTGTCTTTTTTTCATATGCCTTAAAAGGGGCAAGGATTATGGGCTTTTTTATTGCCTCTTCGTATTTCTTTCTGCTGATAAAGCCCGCTTCATACATCTTCCATAGCACAAGGTCTCTTCTTTCTTTTGCCTTTGCAGGATTTTTAAATGGCGAAAGCTTTGATGGAGATTTTGTAAGGGCTGCCAATATTGCCGCCTCTTCAAGGGTTAATTCTGACGCACCTTTGTGAAAATACGCATAACTCGCAGCCTCCACACCGTATGCACCCTCCCCGAGATATATAAGGTTTAAATACATATTGAGAATTTCATCTTTTGAATAGGTCCGCTCTATCTGGACTGCAAGTATTGCCTCTTCAATCTTTCTTTTAATGGTCTTTTCCCTTGTTAGATATAGATTCCTTGCAAGTTGCTGGGTAATTGTTGATGCCCCTTCTGTTATCTGACCTTTGAATAAATTTCTATATATTGCCCTTGCAATACCTCTTAAATCTACTCCAAAGTGCTTATAAAATCTCACATCCTCAATGGCTATAAAAGCATTTTTAAGATAATCGGGCATCTGGGTAATCGGTATGGAAATCCTTTTCTCTGTAAATATCTCTGCAAACATAGTTCCATCATCTGTATAAAGCCTTGTTGCCGATTTAGGTTTATAGCTTTCCAGTTCCTTTACATCGGGGATCTCAAGGTAATTCACCAGTGCATAACCAAAGCTACTACCGAGAACTGCGGGTATCAGAATAATGATTATGGCTAATTTTATAATCCTTGCATACATACGAAATATAGTATAATTTATAATCTCTATGTTTTCAAAAGACAATGAAAAACTGAAGATAATAGTTATCGGTGGACCTACATGCACAGGTAAGTCTGACCTTGCCCTCTATCTTGCTGAGATGTTTAACGGTGAAATCGTAAATGCAGATTCAATGCAGGTATACAGATATTTCAACATAGGGACAGCAAAGCCGGATAAAGATACTATAAATAAAATACCCCATCATCTAATAGATGTTGTAAATCCAAATGAGGATTTTAATGCAGGAAGATTTAAAGAACTGGCAGATAGAACCATAGGTGAAATCCATTCAAGGGGTCATATCCCCGTAATTGTAGGCGGAACAGGTCTGTATATTCGCATTTTACTACATGGAATTTTCCAGATACCAACGGATAAAAAAATGAGGAAGCTCTTACAGGACCAATATGCCCAAAACCCAAAAGAAACATATGAAGAATTAAAAAGAATAGACCCTGTTTATGCATCAAAAATAAGTGAAAGGGATAAGATAAGGGTGGTAAGGGCATTAGAGATTTATAGACTTACTGGAACAAAGATGTCAGATATGGAAAGACAACACGGATTTAAGGACGAACAATACAATGCCATGAAGATAGGTTTGATGGGGAACAGGAAAACCCTTTATGAAAAAATAAATAAAAGGGTTGAACATATGCTTTCTCTGGGGTGGTTAGAAGAGGTAAAAAACATTCTTAATATGGGCTATAATGAATCGTGTAAACCGTTTTACGGTATAGGCTACAGAGAGATTTTACTATATTTAAAAGGTTTAACAACCTATGAAGATATGGTAAAAAATATTAAAAAATTTACAAGGCACTATGCAAAACGACAGTTAACATGGTTTTCAAAAGAAAAAGGGTTTGTGTGGTATGTATTTCCAGAGGATATGGAAAAAATTAAAAGAGATGTGGTTCAGTTTTTAGAAAATGGAACTTAAAAGGATAATAGAGGCAATTCTATTTGTATCGCCCAGACCTTTAACCATAAAGGCCCTGGCTAAAAAAATAGATGAATTTTCAGAAACAGATATTGAAAATGCCTTAAAAGAACTCATTGAAGAATATACAAAATCTGACAGGGCATTGGTTATTGCCCATGTAGCAGGCGGTTACCAGATGAGGACAAAAATAGAATTAAAAGATTGGGTCAAGAGATTTGTTAGGGAAAAAGATGTGGAACTTACAAGACCGACCCTGGAAGCCCTTGCAATCATTGCCTATAAACAGCCTGTAACAAAAAGGGAAATTGATATTATAAGAGGGGTTGATTCATCAAGGGCACTTAAACAACTCCTCGATAGGAAATTAATAGAGATTGCAGGAAGAAACGAAGATATTGGAAGACCTATGGTATTTAGGACTACCTCAAAATTTTTAGAGGTATACGGCTTAAGTAGCATAAAAGATCTCCCCACATTAAAGGAGATTGAGGCGTTAGAAAAATAAAAGAAAAAAGGAGAGGTTTATGGACATTTCTGAGCTACTAATATTTATGGTAGAAAACAAAGGGTCTGACCTACATATAAGTGCCGGAGAACCACCTGTTGTGAGAATCCATGGAGACATGAGAAAGATCGAGATGCCACCCCTCGATAGGGATACGGTGCACAATATGATTTACGAAATACTAAACGACCAGCAGAGAAAGACCTTTGAAGAGACCCTTGAGCTCGATTTCTCTTTTGCATTGGGCGATATTGCAAGATTCAGGGTAAATGTATTTAAGCAAAATCGAGGTGAGGCGGCTGTATTCAGAACGATACCTACAAAGATTCCCACCTTTGAGGAACTAAACCTTCCAAAGGTCTTTATGGACATAGCAAGGCTTGAAAAGGGTCTTGTCCTTGTAACAGGCCCTACGGGAAGCGGCAAATCAACTACCCTTGCAGCAATAATAGATTTTATAAATACTGAACAAAAAGGGCACATACTCACCATTGAAGATCCCATAGAATTTGTCCACCCTTCTAAAAATTGTCTTGTAAATCAAAGGGAATTAGGGCCTCATACTAAAAGTTTTGCCAATGCCCTAAGAAGTGCCCTCCGTGAAGACCCGGATGTAATACTTGTAGGCGAGATGAGGGATTTAGAGACTATCTCCCTTGCATTGACTGTTGCAGAAACAGGCCATTTAGTCTTCGGCACCCTACACACAAGCGGTGCACCAAAGACAGTGGACAGGGTAATAGATGTCTTCCCGGCAGCACAGCAGGCGCAGGTAAGGGCTATGTTTTCTGAATCCATTCAGGCAGTTATAACCCAGGCGCTTTTCCGTAGAAAAGATGGGAGAGGAAGGGTTGCAGGATTTGAGATTATGTTAGGCACCCCTGCAGTGAGAAACCTCATCAGGGAAGGTAAGATTGCTCAAATACCTTCTATAATGCAAACCAGCAGGGGTATAGGCATGCAGACAATGGAGGCATCTGTAATGGAATTACTCCAGAAAAATCTCGTAACCAGAGAAGAGGTTGCCTTCTGGTTACCCCAATCAAATCAACCAAGGTGATGTCATGGCAGAGCTAATAGAATATTTAAAATACATGGTGGAAAAGGATGCATCGGATATCTATATAACAGTAGGTGTCCCTGCAATGTTCAGGATTCAAGGTTCAACTTACCCATATGATGAGCCACCCCTTACTGCTGATGATACAGAAAGTATTGCCAATAAAACTATGAACGATAAACAGAAAAAATAGTTTGCAGAAGAACTGGAGATGAACCTTGCCCTTTACTATCCTGAACTCGGAAGATTCAGGGTAAATATTTTCAGGCAAAGGGGATATGTTGGCCTTGTAATAAGACAGATTAAGACGCAGATAAAGACCATAGATGAGATGGGTTTACCTGGTATTTTGAAAGATATTGTTATGAGTAAAAGGGGTCTTGTCCTTGTAGTGGGGGCTACAGGAAGTGGAAAATCTACTACCCTTACATCGATGATAGATTACAGAAACTCCCATGAAAGGGGGCACATCATAACAATAGAGGACCCTGTTGAATATGTGCACCAGCATAAGATGAGTGTTGTAACCCAAAGAGAGGTCGGCTTCGATACCCATTCATTTTTTAATGCCCTGAAGAATACCTTAAGGCAGGCCCCTGATGTAATATTAATAGGAGAGATAAGGGATACAGAGACCATGGAAGATGCCATAACATTTGCAGAGACAGGCCATTTATGTTTAGGCACACTCCATGCAAACAATGTAAACCAGGCCATAGAGAGGATATTAAATTTCTTCCCCATTGAAAAGCATCTACAGATTTATATGCAGTTATCCTTAAACTTAAGGGCTATCATTTCACAACGCCTTATACCCACAGTAGACGGAAAAAGGGTTGCTGCCATTGAAATCCTCCTTGACAGTCCCAGGGTAAAAGACCTCATATTAAGGGGTGAAGTGGGTCTTCTAAAGGAAACCATGGCTGCTTCGTATAACGAAGGTATGCAAACCTTTGACCAGCATATCTTTGACCTTTACAAGCAGGGGATTATAGATTACAACCATGCCATAGCAAATGCCGATAGCCCCAATGACCTCAGGCTAAAAATAAAGATGTCCGGCATCTCAAAGGATGAGGTAGAAAAGAAAGAACCTGCCTTTAAACTAAAGATAGATGGAAAGTAATAGACAGGAATAGCTAAAAGAATGATTGTGAAGGATTTAAAATTTATGTTATAAAAGAGGCATAAAGATGAAGATAACCGATGAAACGATAAAATATGTGGCCCATCTTGCAAGGCTTGAGCTCGAAGAAAAAGAGATTGGGCTTTATACAAATCAGCTAAACAGTATACTCGACTACATGGAAAAGCTTAATAAACTCGATACCTCGAATATTGAACCCACGAGCCATCCCATAGCCCTTGAATGCGTATTAAGAGAAGATGAGGTAAAAGAATCCTTTTCTGTTGAAAAATCCACACAAAATGCACCGGAAAGAATAGGTTCATTTTTTAAGGTGCCACCTATAATAGAAATAGAGGACTAAAATGGAAGAAACATTACATCTTAATATTAAAGACATATCCCATTTACTTAAAAACAGAGAAATTACTTCTTTTGCATTGACTGAATTCTACATAAAAAGGATAAAAAAATATGATTCTATGATAAGCTCTTATTTGAAAATCACCGAAGATATAGCATATGAAATGGCCTATGAGGCAAACAAAAGACTTGAAAAAAAAGAAGGCGGGATGCTCACAGGGATTCCACTGGGTATTAAGGATATACTGTGCACAGAAGGCATTGAGACAACATGTGCGTCCCAAATTTTAAAGGGTTTTATACCCCCTTATGATGCCACGGTGATAAAAAAACTCAAAAAAGAAGGATTTGTCCACCTCGGAAGACTGAACATGGATGAATTTGCCATGGGTTCTTCCACTGAAAACTCATCCTACCAGATTACAAAAAATCCGTGGGCATTAGATAGAATACCCGGTGGTTCAAGTGGTGGTTCTGCAAGTGCAGTGGCGGCAGGATTGTGCGTTGCTTCCCTTGGAACAGATACCGGCGGCTCTATAAGGCAACCAGCAGCCCTCTGTGGTGTCGTGGGTATGAAACCTACATACGGTAGGGTTTCGAGATACGGTCTTATAGCCTTTGCATCATCCCTTGACCAGATAGGCCCAATAACAAGAAATGTAACGGACTGTGCTATTATCATGAATGCCATTTCAGGCCATGACCCCATGGATTCCACATCCATACCCCAACCTGTTTTTGATTTCACCGAAGCGCTGGGTAAGGATATAAAAGGGTTAAAAATAGGGATACCAAAAGAATATTTCATAGAAGGCATAGAACCAGATGTAAAAAAAAGTGTAATCGAATGTATCTCCATATTCGAAAAAAACGGTGCCCATGTAGAAGAGATTTCACTACCCCATACCGAATATGCGGTGGCTACATACTATATAATCTCTCCAGCAGAGGCGTCATCAAACCTTGCCCGTTATGACGGTGTAAAATACGGATTAAGGGTTGATGGAAAAGATATTATAGAAATGTATAAAAAAACGAGGTTAAAGGGGTTTGGCAGAGAAGTAAAAAGACGTATCATTCTTGGAACTTACGTATTATCTTCTGGTTACTACGATGCATATTATAGAAAGGCAAGCCAGGTGAGAACCCTCATAAGAAAAGACTTCGAAGAGGCATTTAAGGTCTGTGACCTCATTGTAACCCCTGTCTCTCCCACAACTGCCTTTAAAATAGGCGAGAAATCAGACGACCCACTAAAAATGTATCTATCAGATATATTTACAATACCGGTAAATCTTGCAGGGCTCCCTGCCATATCTGTTCCATGCGGTTTTGATTCACTGGGATTGCCCATCGGGCTTCAGATTATCGGTAGACCCCTTGATGAGGCAAGGATATTAAATGCAGCATTCTTTATTGAACAGGAAAAGAAACTTAAAAAAATACCAGATATGTTCTTATAGAAAAAACTATCCCTGTTAATTTTTTCCCGTTTGCAACATCTTTACTGAACCATCATAAACTTGAAAGGTGCATAATATTTTAAAGAGGACATTTCACTATAAATCTCTTTAACAAAGGAAGAAACGAGTAGCTTTAAGATCGAAAAAGGCCTTTTCCCCTTTACAATGACAGGTTTTCCCTTAATATTTACTGCCTTTTTCATGTCTTCTATGGTGTCATAATACGTTCCTATTACATCCACAAGGCCAAAGGACTTTGCCTGGATACCTGTGAATATCCTGCCGTCTGCATATTGCTTAACTATTTCCTCTTTCATCTTTCTTGATTCTGCTATATCTTTTATGAACTGGCTGTGGATACTATCCAGTATCTCCTGTATGTATGCCCTTTCATCCTGCTTCATTTTTCTGAAGGGTGAACCCAGATCTTTATATGTGCCTGCCTTTATGGGTTCTGCCTGAATGCCTATTTTTTTAAGCAGGTCTTCCATTACTACATTTTCCATAATAACACCGATACTTCCCGTAATCGTAGAAGGTAAGGCATATATTTTATTCCCGCCTGAGGCAATATAATAGCCACCTGAGGCACATACGGCACCCATGGATACATAAACGGGCTTCTTTTCCCTTAATTTTTTTATCTCTCTAAATATCTCCTGCGTTGGCCCTGTAGAACCCCCTGGAGAATTTATCCTTACAATCACGCCTTTTATATCTTTGTCATCCCTGAATCTCACAATATCTTCAACTACATCTTTCGTATCCATTATAACACCTTCAATTTCCACAACGGCGATCTTCTCTCCAAAGGATAATCCTATAATAAATAAGGAGACAATAAAAATAATGATTAAAACTAAAAGCACAATTAAGGTAATTTTAATGCCTTTTCTCATGTTTAAATAGCACCCCCACTTCTTCTTTTCATGACAATACTGCTGAAAGGCTTACTCTGGTAAAGGGTGGCAAGCTTTATCCTTGCAAGCTCAAGCATACCGAGTATGGTCACCACCTTATCAGAATGCTCTATAGACTCATCTTCCCTCCATTCAAATACCCCCTTTGATTCAAGGATTTGTTTTAGCATTTGCAATTTCTCTTCCAAGGTGGGTTTAAGTTCTCTTACAACTATATATCTTTCCTCTCTTTTCTTCATAAGGTCAAAGAAGATATGACACAGATTCAAAAGATTATACCCTTCTTCACCTCTAATGGAACTTGAACCCCTTGAAAATATATCCCTGTGCAACAAAGGAAGTTCTCCAAGCCTATCCACCATCCCTTTTAACCTTTCGTATTCTATGATCCTTTCTACAAGCTCATCCCTGGGGTCTTTTTCTTCATGAATCTGATCTTCTGGTAAAAGCATCTTTGACTTTATGTAGATTAATAAAGAGGCAATTTCAATAAAATCCTCTGCAATCTTTAATCGCATTTCCTTTACAAGCTCTACATATTGAAGAAATCTCTCTATAATTAATGCAAGGGGTATATCCCATATGCTTATGCGATTCTTTCTAATAAGATTCACAAGTATTGCCAGGGGTCCTTCATAACACTCCATTTTTACTTCAAGGGTAGGTACCATAAGTTCCATATTTCTATTCCTTTGCCTTAAAGCATTTTATTTACATTAGGTAATCTTTCAATGAAGTTTTTAACAAAAGCAATCTCTTCTTCCTTTGTCTTTAGATTATTGTCTATCTTTGCATCTTTTAGGTTCTCCAGTATATCTTTGAAAAGCGGCCCTTCTTTAAGTCCCATGGCCTTTAAATCAAAACCTGTTAAAATTGGTTTATATGAATCTATATACGTAATATAGCTTGAAATATGTTTTTTTATCTCTTCCGATTTTGTTTTTGCCATTATAAATAACTTTGCCTCATCTGAAATCTGATCAAGGGTTCTGTAAATCTGGCTTTTTGACATGGCACCCAATCCAATGGCAAACTTTATAAGCGTATCCCTTATCTTTTCCACATCATCTTTTATTTTTTTCTTTAAAGATTCCTTAAGCTCCATCTTATTACAAAAATCTTCTACTTTATCCTGTTTTAATTGGTCAATAAGACCAAGGGTATAAAATGCAATTTTATCACAGGGCCTGTTTTTATATAACAACTCATACCAGCGAAATACAGTATGCATCTGGAGAAAGAGCCTTTCCTTTTCTTTATCGAATGTTAAATCAGGATGTATAAATTTAAGGAGATCAAGGCCTTGCAACCTGTTTAGTATCTTTTCACAATTTTCTTCAAGTAATATAAGGGAAAGTTCAATCCAGATCCTTTTGCCCCTTATCTTGGAAAGAAAACCCATCTTTGCCGCATTCTTTATAAGATTCAATGTATGTTTTCCTATCTGAAAACCGAACCTCTGTTCAAATCTCACTGCCCTGAATACCCTTGATGGATCTTCCACAAAACTCAAGCTGTGCAATACCCTTATTACCTTTTCCTTTATATCTCTTTGAGCACCAAAAAAATCTATTAGATGACCAAAGGTATTCTTATTTAAAGATATGGCAAGGGTATTTATGGTAAAATCCCGCCTCTGCAAATCAAGTTTTAAAGAGCTATGCTCTACCATAGGTAAGGCAGCCGGGGATTTATAGTATTCAAGCCTTGCTGTGGCTATGTCGATTTTAAACCCGTCTTTATATATAATCTTAGCTGTTCCAAATTCTCTATGTGGCCTCACCTTTGCGTCATAACGTTTTGCAAGTTCCACTGCAAACTTTAGCCCATCTCCTTCTATCACTATATCTATATCGTTGTTGTAAATTCTTAAGAGCAAATCCCTTACAAAACCTCCTACGAGATATGCATGATACCCCATTTCATCGGCAAGATTACCTATCTCAATAAGCTTTTTCAACGTTTCCTTATCAAGTCTCTCCTTCATAAGGTTTTTAACATTCTTTTTCTTTGTATAAAAGTCATGGGACTCTCGCTTACCCACAACGACCTTTGTAACCTCATCTTCTAAAACCCTCAAAAGGTCTGTCCTTGTTATGGCGCCAACAAGCCTTCCGTCTTCAACGACAGGAACAAACCTCTGATTACTTCCTATCAACATATCCTTTACCTTTTCTATTGAGTCATCGGGCTTTGCGAACATAGACTCAGTAGACATGTACTCTTTAACAGGCACATTATCCAGTTTATGGAACACAGCCTTTTCCACTATCTGTCTTGTGATAACTCCAACAACCTTTTCGTCCTGTATAACAGGCAGGGCATTTATATTGTATTTTACCATTATGTTTTTTGCCTCATAGATAGGCGCATTGCCTTCTACAGTCTTAACTGGAAAAAACATGATGTCCTTTGCAGTATATAATGGCTTCACATTATATTTCAAAATCTCAATGAGCTTATCCTTTGCCTCATTTATGGTCATCTCCTTTATTGTGCACGATGCTGCCTCTTTATGACCTCCCCCACCCATAATAGACAATATATGGCCCACATCCACCTCAGGTATTCTGCTTCTACCAATGATATATACCCTGTCTTCGAGCCTGAATATGGCAAATATGGCATTCAGATTCTCCATGTCTCTGTATTTATGGACTACTACTGCAAGATCACCTACATATCTTTCTATGCTTGCCTCTGTTAATACCACATCGATACCGTTTATGTTTAAAACAAATGCATTATTTATAATCTCATTGAGTAAAAATACCTGTTCCGGTGTGAGTTCCTTTACAAGAAGGTCTGATACGATATTTACATTCGCGCCACATGACAAAAGAAAGGAGGCGGCATGAAAATCTTCTATTGTCGTGGAAGGAAAAAGAAAACACCCTGTCTCTTCATATATCCCGAGCATCATCACCGTTGCCTCTTCCGGTGTTATTTTGATATTTTTCTCTTTAAGGATAGATACTATTATTGTTGCCGTTGCACCTGTCTTTCTTATAAATTCCACATCCCCCTCTATATCTTCAGGTGTATCGGGGTGGTGGTCAAATATATGAATTTTTAAACCTTTTCTGCCTATGATCTTTGAAAAATCTCCAATCCTCGACCTCTGCCGCGTATCAACAATAATTAAGGTATCAATGGCATTGCAATCTATGTTTTTTGTCTTCTCTATATCAAATACGTATAAGGTGGAGCGTATTAAAAAATCCCTTAATGTCTTTTCCTGAGAACTAGGAAATACAAGAACTGCATCGGGATAAAGTTTTTTTGCAGCCACCATTGACGATAGGGAATCAAAATCTGCATTGTTATGGGTTGTAATAACCTTCATCTATAAGATTATCCCCTGGGATGAAATCTTTTGTGTATCTCTTTCAATCTCTTTCGGTCCACATGTGTATATATCTGGGTTGTGGAAATATCTTCATGACCAAGGAGTATCTGGACAGACCTTAAATCAGCACCGCCTTCAAGGAGATGGGTTGCAAATGTATGTCTTATCGTATGGGGAGAAACATGAACCTTATCTATCTTTTTTGCATATTTCCTGATAATCTTCCATATTGCCTGCCTTGTCAGCTTACCTCCCCTTTTATTACAGAAAAGGTAAGGGCCTTTTGGTTTCTCCTCTGAGATATATTTTTTTATTGCATCTCTGGAATAAGAACCCATGGGCACCACCCTCTCCTTTGACCTCTTACCTGTGGCTATTAAAAATCCTCCTTCAAGGTTCACATCGCTCTTTTTCAGATTAATAAGTTCAGATACCCTAAGACCAGTTGCATACATGAGCTCAAGCATGGTTTTATCTCTTAGAGATTTTTTTTCACCTTCTGTAAGTCTTATCAACTCCAGCATCTCTTCCTGGCTTAATACTTCTGGGATAGATGGTTTATATCTGGGAATCTCTATCTCCTCAAAGGGATTCTCTTTTATAATGCCCTCTATTATCATAAAATTAAAAAAACCCCTTAAGCTGGATATAGACCTTGTAATACTCCTCACCTTTTTCCCTTTGTCCATGAGAAAGGCTATATAATTGTTCACATCCTCCTGAGAGGCGATTTGGATTGAATTTTCTTCTAAATATTTTAAAAATTCGAGAATATCCCTGTTATAAGCCTCGACTGTATGGTTTGAGACGCCCCTCTCTGCTGTAAGGTAGCTTATAAAATTGTCAAGGCAGTGGTAATAATCCATCTTTTTATTTAAATACCTGTGGAGCCAAAACCGCCTTCACCTCTTTCTGATTCCGGTAGTTTAGAAACAATCTCAAACTCTGCCTTTGTAATGCTTTTAAATACTATCTGGGCAATCCTGTCACCATTATTTATTATAAACGGTTCCCCTCCAAGGTTAATTAAAAGCACTTTAATCTCCCCCCTGTAGTCACTGTCAATTGTGCCAGGCGTATTCAAAACTGTAACACCGTATCTTAATGCAAGGCCACTGCGTGGTCTTATCTCTCCTTCAAAGCCTTTAGGAATACTTAAAAAAATCCCTGTGGGAATCAAAGCCCTTTCCAATGGTCTAATCGTTAAAGGTTCTACAACAAAGGCATAAAGGTCCATACCAGAGGCTGCCTCTGTTACGTATTGCGGCAACTTTGCCCCCTCCTTTTTCATTACATAAACCTTTAGTCTTTCCATATACTTTTAATAGCCTTAATATCTGCCTTACCCAGAATTGTAATGGAAATATTATTTAAGTCATCGAATATGAGGTCTATAATACCATTAATGTCCTTTTTTTCTATCATATCTATCTCTCTTATCGTCTCTTTTAGAGGGATATATCCATCGAAATATATCTCGTTTTTGGCAAGCCTTCCCATCCTTGCATCTGAGCTTTCAAGTGACATAAAAAGATTGCCCTTAATATGGTCCTTTGAAAATTCAAGATCATTGTCAGTTATACCTTCTTTCTTTATCCTCAAGATCTCTTCCTTTAAAATGGACATTACCTCCAATACATTTTCTTCAGAAGTAGAAGTGGATATGCCAAAAGTCCCTGTATCTTTGAAGCAACTCACATAGGAATAGATATTATAAACCAAACCCCTCTTTTCTCTAACCTCCTGAAAAAGATGAGAACTTGCACTTCCTCCTATTATGGCATTTAATGCATATAAGGCATATCTTTTATCATCAATTTGGCTTAATCCTTTTGTGCCCAGACAGATATATGTATGCTCAAGGTCTCTTTCTATATAATTGACATGGTTTTGAGGCTCAGGGGGTATTAATTCAATCTGTCCATCTTCACAGACATCAAGATCATCAAAAGCCTTTTTTATTTTATTGACAAAATTATTATGGTCAACCCTACCTGTGGCAGTAATAACCAGTCTCTTTGGGTTGTAATATCTTTTAAAGTGTTCTATAAGGTTATCTCGACTAAATCTTTCTATGTTTTCGTGAGTGCCCAGTATTGTCATGCCAAGGGGGTGGTTATTAAAATATGAGGCATTAAACAAATCAAAAATATATTCCTCAGGATTGTCTTCCACCATCTTTATCTCCTGGGCAATGACATATTTCTCCCTATCCATATCGTCTTCCTTAAACAGGGAATTTTTATACATATCGGACAAGACATCAATGGCAATATCCATGTCCTTTTTTAACACCTTTGCAAAAAGACATGTATATTCTTTTCCGGTAAAGGCATTTATTGTGCCACCAATAGCATCGATCTCCCTTGCAATATCATAGGCGGTTCTTTTATCTGTGCCCTTAAAAAGCATATGCTCTATGAAGTGTGATATACCATTGGTTGAGGCGTCTTCATACCTGCTTCCCGTTTTCCACCAAAGACCTATTGAAATTGATGAAAAATAAGGTATGGACTCTGTGACTATGGTAAGACCGTTTTGCAGGACCGTTTTTCTATACATCTATTTCTTTTTTTCCTGTTGTTCACCCAATACTGCCTTTCTTGAAAGTCTGATCCTTCCGCTGGGTTCAATATCTATTACCTTAACGAGCATTTCATCTTTTTCCTTTACAATATCCGATGGCCTTTTTACGTATCCATCAGAAAGCTGACTTATATGCACAAAGCCATCCATATTGGGCATAATATCTACTATTACCCCTGAATCAAGGACCTTCTTTACCTTTCCCAGAAAAATATCACCGATCTCCACCTCTTTTGTTATCTGTTTTATAATCCTTATGGCCTCATCTGCAGAGGCCTTGTCGTTTGAGGCAATTCTTACAAGGCCTGTATCTTCGATATCAATCTTTACACCTGTCTGGTCGATAATACTTTTTATAACCTTGCCGCCTGGGCCTATTACATCCCTTATCTTTTCTGGTTTTATGTTTATGGTGTATATCCTCGGTGCATAAGGTGAAAGGGATTCTCTCGGTTTACTTAAGGTATTGCTCATAATATCCAGTATCTTATCTATTCCTATTTGTGCCTGTGAAATGGCCCTGGACATTATCTCTTTTGTAATGCCTTTAATCTTTATATCCATCTGTATGGCAGTAATGCCTGTCCTTGTCCCTGCAATCTTAAAATCCATATCTCCCATATGGTCTTCATCACCTATTATATCTGAAAGGATTATCTCCTGGTTTTCCTCTTTCACAAGACCCATTGCTATCCCTGCAACCATGTCTTTTATAGGAACACCGGCATCCATCAATGAAAGACATCCACTGCATACAGTAGCCATTGAAGAAGAACCGTTTGATTCAAGTATTTCTGATACAATCCTGATCGTATAGGGAAATTCCTCTTTTTTGGGCAAAACAGGAGAAAGTGCCCTTTCTGCCAGATTTCCATGGCCTATCTCCCTCCTTGATGGCCCCCTCAACATGGCTATCTCTCCAACAGAGAAGGGAGGAAAATTGTAATGGAGCATAAAACTCTTAAAGGTTTCTCCTTCGTATAAAGATTCTACTTTTTGTTCATCTTCTGATGTTCCGATAGTGGTTACGGCAAGGGCCTGGGTTTCGCCCCTTGTAAACAAGGCAGAGCCATGGGTTCTCGGCAGGATTCCCACCTGACATGAAACATTTCTTATTTCATCAGGCCTTCTACCATCTATCCTTACGCCCTTTGTTATAAGTTCATGCCTCATTATATCTCTAGTAATATCTTCAAAGTATTTTTTTATCGTTGTTTCTTCTACATCCTGATAGTCTTCTACAAGGGTTTTTAATATATTGCCTAATCTTTCGGCACGCATACCCTTTTTTGGCAAAATGAGTGCTTCTTTAATCTGTTCTTTTACCTTTTCTTCTATCCCTTGTTTTAATTCGCCGTTGTCATCCTTTGGCTCAAATACCCACTTTTCCTTTCCTATCCTTTCCCTTAAAATATTCTGACATTCTATCAAAGGGATGATGTGTTGATGCCCGAAATGGATTGCCTCTATTAAATCGTCCCCTTTTACAAATTTCGCAGAGCCCTCCACCATTATTATGGCATCCTTTGTCCCTGTCATTACTATGTCTATATCACTTTCCTCAAGGTCATCGGTAGAAGGATTTATTATGAATCTTCCATTTTTTCTTCCCAATTTTATCCCTGCAAGGGGACCTTCAAAGGGTATCTCTGAAATCATCAAGGCACATGATGCACCGAGAATCCCCAGTATTGCTGGATCATTTTCCTGATCCGCCGATAATATTGTTGCAATGATTTGAACCTCATTGTTAAAACCCTTTGGAAAAAGGGGCCTTAAGGGCCTGTCAATAAGACGGGACATTAATATCTCTCTATCAGATGGCTTGCCTTCTCTTTTAAAAAAACCACCGGGAAATTTTCCCGCTGCATAGGACATCTCCTGGTAATTTACAACTAAGGGTAAAAAATCTCTATCCGATTCTTTTTTATCCATTACAGCAGTGACCAGAACAACGGTATCTGCATATTGAACAAGGACACTGCCGTTTGCCTGTCTTGCGATAGAACCTGTGCTGATGGTCAGTTCTCTACCGGCATAATCAATCTTAATGCTTTCCTCCATATTTTTCTCCAGTTAAACCTTTATTTTCTCAACCCGAGCTTCTCTATCAACTTCTTATATCTGTCTACATTTTTCTGCTTCAAATATTCCAGAAGTCTTCTCCTTGTTCCTACGAGGACAAGTAACCCCCTTCTTGAATTATGGTCTTTCGAAAATTTTTTAAAGTGTTCAGAGAGTAGCCTTATACGTTCTGTAAGGATTGCAATCTGAACCTCCGGTGAGCCCGTATCTTTCTCGTGTGTCTTGAATTCCTCTATTATCTTTTTCTTTTGGGCCGAAGTAAGTGCCATATTACCTCCTTAATTATTTATAAGTCTCTTTACTTTTATGGTATTTGTCTTTATATCTATTATCCCTATTGCTATAAGCCTACCGTTTCTATTAAAAAGCTTTACTGTCTCATCCTGTTTTGGTGCATTCATATCGCTCATAATGGGAACCGGCATACCTTGCCTTAAAAATCTTTCAAATTGTATATCTATTATAACCTTATTCATATTGGGAAGTATATCTTCCAGGGGTATAATGTGCCTTTCCACATCAACCTTTTCTTTTATTTCATCAAGACCCACACTCATATCGTAAGTAAAATCTCCGTGCTTGGTTCTCACAAGGGCATATAAAGTGGCACCGCACCCGAGTATTTCACCAAAATCATTGGCAAGGGAACGAATGTATGTCCCTTTAGAACAGGTAACTTCAACATCCACATAAGGATGAACATACTCAACGAGTTTTATACTGTATATATACACCTTCTTTTCTGGAGCCTCTATTTCTATACCCTTTCTTGCCAGTTTATAAAGAGGTTTTCTGTTAATCTTCTTTGAAGAAAAGACTGGCACCTTCTGGGTTATCTCTCCCTCAAAATTCTTTAAAATACGCTCCAACTCCTCTTTCTTAAATTCATCCACCCTTTTTTCTTCCAGCACCTTTCCCTCTATATCAAAGGTATCTGTCTTAATCCCTAACAGAAATTTTGCTTTATATGATTTTTCATAATCTTCAAGGAGAGGTATCAATTTTACCCCCTCGTTTATAGCAACAGGTAATACACCTGTGGCATTTCTATCCAAGGTCCCGATATATCCTATCTTTTTAAATTTGTTTATCTTTTTTAACTTCCTTATTACATCAAAAGAAGAAATCCCCGCATGCTTGTTTATTATGAGAAAACCGTTCATCAATCCTTAATGACCTCTAATAATTTTTTCTTCACCTCGTTTAAATCACCGTTTATATAACAGCCTGCAGCCTTTTTATGTCCTCCTCCACCGAAAATACTGCATATCTCCGATACATCACCATTTCCTTTGGACCTCATGCTAATTTTGTATTTATTATCTTCTATCTGTCTAATAAGCATAGCAATTTCTATACCATCCATCTCTTTTATAAATTCCACAAATCCATCGGTAAACTCTTCTAATGAGTAATTATCTTCAGCCATATCTCTTGTAACATGGGCTATAACAATTTTTCCGTTTTTATAGGCTTCTAAGGTATTTAAAACCTTTCCAAGAATAAAAAACCTCTCTTTAGGATGGCTTTCATAAACCTTTTGTGCCACATAGGCAGGCTTAACACCAATTTCTGTCATTTTAGCACAGATACTGAAGGCCTTAGGGTTTGTATTTTCATATCTGAACGAGCCTGTATCCGTTAACACTCCAGTATAGATATTTATGGCCATTTCCTGGGTTATCTCTACATTTAAAAAACATATTAAATCATAAACAATCTCAGCCGTTGATGAAGAATCGGGCACAACGAGATTAATGTTCCCGAATCCGCTATTTGTATTGTGGTGGTCTATATTCACTATAAATCCATTGTCTCTTAGGGCCTCATAATTACCACCTATTCTATGGAGGTCACCACAATCAAGGACAAAAACAGTATCGTATTTTTCTAAAGGTAATTCTTTAAAGAAAAGTCTTTTATCATCAGGTCCAGGTAAAAATCTGTACTTATAAGGCACCTGGTCCCTTAAATAAACGAATGCGTCCTTTTTACAATTTTTCAACAACCAGTAAAAACAAAAAACAGAGCCCACCGCGTCTCCATCTAAATCTATATGGGTTGTAATGAGGAATCTATTCCCCTCTTCTATTCTCTCTTTAATCCTTTTTAGCATCTCTTTCCTTTTTCAGTATCTCTTCAATCCTTGCCGCCTTCTCAAAGGTATCGTCAAGGACAAAATTTATTTCAGGTATATACTTTAGCCTTATCCTTTGTCCTAATAAAAACTTTATATATCCCTTTGACCTGTTAAGAGCAGCCATTGACTTTGCCTTTTCTGCCTCGTCACCGTAAATAGAACAATAAACCTTTGCAATCTTTAAGTCTTCTGTAAGTTTTACCTCCATGATAGTCACGAATCCTATACCCGGGTCTCTTATGTCCTTAAAGAGTATCTGGGACATCTCCTCTCTCAACTGGTCCTGAACCCTTAATTTTCTGTATCTCATATATCATTTCCAAGCATAATAATCTCAGAGTTAGTGCTTATCACTTTTCCTATATAAAGGGATTCAATGTAATTACATACATTCTCCATAGCCATATCAATATGGTCTTTTTTTACACCTACAACGGAAAAGCCTATCTTTGCCCTCTGCCATAGGTTGTTTTCACTAAATTCTGCCATAGAAATATTAAATTTCATCCTTGTTTTATCTATAATCTTTTTCACGGCCTGCCTTTTATCCTTTAACGAATGACTATCAGGTAAAAAAATCTCAACAACTGAAATACCCACAATCATATCAATCAATCAAGGGTCTGTCTTTCTTTTTCCTGAACAAAGAACTCAAGTAAATCGCCTTCCTTTATATCATTAAAATTTTCAATGACTATACCGCATTCGTAACCGGATTGAACCTCTTTTACATCATCTTTAAACCTCTTTAAGGAACTTATCTTTCCAGTAAATATGCTGTTTCCTTCTCTTATTACCCTTGCAAAGGCATTTCTTGTCACCTTACCTTCTGTAACATAACAACCTGCAATATTGCCGGTTTTAGAAATACTAAAGACCTTTCTCACCTCTGCCTTACCTATATCCACATCCACTATCTTCGGTGCAAGCATCCCCTCCATTGCCTTCTTTATATCGTCTATCATTTCATAAATAATGGAGTAAGTTCTGATCTCAATCTTCTCCTGTTCGGCAAGGGATTGAGCCTTACTTATAGGCTTGACATTAAAACCTATAATTATAGCCCCTGATGCCATGGCAAGGTTTACATCGGTCTCGGTAATTGCCCCCACTCCACTGTGGATAATCTGAATCTCCACCTTTTCGTTTGATAGCTTCTTCAGTGCCTCTACTATTGCATCTATTGTGCCCCTAACATCACCTTTTAAGATTACATTCAAGAAAACCTTTTCTGATTCATCCATCTTTGTATATAACTCTTCAAGGGAGGTTCTTGTGGTTCTTAAAGCCTCTTTCTCTTTTAATCTTTCCTGTCTGTATCTGGAAAGCTCCTTTGCATATCTCTCTTCTGTTGTTACTATAAACATATCCCCTGCTTGAGGCACTTCCTGGAAACCTACAACCAAAACAGGGGTTGAAGGTGGGGCTGTGGTAATTCTCTTCCCGGTATCATCGAACATTGCCCTTACCCTACCAAACATATGCCCTGCTATAAAAGGATCCTGAATCTTTAGTGTGCCTTCCTGAATAATGACAGTTCCCACAGGTCCGTGCCCTTTGTCGAGTTTCGACTCTATGATAATCCCCCTTGCGAGTTTATCGGGATTTGCCTTCAGCTCAAGCATCTCAGCCTGCAAGATTATAAGCTCGAGTAGTTCCTTAATCCCTATCTTCTTCTTTGCCGATATCTTTGCAAATAATGTAGAACCACCCCATTCTTCAGGAATGAGGTCATAATTGGACAAATCTTTTATTACCCTGTCTGGGTTTGCATTTTCTTTATCAATTTTGTTGATTGCCACGATTATGGGAACATTAGCAGCCTTAGCGTGGTTTATTGCCTCTATTGTCTGGGGCATAACACCGTCATCGGCTGCAACTACAAGAACTACTATATCCGTTACCTTTGCCCCCCTTGCCCTCATGGCTGTAAATGCCTCATGACCTGGGGTATCTATAAACGTAATATCCTTACCGTCCACGTTCACCGTATAGGCGCCAATATGCTGGGTGATGCCTCCTGCTTCACGCTCCGCCACATTTGTATGCCTAATGGTATCGAGCAACAGAGTCTTACCGTGGTCTACATGGCCCATAATTGTTACTACAGGTGGCCTTGGTTTCAAATCTTCCGGTCTTTCTTTCTGTTCTTCTTCCATGGCAAGGAAGTCTTCTTCAATAGAGGTAATCTTTTCCACATCAAAACCAAATTCACTTGCTACTAAAAAGGCCGTATCGTAATCTATATTCTGATTGATTCCTGATAAAACACCGAGGGAAAGGAGTTTGGCAATCAATTCTTGAGCCTTTACACCCATCTTCTTTGCAAGTTCCCCCACCTGTATCTCATCTCTTAATTTAATAATCTTTTTAATAGGTTTTATTTCTTGAACCTTCTCTTCAACCTCTCTCTTTTCCTCTTTTTTTTCTTTTTTGTCTTTCTTTAATTGTGCTGTCTTTGGCTTTTGCCTCTTAAACGGGTAAAGCTCATCTTCTTTTATTACAACTTTTCTCTTGAGCAACCCTTTTTTCTTAAACCTGACCTCTTCTAATTCCTGTTCCTCTATCTTTTTCAGTAGTTTCTCTACCTTCTTTTTCTTCTTTCCCTCGAACTCTTCTTCTGTACCTAATTCTATACCCCTTTCAAGATCCTGTCTGTAATGCTCTTCTAAGGCCTTTGTAATCTCCTCGCTTTTCTCCTTTTCCAATGCCTCGATATCACCCTTTAGCTGTTCCTCTACCTCTTTTTCGGTTATAGGCTTCTCAAAAATTTGTTCTTCAGCTTTTTTCTCTTTTTCTGTTTCCTTTTCTTCTAAATGTTTTTCCGGTGCTATCTTTTCGATTACCCCAACGGCCTCAGCCTCTTCTACTATCTTAATAACAGGTCTTTCAATATGGGGTAATGGTTTCTCTTCTTCCTTTTCAAAAACCTCGACGGCCTTCTCTTTCACCTCTTTTTTTACTTTGACCGGCTCCAATATGACCGTTTCCCTTTCCTGGGGTTTAATTTCAGGCCTTGCCTCGAGGATTTCTTTGATTTCTTTTTTTTCCTCAGGGGGTAATATCTTTTCTTTTTCTAAAGGAGGGGTTTCTGCATGCTGAATCCTGCGCCTTATAATTACAGAAGAAACCCTTTTTTCTATTACCTGTTCCCCGTGTGCATTGGTTTCTTCATGTTTTTCTTCCCTGTGGTCCTCAGCATGTTCTTTTCCCTTTATCTTTTTTCCTTTGATCTTTAACTTTGATAAGAGCTCTTCTTCTATAAGCTTATCTTTAATGGGTGTTATCTTAGGTTTCTGCATTTTTGTTTTACCTTGTTAAACTTTTTAATTTTTAAATTATAAGCCTTTTCTTTTGAACATTATCCTATTATTTTTCCTTTTTTTCTACAAGTGCCTTTGCATTATTTATAATATAGTTACAGTCCTCAATGGATATGCTCGTAATCCTATTCAATTCCTCCGGCGTGAGCTTTGCTATGTCTGATATATCCCTTAAATATTCATCGTTTAGTATCCTTGCAAGGATTTCACTTATCTTAAGGCTTTTTACGAGTTCGTCTATTACCTTCTTTGAAGATTTTTCTACCTCAGATTCGCTGATTATATCTATATTCCAACCCGTTAACTTTGAGGCAAGCCTGACATTCTGACCCTTTTTTCCTATGGCAAGGGAAAGCTGGTCATCATTTACTATAATCTCCATGGAATGTTCAACCTCATTTATGTAAACCTTTGAGATCCTTGCAGGTGCCAGTGCATTACATACAAATTTTGTGGGGTCAATGCTATACGGGATAATGTCAATCTTTTCCCCTTTCAATTCCTGAACCACTGCCTGCACCCTTGAACCTTTAACACCAACGCAAGCACCTATTGGGTCTACATCAGAATCCTGACTGTATACGGCAATTTTTGCCCTTTCTCCAGGTTCTCTTGCTGCAGCCACAATTTTTACCAAACCCTCCTGTATCTCAGGCACTTCCAGCTCGAATAGTTTTATCAGGAAGCCAGGGTCGGTCCTTGACAGCCTTATCACACAACCTTTGTTCGTTTTCTCCACATCGACTATGTATGCCTTTATCCTTTCCCTTTGTCTAAATGCCTCATTGGGTATTGTGTCTTTAAAATAAAGAATCGCCTCTGTTTTACCGAGGTTCACAATATAATAGCTTTTTTCTATCCTTTGAATGGTACCTGTTATAATCTCACCTTTTCTATTCTTGTATTCTTCGTATATTACATCGCTTTCTGCTGTTCTTAACTTTTGTAAAATTACCTGCTTTGCTGTCTGGGCAGAAATTCTTCCTAACTTGCTTGTATCCATTTTTAAACCGATATAATCACCAACCATACACTCAGGGTCCTGTTGTTTTGCCTCATCCAGTGAGATTTCTTTTTCCGGGTCTGTGACTTTTTCCACAACGGTTTTAAACTGAAACACCTCTATTTCGTCGAGCTCTTCATTGTATCTTGCCTCTAAATCGAGATTAACACCGAATTTTTTCTTCGATGCATTAAGCACTGCCTCTTCTAATGCCTTTATGAGTGTAGCCCTTGGTATTCCCTTTTCCTTTACCACCTGCTCTATCGTATAATTAAGTTTTGGAGACCCCATATCTACCCCTTAAATTTCAAAATCTAAATTTGCCTTTTTTATAGCACATAATGGTATGGTAAATATATCTATTTTTCCTTTAACTTGAATTTCCTCTTCCTTTGCCGACAAAATTACCCCTTTTATTTCCCTTTTTCCTGAGACTGGTTCTGATGTTATCACCCTACAAACCCTTCCTATTGACCTTTTAAAATCATCCATTGTCTTTAAAGGCCTTGTAATGCCAGGTGAAGAAACCTCCAATGTATATGGGTGATCTATAAAATCTTCCACATCGAGTATGGAGCTGAGTTCCCTGCTTATTTTTTCACAATCCGATAGCAATACACCACCTTCTTTATCTATAAATATCCTTAAAAGCCATCTCTTTCCTGAGGACCTAAACTCAATATCTACAAGCTCTAACCCATAATCCCCAAGAATTGGCATCAAACATTCTTTCACGCGATCTACTATTTTCTTATCTGCCTCAGTCATCATCTAACCCATAAACTAAAAAAGCGGGTTTAACCCACTTTAGTTCATATTTTATAGCATAAAAAAATTGTTGATTTCAAGATGCATTTTTATTGACTTTAAAAGTAGTGCAAGTTAAAAAAGAAAAAAAAGTAAAAGTGGAGGGATAATGCGCATATCTGTCATAGGTGTTGGGTATGTAGGTCTTGTAACAGGGGCTTGTTTTGCAGAAACAGGCAACGATGTAATCTGCATGGACATTGATAAAGAAAAGATTAAGAAATTAAAAAAGGGCATAATACCCATATATGAACCGCAACTTGAAGAACTGGTAAAAAACAATATTAAAGACGAAAGGTTGAAATTTACAACAGACATAAAAAAGGCAATTGATCACGGTATGATTGTATTCATCTGCGTAAACACCCCTCAGGACAAAGATGGCTCAGCTGACTTAAAATATGTGGAAAATGTTGCCAGAGATATCGGAAAAACCATGGAAAAATACAGAATTATAGTTGTAAAGTCAACAGTCCCTGTTGGCACATGTGAGATTGTAAAAGATATAATAGCCGGGGAATTAAAAAATAGAAATATTAATGTGCCCTTTGATGTGGCATCAAATCCTGAATTTCTAAAGGAAGGTATGGCTGTTGAAGACTGCATGAAACCGGAGAGGGTCGTTGTAGGAGTGGATAATGGCAGGGTTGAAGAGATTTTAAGGGAATTGTACAACCCTTACATAAGAACAGGGGCACCTTTTATCGTCATGGACATAAGATCCAGCGAGATGACGAAATACATAGCCAATGCAATGCTTGCCACAAGGATATCCTTTATGAACCAGATAGCAAATATCTGCGAAAGGGTGGGAGCTGATGTAATGATGGTCATGAGAGGTATAGGAACGGATTCAAGAATAGGCCCTAAATTTCTGTTTCCCGGTGTAGGTTTCGGTGGATCGTGCTTTCCAAAAGATGTTAGGGCATTGATTAAAACCTCCCAGGATTACGGCTACAATCCCACAATCTTAGAGGATGTGATGAAAATCAATGAAGAGCAAAAAGTTATTTTTACAGAAAAGATTATAAATTTTTACGATAAAAAGCTGGCAGGAAAGAAAATTGCCGTATGGGGACTTGCATTCAAACCCAACACCGATGATATGAGAGAGGCACCATCCATTTATATTGTCAACACTTTAACAAGGGAAGGGGCATTTTGCAATCTCTTTGACCCAAAGGCCATGGATGTGGCAAAGGAGGTATTTAAAGGGAATAAAAATATAGCCTTTGGTGCCAATCAATACGAGGTCTTAAAAGATGCTGACTGTCTTGTTCTCATAACAGAATGGCTTTTATTCAGGGAACCTGATTTTGAAAAGATCAAAAGGCTAATGAAGACCCCTGTAATCTTTGACGGAAGAAACCAGTATAACCCAAAGAAGATGGCAGAATTAGGTTTTATATATACGTGTATAGGCAGGAAGAATGTATAAATTTAGAACCTACAATAAACCAAAAAGGATACTTGTTACAGGTGGTGCAGGGTTTATCGGCTCACACCTCTGCGAAAGACTCTTAAATGATGGCCATGAGGTCTTAGCCTTGGATAACTTATTTACAGGTGCAAAGAATAATATCTCGAAACTATTTTATAATCCCAGATTTGAATTTATAAGACATGATGTGACGATTCCGATACTTCTTGAGGTGGATTGGATATTCAACCTTGCCTGTCCTGCAAGCCCTATCCACTATCAATATAACCCTGTAAAGACAATAAAAGTAAATGTCTTAGGTGCACTTAATATGCTTGGTCTTGCAAAAAGGGTAAGGGCAAGAATATTGCAAGCCTCTACAAGTGAAATATACGGGGATCCTGAAGTTCATCCCCAGTCAGAGGAATACTGGGGAAATGTTAATCCCATTGGAAAGAGAAGTTGCTACGATGAGGGAAAAAGGGTTGCAGAGACCTTATTCTTCGATTATATGAGACAGAATAAGGTAGATATAAAGGTAGTCAGGATATTCAATACATACGGCCCAAAGATGCGCAACGACGATGGAAGGGTGATAAGCAACTTTATTACCCAGGCCATAAACAATGAACCTATAACCATATATGGTGATGGTTCTCAAACAAGGTCATTCTGTTATATAGACGACCTTATAGAAGGCATGATAAGGATGATGGACTACGAAGAGATACCCGATGAGAGAGGAAGGGACTATACAAAACCCTATCTTTCAGGCCTACCCGGACCTATTAATCTCGGTAACCCCCATGAGGTTTCAATCCTCGAAATAGCAAAAAAAATATTAGAGCTAACAGGTTCTAAATCAGAGCTTATATTTGAAAATTTGCCAGAAGATGACCCAAAAAGAAGATGTCCTGATATTTCAAAGGCAAAGAAGTATCTAAACTGGGAGCCGATGGTTACTCTTGAGGAAGGGCTAAAAAAGACTATAGAATATTTTATAGAACAGAAAAAATTGGAAAATGGATAGAGAAGAAGAGCTCAAAAGTCAGGGGTGGGAAAAAAGATTTATCGCATGTGAACCAAGGCTCACTGAAATGGTGGATCTTTATAGGGAAATAGGCTTTGAGGTTTTACTCGAGCCTTTACCATTAGAAGATGATATGGAAAAACAGACATGCGTAGAAAAAGAATGCACCGTATGCTATCAGCAGAATAGAGAAAAATACAGAATCATATATACCCGCCAGAAAATTAGCGAAAAATAAAAGATGATAGAGGAAAACATAAAACCCGATGACCTTGTGCTCATATGCCACAGGGATAGAAAGTATCTAAAAAAGGTAGATATAAGCTCAACCTTTAACGGAAAGGGTGGAAACATTATATTTTCAGAGCTTGTGGGAAAACCCTTTGGAAAACTTTACGGTGAATATGAGATATATAAACCCACTTTAGAGGACATAATCATGCTCGGCATCAAAAGGGATACGCAGATAATATATCCTAAAGATGCTGCATATATCTGTTTTAAGCTGAATATAACAAGTGGATCCAACGTCCTTGAATTAGGCACAGGAAGCGGTGCCATGACCCTTCTATTTTCTGCCATTGCAGGTGTTGATGGAAAAGTCATAACTGTAGAAAAGGAAGAAAGACATTTTAAGAATGCAAAGAGAAACATAGAAAAATTTTCAATATTTCCCAATGTGGAGATGATAAATTGTGACATTTTTGACTATAAAGGCCCAGGCTTTAAATCGGTTTTTATAGATGTCAGGGAACCATGGCATTATTTAGGACACATCATAGAGCTCACAAAACCGAGTGCCTCCTTAGGTATGATAGTGCCAACAACAAATCAGGTAACAGAGATTCTCAAGGCCTTTGAGACCCATAAAAGCTTTGGTAATATAGAAATATGCGAGATAATGCTCAGAAAATACAAAACAATCAGTGAAAGACTAAGACCCTTTGACAGGATGGTCGCCCACACAGGCTATCTAATATTTGCAAGAAGGATTGAAACTTAATGCTATAAAATTACAAATTTCTTTATATAATCCACTATCTCACATGGTTCATCCATTACCTTAAATATGTTCATGTCCTCAGCTGATATCTTACCTGTTGCAACAAGTTTTTCCTTTATCCAGTTTATAAGGCCGTTCCAGTATGAAGAATCCACCATTACTACAGGAAAGGGTTTTATCTTTCTCGTCTGAATAAGGGTTATTGCCTCAAAACATTCATCAAGGGTTCCAAACCCTCCTGGAAGGACAATATATGCTACAGCATATTTTAAAAACATAACCTTTCGCACAAAAAAATATTTAAAACTCAGCTTTATATTCGAATACTGATTAGGTTTTTGTTCAAAGGGTAATTCTATATTTAAGCCAATAGATTTCACCCCGCATTCTTTTGCACCCCTGTTGGCAGCCTCCATAACACCGCCACCACCACCGGTGATGACATTAAAACCTGCCCTGGCAATAGACTTAGAAAGTTCATAGGCCTTTTCGTATAGACCGTCCCCTTTTTTACACCTTGCACTACCGAATATACTCACAGCAGGATACACATCGGAAAGATTTTCAAATCCCTCAACAAATTCGGCCATTATGTGAAACAATCTCCATGTGTCTTTTAATGTAAAATCCTCTATAAGATACTGTTTTTCCATATGACCACCTTTTTATCTTGAGATTTTGAGCATTTACTTATATTATTTATAAGACAAAGATATGTCAATTTTTTTATAAAAAAGTTTAAAGTGTTTTTAAAAACTGGAGGATACATAATGAACAAAGAAATATTCAGGGAATATGATATAAGGGGGATGGTAGAAAAGGACCTGACAGATGATGTGGTAAGAAATATAGGGAGGGCCTTTGCCACATATATGAAAGACAGAGGAAAAAAGAATGCGTCTGTGGGAAGAGATGGCAGACTCAGCTCAGAGCATCTCAAAAATCTTATAGTAGAAGGGATGGTAGAATCAGGATTAAACGTAACAGATTTAGGCCAGTGCCCTACCCCACTATTCTATTTTTCTTTATTTAACATGGATGTTGACGGGGGGATAATGGTTACAGGGAGCCACAATCCACCTGAATTTAATGGCTTTAAAGTGGCATTCGGGAAAACAACCCTATTCGGGGAGGAGATTCAAGATTTGAGAAAGATCATAGAGGAACAGAGATTTACAAGTCAGGCAGGTTCTTTTAAAGAATACAAAAACATTGTTGAAGATTACTATAATTTTTTAAGGGGAAACATAAAAATCAATAAAACCTTTAAGATAGTGGTTGATGCAGGAAACGGTGTGGCAGGAACTGTTGCAGTCCCCATAATGAGGGAGTTCAAACAAGATGTGATAGATATCTTCTGCGATGTGGACGGTCATTTTCCAAATCACTTTCCAGACCCAACAGTTGAAAAAAATTTGGTTGCCTTAAAAGAAACAGTTCTTAAAAATAAGGCTGATGTGGGTATTGGTTATGATGGAGACGGCGATAGAATCGGTGTAATAGATAACGAAGGCAATGTAATCTGGGGCGACTATCTTATGATTATATTCGCCAGGGATATATTCAAAGAAAGACAGGGTGCATACTTTGTATCAGAGGTAAAGTGTTCTAAAAACCTCTTTGAAGACATTGAAAGAAACGGGGGCAGGCCTGTTATGTGGAAGGTAGGCCATTCCCTGATAAAGCAGAAGATGAAGGAATTAAATGCAGTGCTCGGCGGTGAGATGAGCGGTCACATGTTCTTTGCAGATAGGTTTTTCGGATATGACGATGCCATTTATGCTTCTCTCAGGTTTATTGAGATTATGGAAAAAGACGGAAGGCCTGTATCAGAATTCTTACGGGACCTCCCCAAGCTTTACTCAACCCCTGAGATAAGAGTTGACTGCCCTGATAATGTAAAATTTCAGGTCGTTAAAAACCTTACCGAATATTACAGAAAAAAATACAATATCATAGACATCGATGGGGTAAGGGTATTGATGGATGATGGATGGGGACTTGTAAGGGCTTCAAATACACAACCAGTCCTTGTCCTTAGATTTGAGGCAGAAACCCCTGAAGCACTTAAACGCATCCAAAACATCGTTGAAGATGACTTAAAAAGAATAATAAGAGATACCAAAAAATAAAATTTTTTCTTTATTCGTAAATGCATATTTTCAACTTTAAAGGGAGTATATTTTTTGTCTCAAAAAAACACATAGCTAACACGCTTTTTATTATGAAAACACTTCCAAGGGATATTATAAAACCGGCCAGATACATAGGCTGCGAACCTAATACTATAATAAAAGATTTAAAAGGTGTCAAAGTAAGGTTCGCCCTTTGCTATCCTGACATCTATGAAGTGGGCATGTCCTATTACGGCTTTTTTCTTCTCTACGAGCTAATAAATAACATAGAGGGAATATGGTGTGAAAGATGTTTCGCACCGTGGACAGATATGGAAGACTATTTAAGAAAACACAATATCCCCCTTTTTACCCTTGAATCAAAGACACCCCTTAACCGTATGGACATGGTAGGCTTTTCCTTAACCTATGAGCTCAACATTACAAATGTATTAAATATGCTTAAACTCTCATGCATCCCCCTTAAGGCATCAGATAGAAAAGGATTGCCCCTTGTAATCGGCGGTGGTGCCCTTATGCTTAATCCATTACCTTTTGAGGACTTTTTTGACCTGATCGTAATCGGTGAGGCAGAAGAGGTGCTTACTCATATAATGGGGTTATTTAAAGAGATTAAAGGTGAAGATAAAAGACAAATAATCGAACAGATCTCAAAGATAGAAGGTGTATATTCACCCCTATTTGAAAAAAAGTCAGTAAAAAGACTTTATATAAAAGACCTGGACAATTCAGCCCATCCCATAAAACCACCTATACCTGTGGCAGGCAGCATCCATAATAGATTAAATGTTGAAATATCAAGGGGATGTGGCAATGGGTGTCGTTTCTGTATGGCAGGCTTTGGATATAGGCCTTACAGGGAACGTTCCATTGAAAGGCTAAAAGAGATCATCGATTACGGTTTGAAAAATACAGGTTATGAAGAGATATCCTTTCTTTCTTTAAGCTCAGGTGATTATTCTCACCTCTATGAGGCAATTACCTATGTTAAAGAGGCCCATAAAAACACATCTATATCCCTTCCTTCTCTCAAAATAGGTTCTCTATCAGAAGAAGAGATAATTACCATAGCTGGTATTGCCAGGACAGGATTTACTTTTGCCCTTGAGGCATCTTCAGAAACACTAAGATGCAGGTTAAATAAAGACATAGCACTGGAAAAATTCTTAAGTCAATTACATGTGCTTAAAAGATGTGGCTGGAGAAACATAAAGATATATCTCATGGTAGGCTTCCCATGGGAAAAAGAAGATGATTTAATGACCATAAAAGATTTTACAAAGGTGTTTAAGGGTCATGGAATAAACATAAATCTTGCCATATCACCTTTTGTGCCCAAACCCCACACACCCTTCCAGTGGCTTGCTATGGATGAAGAAAAATCCATTAATGAAAAGATAGATTTTATAAAAAAATTATTAAAAAAAGAGGGTGTGAGAATAAAATACAGGGACATAAAGGTAAGTCAAATAGAAGGGATAATCTCGAGGGGAGATAAAAGACTCACAAACCTATTCGAATACCTTGCAGAAAACCACGTAAGGCTTGAGGCATGGAGTGAATACTTTGATTTTGAAAAATATAGACAGTGGTTTGAAAAAAAAGGCATTGATATGGAATTGTTGTTGAAAGGAAAAGACCCTGATGTCCCATTGCCATGGGATTTTATAGATACAGGCATTGATAAATCCTTTCTGATAAAAGAATTTATCCGTGCCGAAAAAGGCATATATACAGAAAATTGTTATTCCCACTGTGCCTCTTGCGGACTTACCTGTGTAAAAAACTCTGACAACTTTGACAGAGAAAAAAATAGCGAGGCCATCCATACAACGCCTAAGGTTTCTGAAACTTATATAAGAATGAGTTTTCGTTATGGAAAATTTGGAAGGGCAAAATACATTGGGCATCTCGATACTATGAATATCCTATTAAGGGCATTCAAGGCATGGGGGATACACATAAAAACACACGGAAAATTTCATCCTTTACCGAATATCACCATGTCAGAGGCATTGCCTGTGGGCATAGAAAGTGCATATGAATTCATAGAGATAGAGGCAAGTTTAAATAACATAATAGATAGGGCACTAATAAAAGGGATAAATAAAATGCTTCCAATGGGAATGAAGATATACGAATCATACAACACCACGATTAAAAACATTAAAAATGACTTTGCATATTTAATCGTCTGCGATGAAGACTTTGTATGCGAGGAAGCAGAGAGGCTTTTTAAAAAAAACAATAAAATATTTTATTGCTTAAAAACAAAGAGGATTAAAGATTTTCTAAAATATGATAAAATAAAAAGGATCATAAAATTACAATTAAGAAGGATAAATGCACTCAGAACTCATAATTAATGTAACCTTTAGCGAAATAAGGATGGCATTTCTTGAAAACGGTATACCTGTAGAGTTTTTCATTGAAAGAAAACACGAAAAAAATATCGTTGGTAATATTTACAAAGGAAGGGTCTCAAGGATCGTTCCAGGTATGGATGCTGCATTTATTGATATAGGCCTTGATAAATCTGCCTTTTTATACGTAGGGGACATAATTCTCGACAGGACGATGTATGAAGAATTCGACGACCTCGATTCAGTACCGGTTATAGAATTGAGCGAGAGGATCGAAGGGGTGCTCGAAGAAGGTCAAGAGATTATAGTGCAGGTGTCAAGGGAACCTATTGGTCAAAAAGGGACAAGGGTTACATCAAAGATTACCCTTTCAGGAAGATTACTCGTTCTTATGCCTTCAATACAGCATATAGGCGTATCGAGAAGGATTGAAGATGAAAAGGAAAGGAAAAGGCTGGCACAACTTTTAAAAGAAATATGTCCTAAGGGCTTTGGATTAATTGCAAGGACTGCATCAGAAGGAAAAACAGAAGAAGAGTTGAAAAATGATTTAAATTTTCTTAAAAGGATATGGGAGAGCATCCAGGAAAAGGCAAAACACATAAGGGCACCAAGTATACTTCATCAAGACCTTGGCATAATTTTTCGTGTAATTAGAGATATTTATTCTCATAACCTAAGGAAAATTATTATAGATGACCAATTAATTACTGAAAATGTTAAACAATTTATTAATGAATATCTACCTGACGGCAATTGTGAGGTGGTT
>JAKORG010000026.1 GCA_029777945.1 Deltaproteobacteria bacterium | reverse complement strand
TTAATTTTTTTCTGATAATATTTTTTAGCCTGTTTATTTACACGTACTGCTGTAAAAGCAATATTGTAAAAAGTTCCTTTAAGAACCCTGTTGTAATTTTTACGTTTCATATTTTTAGTTTTCATCTGGCCACTCTGCCATAGCTTAGGGGCAAGACCACAGTATGCTGCAAATTTGCTTTCTTTCTGGAATCTGTAAATTCCTCTGGTTTCTGCAATAATAGTTGCTGCGCTTACCGGTCCAATACCAGGAACTGTTTGAAGCAAAGAACCGTTGTCAATAGTGTCTAAAAGATTTGCGATCTGTTTCTCTATATCTTTTAATTTATGTTGATAAAACTCTATTTTTTCCAGATAAAAGATTATTTCCCATTCGAGGGTAGCAAGAAGAGTTTCTGATACCCATGCCTTTTCTAGACTCAATCTTTCTATTGTCTCCGGTTCAAGGGTTTCCGACACTTTAACGTTGTCGATATTGTCAAGCAGCCTGTTGAGAGAAGGAAAGGACTTGAGGAATGTGCGGCCCCGACAAAAATGAAGTTTGCTCTTGAGATTCCGATAGAATGCGCCATAGGTTTCACTAAGAAGGGAGTGGGTGCGATTCATGTCAGCTACAAGCTCTTTTTTCATCCGTTGCCTTGTTTTTACCAAGACAGCCAATGATTCTTCATTTTGTTTCAAAGATATGATAGATAGTCTGTTTGAAAAATAGATGCCTGCCTTGGCAATAGCATGTGCGTCAGATTTATCTGAATGTCCTTCATTTTTCAATATTCTTGCATGTTTTCCGAGGTTTGGATTCATCTCGCCTATGGAATACCCCTTCTCCAGCAACTCAAGGAAAAATAATCTTCCTGTTGTTGCAAACCCTTCAACTACAATAGGTGTTGATTTTGGTATTAAACTGTTTATGATTTCGGCAGTAGAAGGCGACACGGGGAATGTTTTATTAAAATATTCCTTTGACGGAGATACCAAGGCGATTTGCATTGAATGTCTTGCGGGATCTATCCCCATTTCCATTTCCTTTTCATACACTGCATTTTGCATATGGTCCTCCTGGTCTATTTTCCTCTCCCCGGACATTTGCGTACTTTTACATTATACGCTAACTTCCTACCAGCCAGTAAGAGAGGGTTAACGGAACAGGCGACAGTTGACAATGAGCCTTTAGGGCAAAAAATTGAAGTCCAACCTGTCCCATTTTAATTATACCTCTACCATATGATGACATACGCAACATAATTGTGTAAATTTCTTATAAAGGGGTAAATTAGGACGCACCTTCCCTATTTTAGTATGCCTCCAACTCATCTCCATCTTAAGTGATATAAATGCAAGGAGTAGATAACATGAGTTTTCTCCTGCCACTATTTCCATTGGTTTTGTCCTTCTTTTAAACTCTTTATTCAATCGCTCAATGATATCCATTTCTCCTCAGCGCCTTTTTCATAGACAATACATAGAAGATAGAACGTAGGTCATCCCTCCTTGAAACATGAACTCCCATCTTCTCCAATGCGGGTATTGTCTTCTATCCCCTATAACTATAAGTATCGTTTCTTTACTGCCATTTACTTCTGTTTATAAAGATTACGGGTATGCCTTTTTCAAATCAGTTGTTACACTTATTACCTATAAGTCTTTTACTTAAAATACCAGTTAGATACATAGTAGCCAAATCTTTCTGTCTTTATATTGTTTACCCTTTAAATGTAACCTGTGTCTTGAAATCTTTGTACGAACTGCCGTTACGGTAATTAGTGTTGTTGCCTTTATAACGAACATATTTGTCTCTACCTAAATAATGGGTGAGTTCATTCTCCATCAGATTTGTAAGGAATTTGCCGACAGTATCTTTTATATTTACACCGATGTATTCAAAAATTTTTGCAGGTATGTTTTCAACCTCCTTGATTAATGTTAATACTTCTGATACACTCACTTTTAGTTCCATGGATGTTCCTCCTTTTTAAAATTCTGTGATTATGGTGGATCACTTTATTTTATAGGAGGTACATCCTTTTTTCATCCCTTTAATGAATTTACACAAAAGAATTTACAGTACCAGAAGACTGGTTACAGATACTCAATGATTTAATAAAAAGGGGACTAAAAAGAGTAATGATTATAGTGTCAGATGATTTTCCTGGGCTGATTCAGGCAATAAAGGCTCTCTTTTCTCAGACAGACCATCAACTTTGTTTTATCCATATGCAAAGGAATATCAAAAAGAACATGTCAAGACAAGATGCAAAGAAGTTTTATGAAGAACTAATTTTAATAAAGAGA
>JAKORG010000025.1 GCA_029777945.1 Deltaproteobacteria bacterium | reverse complement strand
TTTTGTTCTGTGGTCTTTAATGAGTTTATAGGGGTGGAGCACATAAGAACGGATCTGGCTCCCCCAGGCAATGTCCTTTTTTTCCTTATTCATGGCATTTAGTTTTTCTTCTTGTTTCTTTTTTTCCAGTTCATATAGCCTTGCCTTTAAAATTGACATGGCTATTGCCCTGTTTTTATGCTGAGACCTCTCGTTCTGACACTGGACTACAATACCCGTTGGAATATGGGTAATCCTTATGGCTGATTCTGTCCTATTCACATGCTGGCCACCAGGACCGCTTGCCCTGAATGTATCGATTTTTAAATCTTCTTCTTTAATGTCGATTATTATATTGTCAGGCACCTCTGGATAGGCATATACCGATGCAAAGGATGTGTGTCTTCTGTTATTGGCATCAAAGGGAGATATTCTTACAAGCCTATGTATACCTGATTCACACTTTAAATAACCATAGGCATATTTACCTTTTACGAGAAAAGTTACATTTTTAATACCTGTCTCTTCACCTGGCAGTATATCCACTATCTGTGTTTCAAACCCCTTACCTTCAGCCCATTTAAAATACATGCGAAGGAGCATCTCTGCCCAATCCTGTGCCTCTGTCCCTCCTGCCCCTGCGTTAATGTAAACTATGGCATTTTCAGAATCGTTTTCACCAGAAAGCATCCTTTCTATTTCATAACTATCTATAGACCTTTCTAACTCTTCTACCCTCTTTGCAAGTTCCCTTATATCATTGGGGTCCTCTGTTGTAGTTGCAATTTCCAGAAGTATCTCTATCTCCTCAAGCTCTATCTCCTTTTTATTCCATCTCTCTATCTCTTCATTTAAGGAAGACCTCTCTTTTAAAACGGTCTGAGCCTTTATCTGGTCATCCCAGAAAGATTCTTTAGAAATCTCTGAATCGAGTTCTGAAATTCTTTTCTTTATATGGGAAAGGTCAAAGATAACCTCTTAGAATGTCAATTCTTTCTTTAAGGACATCTACTTTTTGTTTTATCTCTTCTAACATGGATCACCCTATAGATATTATACCACTACTAACTATTTTCCCCTATTCTTTTTGCCACTTCCTCACCGAATTTAGAACATCTAACAGGATTAACACCTGACATATTTCTTGCCAGGTCATAGGTCACAATTTTTGATTGAATCGTCTTTTCAACTGCGTCTTCTATTAGCACTGCCACCTTGTCATGGCCTAAATGTCTAAACATCAATGCGCCTGAAAGTATAAAGGATGTAGGATTTATCATATCCTTTCCTGCATATTTAGGTGCGCTTCCGTGGGTAGGCTCGAATATTGCAACATCATCCCCTATGTTTGCCCCTGGGGCCACTCCGAGTCCACCTATTAATCCTGCGCAGGCATCGGAGAGATAATCACCATTCAGATTAGGACAAAGGAGTATATCGTAATCCTGGGGTTTTAAAATAATCTGCATGAACATGTTGTCTGCAATCCTGTCGTTTATAACAATTCGTTCATCCAATACATCATCCTTTAATCTATCTTCCTCAAGTCTTAAGTATTTTGGAAACTCTTTTGCCGTATCTATTGCCCACTGCCTGAAGGCACCTTCTGTAAATTTCATAATATTGCCCTTATGCACAATTGTTATGATTTTTCTCTTATTCTTAATTGCATAGTCTATAACCCATCTTGTAAACCTCTGGGTTCCCCTTTTGCTTATGGGTTTTATCCCTATCCCCGAATCATCAGATATTTGAATGCCCGACTTTTCTTTTATAAAATCAATGACTTCTTTTGCCTCTTTGGTGCCTTCTTTCCATTCAATGCCTTTATAAATGTCTTCTGTATTCTCCCTGAAAATAATTATATCTATTGATTCTGGAGATTTAAGGGGACTTGGTAGCCCTGAAAAATATCTTATTGGTCTCATACACACGTATAGGTCAAAAACCTGTCTTAAATATACGTTTACACTTCTAAATCCTCCGCCCACAGGGGTCGTAAGTGGCCCTTTTATAGCACATTTTTTATTTTTTACAGTTTCTAATGTTTGCTTAGGAAGGAGTTGCCCTTCTTTATCAAGGGCCTTCTGGCCTGCTATTAGGTTGATCCATTTTATGGATTTTTCTCCTCCGTATGCCTTTAAAATAGCCTCTTCAAAAATACCCTTTGATGCCCTCCATATATCCTCTCCGGCACCATCTCCTTCAATGTATACGATTTCTATTGTATCCATCAGATATTAAATCTCCCGTATTTTTTAATGTATTTATCAAGACCTTCCTCTTTTAAAATATCCATCATTATTTTGGGTAAAGGTGAAAACCTCTTTTCTGTTTTTTTGGTGACATTCAATAAAATACCTTCGTCTACCCTGATTTCAACTATATCGCCTTCCTGGGCATCATCTACATCGCATATTATGGCTGCAAGACCAACGTTTATTGCATTTCTATAGAATATCCTTGCAAAAGATTTTGCCACGATTGCGTCAATCCCTGCCATCTTTATTATAAGGGGTGCATGCTCCCTACTTGAACCTAATCCGAAATTACTCCCTCCTACAATTATATCTCCTTTAGAAATCCTTTTATAGAATCCAGGTGCAATATCATCAAATACGTGTTTTTTAAGTTCATCGAGATTTGATCTTAAATGGTAAAACCTTCCCGGTATTATATGGTCTGTAGAGATATCATCACCAAAACGCCATACCTTTCCTTTGATAATCATCTAAAGAACCTCCCTAGGGTCTGTAAGTTTTCCTGTTAATGCAGTGGCTGCCGCTGTGGCAGGTGAAGCAAGGATAATATTAGAATTCGGATTCCCCATCCTCCCTAAAAAATTTCTATTTGATGTAGAAACGCATGTCTCGTTGTTTCCCAGTACACCGAGATGTAAACCTATGCAAGGACCACATCCAGGAGGTATTATTGTAGCACCTGCTTCAAAAAGGGTTTCTAATATGCCTTCCTTTAACGCATCCCCAAATATCTTTCGTGATGCAGGACATACGATAAGTCTTATGTCTTTATGTATTTTTCTGCCTTTTAAGATTGAAGCGGCAATGCGTAAATCATTGATGCGACCATTTGTGCATGAACCTATAAATACTTGATTTATTTCAATGTTTTTTGTTTCATCATCTTCAAGGGTTTTTACATTATCCACCTGATGGGGAAGACTTATGCAAGGGGTAAGCCTGTCTAAGTCTATATCAAAGGTTTTTTCATAATTTGCCGTATCATCTGGTTTTATCTCTGTAAACGATTTTTCCCTTCCCTTTTCTTTAAGAAATTTAAGGGTCATCTCATCCGAGGGAAATAGTCCGCATTTTGCCCCTGCCTCAACAGCCATGTTGGCTATAGTCATTCTATCTTCCACATCTATCTTAGCTACTGCTTCACCTAAAAACTCCATGGACTTATAAGTGGCACCATCGGCACCTAACATGCCTATTATCTTTAAGATTAAATCCTTTGATGTAACCCCGGGAGAAAATCTACCGTAAATGTTGAATCGGAAAGATTCAGGAACCCTCATCCAGGTCATACCGAGCCCCATGGCCACAGCTATATCCGTTGAGCCCATACCTGTTGAGAAGGCACACAGGGCACCACCTGTGCAGGTATGAGAATCTGCCCCTACAAGAACTTCAGAAGGACACAGTATCTGCTCTGATATGATCTGGTGGCATATACCTTCACCCACATCGAATACATTTGCACCGTATTTTTTTGCAAACTCTTTAATAAAAATATGGTCATTAGAGAGTTCCATCCTCGGGCTTGGCGATGCATGGTCAATAAAGAAATTTACCCTTGATCCATCGAATAGTTTTTTAAAACCCATTTCAGAAAACTGTCTGATTGCAAGGGGTGCTGTTCCATCCTGCAGCAAAACCCTATCTATATTAACCAGAACGTATTCACCTTGTGAAATATCTTTTTTTGTATTTATGGTTAAAATTTTCTCCGCTAAAGTCTTACCCACTTAAATTAGCCCTCCTCTGCCTTTGTTAAGTCTTCAAATTTTATATCAAGACCTAATACACCAACTATATCTCCGTATTCATCCCTTATGGGGCCTGAAACTGTAACACATAAGGCACCTGTAATCCTCGATGAATACAGATCTGTAACATAAATTTTACCCGTCTTCATGGGGGTTATAAACCAATCCCTATCTGAGAAATCGTCGTGTAGGCCTATTTTATAATATTTTGCCCTATCCACAACCTGCGTTATATTTTTTGTAATCTTTATACCTTCACTGTTTACAATATATGCAAATTGGATGAAAGGATACTTCTCTACAATGCCCTTCAATACCTCTTCTTGTTGCTCTGGAATCATTGTTCTTACCTTGGGCTCTTCGATATATTTTTCAATGAGATGTGCTGCTATATCGTATGCCCTTTTCTTGATAAGTTCAAATTCAGATACAAAAATTTCGGGTATATATAGTCTGGTTAAGTGTTCCATTTCCTCTTCTGAAATGCATGTCACCCTTCCCTCATCATATTGTTTGAGAATCCATTTATTTATCTTTGCTACACCTGGATGGGTCTTCTGAATTCTGTCACTACCTGTCAATGCAAAATACGAGTTTATCCAGTGGGCAATGCCGGCAAGACCCGATTTATCTGTAATGTTAACGGCAATGGGTCTATTTAAAATCTTATTCGTATCAAAGGGAATGTATATCTCTTCATTTTTTGCCAATCCGTCTATATGAATACCTGCAGATGTGGCATTAAAATTAGAACCAATAAAGGGCTGCTGTTTGGGTATGGGGTGTCCGATTTCCTTTTCAAAATAGTTTCTTATATAGGTAATTACCTGTGTCTGAACACCATTGTCTCCCCCTGTAAGGGAAATGTACTCCATTATAAGGCTTTCAATAGGTGCATTGCCGGTTCTTTCCCCAATGCCAAGGAGTGTCCCGTTTACATAAGCACAACCGTATAGCCAGGCACTTACGCTATTTATTATGACCTTATTAAAATCGTTATGTCCATGCCATTCAAGATATTCTGAAGGCACACCAGCATCATCTATCATTGCCCTTATTATTTTCCCTACAGAACGAGGAAGTGCTGCGCCTGGGTATGTAATACCCAATCCCAGGGTATCACAAAGCCTGATCTTAACGGGCAGCTTTGCCTCATAGGACAACTCCATTAATGCCTGGGCAAAAGGCACGCAGAATCCATAAATATCTGCCCTTGTAATATCTTCAAAATGGCATCTTGGTATGATACCGTTTTCCAATGTCTTTTCCACTATTTTCAAATACTCTTTAAAAACCTGAGAACGCGTCTTTTTCAACTTCAAAAATATATGATAATCTGATGCACTGGTAAGGATCCCTGTCTCTTTTAACCCAAACTCCTTAACAAGTTCCAAGTCATCCTTATTTGCCCTTATCCAGCCTGTTATTTCCGGATATTTATAACCCTTTTCAAGACATCTTGTAAGGGCTTCTTTATCCTTATCTGTATACAGAAAAAATTCGCACTGTCTTATTACACCGTTTGGCCCACCAAGCTGATGGATGAGTTCAAAAAGGTCTTCTATCTGCTTGACCGTAAATGGAGGTCTTGACTGTTGACCATCCCTGAATGTGGTATCTGTTATGTATATATCTTCCGGTGGGTCAATAAGTTCAATTTTATTGTCGAATTTTATCTTGCAAACCTCTGTAAAAGGGAATATATCCTTAAATAACTGAGGCTCTTCTACATCTATAAAGGGATATTTTTTTTGCTTCATCTCGTTTTTGAATATAAAACCCTTTTTCTTTTTCATAATTCACCCTCCTAAAATGTAATCTTCAAAACCTTTAGAATTAACTAAAAACCTGTTTTAACAATGACGATAACACTACTGCTTCTCATAAATAACCCTTATCTTTAACTCACTTAACTGTTTCTGACTAACCCTTGAAGGCGCATCAATTAAAAGACATACACCTTTTTGCGTTTTTGGAAACGGTATAACATCCCTTATGCT
Source organism: Deltaproteobacteria bacterium (assembly GCA_029777945.1). Taxonomy (GTDB): domain Bacteria; phylum Desulfobacterota; class Syntrophorhabdia; order Syntrophorhabdales; family Syntrophorhabdaceae; genus JAKORG01. The sequence goes on along the minus strand of JAKORG010000025.1, from coordinate 90,160 downwards.
ATCGGAGCCTATAAGCATCATAAGAATCCTGTCAAATCCAAATGCAATACCTCCGTGTGGAGGGGCACCCATCTCAAGGGCTTCAAGAAGAAAACCAAACTTCTCTTGTGCCTCCTCTTCTTTTATGTTCAAAAGCTTAAACATCTCCATTTGTTCGTCTTTTTTATGTATCCTTATACTTCCACCACCTATTTCAACGCCGTTTAAAACAAGGTCATAGGCCTTTGATTTTAATGTTTCATAATCCCCATCAAATTGTTTTATATTTGTCTTCGATGCAGTAAATGGATGATGGCATGCCACATATCTTTTCTGCTCTTCACTGTATTCGAAAAGTGGGAAATCAGTGACCCATAGAAATTTAAATTGATTTTTATCTATAAGGTCAAATCTCTCACCTAAATATAATCTGAACCTGCCCATGAGTTCATTTACCTTTTTCCTGTTTCCAGTCATCATAAAAATCACATCATCCTCTTTTACATCAAGCCTTTCGATTATGGCCAGCTTTTCATCTTCTTTGAAATACTTTACAACAGGTGATTGGAGCCCGTCTTTGTCTTTTCTTATCCAGATGAGTCCTTCTGACCCTATCTGTTTTGCTACATCCACCGATGTATCCAGATCTTTTCTTGAAAGATTTTTACCCTTTAGAACTATTGACTTTACTACACCTTTTTTTTCAATGGCCTTTTTTATCACCCCGAAATCTGTATTTTTGAATATGTCTGTAATGTCAATAATTGGCAGACTAAATCTCAAATCAGGCTTATCCGTTCCATAGGTCTCAATTGCTTCATCGTATGTCATTCTTATAAAAGACCCATTAAAGGTATCGCCTTTAACTGTCCTATAAATCTCTTTTATTAGACCTTCTGAAACTTCTATTACATCTTCCACATCTACAAAACTCATCTCCATATCAATTTGTGTAAATTCAGGTTGTCTGTCTGCCCTTAGATCTTCGTCTCTGAAGCAACGGACTATCTGAAAGTATCTATCAAAACCCCCTATCATTAAAATCTGCTTGAATAATTGAGGTGATTGGGGTAAAGCGTAAAATGCGCCAGGGTTTATCCTGCTGGGCACAATGAAATCCCTTGCACCTTCAGGCGTGCTCTTTGTAAGCATGGGGGTCTCAAATTCGTAAAATCCCTGTGACACGAGATAGTCCCTTACTGCTTTATAAACCTTACTCCTCGTTATAAAAATCTTTTGCACAGAAGGTCTTCTCATATCGAGATATCTATATTTCAATTTTATGGTCTCATTGGGCTCATCTTCATCATCAAGCTGAAAGGGTAATGCCTTTGAAATATTTAAAATCACAAGGTCTTTAACAAGAACTTCCACCAATCCAGTAGGTATATTCTCGTTTTCTGTGCCTACAGGTCTTTTTTCTACCCTGCCCTTTACCTGGATTACATATTCCTGTTTTATATCCCCTGCCATTTCATGGGCATCCTTAGATATATCAGGAGAAAACACAATCTGCACAACCCCTGTGATATCCCTTAAGTCTATAAAAACAAGCCCTCCATGGTCTCTTCTTCTAAAGACCCAGCCGGCAAGGAGCACATCTTTACCTACATCTTCTAAACCAATATAACCACAATATTTATCCCTCAATGTCTTCCTCCCTTAAAAAGTCACTAATTATATATGCTTAGGTGATATTAAGTCAAGAAATAACAAATTTCCTGCCACTATTGACACAAAGGGACTCGTGTCTTAATTTTTATAAAAATTCTTTTACTTCACAAATAGTTCAAGGAGTAGATTATGGAAAAATACGAATTTAAAACAGAGGTAAAACAACTACTCGATCTAATGGTTCATTCGCTATATTCCCATAAAGAGGTGTTTTTAAGAGAACTCATTTCAAATGCATCAGATGCCATTGACAGGGCACGATACGAATCCCTCACTAACAGTGCAATCCTTGAAGATGACGGCAGCTGGAAAATAAAGATATATGCTGACAAAGAAAAAGGGATACTCACAGTAAGTGACAATGGTATTGGCATGACAAAGGAAGAAATAATAGAGGCACTGGGTACCATTGCCCATTCTGGAACAAAAGAATTTATCATGGCCCTTAAGAGTAAAGACATTAAAGATAACCCTGAACTAATAGGCCAGTTCGGTGTGGGTTTCTATTCATCCTTCATGGTTGCCGATAAGATAACGGTTTTATCGAGAAAGGCAGGACAGAAAGACAAAAGGGGTGTAAAATGGGAATCTACAGGTGATGGCACATTCAATATAGAAGAGATAGACAAACCACAAAAAGGCACAGATGTGATTCTGCATCTCAAGGACGAAGAAAAAAAGTATCTTAATGAATGGGAGATTAGAAGTATTGTAAAAAGATATTCAGATTTTATAGAACACCCCATAGTAATGGAGGTGGAAAAGGAAAAGGAAAGTGAACTCGAAAAAGGAAAAAAATTCAAGGTAAAAGAAGAGGAGACCTTAAATTCGAGAAAGGCTATCTGGCTTAAAGACAAATCTGAAATAACACAAGAAGAATACAATGAGTTTTATAAACACATCTCCCATGATTTCAAAGACCCTCTAAAGGTCATCCATTATAAGGCAGAGGGAACTTCAGAATTTACTGCCCTTCTGTATATACCTTCTAAAGCTCCCTTCAATATCCTCTTTAAGGATTTTAAAGTTGGGCCTATGCTTTATGTCAAGAGGGTTCAGATTATGGAACATTGCGAAGACTTAATAATGCCCTATCTTCGATTTATAAGGGGTGTTGTAGATTCATCAGATTTGCCCTTGAATGTTTCTCGTGAAATACTTCAAAATAACAGGCAGGTAGAAATTATAAAGAACAACGTTACAAAAAAGGTGCTCGATACACTGGAAGAGATGAAAAATGAGGAATACGAAAAATACCTTAATTTTTATAAAGAATTTGGAAAAATACTTAAAGAGGGGTTACATTATGATTTCTCAAGAAAAGAGCAGATAGCTGATTTACTGCTTTTTAACTCAACAAAGAGTGCTGAAGGAAAATTAAGGACTCTAAACGATTATGTAAACTCCATGAAAGAGGACCAGAAAGAAATATACTATATCCATGCCCAATCATTAGAAGAGGCATTGATGTCTCCATATCTTGAGGCATTTAAAGAAAAGGATTACGAAGTTCTTATATTTAGCGATGAGATAGATGGATTTGTTCTAAGCGGATTTGAATATAAGGGCAAAAGGTTGAAGTCTGTAACAAGCGGGGACATAGATATAGATGCAGAAAAAAAGGAAAAGAAGGAAAAGGCGAAAAAAGAATATGGAAAACTTGTCGAATTAATAAAAGATAGATTAAAGGATAACATTAAAGATGTTAGATTTTCTGGCAGACTTAAAGATTCACCGTGCTGCCTTGTAGCCGATGAAGGAGATATGGATCCACAGATAGAAAAGATGCTTAAGGCAATGGGTCAGGAAGTGCCCCAACAGAAAAAAATACTCGAGCTTAATCCTGAACACCCACTCTTTGCATCTTTAAATGAGTTATTTGAAAAAGATAAAGAGCATCCTATGCTAAATGAATATATAGACCTTCTCTATGACCAGGCACTAATACTTGAAGGTTCAAAACCAAAAGACCCTGCAAAATTTACTCAAACCATATCAAAAATTATGTCGGAGGTGATTAAAAAATAATAATCGTAAAGTCTAATTTTTATAAAAAAATGATTCAATTATCCAGCCTGTCCTGGAAAAAAATTGTCTTAATTTATACTTTTTTCTCATGTTATCTATTATGTTTCTGCCAGATAACCTCTCGTATGTCTTTAAAAACAAAATCTTTTCCTTTATATCGATTTTAATATAATCTTTTTTTTCCATCTTCTCTGTATATCTATTTAATCTCCAAAACATATTCTCCATATCTTTCTTTGAAATTATTTTTCTTCGGGCGCCGTCAAAATCTAAAAGTATTAAGGGTGGTAATTTATCTTTTTCATTTATACTATGTTTAACGAGGATATTATCAAGGTGTAGATCTGGATGATATATATGTGCCATTTCAAGACTCCAAAATAATTCGGCAACTTTTTTCGCCATTCTTAGTCTTTTTTTTCTGTCTATGCCAGTGAAATATTCTAAAAGATTTTCCGTGTCATCTTCAAAAAAGGTAATTAAATAGAGTTTTTTAAATAGTGAAATCTTTTTCTCGATTACACATAATGGCTCAACAGCAGAAATATTAGATGCACGTAAATATGTAAGTATCTCCATTTCATTGATTGCCTTTTTTGCACTTATAAACCTATCCCTTGTGATACCCCTTAATATGCCACCATGTAGATATTGCCTGCATGCCATTTTTCTTTGATTTAAAAAAAATACTTTTATACCACCCCTGCCTTTTTTTGAAAGAAATTTGGCGTTTTCAATCCCTTTTATTATTTTATCTATGTCCTCTTTTTCACCTTTAAAATAAATTCTGTAATCTTTTGAATCAATTCCTTTTATTATTGCCACAAAGCCCTACTTATTTTTAGTTTTTTGCCTTCATCTCAATTTCTTCTTCAGCCTCTTTTTCCATCTTCAAAAGCCTTGTATAGTAATCAGGTATCTCTTCAAGATGGTCTGTGGCTATCTCAAGGGCAGTCATTTTGTCCTTTGTATGTTCAAGTTCTACTTTGATGCCCATTATAAGTTGTTGTAAGTCATATTTTGTAATAGCCTTTCCATCTGCCCTTCCACCTTTTAGCTTGCCTTTAAATTTTTTTATATCGATGTTGTATGCACTTTTTATTGCCTTTCTGTATTCTTCAAACTTTGTCGGGTCCTCCTTTACTGCTAAAACCTGTATGGTAAAAAAGCATATAGATATTGTTATCAATGTAAAGAACATTAAAAATCTTTTCACAATAAATACCCCCTCATTCGTTAATTTTTTATTTTTTATGTTAAAGACACAATTAAAAATATTACCTAACTCTAATCACGTTTTCAGATACCCATCCTTCCTTATCTCCATATAAAAGAAATTTATACCATTTGTTACCGTTTTTGTCCCATCTTTCCTCAATGACCTTCACAACCTCGCCTTCAAATATCACGCCTATCCTCGGGGATAGGATATCAGGTCCGTTTCTAATATTTGCCCCCTTCGCTATAACAATTACCTCTTTTTGAGGCTCCTGCTTTATTTCAATATTTTCCTTTTTTTGTTTCTGTGTCGTAGCTTGAGGTTCCTGCTGGATTTCCGATACTTTTTTTGGTGGCTCCATGTTTACTGCAGCAACTGGGGTCTTATCTTTACTGGGGATAGCAAAAAAATAGTGATAACCTGAAGCGCCAACTATAATAAAAAAAACAAACAGCAATATTATAAAAAAAGGTCTAACCTGATGAACCGTCTCCCTGTTTCCTTGATAGGCATCCGATTTTGTCTTAAATGGCCCTTGGGTATATTCTCTGTATTCTTGTTTTTCAACGGTTTTAGGCTTTTGAAATCCAGTAGTTCTACTATCTTCTTTCTTTATATAAGGTAGGCTTTCACCTCCACCGGACATGATATTTAAAGCCCTTGCCACTTCTTTAAAACCTATCATCCTTGCATGGTCAGCATATCCTATCAATAAAGATAGGTCTGCCAAAGCTATAATTGTCCTTGGACAACCCTTTGCATATCTATGTATCATCTCAAATGCATCATCTGAGAAGATAGATCTTTTGTCATCAAGGCCTGCCATTTTAAGTCTGTATTTTATCATCTCCCTTGTCTCTTCCAGTCTTAACGGCACAAAGTAATAGCGGATAGGAAGCCTCTGCCAGAACTCAGGCATCCTCTTCATCTCTTCCCATAAAGTTTTTTGACCGGAAAAGATGAAAGTATGAAGATAATCATTATCATAATTAAGGTTTATAAGCACCCTTAACTCCTGAAGAACATCATAATTGCCGCACAACATCTGTCCTTCATCCACAATAATTATGGCCTTACCACCTTGTTTTTTAATCTCAATGAGCGCATCTTTGAGCATAATAATGTCTTTTAGTTTGTCTTAGTTAGGAGTTGAACCTGATATAGAACCTGCAATATATGATATCATCTGTCTCGAATCTAAAGTGGGATGGTCTACGAAAGCATACCTAAAGGCCTTTCCATACTTTTTTTTCATTTCTTCTATAAGCTTTAGAAGAATAGTTGTTTTTCCCAACCCTGCATCTTCAGATACGATAAGAGCACCGCCCTTTTGGGTATTTACAGCGTATTTTAATCTTTCCAAGCATTCAAAATATTGACCAGCCATGAACATCATCTGGCTATCAGGTGCCAGAAGAAAGGGATGTCTTTGAAGGCCCCAATATTCTATATACGGTTCATTCATAGTTTGCACTGTTTGCACGGTGAATAGCCAATCCTGATTGCATCCATTCTATTTCTAAATATAATCCTATTTTTTTCAGAAATCTTTTTTGCTAAAGGACATGTAGGTCTGTGCAATACATACGTTCTTTTATTCCCAATATACGTAGTCTCAGTATCTTTTTTCTTTTCCTGCCATAAGCCCCTTTCTTCATCCATTGCCTTTTTCTGGTAAGTAAGGAGCATGTCCTTGTATTTTATGTTTGGAGGCTTAATCAATGCCTTTGCATAACCTAACTTTACTAATTCTCCATTGACAAAAGTATTTTTAACAAATACATACGCAAGGAGTCTTCCATGCTGATCTTTCTTTTCAACATCAAATTCAAGTCTTACTTTTTTTAGAAAGACAAGTTTTTTATTATACCTTGCAGCTTCTTTTGCATAAAACTCACTACCACCGTTTTTTACATACAATTCAGGGGCATCTATACCTATATATCTTACGATTTCTCCTGTTTCTAATTGAATTGTATCGCCATCAATTACTTTTGTTACAACATATTCCTTGGCGTATAAATGTGAATACGAAAAAAACAGAAAAAAAGTTAAAATCCAGAAAAATATTCTTTTCATCTAATCATTAACTATTAAATGTTTTTTCTTATGAATGTGAATACAATAAACTATAAACAAAATTTCATTTTGAAGATTTGGTTTGAATAATATACAAGACACTGATGACAAAATGGGCACCTGCGATACTATAAAATACCTCCTTGTTTAACAATCAATAGTAATAAATTACATTATGCAATGTTGTTAATCAACAAAATTTCCTGAAACAATAAAAAAAGTGGGATGTACTTATCATACATCCCACCTAAAGTTACTATACACTACTTATTATTTTTTTACTGGCTCAAAGGCAAAAAATACTCTATCTGCCATAACTGTGCCAGCCTTACCTTTCTCAATGGGTATTGAAGGCACTGGAAATACAGCAAGCTGTACCTCATCACCTCTTTTTAATACACCTGCAGGGCAATTTACTATTCTACTCAATAACCTCCTTACAGGGGGAACGCCTAAATCAATAACCGCATGTATAAGGGGTGATTCAAACCCAAGGGGCACACCCTTTACCTCTTCCGAGAATACAATAATCTTTCCCTTTGTCGGCAAATCGATATATTCGAGGTTTTCTGAATAGCATTCAGGACATATAACCCTCGGTGGATATGCCACAAAGCCGCAGTCTTTGCATTTTGTAGTTGTAAATCTACCTTGCTTTAAATTCTCATAGAACTGCCAGATTCTGTTAAATTCCTTTGCCTCTAAGGGCCACATATCCATTGTGACCGGATATAAATCTTCAAGTATGGGTATTCCTACTACAGCCATATTTCCCTCCTTATTTTACTGGTTCTCTACCATAGATCAAGATGGTGTGTTCTGCATTGGCGCCACTTAGATTGTGCGTAAGTCCTATATCAGCATCTTTTACCTGATGACGTGCCCTTCCCTGGAGTTGTTTTAAAATCTCTATTGCCTGTCTTATACCTGTTGCACCAAAAGGGTGACCAACTGCAAGGAGACCACCGTCAGTATTAACCGGGACTTTACCGCCTATCTCTATTTGTTTTGAAGCGCAAAATTCTCCACCCTCGCCTTTCTTGCAAAAACCAAGCTCCTCAACCTCTATAACCTCTGAGATGGAAAAGCAGTCATGGGTTTGGGCAACTTTAATATCATTGGGTGTTACCTTTGCCCTTTCATATGCCTTCTGTGCTGCTATACGCGTATGTTTCCAGTCAGCAAGGTGTTCACCTGGGAAATTTGCAGATACACTATTTAGACAGACCTGGGCAGTTCCCCTGATATACACAAGAGGCCTGTCAGTAAATTTTCTTGCAATCTCATCTGTTGTAATGATGCATGCTGCTGCTCCGTCTGTAATGGGACAGCAATCATAAAGTGTAAGAGGTGGAACCACAATAGGTGCATTCATGGCCTCTTCAAGGGTCAATTTCTTCTGCATCTGTGCCACTGGGTTATCTGCAGCATAGTTGTAATTGGCAACTGATACTGCTGCAAGGTGTTCTTTTTTTGTGCCATAGTGGAGCATATGTTCCTGGGCAGTAAGTGCAAAAAATGGTGGTGGTAACCCCATTCCCTGTGCACCATCCCAGTCATGGTCAACAGAAGCAAGTTCGCTGTAGAATACCTCCCATTTCTGCGGGGTATAAAGCTTTTCACCACCGGCAACCATTACAATATCAGCTGCTCCTGCCTCAACAAGCCCCTTTGCAAGAATAATACCTGTAGAGCCACCTGCACAGAGTGTATCACACCTTGTGCAAATGGAAGTAGGTTTTAGACCACATCTTTCTGCTACAACAGGTGCTGTATTTACCTGAAACGAACATCTGCCAGCGTATGATGTTGCTACTATCAGACCGTCTATATCCTTTGGTTTTAATGTAGGGATGTCATCGAGACATGCCTTTGCAGCCTCCTGAAAGAGGTCAACAATGTGTGCCTCTCTTACACCCCATTTGCACTGGCCGCCTGCCAATATCACAGCTTTTCGAGACATACAATCCTCCTTTTAAAATTAAATTCAACTTTCAGCTATGTTTATACTTCATTTTAATACATTAACTATCTACCTTTAAAAACAGGTTTTCTCTTTTCTACAAAGGCATTTATGCCTTCTCTCCCGTCTTCTGATGTAAATGCAATGGCAAAGGAATCCATTTCCAAAGTTAAGCCTGATGGAAGATCCATATTTAAACCATTGTCAACACATCTTTTTATAAGACCTAAGGCAGCCCTTGGCTTAGCAGCAAGTTTCTTTGCCAAAGTCATTGCCTCTTCCATAAGTTTTTCCTTTGGAACGACCTTATTTACAAGGCCAATTCTATATGCCTCCTGTGCATTTATGGTATCTCCTGTGAAAAGCATCTCTTTTGCCTTGGTTACACCTATTAATCTTGGTAGTCTCTGCGTTGCCCCTGAACCCGGCATGATGCCGAGATTTATCTCTGGAAGGCCTATAACTGCATCTTCAGACGCAATCCTTAAATCACAGCAAAGGGCAACTTCACATCCACCACCTAATGCAAGTCCAAAGATTGCTGCAATAGTCGGTTTTTCTATACCTGTGAGTTTATCAAATGCCTTCCTCGGCGCACTCCAGAGAAAATCAAGGGTCTCAACGGCACTCTTTCCCATCACATCCTTCACATCTAATCCTGCTGCGAAGGCCTTTTCGCCATTTCCAGTTATTATGATTGCACCTATACTTTCATCTTTCTCGAGCTCGCAAATGGCATCGTAAATCTCTAAATATGATTTTACACTTAGCGGGTTCACAGGCGGTCTATTCAGTTTTATAATACCTACAGGTGCATCTTTTTCTAAAATTATTGTCTCGTAGCCCATCTGAGCCTCCTGTATTTTCTACTTACTGTAATCGTACCAGCCCTTGCCTGTTTTTCTGCCGAGCAGACCAGCCTTTACCATATTTTTAATGGTAACAGGTGGATCCCATTTCAATTCCTTTGGTAGCTCTTTATAAAAATAATCCATTACATGATAGTTTATGTCCAATCCTGTGAGGTCCATAAGTTCAAAGGGGCCCATAGGATAATTAAGACCTAATTTTGCTGCCTTATCTATGTCTTCCTTTGATGCAATGCCGTATTCATAAAGTTTTATGGCCTCTATCGCACTTGCAATCATAAGCCTGTTTACAAGAAAACCAGGGACATCAGCCTTTACCTCAACAGGTTCTTTACCGAATTTTTTTGATAATTCTATTGTTGTTGCCACTGTCTCATCACTTGTTTTAATACCCCTTATAACCTCTACAAGCTTCATAAGGGGAACAGGGTTAAAAAAGTGCATACCTACAACCTTATCAGGTCTATTAGTTGCCGTTGCAATCTCAGTTAAAGACATGGAAGATGTGTTTGAGGAAAGAATAACATCTTTTCTTGTAATCTCATCGAGCTCTGCAAACACCTTTTTCTTTACATCCATAACTTCAATAACCACTTCTATCACAAAATCAGCATCCTTCAATGACCCCATATCTGTAGTGCCTTTAATCCTGCCCATAATTTCACTTTTCTGCTCCGGTGTCATCTTACCCTTTTCAACACTCTTTGAAAGAAACTTATCGATATTTTTTAATCCACCCTCAACAAATCTGTCCTCAATATCCCTCATAATCACATTATAACCTGCCATTGCTGCCACCTGGGCAATGCCATTTCCCATGACCCCGGCGCCAATCACCCCTATTGTTTTTATTTCCATGACATCCCTCCTCAATAAATTAATTTTTTCACATGTAGGCTATATATAACAATTATTGTGCAAGATATGTCAACTATTTTATTATAACTTTTAGTAATATTTATACTGTTATGCCCTTTATAAAGCAACTTTTTATTGATTTCATTAATTTAAAATTTTTTTTAAGGCCTATTCCCTAAAAATTTTTCAGCCAGATGAACAACCCTTGTCCTTAGATTTAAAAGATAGGCCTTCTCTGGCTGCTTTGGTCCAGGGTTTGAGTCATATTCAAGGCTCTTTATAATGTTGACTACTTTATCAATATCTCCCTTTTCCTTTTTTAGATATTCAATAACCTCTTCTTTAAATCTCAAGGCTGAATTCATGGATAACTCAAAATGTCTTTTTACGTCTTCATCTGTATATACAAAATGGTGGCCCTGACAGAAAATCTCTATATCAAGCATGGATAAACGCTTAAGGGACGATATGTATTTATCATAATCAACGAGAAATTCTGTTATAATATGCCCATTTTGTCCCCTACATCCCGCCGCCTCTGTTGCTATCAAAATTTTTCTTTCCGGTATGTAGTAACTTAACATGTCCCTTGTATGACCCGGCGTTTCTAAAACCTCAACTGTTATGTCACCACAGACATATATCTTATCTAAGTCTTTTAAAATAATGTCAACATCAAACGGTTCAAATTCACTATCCTGTAATAGACTTTTGTCGATTCCATCCATAGCATAAATGATACCAAATACGTTTTTACTCAGGACTTTCATAAGTTCCTGTGCATTTTTTCTCTTTATAATCTCTGATGCCCTTTGGGAAGCACATATCTTTATCTCAGGAAAGGTCTTTTTAAAGTATGATGCAGCACCGCAATGGTCGTAATGAAAATGGGATATAAAAAGATATTCAAGCTTTTTTCCATTAATGACCTTCTTTATGTGTTCCCCATAAACCCTTGCCATGCAATGAAAACCAGCCTCAAAGATAACAGGCACTTCACCGTCGATAAGATAAACTGGCGACCATGCAAATCCTGTAACGTAAAGACCGTTTTTAACAACCCCTACCCCGTTAAATATCATACAAAAATTATATAATAATTTTTTGCACCATCGCAACATACAGTTTGTCGTTTTTATCCGAAAATTTTATTATAAAACACGATTGTTTTTTCTTAAAAATAGCTTGACATAAAAAACATCCTTTTGTTATTATTAGTTGAATCAATTTGTTAATTGTTTCACATTCTTTTTGAAAGGAGACAAAATATGGACTTTAAAATTTCAGACGAATTAGAATCCATGCGTAAAATGGCCTATGAATTTGCCGTAAAGAACATTAAACCAACTATGGAAGAAGATGAAAAGGAGCACAAATTCCGTCCTGAAATTCTGAAAAAGATGGGCGATCAGGGAATGTTTGCTTGTCTTGCACCTGAAAAATTCGGAGGCCTTGAATTACCTGAAGGTCATATGGCTGCAACACTTATGGCAATGGAAGTTGCCCGCATCAGTCCATCATGGGCCCTTCCCTTTAATCTCCAGATGAACGGTCCTCAAAACGTCCTTTTGAAATTCGGAACAGAAGAACAGAAGGAAAGGTATCTTCCTGGACTTATCGCTGGCACAAGCGGTGGGTGTTTTGCAATCACAGAGCCTAATTCCGGGTCAGATGTTGCAAGCATGAAAACAACTGCAGTCGAGGTAGATGATGGTTACATCTTAAACGGCACAAAAACATGGATTTCAGGTGTTCCCTATGTTGATGTAGGTATCGTATATGCTATGACCGATAAGGCAGCAAAACATAAAGGTATGTCTGCCTTTGTTGTTGATTTTAAAACACCAGGTATAACACAGAGGGCTATCAACACAAAGCTTGGCCTTTTCTGTGCTCCAACAGGTGAAATATTCTTTGAAGAAGTAAAGATTCCAAAAAGCGCACTTATTGGTAAACCTGGACAGGGTTTTGCAATATGTATGGCCATGCTTAATTTTACAAGGTTGAGCTCTGCAGCAAGGGCAGTGGGCGTTGCCCAGAGTTGTATAGAAGAGGCATGTAAATATGCAAACGAAAGGGAACAGTTCGGTCAGCCCATAGGACAGTTCCAGATGATTCAAGAACAGATAGGTAGAATGGTTGCAGAGCACGAAGCTGCAAAGTTACTTGTTTTAAGGGCAGCATGGCAGAAGGATCAGGGCATAAATAATACCTTTGAAACTTCTATTGCAAAATATTACGCAGGAGAATCTGCCAATTTCTGTGCATCAGAGGCAGTAAAGATTTTTGGTTCCTATGGTTTTTCCTCAGAATATCCTGTTGAAAGGTTTTATAGAGATGCAAAATCTTATCAGATTGTAGAGGGTACTTCAAATATTCAAAAGATGATAATCGCCCAGTTTGCATTGGGTTACAGAAAAGCATAAAAGAAATCTTTTTTAAGGAGGGAAATATGGCTACAGAAGTGACTGTTCCAATGGTTGGAAAAATAGTAAACGTGCTTGTTAAAGTAGGTGATCAGGTCAGTGAAGATGACCCGATTGCTACACTTGAGGCAATGAAGATGGAAATGCCCATAGTGTCACCTGTAAACGGTGTTGTAAAAGAAATAAAGGTTACTGTAGGCCAGGAAGTAGAAGCAGATGCAGTTCTTGCCGTAATCGAATAAAGTGGGGAAAAAAATGTTAGTAGCTGGTATAGACATTGGCTCGATAACAACAGAAGCCCTTCTTTTTGATAAGGACAAAGGGGTTGTGAGTTATACAATTGTCCAGACAGGGGCTGATTCGAAAAAGAGTGCTGAAATTGCCCTTGAAAAGGTCCTTGCTTATCCTTCCAAACAAAAATCTGACCTTGCATACATAGTAGCAACAGGTTGTGGCAGAAAAAGGGCTGATTTTGCAAATCAGGCAGTTACAGAGATTACATGCATTGCTAAGGGTGTGAGCTATCTTTTTCCTGAGGCAAGGACAATAATAGATATCGGTGGTCAGGACACAAAGGTGATAAGGGTTGATGAAAAAGGCAGAGTGGTAGAATTCGAAATGAATGATAAATGTGCAGCAGGCACAGGAAGATTTATTGAAGTTATGGCAAAGGCATTAAATGTTGAACTTGAAAAGATAGGCGACATTTCACTGCAGTATAAAAAAGAACTGACCATAAGCAGTATTTGCACGGTCTTTGCCGAATCTGAGGTAATATCCCTTGTCAGTGAAGGTGAGGCATTAGAAGATATACTCTACGGCATTCATAAGGCAATTGCAGATAGGACAATGGGGCTTCTCACAAGGCTTGGAGGTGCACAACCGGAAATAGTGATGACTGGCGGTGTTGCAAAAAATATAGGAGTTGTAAAGGCACTTGAGAAGGCATTAAATCATCCTATAAAAATCTATGTTGAACCTCAGATAGTCGGTGCACTCGGTGCATCTATGGTAGCACTTGAAAAGGTATAAAAATTTTTCTTTGATTAAAATTAAAAGAGCCAGTGCTATCCACTGGCTCTTTTTTTGTTTAATTATTTTACTTTCCTCTTTTTTATCTGAAACAACAATACAGGAATCATAAAAAAAAGTGCTAAAATATCTGTTAATACCCTCGGTTCAATAAGCAGTAAAGAGGCAATAAACAAAAGCACCCTCTCCCAGACACTCATTTGTGTAATCCACCAACCGATAACTGAACTGGAAAGGAAAAATACACCTACAATAGCTGTGAATGTCACCCATATTATTTGTATAACAGAACCGTGCATAAGTAAGGCAGGATTAAAGACAAACATATAGGGCACAATAAATGCTGCAAGACCAATTCTACATGCTGTAAGTCCTGTTTTCATAGGATCGCTTTTTGCAATACCGGCACCTGCATATGCTGCAAGGGCAACAGGTGGTGTGATTGCAGAAATAATGGCGAAATAAAAGACAAAGAGATGGGCAGAAAGAACATTAACACCGAGATTTGTAAGCGCAGGTACTGCAAGTATGGCACATATTATATAAGCCGCTGTTGTGGGTAGTCCCATACCAAGTATTAAAGATGCGATCATTGTGAAAAAAAGCGTAAGATAGAGGTTGCCATGGGCTAATTGGATTATGGCACCTGAAAATTTTAGGCCAAGACCGGTTAATGTAACCACACCTACGACAATGCCTGCTGCTGCACAGGCAGCAACAACACTCAATGCACCTTTTGCACCTGATTCTAATGCCTTAATGAGTCCTTTTAAATTCAATCTCGTTGATTTTTTTATTGAGCTCAATATAAGAGCCGCTATGATTGCCCAGAATGCCGAAAAGGAAGGAGATCTCAACTCAACGGCAAGAAAATAAACAAGGACAAGGGCTGAGATGGCAAGATAACCCTGGCTTTTTAAGGTGGCCCAGAATTTTGGGACCTCCTCTTCTGAAAGACCGCTTAGGTTCGCCCTTCTTGCCTCCATATGGACAGCGGTAAAGAGACTTGTATAATAAAGAACACTGGGGATTATAGCAGCTATACATATCTTAAGATAGCTTTCTCCTGTCATCTCTGATATAACAAAGGCCGCTGCACTCATCACAGGTGGCACAAGCTGACCCCCGCTTGAAGCCACTGCCTCCACTGCACCAGCAAAATGTGGTGCATATCCAGTTCTTTTCATAAGGGGTATCGTGTAAGTCCCGGTCCCCACAACATTTGCAACAGCACTTCCTGAGATGGTTCCGAAAAAACCACTGGAAATAACAGCTACCTTTGCAGGTCCGCCCCGCCTTTTTCCTGCTATAGAGTTTGCAAAGTTGATAAAGAAATTACCTGTCTTTGTTGCCTCAAGAAAAGCGCCGAATATAACAAAGAGAATAACAAAAGTTGCTGAAACACTAATGGGAACGCCAAATATACCTTCAAGTGTAGTATACATGTGCGTTGCAATCCTCTCAATACTATAGCCCCTATGCGCAATTGCATCAGGTAGATAAGGACCAAAATATGCATATAAAAGAAATACGATTGATACAATTACAAGGGCAAGACCAATAACCCTTCTTGTCATCTCAAGAACGAGGATAATCGTTATTACCCCGAAAACTATATCCCACTTTGTAGGCATCCCTGCCCTATCTACCAATGCGTCCATGTTGATAATGATATATAATCCGCACAGAAGGCTTAAAATGGCAAGACAGATATCGATAATGTTGATCTTTTTCCCCTTTATATACGGATATGTGAGAAAAGTAATGATAAAACCGAAGCTTAAATGGATAACCCTCTGTGACCAAGGGTCAAGACTTCCCATACAACCCGTATAAAGATGAAATAAAGACATACAAACAGCAAAAAATATACCTATCTTAGCAATTACATTCGACATAGCCCCTACCCCTTATCCATTTGTATTTAAATTAAGCTACCTTGCCTTAATCTGCATAATAGCTCAAAGACTTTTTATTTTTATAAATCAAATGTCAAAATATTTATTTTACTAAACCCTTCTCTTTGTAGTATTTCAATGCCCCTGGATAAATGGGTATTGGACTATATTTTGCCGATGTCTCTACTGTTGTAAATTCAGCAATCTTATGAGTATCTGTTAGCATTTTCTTATTCTCAAAAATTGCCTTTGTGACCTTGTACACGAGGTCTTCAGGGGTATCTTTATGACATATTACAGAGTTCCACACAGTAACAGAAAGTATATCTTCTGTCTGACCTTTGTATGTACCCTTTTTTAATATCCACTCTGTGTAAAATGGATATGTTAGGGTTACCTTTTTAACCTCTTCATTGGTAAAAGGTATAAAACGAAGCTCATGGGTTGTTGCAAGGTCAATAATAGATGATGTCGGAGAAGCCACATCCCAGATACCTACTTCAATAATGCCATCTTTTAGTTGTGTGGCATTCTCCGCAAAGGAAAGTCTGTAAATCTTCATATCTGAATACTTAATTCCGAGTAATGGCAGGATAAGGCTTGACTTATATTCTGTTCCACTACCCGGTGCACCAACTGATACTTTTTTGCCTTTTAAATCAGAAATCTTATAAATGGGATATTTCTTTAATGTTACTATATGATATATATGGGGATACATCTGGATAACTGATCTTAAAGAATCTACTTTATTGTCTTTAAACTTTCCATCACCAACGTATGCCTGATACACTGCATCGTTCATGGCAAGACCAAATGTTGCTTCTTTTTTTGCTATTAAGCGGATATTTTCAACAGAAGCACCTGTTACCTCAGCTGTAGCAAACACATTAGGGACCTTCTGATTTATGATTTCAGCTAATGTACCTCCATATGGATAATAAACACCTCCGGTGCCACCGGTGGCAATAACAATTCTCTGTTTCTGCTGCGCATGGGCAAATCCTATAAAAGCGAAAATTAATACAAAAACCCCAAAAGTTATTAAAAGCCTTCTCATAATAGATACCTCCTCACTTTTTTTGTATACAGTAAAAATATTTTATTTTTTTATGTATTGTCAACGGAATTTTCATATAATTTAATTTGTTCTCATTTTTATCCAATAATATCGATAAATTGGCATTTTCACAAGTTCTATAACCAAAGAGGTATTAACGGTCTTTTTTAACTTTTCTACAGCCTTACCGTTTATTTTAATAGAAAATCCCCTTTCTTTTGTATTTCTGAAAACAATACATGTAAAACTTCTTGGAGTAAAACCGTCTGTTATATTGTAATATTCCTTAACACCGTATGATGATGTATTTATGTGTTTAAGTATAAGCGTATCTTTTTCTACATACATGAATTCTTCAACCCATGCATTGTAAATGGAATTATTATGAGATAATACCACTTCATCTTTATCTTTTACGCTATCAATAAAAATGATATTTTTGTTTTCCGTTTCTTTTATAACAAGACAGTTTGTCTTGCCATTAAAAATAAAAAACATGATTATGCCAGCAAATATTAAAATAAAAAGTAAAATTTTATGTTTTATTCTATCTCTCAATGTGACATGGCGTATAAAATGGCTTGACCTAAAATTATCCATAATGATAAATAGATAACTGACAAAATTCAAAATTACAATATAAATTGACCTTATGGTTAATATTATAATAAAATACTTAAGGGGAGGGGACTAATGGCAAAAAACGCTGAAATTTCCGATAAACTCATGACTCTTGAGGCGGCAGTAAAGAAATTTATAAAAAATGGGAGCCAGATTTCTTTAGGGGGGTTTACTATTGTAAGAAATCCTATGGCATTGACATATGAGATCATAAGACAGGGTATAAAAGACCTGCATATAGTTTGCCATTCCCACGGTCAGGCATTGGATGTATTAATAGGTGCAGGGTGTGTTAAGAGATTGGAGATCGCCTATGGGGGTAGCGGTAGATATGCCCCGACATGCATAAGGTTCAAAAAGGCAATCCAGCAAGGTCAGATAGAATTTGAGGACTATTCTAACTATCAGATGAGCCTTAGATTTCTTGCAGGCGCATTAAATATTCCTTTCATTCCAACAAAATCAGGTCTTGGTTCAGATTTATTAAATTATGAGGGATTTTCAAAAGAGGTAAGAAAAGAGAGAAAGGTGGCAAGTAAAAAATTTGACATGATACAAAATCCATTTACAGAAGAAAAGGATGATGTAGTGTTACTCCCTGCCTTAAATCCTGATGTAACCATACTCCATGTTCAATATGTGGGTGAAGATGGCACCATTCGTATCAAAGGTCTCACCTTTGCAGATATTGAGCAGGCAAAATCTGCAGATTATGTAATTGTAACCTGTGAAGAAATAGTTCCCAGATCATTTATAAGGCTTGACCCTGACCAGAATTCACTTCCGCCCTTTTTTGTGGATGCCATCGTAAAAGTGCCCTATGGAGCCCATCCAACAGGGTGTTATGGTTTTTACGATTACGATCCAAAGCATTTAAATATGTATAGAGTCATTGCAGAGGATGATGAAAAATTTAAAAAATATCTTGACGAATGGGTATATGATATTAAAACACATGAAGACTATCTAAACAAGGTCGGTGCAGAAATGCTTATAAAATTAAAGGCAAATCCCATACTTGGGTACGCAGTTGGACTTGATAGAAGATAAAAGGAGGCCAAGACTATGAGTTTGAACTATTCAGATAATGAGATGATGGCAATAAGTGCTGGAAGATTTATAAAAGATGGAGATATTGTGTTTGCAGGAACAGGCGTGTCTATGCTTGCAGCTACTGCTGCAAAAAGGATTTATGCACCAAAGGCAGTTGTATTTTTTGAAACAGGTGGCATTGATCCATCCCTTGACGAAATTCCCATGGCAGTTTCAGACCTCCGTGTTATGAGCGGGACATGTCTTAATTCTGGACTTATCGAGGCATTTTCAATAGTAGGCCATAGAAAACTCCATACAATAGCATTTCTCGGTGCAGCACAGATTGATAAATACGGAAACTTAAATACAACATCAATAGGCAACTATTTCAGACCGAAAACAAGATTTTCAGGCAGTGGTGGTGCATGCGATGTTGCCTCCTTTGCATCAGGGGTTATAACCTTTATGCAGCACGAAAAGAGAAGGTTTGTGGAAAAACTCGATTATCTAACAAGCGTTGGATGGTATAAAGGAGGTGATTCAAGGCGCAAGCTTGGTCTTGTAAGGGGTGGCGCCCTTGCAGTGGTTACAAACCTTGGGGTGATGGGATTTGACGAAAAAACAAAGGAGATGTATCTCGATCAATACTATCCAGGGGTATCTATAAAGACCATTCAGGAAAATACAGGGTTTGATATCGATGTATCGAGGGCTAAAGAGGCAATCCCCCCAACAGAGGAAGAGCTTATGATTTTAAGAAATGAGGTAGATCCCCAGAGGTTGATCTGCAAGGCTTAAATTTTTAATATACGAGAGGTTAGCTTGATTATTAAAATTAAAAACTTTTTTTCAAATTTTAATAAATTTCTTGACAAACATTTAGATATTAAAGTAGAAGTTAACATAGATTTGTATACTGTATCCAAAAATTAGAATATATATGAATTTTAAAAAGGGGGGTGATAAAATAAAATTTAAAAAATAAAATGGGGGGTATGTTATGGTTAACAAAAAGTTGTTTATAATCTTTATTTTAGTTGCTTTTATTTTGGGCATTTATTTTATTACACCTTGCAAGTCATACAGTCAGTCTCCTATTGTTTTAAAATATGCAAATTTCCCACCTGCTACTACATTTCCATGTGTCCAGATGGAACGCTGGGCAAAAGAGGTAGAGAAAAGGACAAATGGAAAGGTAAAGGTTCAGACCTTTCCAGGAGGGACTCTACTTCCTGCGAAAAGCATATTTGATGGTGTAATTACAGGCACTGCTGATATAGGTAATTTTGCCATGAGCTATCAGCCAGGTCGTTTTCCTGTTTCTGAGGCTATTGATTTACCTATTGGTTTTACAAGTGCCAAAGCAGCAAGTTTAGCCCTATCTGATTTAATTGAAAAATACAATCCAAAAGAATTTGAAAAAGTAAAGGTCATTACCCTTTTTACATGCCCACCTGCAGATATCATGACAAAGATACCTGTAAAGTCTTTGAAAGATTTAAAAGGCATGGAACTCAGGGCATCGGGAACAGGGGCTGAAGTGTTGAAACGTCTTGGAGCAACACCCGTTGGTATGCCACAGTCTGAGGCGCCTGAGGCAATCCAGAAGGGTGTAGTGAAGGGTAATGTGTCTTCCATGGAAATTTTGAAAGACTTTAACTTTGCTGCATATCTACCTTATGCAACTGAGGCAAATCTATTTGTAGTCTCCTTTGCGGTTGTTATGAACAAGGATAAATGGAATACCCTGCCCGCTGATGTAAAAAAGGTAATAGATGATATGAGAAGGGAACAGGCAGAATGGACCGGTAAATATGTTGATGACCATGTGCAAGAGGCGCTAAAATGGTCAAAGGAAAAGTATAATCACCAACTCTTTAAATTCTCCGATGCAGATATGAAAGAAATCGAAAGACTCACCAAACCCATGATTGATGAATACATCAAAAAGGTCAATGCCATGGGCCTTCCTGGTGAACAGATAATTAAAGATGTTTATGCATTAAAGGCAAAATACGAAAAGCAGTTTAAAAAATAGCTATAAAACTTTCCTGCAGGTGGCCTGATTTGGTCACCTGCACATTAAACACCTCTCATTTTTATACATCAAAAAGGTGATTATGATGAAATATATCATTAAATTCAATGGATATCTCAACAAATTACTTGCATTTTTTAGTGGTATAGCAGTTCTTATCCTTACCTGTATAGCAGCAGGTAATATGTTTTTAAGGATTGTCTATAACCCCATCAATGGCTCCTATGAACTGATTGGTTTTTTTGGCGCTGTTGCAACAGGTTTTGCCCTCGGCTATACCCAGATAAGGAAAGACCATATAATAGTCACAATATTTACAGATAAATATCCAAAAAATGTTATCCCCTTTCTTGATGGAATTAACTATATAATAAATTTTATCTTTTTTACCCTCGTTAGCTGGCAGACCTTCAAATGGGGCTTAAAAATTGAAAGAACAGGAGAGCTTTCAGAGACATTAAAGATTATATTCCATCCCTTTGTTTACTGTTTAGCAATAGGCTTTGCAACCCTTGCCCTGACAATTTTTATTGATTTTTTAAGGCTTTTTTATAAGGAGAAAAAGGCATGATAACACCGCTTACCGGACTATATGGAACACTTATTATGCTTGCTGTAATGCTATTTTTGAGGATTCCCGTTGGTTTTGCTATGGCCTTGATGGGTTTTTTAGGTCTAATATACGCAATATCATGGGATGCTGCCCTTGGTATGATTGGAACAGACCTTTGGCAGACATTTTCTTCCTATGGCCTTACCGTTATACCTATGTTTATATTAATGGGACAGATATGTTTTTATTCACAGGTAAATGAAAGGCTCTACAATGCAGCATACAGATGGTTTGGCCACATAAAAGGAGGGCTTGCCATTACAACAGTCATGGCATGTGCTTGTTTTGCTGCCATATGTGGTTCAAATACAGCTACAGCAGCAACAATGACTGCTGTTGCATTGCCTGAGATGAAAAAATATAAATATGCAACAATACTTACATCAGGTTCTATTGCTGCTGGCTCTACACTTGGGGTTGTAATACCACCAAGCGTTGTTCTTGTTGTATATGGAATATACACAGGCCAGTCAATAGGCAAGCTCTTTTTTGGCAGCTTTATCCCCGGTGTTATTTTAGCCGCAATTATGGCACTAACAGTTTATATAATGTGCGTTATTCATCCTGAATGGGGGCCAAAAGGTCCAAAATTTAGCATCCTCGAACAAATAAAGGTAATCCCAGACGCTGTGGATATGCTATTGATGTTCGGTATAATAATGTATAGTCTTTATGCAGGACTTTTTACGCCCTCTGAGGCAGGGGCAGCAGGTTCTGTAGTTGCCATAATTATATCCCTTATAAGAAGAAAATTAACATGGAAAGGTTTTATAGGCGCTGTTATAGATACACTCCGTATCTCATGCATGATATTTATGCTTGTGGCAGGTGCTGTATTGTTTGGTAGATTTCTTGCTGTAACAAGGCTTCCATATGTAGCAGCAGAGTGGGTTGCACAACTGCCTGTCCCTCACTGGATGATATTCTGGTCAATGATGGTAATCTATATTATAGGTGGTTGTGTTATGGATGCCCTTGCATTTTTACTCATAACTGTTCCCATATTCTTCCCCGTTGCCCAGCAGATGGGATATGACCCAATATGGTTTGGTGTTGCCGTAACCCTTGTTACTACCATGGGCGCCATAACACCTCCAGTTGGTATAAGTGCCTATATTGTGTCGGGCATGGCAAAGGATATACCTCTATCCACTGTTTTCAAAGGTGTTTTATGGTTCATACCTTCTTATATTTTGACTATTATTGCCATTGAAGTGTTTCCCAAGCTTGTCTTATTTTTTGCCAATCTTGTAAGGTATTAAAACATATACCTTCGCATATTAATATTTAAAAGAAGACCGATGGATCCAAGTATGGATAAAAGGGATGAACCTCCGTAGCTTATAAAAGGCAGTGGAATACCCACAACAGGTGAAAGGTGTATGGTCATCATCACATTTATTGCAAATTGAAGAAATATTATGCTGGCAACACCAAATGCCACAATTGAGCCCATCTCATCATTTGCAGATTGTGCAATCTTAATACACCTCCATATAAATGACGCAAAAAGCAAAAATAGTATAATGGAACCGAAAAAACCCCATTCTTCTCCAAAAACAGTAAAGATAAAGTCAGTGTGATGTTCTGGTATAAATTGTAGCTTATGCTGAGTTCCATTCATAAATCCCTTTCCAAAAAACTTTCCAGAACCAACGGCAATCATTGCCTGTTTTGCATGGTAACCAAAACCAGAAGGGTCTGCATCAATATTTATAAAACTCAATATTCTCATCTTTTGATAGGGTTTCATAACAAAATGCCATAAGGCAAAAGAAGAGATGACACTTATGATCCCAAGGACTGCATAAGTTGATTTTTTTAATCCCACAAACCAAAGAATACAACCGCTTGTTAATATAATTATTATGCCTGTTCCAAGATCAGGCTGTTTTATAATAAGTATAACAGGAAGTAATACTGCACCAATAGGAAACATAATATCCTTTATACCAAGGGGGACATTCTGCTTTTTCTTTTCATGCAATAACTTTGCAAGATAAAGAACGAGTATGGGCTTCATAAATTCTGATGGTTGTATGTTTATTCCAAATATGCTGATCCACCTTTTTGCACCCCCTGCTATTAAACCAATAATAAGCACTAAAACTACCAAAAAAAGACCTGATAAATAAAGCCATTTTGATTGACGCACTATTACCCTGTAATCGTAATGAAGTGTAAAAACAATCAATCCGATCCCAATGAAAAAAGCAACAAGTTGCTTTATCATATAAGAATATGAACTGGTATAGAATGAACTCGTTGCACTTATGAGATTTACTATGCCTATCAAAAAAATTGCAAGGCCGTTAAAAATAAGATACCAGTCCAGATGATATACCTTCCTTTTATCTATACCCATTTAATTTTGCCTCTTTGATCTCTTTTTTTTCCTTAAACATGGTCTCTGTTACTACTTTTGCCACAGGTGCCGCAGCAGAAGATCCATGTCCTCCATATTCTACAAGCACTGAGATGGCTATTGAAGGGTCTTCTGATGGTGCGAATGCAATAAACCATGCATGGTCGCCTAAATTTTTTCCCCTTTCACCCACTGACTGGGCAGTGCCTGTTTTTCCGCTCATACTTACATGCTGAATTCTGCTACTATAAGCCGTACCACTACCTTCATTTACAACGCCTTTCATGCTGTCCTTTACTATCCTTAATGTGTCTTTTTTAAACTTCAAATTTGCATTTAATTCAGGTTCAAATGTCTTTATTGTCTTTCCTTCAGGGGATACTATCTTTTTTACTATTTTTGGCTTATAATTAACACCATCATTTGCCACAATAGAAGCGAGTTGCACAAGCTGAATAGGTGTAAGCCAGACTGCTCCTTGGCCTATTGCGACAGATAAGGTTTCACCTTCATACCACGGTGTTTTATAAACCCTCTGTTTCCATTGAGTTGAGGGAACAAGGCCATCCTTCTCACCAGGTAAGTCAATTCCTGTTTTTCTTCCAAGACCTATTATATCTGCCATTTCATGGATCTTGTCAACGCCTAATTTTAAACCCAGATTATAAAAAAACACATCACACGATTCCACAATTGCCCTATGAATACTAACTACACCATGACCACCCTTTTTCCAGCACTTAAATACCCTACCCCCGTAAGGCATACCTCCTCTGCACAAAAAAGAGGTCTTTTCGTTAATCAAACCTTCTTCAAGTCCCTTTAGGGCCAATAAAATCTTAAACGTGGAGCCAGGCGGATATCTACCCTGTATTACCCTGTTCTGTAACGGGTGCCTTGTATCAAGGGCAATCTTCTGCCATTCCTCCTTTGTGATGCCTGAGGTAAATTTATTTGGGTCAAATGCAGGTCTACTGACAAGCGCAATCACACCGCCTGTTTTTGTATCAATTACGACACTACCGCCCCTTTTATTCTCCAGTGCCTTATCAATGACCTCCTGCACCTCTAAATCTACATTGAGATATAGATTATTACCAGGAATTGGTTCTTTTACATCAAGGGTCCTTATCTCTCTTCCCATGGCATCCACTTCAACCCGTTTTTCTCCGTCTATACCCCTTAAATATGATTCATAAGACCTTTCAAGCCCATATCTGCCTATGAAGTCTCCTGGAAAGTAATTCTTATACTCTTTCTTTTTTAATTCTTCATCGCTTATTTCAGACACATATCCAATCAAATGGGCAAAGGTCTTACCGTAATTATAATACCTCTTTGGTTCTATTTGAATCTGAACACCAGGTAAATAAACTCTATGGGCTTCTACCTTTGCCACATCATCCATTGTTACATCTGATTTTATCTTTACAGGAAAAGAGGGGGGCATATTGCTGGCAGCCTTTAGTTTCTCAATAATTTCATCTCTTTCCATATTCATAAGTTGCGCCAGTCCATCTACTGTTTGATTAAAGTCTTTTATATCCTCAGGTATTATATAAATGTTAAAAGATGGTCTCGTTTCAGCGAGTATCTTTCCATTTCTATCATAAATAACACCCCTTGGTGCCACTATTTTTTTTACCCTGATTCTGTTTTGTTCGGAAAATGTTCTCATTTCCGAGCCCCTCATTATCTGGAGGTCCCAGAGTCTTATAAGGAGCACTATTATAAAAAAGATAAGTATGCGTTTTGACCACACATACTTGCTATCGATTATGGTATTGCCGTCCTTAACAAAGTGTTCCAATGTATTTCTTCCTCAATCTTTATTAAAAAATTTCATATTAAGAAATCTGACAAAAGAAAAAATAAAAATCGCTATAAAGCCAGTAAATATTGCATTTGGGAACATAAAGAAAAGTACATTTTCAATGTGTTTTGTTTCTCCCTTTGCAAGCCATGAAAGAAGTATATAAATAAGTGATTCACACACAACGGCACCGGCGCAGATATTGGAGAAACTGTATTTCGAATCAATGTACAGTTTATTTTTAAAAAATAGTGCCAGTAAGAAAATCAACACCTTTGAAAAGATCATAGATCCATTAGGTGAAGTGGAAAGCACTTCTTGAATAATACCCATAACTATAGAAGTTACAAGACCTGCCTGGGGTGTGTGGAAAAAAGTAGTATATATAATAAAAGGTATTGTCACATCGGGCTTTAAAAACTCTGCAGGTATAAAAGAAAGTAGAGATGATTCAAATATGGAAAAGATAATACCCAAAAGTATACAAGTATAAAACTTCATCGCCTTCTTACAACTATCACTTCTTCCAGTCTCTTAAAATTGTTATAAGGCATTACCTCTATATCGTAGAATATCCCTGCCTTGTTTTTATTAATAGCAATAACTATACCTGCCGGTATGCCCTTTGGATAAATGCCATCCTTTCCAGACGTTACGAGCTTGTCTCCAATCTCTATCTCATCGTTTTTTGTGATGTATTTCAATCTCAATACAGTATGGTCAGTTCCCTCAAGTATACCCCTTGTGTCTCTCCCCTCTACATTTACATCCACCGATGAATTCACATCACCTATAGTCATTACCTTGGAATGCCATTTACTCACCTCCACAACCTGACCAACAACACCTTTTGGGGTAATAATGGGCATCTTTTCTTTAAGACCATCGTCTCTGCCTTTGTCTATGATAATACATTTAAACCAGTTTTTTACATCTTCACCTATTACCCTTGCTACTATATAGTTGCCAGGATTTTTTTCCGTTATCTTTAAAATGCTCTTTAATCTTTTATTTTCCTCTTCCAGATTATAAATCTTCTGGTTTTCAAGTTCTAACTCACCTATCCTCTTTTTAAGTGCATTGTTTTCTTTCTTTGTGTTAATAAGGTTTATATAGTTATTAAAGATATATTTCATCCCATCCACAGGCTTACCCAAAACCTTTAAGGCAGGGCCTGCAATCTCACTGCAAAAAGTCTTTATCCTTGAATAATTCTTTACAAACACAGGGGTGCCTGTAAAAACAAAAAAAGAAACAACGAGTATTAATATTGATGCAATGATAACCAATAAAGGGGTTTTCAATTTGTTTTCAATTTATATTTTAAAGTCTACTTAAAAATATGTTGCAATCTCTTTTAAGAGACTGACCTCATCTAATGCTTTACCAGATCCCTCTACCACTGCTGTCAGGGGATTCTCAGCTATTATCACAGGAAGCCTTGTAACTTCTTTTATAAGCAGATCGAGATTTCTCAGCAAAGCACCGCCACCACTTAATACAATACCTTTATCCACAATGTCAGATGCAAGCTCAGGTGGTGTTCTTTCAAGGGCAATACGGACAGCCTCTACAATAGCATTAACAGGTTCTGCTATAGCCTCACGCACCTCTTTTGAAGATATCTCAAGGGTCTTAGGTATACCGCCCACTAAATCCCTTCCTTTTATTTCCATTACAAGCTCTTCTTCATTTGGACCGGGATATGCTGAACCAATTTGAATTTTTATCTGTTCTGCTGTTCTTTCTCCTATTAACAGGTTGTATTTTCTTTTTACATACTGGATAATGGACTCATCTATCTTATCGCCTGCAACCCTCACAGAATTACAGTATACGATACCGGCAAGACTTATCACAGCCACCTCTGTTGTGCCACCGCCTATGTCCACAATCATATTTCCACTTGGCTCTGTAATAGGTAGTTCCACACCTATTGCTGCTGCCATTGGCTCTTCAATGAGATAGACTTCTCTTGCACCAGCAGACTCTGCCGATTCCTTTACAGCCCTTTTTTCTACCGGCGTTATCCCTAAAGGTATGGAAATAACTATTCTCGGTCTTGCATAAGATTTTTTATTATGAACACGTTGGATAAAATATTTCAGCATTGCCTCAGTTATTTCAAAATCTGCTATAACTCCGTCTTTTAATGGCCTTATAGCTGTAATATTGCCCGGTGTCTTTCCGAGCATCCTTTTTGCCTCTTCGCCAACGGCAATAACCTTTTTTGTGCCCCTTGAATCTCTATGAACAGCTACCACCGATGGTTCATTAGATACTATTCCTCTACCTTTTACATAAACTAATGTATTTGCAGTTCCCAAATCTATAGCAAGGTCTTTCGACATTATCCCGAATAAAGATTCAAACATTTTCTCTTCCTTTTTTATGAATTAAAATATTGAAAAAGCTGTTCTAATATACTATTTTAGAATTTTAAAATCAACATACAGGGTGAAAGAATGTTAAAATTTATGAGAAAACATGCAACGAGTTTTATGATTAAGGCCTTATTCGCTGTAATTATCATTGTTTTTATATTCTGGGGTGTAGGTTCGTTTAGAGAAAAAGATAAAGTCGTAGCAGAGGTCGGACCATACAAAATCTACTACACAGAATACGCAGAAACGTACAAACGGTTTTTAAATATGTATAAGATGATCTATAAAGACAACATCGATGAAAATCTATTAAATTCATTGAAGATTAAAGAAAAGGTTATGGATGACCTTATAGAAAGATATGTTATGCTCATTATTGGAAAAAAAATGGGTATCCATGTGTCGGACAAGGAGTTAACAGAACATATTACCTCCTTGAATGCATTTAAAAGAAATGGCAAATTTGATAAAAAATTGTATGAAGAGGTATTAAAGAGATATAACATGGACCCAAAAAAGTTTGAAGAAGGTGAAAGGACATCTATTATAACAACAAAATTGATAAATATTCTTATAGATAATGCCGTATTTTTAACAGATGAAGATTTATGGAATGCCTATAAAAACGAAAAAGGTCAAGTTGACCTGTCCTATACCATAATTGATCCTGTTGATTTTACTGGAAAGGTTAGTATCTCTGAAAAGGAACTGGAGGATATTTATGAAAAAGACAAGGCCATGCTAAAAGGTGAAAACACATACAGGTTAAAATACATCGTGTTAGATGAAAAAACTAAAATGAAGGACGATGATGTATATCTCGCCCTTGTTAAAACCGAGGATTTTGAAGGTTTTGCTAAAAAAAACGGCCTTGATGTTATAGAATTGAACGGTATAAAAGAGAGTGAACTTGGAAAAAGGTTTAATAATCTAAACATAAAAGAATCATTAAAGGGTCTAAAAAAGGGTGAAATCTCTTTACCTGTAAGATCTGACAATAAATCCTATATATTTAAAGTTATTGATATTGAAGAAGGCAGGCTAATGGATAAGTCAGTTGCTTTAAAACAAATAAGGGACAGACTTATTCAAAAAAAGGCAAAGGAATATGCAAAAACAATTGCAGAGGAAAAGATAACTAAAAAAGATTTTAATCCAGCAAAAAATACTGGCTTTGTTGCGAGAAACGCCACGGCTATTCCCAAAATAGGACAGATTCCTCCTGAACATTTAAGTGTTTTATCTTTATCACAGAAAGAACCCATATACAAAAAGCCAGTAGAAATTGAAGGCAAATTCTATGTCTTTTCTTACAAGGATGAAAAACTTCCTGATAAAAAAGAGTGGGAGAGGGATAAAGAACTTTATAAGCGTTTTGTTACTTCAAAAAAAGGTGAAGAATTTTTAAAATCTTTCCTCGATGAAATGAAAAAAAAGGAAAAGATAAAGATCAATTGGCAGGACCTATAAAGTTAGATGAGTCGTAGCATTTAATATGGTCTAATTTTTAATTTATGTTAATACTTGGAATTGATACATCATGTGATGACACTTCTATCTCTGTTTTAGAGGGGAAAAATAGGATACTGTCCAACATAGTATCAAGCCAAATAGACCTTCATAGTAGATTTGGCGGTGTTGTCCCTGAGATTGCATCGAGAAAACATGTAGAGATAATAGACAGCCTCTTTTGCGAGGCCATAGAAAAGGCAAGTGTATCAAAAGACCAATTAGATGTGGTCTGTGTAACCCAGGGTCCTGGTTTAATCGGTTCTGTTTTAGTAGGACTATGTTTTGCAAAAGGCCTTGCTTTATCCTTGAGAAAACCCATTATAGGCATAAACCATGTAGAGGCTCACGCAATGGGCATCTTTCTTGAAAGGGACATTGAATTTCCATTCATTTCTCTTGTCGTATCAGGGGGTCATACATGTATACTTTTAATGGAAGAGCCTTGCAGATATAAAGTAATAGGAAGCACAAGGGACGATGCAGCAGGTGAAGCACTTGATAAAATTGCAAAATTTTTAGGTCTTGGTTATCCAGGTGGACCAATTATCGAAAAACTATCAGAAAAAGGAAAAACGGATTATATCAAATTTCCAAGACCAATGGCAGATGATAATAATTTTGATTTTAGCTTTAGCGGTCTTAAGACGGCATTTATAAATTGGGCAAAAAAACACACTGTAACAGAAGAGAACATCCATCATGTTCTTGCTTCATTTCAGGAGGCCATATTCGATTCATTGTTTGGTAAGTTAATTAAAGCATCAAAAACATACGGCATAAATAGAATAGTCGTTGGAGGAGGTGTGGCATCAAACTCAAAATTAAGGTCCTTTTTTAAAGAAATGGCAGATAAAAATGGCTTGAGCGTATATTTTCCTTCCCCTGCTAACTGTACAGACAATGCTGCCATGATAGCGGTAACAGGATATTTTTACTTTAAAAAAAATCTATTTTCACCTCTTGATATGAAAGGCTTTTCAAGAATCAATATAAAAGGCATATAAAGCTTCTTACATGTTAAAAAAATCCCTGTCCCAGCATTTAATCAAAGATAAAAACCTCTTAAAAAAAATGGTTAGACTATCTGAAATCAGTAATGATGATACAATACTCGAGATAGGGGCAGGTCAGGGTGACCTCACACGCCATCTCTGTGAAAAAGGGGGCAATGTTTTTGCAGTGGAAATAGACAGGGCATTTCAAAAAAATCTCGATTCGCTAAAGGAAGAATTTAAAAATTTAAATTTTATTATTTGCGATTTCCTTGAATTTGATATGATGAGATTTTATAAAGGTATTTCAGATAAAAGGATAAAAGTATTTGGTAATATTCCTTACAAAATCACAGGACCTATTTTATTCAAACTGATTAATCACAGAGAAATACTGGACAGTGCATTTCTAACAGTGCAAAAAGAGATAGGTGAAAGGATTACGGCAAAACCATCAAATAAAACCTATGGCGCCCTTTCTGTCATATGTCAACTCGTATCAGATGTAAAGATTCTTTTAAACCTAAAGCCACATATCTTTATACCTCCACCACGGGTGGACAGTGTGTTCTTATCGATGATATTCAAACACGATTGTGGTAATATAACAGATAAACATATTTCATTTATTAGAATGTGTTTTGAAAATAAAAGAAAAATTATGAAAAATACCCTAATAAAGCATTTTGAAATTGAAAGGGTATTAGAATTGTATAAAAAACTTGACCTTCCTTTAAACATAAGGGCAGAACAGTTGGAA
Source organism: Deltaproteobacteria bacterium (assembly GCA_029777945.1). Lineage (GTDB taxonomy): Bacteria > Desulfobacterota > Syntrophorhabdia > Syntrophorhabdales > Syntrophorhabdaceae > JAKORG01. The sequence continues at coordinate 58,942 of JAKORG010000025.1, read as the reverse complement.
CCCCAGATGTTTTTAAATATTTACAGGTTTTTCCATGAAAAAGGCTAAAAGAAAAATTATAGGATTCACCACAACAATACCTGTAGAAATTATTTTTGCTGCAGGGCATGTGCCATGCGACTTGAACAATATATTTATAACAGATGAAAATCCTTTAAGATTCATAGAAAAGGCTGAAAGGGATGGATTTCCAAAGAGCATGTGCAACTGGATAAAAGGCATATACGGTGTGGTAATGGAAAAAGGCATTGATACTGTTATAATGGTAATGGAAGGAGACTGCAGCAACACAAAAGCCCTTGCAGAGATACTGGAATTCAAAGGTATAAATATCGTCCCCTTTTCTTTTCCCTTTGATAGGGATAGACATGCCTTAAAAAGACAGATTGATAAACTCATTGAGTATTTCAATGTAGACCCAGAAGCCCTGAATTCAGTTGAAGATGAAATAAAAGGTGTAAGGGAAATATTAAAAAAGATAGATGAAATGACCTGGCGAGAAAAGGTTGTTACTGGATACGAAAACCACATATGGCTTATAAGGTCATCGGATATGTTAGGCAATTATAAAAAATACGGCAAAATGGCACAGGATTTTATAGAAGAAACAAAGTCAAGAAACCCTATTCAGGGAGTAAATGTTGGTTTTATCGGTATACCGCCCATTATTACTGATATATACCAATTCCTTGACGCAATAGGTGCCCATGTTGTCTATAATGAAATTCAAAGGCAATTCAGCATCCCCTTTGACACATCTGACATGGTAGAAAGATATCTCACATATACATATCCATATGAAATCTTTGCAAGGATTCGGGACATAAAAAGGGAAATAAAAAAAAGAGGTATAAAGGGCATAATACACTATGTACAGGCCTTCTGTTTTAGGGTCATGGAGGATGTGATTTTAAGAGAAACCATTGAATGCCCCATCTTAACCATAGAGGGTGAGCTACCAAAACCCCTTGATACAAGGCAGAAAATGAGACTTGAAGCATTTATCGAGATGTTAAAAGAAAAGGATAACTAATGGAAAAAACAAAGAGATTGATTGTAAGAAGGGATGCCATAGGATTTATTAAATCTATTCTTGAATCCTATGAAGATATAGGCGTATTGTCCGTTATTGACGGTGATAAGGGCCTCATAGAAATTATTTATTCTGCTTTTTTTGAAGAAGATTTAATTGCCATACTTAAGGACATGAAAAACAATGGTATTGATTACATGGAGGTAAATGATGGTTGAGCCTGAAAAAATTTTAAAAGAACTTACAGAGGGCAATAGCATCTATGCAGATATCTTTGAAGAAAAAAGGGAGTATACAAGGATTCATCTGGAATCCTCGAGATTTGAAAAAATTGAAAAAGGTATGGACAAAGGTGTTGGGCTCAGAACCATATCACCGTGGAAGACGTTTTTTGCCTCTACAAACTCTACTGATGAAAAACACCTAATGGATATCGCAAGGGAATTAAAAAGATTTTTGAAAAAAAACGGAAATGTCACCATGCCAGAAGATTTTAATGTAATAACACCGGGATATCCCTTTAAAATCAAAATTGATCCCCATGATATTGATCTTGGCATTAAGTTAAAAATGGTAAAAAAAGTTGAAGAGATGGCAAGATCCACTGATAAGAGGATAATACAGGTAAGAATTTTTTACTTAGATAGCAGGCAGAAGGTAAACATCTATGCAAGTGATGGAGTTTTTACATCTGACGAAAGAAAACAGGTTGTCCTTAATATGACTGTAATTGGTGAGGAAGAAGGCGAGATGCAGACTGCCTATGAATCAATAGGTGGTTTTTACGGTTTTGACTATTTTACAGATGAAAAATTAGAACAATTTGTAAAAAAAGTTACAAATAGATTAAAGGGGCTTTTTACAGCAAAAGAAGCACCAATGGGTATAAAAACTGTGGTGCTCTCTTCAGAAGCTGGTGGGACCATGATCCATGAGGCAATAGGTCACGGTCTTGAGGCAGATCTGGCAATGGAGGGACTCTCATGCTATAAAGGCATGATAGGTGAAAAGATTGCATCAGATTTAATCAGTGTTGTGGACGATAAGACAATACCCCATATGAGGGGCACTTATGCCTGCGATGACGAAGGGATATTATCAGAAAGGACCGTGCTTGTTGAAAATGGCATACTCAAAAACTACCTTTTCGATAAATTCCATGCCATGAAATACGGAAAAAAATCAACTGGCAACGGCAGAAGAGAATCATATAGATTTAAGCCAATTCCAAGGATGAGTAATACAATGATTCTGCCAGGTAATGCAAATCCAGAAGATATAATTGCTTCTGTAGACGAAGGTATTTTTGTTGTGAAGATGGGAGGCGGTCAGGTGGATACAGTAAGGGGTGATTTTGTATTTGAAATAACTGAAGGATATATAATTGAACACGGTAAAATTGGCGATATGATAAAAAATGCCACTATGATGGGTAATGGCCCAAATGTATTAAAAGAGATTGATATGGTAGGCAATGATTTAGGTTTTGGCATTGGTACCTGCGGAAAAGATGGTCAGGGAGTGCCAGTGTCTGATGCCCAGCCCACTCTGAGAATCCCAAAAATCGTCGTAGGAGGGAAAAATATCTAAATTTTTACAAAAACAAAAAGAGATGCCTTTTATAAATCCATTGTATGGTCATGCTGGGTGACACACATTTTTCTGAAGGGATGGATATATTGCTGTGCTATTAGCTTAATTCCACCCCTTCAGAAAGGTTAGATGCAAATTAGGTATTTTTACCTTTGCCCTTACGGTGTAATAAGTTCAGGATCTGTAACCACTCCGAGGTAACGGAACCTTCCATTTTTCACAATCTGCACCTGCACATCCTTTACAACCTCACCTTTGACAAAGCTCTTTATCTGACCTGTGAGGGCATCGTAGTTTTTTATATTTGCAATGGCATTACGTATATCAGGACCTTTTGTGCTTTTCGCCCTTTTAATGGAATCGCATATAATCATGAATGCGTCATACGCAGATGCACCCACCATATCAGGCTGAATCTTAAATCTCTCTTCATAGGTCTTTAAGAATTGTTGAACCTCTTTCCTCTTGTCATCGCGGTTAAGGTTTGTAACAATGACAAAACCTTCGGCGCTCGGTCCTGCAATCTCCAGTAGTTTAGGTGAATCAGCACCCTCTTCACCAAGGATATGGGCGTTAATTCCCATCTCACGAGCCTGTTTTACTATAGGTCCTGTCTGGAAATAGTAACCACTTGCAAAGATGAGGTCTGGATTCTCCTGTTTTATCTTTGTGAGATAGGCTTTAAAATCCTTTTCCTGAAAAGGATATGCCTGCTCTGACACAATGGTGGCAATGCCTTTTGCATATTTATTCATGTAATATTTAAAACCCTCTGCAAGGGTGCGGCCAAAGTCATTGTCGCTTACAAGAAGGGCAATCCTTTTCGCTTTTAACATCTTTACCGCTACATAGGCTGCAGATTTTCCTTCAACAGTACCAAGAAAACCATTTCTGAAACAATAATCCCCTGCCTTTGTGATGTCCGGATGCACTGCATAGGCTGCTACAAATGGTATCTTTTCTTCCTGAAAGATAGGTGCCACTGCCCTACTTGGCGTGCTGTAGGAACCACCCACTACTGCTACTACCTTGTCCTGTTCTATAAGTTTGCGAGCGAGGGCAACAGCCTCTTTACCATCGGCACGGTCATCATAGGCAATGAGCTCAACCTTTTTCCCGAGTAATCCACCTGTGCTGTTTACTCTTTCCAGTGCAAGCTTCACTGAACTATGGGCACTAAAACCATCGGCAGCAGCAGGACCTGTGAGGGGCACCAGAAGGCCTATCTTGATTGTATCATTAGCATATAGACCACCACTCAATAAAAAACCGACCAGCAAAAAAAAGAAAAAAAACTTCACATACTTCATACTTCCACCCCCTAAAAGATTTTTTTATCTAATGCCCTAAATATACCTCTTTAATACGGGTATTATCCATTAAAAAAGTTGCAGGGCCTTCAAGAACGCACTGCCCAGTCTCAAGCACATAACCCCTTGTTGATATTTCAAGGGATACAAATGCATTCTGCTCAACGAGAAGTATGGTAAGCTGGTGTTCTTTGTTCAATGTCTCGAGGACAGAAAAAACCTCCTGGGTCAGTTTTGGCATAAGACCTGTGGAAACTTCATCCACAAGAAGAAGTTCAGGTTCTGAAACCAATGCCCTGGCTATGGCGAGTTGCTGTTGTTCACCCCCTGAAAGGGTACTTGCAAGCTGATTCTTTCTCTCCTTCAATATAGGAAATATTTCATACAGCTGCAAAATGGATTTTTCTGGAGAAACCTTATTTTTCATGCCATACATACCGGTGAGAAGATTCTCATACACAGTCAACCTTGGAAAGACACGGGAACGTTCTGGAACGATTCTTATTCCAATACGCGCCCTTTTATGTGCAGGCATTTTAGTAATATCCTGGCCTTTAAATATAATGGTGCCGCTCTGAACTGGAACAAGACCCATCAAGCTATTGATGATGGTTGTTTTTCCTGCCCCGTTTGCACCAATAATAGAGATTAGTTCGCCCTTTTCCATATAGAAATTCACATTCTGGACAGCCCGGATGTCTCCATAACTGATTGAAAGGCCTTTAACATCAAGAAACATATTGTCTCTCTCTTTTCCCAAGATATGCCTCTATTACCCTTTCATCCTCCTGTATATCCTTTGGAAGACCTTCAGCAATCTTTTTTCCATGATCGAGCACAATGATACGGTCGCACAACCCCATGGTTACTCGCACATTATGTTCTATGAGCATTATCGTTCTACCTTCTTCACGGATCTTCTTTATGAGATTCTCAAGCCTCTCGATCTCTTCATGCCTGAGCCCTGCAAAGGACTCATCAAGGAGAATCAATGTATGCCCCACTACAAGAGATCTTGCTATTTCAAGGCGTCTTAAATTACCAAGAGGCAAAAGCCCTGACTTTCTGTGGGCTATGTCTTCCAACCCGACCTTCTCAAGGATTTCCATTGCCATATCTATCTCCTTTTTCTTTCCCCAAAAACCCCATAATTTGGTCAGATAAGGATATCGGGAGATTCCCATGGCAACGAGGACATTTTCAAGAACTGTAAGATTTGCAAAGGGTTTTACAATCTGAAAAGTTCTGCCAATACCCTGTTGGGCCACAATGTGAGGTGGCATACGATCTATCCTTGTGTCCTTGAAATAAATTTCACCTGCTGTTGGTTCATATATACCGGAGATGAGATTAAAAAGCACTGTTTTTCCTGCACCATTTGGACCAATGATGCCAAAAATCTCGCCATTATACACATTGAAATCAATCCCATCCACTGCCTTGAGACCGCCGAAATACTTTGATATACCTTTTATACTTAGAAGCGTTTCTGTCATCGTTTTACTCTCAATAATGGTTCAAAAATTCTGCGCATAGCACTGCCTTCCCCAAGAAGACCGCCAGGCTGAAAACGAATCATGATAAGCAGAAGGATAGTATACAGCAGTATCCTGTAATCTACAAGGGGACGGAAAATCTCAGGGAGTATACCGAGAATTAATGTGCCCAGAACAGGACCCCATAGAGTTCCCATGCCGCCTAAGACGAGCATACTCAAAAACCCGACAGAGATGGGAAAAGAAAAATCACCGGCACTTATAAACTGCATATAATGGGCATAGAGTGAGCCACCAATTCCTGCAATGGCCGTTCCGATAACAAAGGCAAGGAGCTTAAACTTTACAGGTGATATACCCAGAGTGGATGCAGCCTGTTCCTCTTCCCTTATTGCATAGCAAGCAAGACTCGCCCAGCTTTTTTTCAACCAATAACATAATCCAATTACCAAAAACAGAAATACGAGACAGAGGATAAAAAAGGAAATGCCCTTCAAACGTACCCCATAAAATGCGATTTTTGGAATACCACCGATACCGAGTGCTCCCCCGAAGAAAGGAACGTAACGGAAGATTGCCTCAACAATAAAATTGATTCCTATGGTGGTAATTGCCAGAAAATCCTCTCTTACGCGAATACTTGGAAGACCAAGAAGAAGACCTATTAAGGCACTTATGGCAATCACAATAGGTAGCGATGCCCAGAATGATAGTCCGGCCTTTGTTGCAAATAGTGCGGCAGTGTATGCGCCTATACCAAAAAAGGCTGCATGTCCAAGGGATATCTGACCTGCATAACCGACTATCACATTTAAACCACATACAGCAATGGCCTGTATCGCAATGAGAGTGCCTATTGTTATCACATATGAACTCACTGTATTACCCCTTTTATCGCGATGAACCCATAATCCCTTCTGAACGCCACATGAGCACCCCTATCATGGCAATAAATGCCAGTGCATCCCTTGGAAGAGGTATATTTGCATATCCGATAAGGATGGTTTCTCCTATACCAAGCAGAAGAGATGCGACAACAGCGCCTGGAACAGAACCAAGTCCGCCCACAACAATTAGTGCGAGGGTTTTATACGCAGGCACCGTTCCCATCGTCGGGTAGACCTGATTATAATATATACCCACAAGAATACCGGCAATAGCAGCAATGGCAGACCCAATAATAAACGTAATGGATACAATCATGTGGCTGTTAATGCCTGTGGCACTTGCCATAGATATGTCTTGAGAAGTAGCGCGCATGGCAAGACCGAGGGATGTCTTTGTTGTTATATACCATAAAATAAAAAGTACCGAAGCAGTAATGCAGTAAACAGCCATAAGTGTTGATGAGATAAAGATACCACCAATATGTGCCTCAGGAAAAGGTAGTTTTGCAGGAAATGTAATAATATACGGACCTGCCACAAGCCTGCATACCTCTTCAATAGCAAGGAGCACTGTGATACTTCCTATCAACGGAACAAAGGGAGGGTATTTCATAAGAGGATAATATAGAAACCTCTCAATTATTATACCCATTATTGCACACAACACCATAGCACCAATAAACGCAAGGAAAAGATTACCTGTCCCGTGGAATATATAGAGTCCTGCATAGGCACCTACAGTATAAACTGCTGCATGGGCTACATGGAGTATCCTCATAATACCATATACCAGGGCAAGTCCAAGGGTAACAAGGGCGTAAATGGAACCCATGGCTATACCGTTTAAGAGTTGTTCTATCAATCCCTGCATTTTAGTTTTTCAACCCTCTTTCGCCATAATGCTATCAACCATACCAAGGATCTCCCTTTCTTTTTTAATTGTTTCTTCCTCAAGATGGGTAGCCCTTTTTTTCATCTCTTCTGTAAAATTGTTATCTTTGATAGATGCAATGTTTATTCTCACATTATAAAGGGCTGATAGAACTGCCCCTCGTGCCATAACTGCCGATGTAGCACTATCTGTTATTGCATTTCTATTACCATACCTTACAATATATTGAGAGAGTTCAAATAATTGGTATGCATTTTCCGCAACCTCCATAGGTATACGGGCAGCCTCCTTTAAAGCCATCTCTATGGCTTCGCGGCGCATATTCTTTTCCGATTCTGTTTTCTTTGGTAGACGGTATGCCTCCATGACCTCTGCAAATGCATTGGCATCCCTGTCAATATCCTTTATAAACTCATCTCTTAAGTGTCTCACCTTTTCAAGGAAAGAAGATATTTGTGACTCCTGTTCACTACCACTATCTTTCTTTTTTGTAAGTTGTAAAACCATTTCTATAAGGGCTGTTGATAATGTAGCACATAGAGCGGCAATGCTTCCACCCCCTGGCACAGGTTCAGAGGAACTTACCATTTCGATAAATTTCTTTATCGGCATGTCTACAAACATTACAGATTCTCCTTATTTAATAGCTTATCCACCACAATTTTTCCTTTTTTAATCACCTTTTCAACACTGTTAACGCCTGTATGATAAGGGATATAAATATATGAAGGAAATTCAAGAATAACTGCATCTCCTATTTTACCAATATCGAGACTCCCTAATGTTTTTGCCCTGTCTATGGCAGATGCTGCATTTAATGTCATGGCACACACAGTCTCTTCAGGCGTCATGCCCATGTATATCGTTGCCAATGCAAAAACAAGGGGTATGGATTCGGAAAAACAACTTCCAGGATTGAAATCCGTTGCGAGGGCTATGGCGCAACCTTTATCAATCATGTAACGTGCCCTTGCATAGGGTTCTTTAAGGCAGAATGCTGTCAAAGGGAGAAGGGTTGCCACCACATTGGACCTGGCAATCCTGTCTATATCGTCATCGGATATATAAAGAAGGTGGTCTGCTGATATGGCCATTAGTTCCACTGCAAGACGACTTCCTCCAGAAGATGTCAATTCATCGGCGTGGACTTTAGCCTTTAGTCCCAAGGCTTGTGCAGATTCAAGAAGACATCTCGATTGCTTAACTGTAAAAACACCCTCTTCGCAGAACACATCACAAAATTCAGCAAGACCTGATTTTACAACATCTGGAAGTACATGGGCAATAAGATAATCAATAAAACCATCTGGATTATCCTTGAATTCCTCTGGAATGGCATGGGCACCCATAAATGTGCTTACAATGTCAACAGGATGGGTATTGTTAAGTATACTCATTGCCTTAAGTTGTCTTATCTCTGTATCGTAGTCAAGACCGTAACCGCTTTTGCCTTCTATGGTAGTCATCCCCATGGAAAGCATACTGTCAAGGCGATGTTTTCCCAAATTTATGAGTTCATCGAGGGTTGCCTTCCTTGTTTCTGAAACAGAATTTTTTATACCTCCACCCCTTTTCATGATCTCCATATAACTTATACCTGATAGATGCCATGAGAATTCATAAGCGCGGTAGCCAGCAAAGATAAAATGTGTGTGGGGATCAATAAAACCAGGAAGGACAGACTTTCCTTTAGCGTCTATGACAACGAAACGTGATGTTTCAAGGCCATCGAGCACATCATCTGTTTTACCTATCCTTGTTATAATACCGTTCTCAATAACAAGGGAACCGTTATGGATAACATTTAGAGATGACATCTCTTTTCCCTTTTTTGCAGCATATCCGCTTACTGTTACGAGTTCAGCAGCATCTTTTATAATGAGGTTTCTGTTCACTCCATCATCCTTGCTTCCAGCACCTGCTGGATACTGAAGTTCTCAAGCCCCAGATAGTATGAGGCAACATCAACGAGGGCCTCCATGGGCACAAAACCTACTATTTCACTGCCCACTATATTAACACCATATCTTTTTGCCTCAACCCTTATAAGCTCGAATGCCCTATAAAGGGGCGTCTTTGTAAAATCCGTCATATTCATTGAAACCTGCGTTATCCTTCTCTCTTTCAGTTCAATACCAATTGCCTTACAATATCTAAGCCCTCCACCTGAATGTCTCACTGCCTTTGCTATGGTGTTGGCAATCTCTATATTATCTGTATCGAGATTCACATTGAAGGCAATAAGAGGCATACGTGCCCCTACTGCCACTACTCCTGCAGTGGGATGAATTGATCTTTCTCCATAATCAGGTTTCCATTCAGGTAATTTGAGTTTTTCTGCCATCCCCTCGAACTGGCCCTTTCTTATGTTTGCCAGATCCTTTCTTGCAGGGTCTGTTGCTGATTCTTCATAAAGGAAGGAAGGAAGCTTATATTTTTCCCATAGAGATTCAGCAACCTCTTTTGATAGGCTTATGGCCTCATCCATGGTAATGTTCTTTATCGGAATGAAGGGAATAACATCAACAGCACCCATACGTGGATGTTGACCCTTATGAAAACGCATGTCAATTAAATTAATGGCATTACCCACAGCCTCTATTATGGCCTCTTTTAATGCCTCAGGCTCACCGACAACAGTAATAACAAGACGGTTGTGATCCTCATCTTTTTGATAACCCAGTAATTTAACACCTTCCTTTCCCTTGAAGGATGAGACAATCCTTTCAATCTTCTCCATGTCCCTGCCTTCACTAAAATTCGGGACAGATTCTACTATTCTGTTCATACATACCTCATATATTTTTTTATAGATTACCTTATGGTAATCCTTAAGAAATGCTTTTCTCTATGACCCTGCGAAGCATATCCTCATCGGCAAAGTAGGGGAGTGTAATATGGTCCTGCCCACCACTTGACCTGTTATATTCAATAACAGTTTCTATGGATGCAGTATTTCGTGCCCATGCCCTCCGTGCAACTCCACCCATAACATCCCATGGTATAGCCTGACGTATAATTCTATCTACCCTTCTGCTACCATCAAGGACAAGACCGAAGCCACCGTTGATTGCCTTTCCTATTCCCACACCACCTCCATTATGTAAAGCTACCAGTGTCATACCCCTTGCAGCATTACCGGCAAAACATTGCGTTGCCATATCTGCCATGATGTTACTTCCGTCCTTTATATTTGCAGTCTCTCTGAAGGGTGAATCAGTGCCTCCTGTATCGTGATGGTCCCTCCCGATCATTACAGGACCTATCTCTTTGTTCCTTACCATTTTATTGAATTTCAAGGCTATCTTCATTCTCCCCTCTGCATCCTGATAAAGGATCCGTGCCTGCGTTCCCACCACAAGCCTGTTTTTCTTTGCATCCCTTATCCATATATAATTATCCCTATCCTGGAATCTCCGGTCAGGGTTAATGCAGGATAAGGCGGCTCTGTCTGTCTTTTCAAGATCCTCAGGCTTTCCGCTTAAGCATACCCACCTAAATGGCCCGTAACCGAGGTCAAAAAGAAAAGGGCCCATAATATCTTCAACATAGGATGGGAATATAAAACCATCCTTTGTATCCATACCGTTTTTACATATCTCTTTTACCCCTGAATCATACACTGTCTTCATGAAACTGTTCCCGTAATCAAAAAAGTAAGTGCCCCTCTCCACAAGTGTTTTTATTAGGTTAAAGTGTATTTTTAAAGATCTATCTACAAGAGCCCTGAATCGGGAAGGATCACTCATAAGAAGGGATGTGCGTTCTTCAAAGGTCAATCCCTGGGGACAGTATCCGCCTTCATAAACAGCATGACACGATGTCTGGTCAGAAAGAAGGTCTATATCTATGTTATTATCAACGGCATACTGGAGAAGGTCAACGATATTTCCATAGAATGCAATAGACGCCTTTTTCTTTTCTTTCTGATATGCCTTTGCCTTTTTGAAGGCATCTTCAGGTGAATCAACCACCTCTTTTATCCAGCCCTGTGAAAGCCTTGTCTTGATTCTTGATTGGTCTACCTCGGCAATAATTGCGACACCGTTGGCAATCTCCACGGCCTTACCCTGTGCACCACTCATTCCACCAAGACCTGATGAAACAAAGAGTATCCCTTTCATATCACTATCAATTGGTAGTTTGTATTTTAGCCTTGCAGCATTGAGAATTGTCGAGTATGTCCCGTGAACTATTCCCTGAGGGCCTATGTACATAAAACCGCCAGCGGTCATCTGACCGTAGTTTGCCACACCAAGCTGGGCAGCCCTTTGAAAATTTTCCTGATTGTCAAACATACCCACCATAAGACCATTTGTAATAATAACCCTTGGTGCATTTGGAGATGAGCGGAAAAGTCCAAGGGGATGCCCAGATTCAATGACAAGGGTCTGATTTTGTGTGATGATTTCCAGATATGCCTTTATGAGACGATATTGCATCCAGTTTTGGCATACCTGCCCTGTCTCACCGTATGTTACAAGCTCATAGGGATATAGAGCTACATCAAAGTCAAGATTGTTATCAATCATGACCTGAATTGCTTTGCCTTCAATACATCTCCCCTTGTATTTGTCAATTGCCTCTCCCTTTATTCTTTCATGAGGCCTAAAACGATAACCATAAATGCGTCCCATTGTCATAAGTTCGTTAAGAAATTCCGGCGCTAATTTCCTATGCCACTTTTCAGGTATGTATCTGAGCGCATTTTTCAGGGCAAGGATTGTCTCTTCCTTATTGAGGGTAAATTCCCTTTTTGGTGTCCTTCTGATACCCTCTTTAAAAGATGGCGGCGAAGGCAAGTCCTTGACTACCATATCAAGTCTTATAGTCATTGCCTTTACAATGTCATCATTGGTAAACATGATTAAGTACCCCTCCTGCTTTTTGACATGAAACAATTCTAACTAAAAAAAATATCTTAGACAACTATTTTTTTTAAACTCATCAATACGTGATTGGTGATAGTAAAGATGAATAAAAATAATTTTTTATCTGAAAACTTTTAACGAAAAATTGGTTATGGAGTAAACAAGTAGATTATTTGAGAAGATAATCGAGCAATCTATTCAATTTGGCTTCGGCAATACAGATGGAAGTATCTGCTGCACCATAGTACATTTTTATTGAATCGTCATTTTTATCATAAACCCAGCCACAGGAAAAAACTACATTACCCACGTCCCCTATCCTCTCATATGGTTCTTCAGGCCCAAAAACCCATGTATCACCCCTTTTTATAACCTTTCTTGGGTCATCTAAATCAAGTAGCGCCAATCCCAATCTATATATACTTCCTGATGCAGTCTGCCTCACGCCGTGATAAAGTATCAGCCATCCCTTCTCTGTTTCCATAGGTGGTGGGCCAAGACCAATCTTATATGCATCCCACCATGCACCTTCTCTTGCCTCCAAAATTATCTGGTGGTCACCCCAGTGTTTCATATCCGGTGAAAAAGAAAGCCATATATGACCTCTTCCCTGGAAATATGTTGTAACAGGCCTGTGCAACATAGCCCATCTGCCGCCAAATCTTTTTGGAAATAATGCAGCGTCTTTGTCTTCAGGTGGCATGACAGGCCCCAATCTTTTAAAGGATTTAAAGTCTTTTGTCTCTGCGAGACAAACAAGGGGACCACCTCTTGAATATGCCGTATAGCTTATAAACCAGCTCTGTTTTTCCTCAATCCAGACAATCCTTGGATCCTCAATTCCCCAGACCTCTTCAGGATGAATTTCAGGCTCAGGCACCATTACAGGATATGGGTCAATCTTCCAGTCTGAAACGCCGTTTTTACTCCTTGCAGTGCTAAAGTGCGAAATACCCCTTAAATCCTCAACCCTCACAAGAAGAAGTATTTCCCCTTTTACCTCAATAGCACCTGGATTAAATACAGAATTGACCTTATAGGGCCACATATTTGCATCGAGTATGGGATTTGCAGGGTTTCTTTCAAACAGATGGGCTTTTTTTGTAATTATTCCTTCATCCATGCTCATTTTTAAAATTCAAGGGGTAATTCAATTCTTATGCCTTTTTTCTTTGCTTCCCTTGCAAGATTATATGCCTCATCATACTGATTAGCCACCTTCTCCCATGCAACAGTATTTTCGAGATATTTTTTCAAGTTTTCACCTAACTCAAACCTCAATCTTTCATCGCATGCCAGTCTTATAACCTGTTTTTTTAACATATCTTTTGTAGTAAACAATAGACCGCCTTCGCTCTCTATTGCCTGGGCCGTTAGACCTTCCATGGGTGCTGTAGTAATAAAAGGTTTATTTAATGCAATGACCCTTGCCAAGGTGCCTGATTGAGTCTCATCAATAGAAGGTATTACTATAAAATCACAAATAGCCATTACTTTATAATACATCTCTCCCCTTGGAATAAATTCGTAATAATGGGCAAAACCTTTTTTTGCAAGAAATTCTACCTGGGCTTTATATTTTTCATATTCTTTCAGATCATTTATATCCCTCATAGCACCTGCCGCAAGTAAATCCCAGTGCTGGTTTGTTTGTTTTTCAATGGTGGTCGTAATCTCTTCCCACATTGAGATAAGAATGTCCCATCTTTTATTTGACTGAACCCAACCAACAAGTCCAACGAGATGTTCTCCAATGTGGGGTAAACATGTTAGGCCTATCTCTTCTTTTAGTTTTGGTATCTCCTCTGGTCCCCATCTTTTATCAGTTCTTGCGCCATGAGGCACAACCATTATATTTAAAGGTGTCTTCCACCCCCTTATTGAAAATGACCAATCAAGTCGCCATTTCTGATAATGACACTTAAAAAGCACTATATCGCTCAATTCACACATACGGTAAACAAAATCAGCCTCAAAATCTCTCATTCGTCCGTGAATGGTATGAGGCTCAACAATGATGGGAAACTCTCCTATTGCCTCTAAAAGCCTTAAAAAGCCTTCATTACCGTCTCCAATACCCCTTTTGTCATAATACTCATAAAGTCCATATTCATGTTCAACATGGACTACATAAGGTTTCAATTTTTTGATTTTTTCAGCTACAATTTTCCACCAGTTGCGTATAGACATATCAATTATAGGGAAAACCCCTTCACCCTCACCATCAATATGGCTAATCACTAAAACATCTCTTTCTGGATGGTTCTTGCGAATAAATTCCCTTGCCTCTTCGGTAAACGTAGCTATTCCGCATAGCCTTGGCGGATAACTCGATATCATAACTATAGGCGCATTATCCTTTTTTTTCATACCCTTAATACCTTATTCTCTTTTAAAAAAACATCACTATCTACATCGGTGATGTTCTTATTTATTCCCATGTTTATGTCTTTATTTAGAAGAGAATTTAAAACCTCCTGCTGTGACATGATGAGATTCGCAAGGAGAAAAGCGATTAACGATTCAGCACCTTGATTCAGATTCGGTCCAAATGGGGTAAGACCGTCATAGCATGCACCTGTTGAAAAATCATATAAGGATACGCCAAGCCTGTTTTTACCGAAAAACCAATCAAAGGCACTTTTAGCAAGTTCGAAATATTTTTTATTCCCTGTGATTTCATAAGCAGTTACATATGCCTCTACAGCATAGCCTCCCTCAATAGGTTGCTGATCGTATACAGACTTACCGTTTTTTTCTTCAAACCAGTATTGATTACCTATGAAATCAAAATAGTTACCATTAAAAAATGCCTTTGTGATAAAATCAAGGCTTTCGAGACCTATATTTTTAAATTCTTGGTCTTCAAAGACCTTATACACAAGAAGCATTGCCTGCGGTAATTTTGCATTGCCATAAGTTACAGATTCGCTAAACCATGGCCAGCCTTTTTTCTTTAAATCATTATAGGCAGTTTTCAAAGAATCAGCAAGGTTATGCATAATCCTTTTTGCAGATGTTGCCCCGCCATATCTCTGCAAATAATAATAGAAACCATTTATAGCATACGCCTTTGCCATAGGATGATGAAGGTCTAAACTTGCTATTGCTTTTTCAAAAAGTTCTCTTGCAAGCATTCTAAACCAATCGGACGGACCGTATTTGACTGCATAACCAAGACCCCATAAAGCCCTGCCAAAGGTATCTTCACTACCCTCTTCATCTAAAAAACGCCTTGTATAATCCATAAAATTATGAAATCTGCCATTTTCTATTTGAGCATGTTTTAAAAAGGCAATATAGGTATTAGCAAGTTTTAAAAGGCTTTCATCTTTTAATTGATGGTATGCCATAAGTGCTACCACCAAGGCACGGGCAACATCGTCTGTGGAATATCCAAATCTTCTATCAGGGATACCGTAACAAGAGTGCTGCAGTATGCCTGTATCATCGGTCAGTCTAAACATGTGAGACATATTTATTTCAGGCACTGAATCCTGTGGAACAAAATGACCCTTGATTATATATGTATCTGATTTTTTTTCATATATGCCCATGGCCTCTCTAAATAATTCTATATATTGTCTTGCAACACATTTCCATGTCATGTTCCTTCCAAATTCATAAGCCCTCTTTCTCATGGCATGTCTTTCTCTTTCATTTTCTATAAGATCTATTATTGCCTCTGCCATTGCATTAGAATCATTGAACCCTACAAGCCTACCTCTTCCATCTCCAAGCATTTCCTGGGCATACCAGTAAGGAGTCGAAATAACAGCCTTTCCCATACCCAATGCATATGCAAGGGTCCCGCTTGTTATCTGTTCTTTTGAAAGATAAGGTGTAATATAAATATCTGATGCACCTATAAATTCACATAACTCCTCGAGGGTCACAAAGCGATTATGAAAAAACACATGTTTCTCTAAACCCAATTCTTTTACCTTTCTCTGAAGAGAAAGACGATAGGCTTCACCGAACTGTTTTTTAATCTCTGGATGGGTTGCACCAAGGACAATATAAGCAACATCAGGATATTTTTCCACTACCTTTGGTAAGGCATGAATCACCGTTTCAATACCTTTATTAGGATTTATTAATCCAAAAGTTAAAATAACAAACCTTCCATCAACATTAAACCTGTCTTTATAAAAGTTTGGATCAACAAAAGCAACATCGGGCACGCCATGATGTATAAAACGAATCTTTTCCTTTGGTATACCATATACGTCTTGTAGAATATCCTCTGCTTGATGGCTCATAACTACAAGCCTTTGAGAAAGCTTTGCAACTTCTATAAGGACCCTTTTATATTCATCTTCAGGGTTTTTAAGTACTGTATGGAGGGTTGTAACAACTGGTTTTTTTAAATTTGCTAAGAGGTGGGTTATATATATGCCTTTCTCACCGCCGAATATGCCGAATTCATGTTGAACAGACACAACTTTTGCATTGGATAGATTTATATATTCAGCTGCAAGCCTATAATCGTGTATTTGGTTTTGAGATATCTCGAATGAAACCTCTTCTGGATAATCATAGCCTTCAGCCCTGTTGTTTATGGCTACAATATGGATATGTTCGTTTCCTAACTCTTCACCTACTGCATGGGATAAATCACTTGTAAAGGTTGCTATTCCGCAGTTTCTGGGTGGATAGGTGCTGATAAAGTAAATATCTCCAGTAGAGCTTGCTCGCTCTATCCCAGTAAATCTTTTTGCCATTGTATCACCTCCATTGAACCTTTTTATGATTACTGGATCTCTATAATCAATAAAAAGCCCATGAGGTATAGCAAAAAGGGCAAATTTTTATATATATTTTAATTTAATTACTGGCCTGTATTTATGTCAAGGTGGCTCAAATATAAATTTCGTATACAAATTTCTTGACAAAAATAATTAAGGATAATATAGTTTGCAATAAAAATTTTGTATACAGTATGCAAAGGGGGGAGCTATGGAGGACCATGAAATCTTTAAAAACATAACAATGCTTTCGCTTGAACAGGCTACAGTCCTGCCTTATCTATCTTACAGGTTATCTTTAGATGGCATAAGGGTAATAAGAATGGAACACCCTGTTTATGGTGACCCAAACAGAAGGGTGGGTGAAAACAGGCTTAATGAAGACAGGATGTATACCTATTTTCTTGCAATAAATTGCAACAAAGAAGCTATTACTCTTGACTTGGGAACACCTGAAGGTGCTGAAATATTTAAAAGGCTGCTTATAGAACTAAATGTGGATATATTCGCTACAAACCAGTTACCAAGAAATTATAAAAAACTCGGTATAGATTATGAAACTGTAAAATCCATAAAAAAAGATATTATCTGGGTAGGGCTTACAGGTTTTGGACCTCAAAGCAATGAGGCTGCCTATGACCCGATTCTTCAAGCAAGGGGTGGTCTTATGGATCTGACAGGTGATAAAAATGGACCACCCTATGTGATTGGTGTGCCTTTACCTGATATGGGCACAAGCGAACATGCATATGGCCTTATCATGAAAGCCCTATACAAAAAGGCTGTAACCGGTGAAGGCTCAAGGATTGATTTATCCATGTTCCAAAGCACAACCTCATGGCTTACTGTGCCGATAACACAGACAAAATCCTTTAACAAGAAAATAACAAGAAGGGGCAACACCCATGAATTTTTTGCACCTGTAAGTGTATATAAAACAAAAGACAGTTACGTTTATATTGCTGTAGGAAATGACATACAATGGGAAAGGATGCTGTAAATTGAAGGATTTGCATCTCTTGGAAAACCAGAATATGCAAGAAACGAGGGAAGGATTAAAGATGTGGACAATTTGAATAAGGCAATAGAAGAAATTACAAAGAATTATACAACAGATGAGCTTATCAGATTGTTTACTGCAGCCACGATTCCTATTTCAAAGGTTAATACAATTGAAGAAGTTCTTGAAGACCCCTATGTAAAAGAAGAAATACTTTCTTCAACAGATGAGAAAACAGGTATTACCATTTATCTTGCCCCACCACCTTATACAACAAGCTTTGTAAAATCTAAAAACAGAAAATTACCCTTCCCCCCTCGTTTTGGGGAACATAATGAAAAGATATACTGTGATGTCCTTGGTTATAAAAAGGAACAACTCGATGAATTAAGAAAAAAGAAAGTTATTTAGTATGACTTCTCAAGGGGGATTGAATGGAATACCTAAAAGACAATACTGATATCAGAAAAGGAAAGTTTTTAAGAGAACAGGTCTATAAGAAATTAAAAGCAACTATACTCAACGGAAAGTTAACACCTAATACAAGACTTATAGAAGAAAAGATTGCCAGTGAGATAGGAACGAGCAGAACTCCTGTTCGAGAAGCAATACAGAAACTTGAAAAAGAGGGGCTTATAAAAAAACTGCCAAAGGGTGGATTTGCAGTAAGTAAAATTACAGAGGGAGATATAGAAGATATCTTCGGTATTAGAAGTGTCCTTGAGGGTTATGCAGGCTATCTTGCAACGCTTAGGGCAGATGAAAAGGATATAAAGGCCCTTGAAGAGATTGTAAAAAAAGAGGAAGAGTGTATAGCATTGGAAAATATAAGTGAGATTATACAATTAAATACAGAATTCCACGATAAACTCTACAGAACTGCAAAAAGCGAGAGATTATACAGTATCATAAACGACTTGAGAGATTATATATATAGATTCAGACGGTTAATCTTCAGCTTCGAAGGCATGGCAGAGGTATCAATAAAAGACCATAAAGACATGATAGAATTAATGAAACTAAAAAAGGCCTCTCAAGTTGAAAGTTTAATAAGGAAACATATTACAAGGGGCAAAAACCTAATCAAAAAGAAACTAAAAAAAGACCCTAAGATTTATAGAAATAATTGAAAAGATTTTAAGTGGCAACGAGGCAAGTGCAGCAAGGCTTATTTCTCTAATTGAGGAAGGCAAAGAAGAGGGATACAGGGCCATTTCTCTCTTATTTCCTTATACAGGAGGTGCCCACAAAATAGGCATAACAGGTGCCCCTGGATCAGGAAAAAGCACCCTCATAGACAAAATGGCATTGAAATATTCAGAAAAAGGAAAAAAGATAGGGATAATTGCCATAGACCCGACAAGTTCAAAAACAAAAGGAGCGCTGCTCGGTGATAGGCTGAGGATGAGGGATGCTGAAAACATAGAGGGTATTTTTATTAGGTCAATGGCCCATAGGGGTTATCCAGGTGGGATTGCAAGGGCAACGGTAGGTGCCATTTATGTCCTTGAGGCATTAGGTAAGAACATTATACTAATAGAAAGCGTAGGCATAGGCCAGACGGATATCAATATCTCTTCTGTTTGCGATACCTTGATTACAATCTTCACCCCTGATTACGGCGATGAAATTCAATTAATGAAGGCAGGAATGATAGAGCTCGGCGATGTAATTGTCCTAAATAAATCGGATATGTCCGGGGCACAAGAGGCAATGCAAGAAATAAGTGCCCATATAAATTCTGACAATAAAAATACATGGAAACCCCCTTTAATTATGACCCAGGCCCAAAAAGGTACTGGATTGGACGAATTAGTCAATGCAACGGAAAAACATTTAAAACATTTAAAAGAAGAAAATCTCCTCGATAAAACGAGGTCAGAAAAAATTAAGAAGCTTATGTTTTCTTTTTTAAAAGAGGAAATCTGGACAAAGGCAATGGATAAATGGGACCAAGATCATGAACTCACGGGTATTTTAGAAATGCTCGAAAGAAAAGAGGTGGATCTTTACAGGGCGGTATCAAAGGCATCGAGTCTGATATTTCCCGATTGTTGATTTAAAAAGATGGATTTTAATTTTACAAAGGACCAGATCTTTTTCAGGGAACAATTCGTTAAGACCATAAACGAGATTGTGGCTCCCCATGCAAAACACATTGATAAAGTTGATACCTTTCCCTTTGAAATTTTTAAGAAAATAGGTTCGTTAGGTTATTACAGCATCAGATACCCCAAGGAAATAGGCGGAATGGATGCGGATTGCACCACATTTACCATATTTACTGAAGAACTTGCCAGGGTATCCATATCCTTTGCAGCAATAGCAACTATGCAATGTCTCATGGGCACTGATTTTCTTTTTCGATTCGGTACAGATGATATCAGGCAAAGATTGTTGATACCAGCCATCAGAGGTGAAAAAATAGGCACCATTGCATTTACAGAGCCTGACTGTGGTTCAGACCTTGGGGCCATAAAGACAAGGGCAAAAAAAAGTGGGAATGAATATATATTAAACGGTAGAAAATTATGGATAACCAATGCAGATGTTGCAGACTTTGTAACTGTAGTTGCAACCATAGATCCGTCAAAACGACTGAACGGTCTTGCCTTTTTTCTCGTCGAAAAAGGCACACAAGGTTTTTATTCTGGTCAGAAGATTGAAAAGATGTCAGCCCGTGGTTCTGTAACCGGTGAGTTGATATTCGACGATTGTCGTATACCAGCTACCAATCTATTAGGAGAAGAAGGAAAAGGCGCAAAATATCTTGAAAATATATTAAGTGAAATCAGGATTATGATAGCCGGTTTAGGCGTGGGTCTTGCAAGGGCAGCATTTGAGGCAGGAAAAAAATATGCAAAGGAAAGAGAGGCCTTTGGCAAAACCATAGGAAATTTTCAGCTTATACAGGATAAAATTGCAGAGATGGAGACAAGATTAAAGACCTCATGGCTTCTTACTTACTATGCTGCATGGCTTAAGGATAGAGGCCAGCTTGCAGTTAAAGAATCTGCTATGGCAAAATTCTATTCCACAGAAACTGCAAATTTTATTGTTGATCAGGTGACAAGGATATTTGGCGCATATGGTATTGCAGAAGAATATGATGTGGAAAGGTATTTTCGCGATGCAAGGTTTCTGCTTTTTGGCGGGGGGACCTCAGAGATATTAAAAACAATTATAGCAAGGGAATCTTTAAAGTAGTGAATTTAATTTTACATCTCTTTGATAAAAACTGTATTTGGAGGATGCCATGCCACATAACAAAAATAAGATAAAGATTTTAATAGCAAAGCCAGGTCTTGACGGTCATGATAGGGGAGCCAAAGTAGTAGCCCAGGCACTAAAAGATGCAGGTATGGAAGTGATATATTCAGGGCTCCATAAGACAATAGACCAGATAATAAATATTGCCATACAGGAGGATGTAGATTTCATAGGGCTTTCAATAATGACAGGTGCCCATATACCCATCACTGAAAAACTGATGAAAAAACTCAAAGAAAAAGGCATAGAAGACAAGAAGGTCTTTGTGGGGGGCGTGATACCTTCAAAGGATATACCTAAACTCAAGGAATTGGGTGTAGAAGGTGTATTCCCAGGCGGGACACCCCTTCAAGAAACCATAGAATTTATAAAAAACAAAACAAAAACCCCTTAAAAGGAGGAGGCAACATGGCTGTAGCTCGATATATAAAAGATGAAAAAGACCAAATTTTGGATGTCATATACGAGTCAGGTATCCACGTAAAACCTTTATACTCACCAAAGGACCTGGAAGAGATAGGCTTTAATTATGAAATGGATCTGGCAGACCCGGGTCAATATCCTTTTACAAGGGGTATACACCCCCTTGGATATCGTTCAAGGGCATGGACAACAAGGCAGTATACAGGTTTTGGGACACCGGAAGAAACCAATGAAAGATTTAAATTAATGATCTCCCACGGGCAAACAGGTCTAAATGTAGCCTTCGACCTTCCCACTCAGATGGGCTATGATTCTGACGACGAGATGGCAGAAGGCGAGGTAGGAAGGGTAGGTATGGCTGTTGATACGCTCAGGGACTTTGAAATTGCCTTTAAAGACATTCGTCTCGATAAAATAGGAACCGGTCTTACCATAAATGCAGTGGCATCTGTCATGCTTGCCATGTATCAGGCTGTGGCAGAAAAATACGGCTATGACCCAAAGATGATTTCCGCAACACCGCAAAATGACATACTTAAAGAGATGATTGGCAGGGGGGCATGGATCTTTCCAGTGGAGCCTGCTGTAAAGCTTATAGGAGATACCATAGAATACTCTATGAAGGTCATGCCCCGCACAAATCCTGTTAGTGTCTGCGGTTATCACATCAGGGAATCAGGGGCAACCCCTGCCCAGGAAATTGCCTATGCAATTCTTATTGCCAATGCATATATAGATAATGTCCTTGCAAGGGGCTATGATATAGATGATTTTGTAGGAAGGTTCTCTTTTAATCTCAATGTATTTGGAAATATGTGGGAGCAGATTGCAAAATTCAGGGCAGCAAGAAAAATATGGGCAAGGAATTTAAAAGAAAGATACGGTGTTAAAAAACCGCAGAATATGTTTTTAAGGGGTCTTTTCGGTGGCGGTGGCTATGGTTTAACTAAGGCCCAACCTGAAAACAACATCATGAGGGGTGCCTATTATGCCCTTGTTGCAGCCCTTGCCGGTGCCCAGACAACGGCCCTTTGCAGTTATGATGAGGCATATACAATACCAACTCCCCGTTCAGCATTGATATCACTAAGAACATTACAGCTTTTAATGGACGAGGTAGGTCTGAGGGATACTGTTGATCCCCTTGCAGGAAGCTATTTTATGGAGACCCTAACAAAACAGATGGAAGAAAAGATTGAAGAGGAGATGTTTAAAATTGAAAACTACGGTGGCATCATAAAGGCAGTATCAGATGGCTACATACAGAGGATGGTGGCACGTCAGGCATATGAAATAGAAAAGGGTATTGAATCAGGGGAACTACTAAAGGTGGGTGTGAATATTTATAAAGAAGGTGAATCCATGGAAGTAGAACTCCACGAATATAACTACGAATCAGCAAAAAAACAAATAGAGAGCTTGAAACAGGTAAAGAGAGAGAGATCAGAAAGGGATGTAAAAAGGACATTGAAAGAGTTAGAAAGTGCAACCAGGGCAGGCAAAAATGTGATGCCTTACCTTGTTGATTGTTGTAAGGTGTATGCAACCTTAGGTAAAATGACAAACGTATTTAGACAGATTTTCGGTGAATTCAAAGAGCCGAGTCTGTTCTAAAAATGTAAAAAACGGAGGTTATATGGAGAAGTATTTTCGTCTGGGATGTGACATAGGCGGAACCTTTACGGATTTTGTTTTAATTGACGATAAAACAGGTGAGATAAAAACAGCCAAATGCCTAACAACCCCAAAAGACCCTTCAGATGCAGTAGAAGAGGGTATAAGAATACTTGAAAAATCAACACCTAATTTTGTGGAGAAACTCGATGAGATTATTCACGGAATAACCCTTGTGATAAATTCGATCATAGAGAGAAAAGGTGCAAAAACAGGGCTAATTACAACAAAAGGCTTTAGAGACATCCTCGAGATAGGAAGGGAGATCCGTTATGCACCTTATGACATATTTGCCGAATTTCCCAAACCACTGGTTCCAAGGAGGTTACGTCTTGAAGTAGATGAAAGGATAAGAAGTGACGGTAAAGTGCTAAAACCCCTTGATAAAGAGGAGGCAAAAAGGGTTGTAAAAACATTAATAGAAATGGGAGTGGAATCTATTGCTGTGTGTTTAATAAATTCATTTGAAAATCCTGTGCACGAAAAAATGATAGAGGAAATTATAAAAGAAGAGGCACCTTGGTTATCTACTTCCATTTCTTATAAGGTGCTTCCCCAGATCAAAGAATATGAGAGAACGAGCACGACTGTTACAAATGCCTATGTAAAACTACTTACAGGTCGTTATCTTTCAAAGCTTTCAGGAAGACTTTCCTCCATTGGTTTTAAAGGAAAACTGTTTATCATGTTAAGCAGTGGTGGTATTACTTCTGTTGAAACTGCAGCAGAGTTTCCTGTTCGTATTATCGAATCAGGGCCTACTGCTGCTGTTATTGCAGGTCAGTATTATGGCAAGCTTTTCAATATACCAGAGATGTTCTGCTTTGACATGGGTGGCACAACAGCAAAATCATGTTTAATACAGAAAGGTATAGCAGGCGTTGTGCCTACCTTTGAGGTAGGTCGTGTTCAGAGATTTATGAAAGGCAGTGGTCTTACCATCCAGGTGCCTGTTGTGGATTTAATGGAGATAGGTGCAGGTGGTGGAAGCATTGCAAAGGTAAGTAAATTCGGTACACTCCAGGTAGGACCTGAAAGTTCAGGTGCTGACCCAGGCCCTATCTGTTATGCAAGAGGGGGGACTGAACCGTGCGTAACAGATGCAGATTTACTCCTCGGTTACCTTGACGAAAACTATTTTCTTGGCGGAGAGATGAAATTAGATAAAGAAAGTGCAAGGCGTGGGGTAGAAGAGAAGATAGCAAAACCACTGGGTGTATCCTTTGTCCAGGCCATATGGGGCATACACGATCTCATCAATGAAACCATGGCAGCTGCAGCAAAAACACATATTGCAGAAAAAGGAGGAAACCCAAAAATTGTTACAATAGCTGCCTTTGGTGGAGCCGGTCCAGTCCATACATATGGTCTTGCAAAAAAACTCGAAGCACCACGCATAATTGTGCCACCAAATGCAGGGGTTGGTTCAGCCATGGGTTTCTTTACTGTACCAAGGGCATTTGATCTACTGAGAAGCCACAAGGTATCTTTAAGTCAGGTAGATTTCCACGAGATTGAAAGACTTTTTAAAGAGATGGAAAATGAGGCACTCCATATATTAAAAAAGGAATCTGGTGATTACATTTCTTTTGAACGTTCCCTTGATATGAGATTTGTGGGTCAAGGGTCAGAAGTGAATATATCTGCGCCAGAGGGAGATTTTGGCACATTTTCAAAGGAACTCATCAGAAGACTATTTGATGAGAGTTATGAAAAACTATACGGTAGAACTTACCCTGATTCAGAGGTGGAGTTTATAAACTTCAAAGTAAGGGCGTCTCTGCCTGTAAAGCTTCTTAAACTACCAAAACTTACAAGAAAGAATGGTCAATCTTTAGAAGATGCTATAAAAGGGAAAAGACTGGCCTATTCACCCATTGCAAAGGATTTTATACCATACACAGTGTATGATAGATACAGACTTTTCCCTGAGGCAAGTTTTAGGGGGCCAGCAATAATAGAGGAAAGGGAATCAACCCTTGTGGTAGGTGAAGATGCCCATGTCAGGATGGATGAATACGGATTCCTCTGGATAGATATTAAGGAGGTGAGATAATGGCAGTTGTTTTTGATCCCATAACACTGGAGATTCTGTGGCGCAGGCTCATTTCCATAGTAGATGAAGCAGATTCAAGCGTTGCCAGAACAACCTTTTCAAGCCTTCTGAGAGATGCCCACGATTACACCTGCATGTTTACAGACAGATTTGGTAGAGAACTTGCACAGGGCACATTTGCTACCCCTGGCCAATCAGGTGCAATGGCACTGGGTATAAAAAATCTTGTAAACAAATTTCCACCTGATTATTACAGACCAGGGGATGTATTCATTACTAATGACCCATGGGCCCTTGCAGGGCATCTAAACGATGTGTGTGTTATGAGCCCTATTTTTTATAAAGATAAACTCGTTGCATTTACTGCCTGTGTATTTCACCATTCTGACATAGGAGGAAGGGTTGCATCGGATAATCACGATGTATTCGAGGAAGGACTTTTTATTCCTTTTGTAAAATTATATGACAGAGGGGTTCTGAATCAATCTGTTTTAGACTTAATAAAATGGAATGTTAGAACCCCTGACGAGGTAATAGGCGACATAAGATCTCAGATTGCAGCAAATTATGTGTGTTCTGAGAAAATCTGTCAGATGTTAAAAGATAATAATCTTGAAAATCTCGATGATCTGGCAAATCAGATAATCGGGGTCACTGAAAAGAGCATGAGAGAAGAGATAGCAAAGATTCCTAAAGGTGTGTATCAGGCAAAAGGTATAATAGAACAGACTAAAGGAAATGAAGATATAATTATAAATGCAAAGGTCGAGGTAAAAGATACTGATATTATTGTGGATCTCGATGGCTCATCACCTCAGGTAAACTGGGGTGGAAATGTAGTATTTAACTTTACCTATGCATATGTATTTATGGCTATTAAAAGTATGTTTGCCCCTGATATCCCCAATAATGATGGATGTGCAAAGCCCATAAAACTATATGCACCTGAAGGCACTGTTGTGAACTGCAAGTTTCCAGCAGCAGTTGCAGCCCGTATGCAGGTGGGTCACTTTATGACAGAAATAATATACAGGGCATTATCAGAGGTTTTGCCTGATAAGGTAATTGCAGGTTCAGGAGGAACACCTGCAGCAATGAATGTATTCTACGGTAGAAGAAAAGACGGTAAACCCTGGCATTCTGTCATAATAAGGGGTGAAGGCATGGGTGCAGGGGCTAAAAACGATGGAAATTATGTTTATATATTTCCTGCAAACGGTGCAAACACACCCGTTGAAATTTTTGAAAACGATACACCCCTCATTGTTGAAAAAAGAGAACTCTTACCAGACTCTGGTGGTCCAGGAAAGACAAAAGGTGGTCTTGGCAAAAGAGAGGTCTTTAGAGTTCCCAGCGATGACTATGCACCTATACCACCTGTAAATCTTGGAATACAGGCCGGAAGATACGTGTATCCTGCAGAAGGTCTATTTGGGGGAAAACCAGGCAGAAAAGGCCAGTTTCTTGTAAACAATAAGCCAGGAAATCCATATGGTCTAACACAGTTAAAACCAGGTGATGTGGTAACCATTGATGCACCTGGTGGTGGTGGATATGGAAATCCTTTTGAGAGAGATCCTGAGATGGTTCTAAACGATGTAATAGAAGGCTATATTAGCATAGAAAGCGCAAAAAATGATTACGGTGTAATAATAAATCCTTCAACACTGGAAATAAATTGGGAAGAAACAAGAAAGATAAGGGAGACAAAATAAAATTAATTATATGTGGATTATAGGAGGATACATATGAAAAGACCTTTTGATGCAACTGTAAAAACAGAAGCAGAGCTAAAGGCACTTCAACTTGAAGGTTTAAAATGGACAGTTAACCATGCATACAACGGTTCACCTCATTATAGAAAGAAATTAGATGAGGCAGGTGTAAAACCAAAGGACATCCAATCACTGGATGATATTAAAAAGCTACCATTTACGACAAGCAAAGACCTTCAGGAGGGATATCCCTTTCCCCTATTGAGTGTGCCTATGGAAAAGGTTATCCGTATCCATGCCTCAAGTGGCACTATAGGAAAAAGAAAAGTCTTATGTTACACAGCAAAGGATGTGGATGACTGGGCAAATATGTTTGCCCGCTGTTATGCATATGCAGATTGCACCGTAGAGGACAGAATCCAGATTGCAGTGGGCTACGGCGTATGGACTGCAGGGTGGGGTTTTCAAAATGGCTGTGAACGATTTGGCGCCATGTCAATCCCCATAGGCCCTGGCAATATTGACATGCAGTGTCAGTTTCTTGAGGACTTTGGAACAACTGTCATGACATGTACTGCCTCTATGGGGCTTTTAATGGCAGAGGAGATTGATAAAAGGGGCTTGAGGGGAAAGATTGCATTAAAGAAATTAATATTCGGTTCAGAACGTTCAAGCGATGCTATGAGAAAAAGGATTTCAGAGCTTTCAGGTGTTGCCTATGACCAGCTATTTGATATACCTGGCATGACCGAACTATACGGTCCAGGGACAGACCTTGACTGCCGCTATCATACAGGTATTCATTACTGGGCAGATTACTATATACTGGAAATACTCAACCCTGAAACACTGGAACCTGTGCCTGAAGGTGAGGTGGGTGAGATGGTTGTAACCACATTGAGAAAAGAGGCAGCGCCCCTTATTCGTTACAGGACAAGGGATTTGACAAGGCTTATCCCCGGTGAATGTCCTTGCGGTAGTCTTATGCCAAGGCACGACAGAATTATGGGCCGTTCTGATGATATGTTTATCTTCAGGGCAGTGAACATCTACCCAAGCCATATTGATGAAATACTCTCAAAGATAAAAGAGGTAGGCAGCGAATTTCAGATAATCCTATCCAGAGATCAAAAAAGTGGAAAGGATAACATGTTGGTAAAGGTTGAAAGGGCCCATGAATTAAAACCTTCAGATGAGCTTGACAAACAGGTAAGAAAGAAAATAGAAGATGCCATAAAGAAACAGATAATGGTAAGCTGTGAGGTGGAGATTGTTGATTACGGTTCCCTTCCCCGCTCTGAAAGAAAAACAAAAAGGGTGTTTGATAATAGAGATTAAAAGAAGGAGGTTATTGTGAGAAGCTTTGAATACTATAAGCCAAATTCAATAGAAGAGGCCATAAAAATTATGTCAGGCCTTGACAACGCAAAGTTTATTGCCGGTGGCACTGATGTTATGGTGCAACTAAGACAGAAAAAGATATCTCCCCAGCATCTTATATCTTTGAGGAATATTTCTGAATTACGTAACATCGACACCAAAGATGGATTGAAAATAGGCAGCTTAGTAACCCATGATGATATTGACAAAAACGAATACATAAAAAAATACTATTCTGCATTAACAGATGCAACGAGTCGTCTCGGTTCGAAACAGATTAGAAATGTAGCTACTATCGGTGGAAACATCTGTAATGCAGCGCCTTCCGCAGATACTGCCTGTCCTTTACTTATTTTCGATGCAAAGGCAGTTATAATAGGGACAAAGGGCGAACGGGAAGTGGATTTGAATGAATTCTTTTTAGGACCAGGAAAGACGGTTCTTGAAAAAGATGAGATACTCAAAGAGTTTTCAATGCCCAGATTAAAAGAAAATACAGGCTCTGCTTATATAAAACACACAAGAAGGGAGGCAATGGACTTACCCATTCTGGGAGTTGCCACAAGGATAACTATAAGCCTGGATAAAGACAGTCAAATACGATGCAGAGATTTACTGTGTACCATTGACAGCATTTCTAACATCCTTATGCAATTGAAGGATGAAGGACTAAAATGCGAGGAAGCAAGGATTGCCATGGGCGTTGTTGCACCGAAACCAATAAGGGCAAAAAAGGCTGAAGAGGCACTCGCTGGAAAAATCATATCCATTGAGCTTTTTGAGGAGGTCGGTGAAATCGCAGCCAGTGAAGCACAACCGAGGGACAGCATAAGGGGTGAGGCATGGTATAGAAAAGAGATGATAAAGGTCCTCGTAAAAAGGGCACTTATGAAATCAATTGACAGGATAGTAAGACCAGATGAAGAAATTTATCCAGAAAGACTATGGTAGGGGGTATTTATGAGAAAAGAAATCACATTTACTCTGAACAATGAGGAAGTAACAGTAGAAGTAGAGCCAAAGTGGACACTTCTGTATCTTTTAAGAGAGGTTCTTGGGCTAACAGGGACAAAAGAAGGATGCGGTTACGGTGAATGCGGTGCCTGCACTGTAATCATTGAAGGAAAGGCTGTAAACTCATGTATTTATCCTGTCCTTGAGGCAGAAGGAAAAAACATCACCACTATTGAAGGATTATCAAAAAACGGTGAACTCCATGTCCTGCAAAAGGCATTTATTGAAAAGGGCGCTGTCCAGTGTGGTTTTTGCACCCCAGGTATGATTATGTCTGCCAAGGCGCTTCTCGATGAAAAACCAAATCCCACAGAAGATGATATAAAAGAGGCAATCGAAGGAAATCTCTGCAGATGCACAGGCTATGTGATGATTATAGATGCTATTAAATCAGTAGCAGCAGGGAGGTAAACATGGAAAACCTTAAAGTAGTTGGAAAAAAAATACCGAAATTAGATGCACCCCTTAAGGCAGCAGGTGTTGCACAATATATCCAGGATATAAAACTACCTGGGATGCTATACGGAAAAATATTATACAGTAAATATCCCCATGCAAACATCTTAAAGATTGATACATCAAAGGCAGAAAAGCTGGCAGGTGTAAAGGCAATTGTAATAGCAAAGGATATGCCTCCCAATTTTAGAATTGGTTTTATGAAAGACAATCCACCTTTAAAGTCAAAAAAGGTTCTATCCATACGCGATGAAATTGCCGCTGTTGCAGCTACAAGCCAAGAAATAGCAGAAGAGGCCCTATCCTTAATTGAAGTAGAATACGAAGAGCTTCCCGGTATATTTGACCCATTAGAGGCCATGAAAGAAGGTGCACCCATACTCCACGAGGAGGCAAAATCCAATGTCCTTAAACTGCCCTGGAGACTTGTATGCGGAGATGTGGAAAAGGCAAAAGATGAATCCGCTTACATAGCAGAGGATACATTTTCTACGCAATGGGTTACACACTGCTGCCTTGGAACAAGCGGCTGCATTGCCCATTTTGATATGCAGAATAACCTTACTTTATATAGTAACACACAGATTCCCTCCCTTGCCCAGAACGATTTTGTAGAGGCACTAAATGCCTTTGGATTAAAGAATAGGCGTGTAAGGATTATCCAGGCTGTAATAGGCGGCGGATTTGGAAGTAAACTCGACACCTATGCATATGAATATATCGCCATTTTACTTGCCCTTAAGACAAAAAAACCTGTAAAGATAATATTTACAAGGGAAGAGGAATTCTTTGCCACCTCCCCGCGGCAGTGCACCATAACGAAAATATCACAAGGTTGCGACAAAGAAGGAAGACTCACATTCAGGGAAGTGGAAATGATATTAGATAACGGTGCATATACATCGTGGGGTGCTACAACGCCATCTGTTATGATGCTGCCCATATCATCCCTTTACAAGGTGCCAAATGTAAAATACACTGCCAAATGTGTTTATACAAATAATACATACTGCCAGGCTATGAGAGGATACGGTAATCCCCAGGCTACATTTGCAATAGAATCAAACCTCGACCAGCTTGCCGAAAAGGCTGATATTGATCCCCTTGAAATAAGGAGGATAAATGCCAACGAACCTGGTGAAATTACACCACAGAGGTTCAAGATAACATCCTGTGGTATGAAGGAATGTATCGAAGAGGTTGCAAAAAGGCTTAACTGGAAAGAAAAAAGAGGAAAGGATAAAGGAAGGGGCGTGGGTATGGCATCATTAATACACGTAGGTGGTGGTGCCCGTGTTTATAAATCCGATGGTTGTGGCACAATTATAAAAATGGACGATTTCGGCAAAGTCGATGTATTTACCGGTGCAAGCGATATAGGTCAAGGTTCTGATACAGTAATTGCCCAGATCGTTGCAGAGGTTTTAGGTATTCCCATAGAAGATGTGAATGTAATCAATAACGATACAGAGGTATGTCCATGGGATGTGGGCGTTCACGCAAGCAGAACCACATTCGTTGCAGGAAACGCTGCCCTCGGTGCTGCCAATAGGATTAGGCAACAGATTCTCGATGCAGCATCGAAGATCTTCGAAGAAGAACCTTCAAACCTCGATATCAAGGACAGCATTATATTCTCAACAAAAAATTCTGAAAAGAGTATACCCCTTGGCAAGGTATTAAGGAGAATACACTATACCACTGGCGGTAAGATGCTCATGGCTGAGTATTTTTATGACCCTGCCAACGAAAACTTTGATAAGGAATTTAAAGGTAATCTCTCAGCATCTTATGCTTATGGTACCCATGGTGTAGAAGTTGAGGTGGATAAAGAAACGGGAAAGGTGAAGATTTTAAACTACATAGCTGCCCACGATGTGGGTAAGGCCATAAATCCCCTTCTTCTTGAAGGCCAGATTTACGGTGGCGGTCTGCAGGGTATAGGCTATGCCCTCGGCGAAAAGATGATCTACAAAGATGGAAGATTGATGAACGGAAATTTCCTTGATTACAAGATACCCACTGTCAAGGATGTGCCTCCCATTCAACCTGTTATAGTAGAAACAGAGGAGAAGGAAGGTCCATTTGGTGCAAAGGGCATTGGAGAACCAGGACTTGTGCCAACAGCACCTGCTATTGCCAATGCTATTTACGATGCCATTGGTGTAAGGATAAAAGATTTGCCTATTACGCCTGAGAAGGTGCTTGCAGCTATTAAGGCAAAAGAGGGAGAAAAAAAAATTTAGGGGGATGTGTATGGATGAAAACCTAAAGATAGTAGGAAAAAGGGTTATAAGAAGCGATTCTTATGCAAAGGTAACAGGTGGGGCTTTGTATACTGCTGACTTAAAACTACCGGGTATGTTATATGCCAAGGTATTGAGGAGCCCCTATCCCCATGCAAAGATTTTAAATATCGATGTATCAAAAGCCCTTAAGGTTCCAGGTGTCAAGGCTGCTATATCAGGCTTTGATGCCTATGGAGTTAAATGGGGTGTATTCCGGTATACCCAGGATCATGCCATGCTACCTACAGATAAGGTGCGATACATAGGTGAGGATGTGGCAGCAGTGGCAGCAGTAGACGAAGAAAGTGCCATTGAGGCCTTATCATTAATCAAAGTGGAATATGAGCCACTGGAAGCGGTTTTTGACCCTGTTGAAGCCATGAAAGACACAGCACCGCAGATTCACGAACAATACAAAAACAACATAAACATACATATCCATATAGAAGTGGGCGATGTGGATAAGGCAATGGCAAAGGCATATATTGTAAGGGAGGATACCTTTAAGGCAAAAGGTGAGGCATATGCCATGATGGAACCATATGCAGTGGTTGCCTCATATGCCAATGGTTATCTTGACCTCTGGATGCCCAATGCAGGTCCCCATGTCCGTGCAAAGGCACTCTCAAACCTTTTAAAATTACCGCTAAATAGGGTAAGGGTAAGACATATAAATTCAGGAGGGGCATTTGGAGGCCGTTCTGAAGTTGCGCCCGGTGACCTTGTAGCATCCCTTCTTTCCATAAAATCTGGTAGACCTGTAAAGCTCGTTTTAACAAGGGAAGAAAATGCAATGTGTTCAAGACAGGTCCATGACATTATTGCTACTGTTAAGACAGGGATGAAAAAGGATGGAACAATAGTGGCAAAAGAGTATAAGACCATATATGATGGTGGTGCATATAGTTCCACAGGGCCTATTGCTACTTCCATACCATATTATGTTTATGAAGAATGTTATCGTCTACCCAATGTCCGCTACGATGGTTACAGGGTATTTACAAATAAAGGTATCAGGGGGATGTATGGGTGCCATGGCAGGGCTTTTCTTGCAGGCAATGAGGCACAAATGGATCTGATGGCAAAGGAATTAGGGCTTGACCCCGTAGAGGTAAGATTGAAAAACGGTCTTACTGCCGGTGAATTAACGGCAACAAAATCAAAGATAATAAGTTGCGGCTTAAAAGACACAATCATTCAAGCCGCTGAAAAATCAGATTTTAAAAAGAAATGGAAAAAACATACACGAAATAAAGGTATAGGTATGGGTTGCGTGGCCATAATGTGCGGTTTTCCTATGGGGTTCCGTTCCGGTTCATCGTGTTATGTCAAGATAAACGATGACGGTCAGGTAACCCTCATAACTGGAATGGTGGATAACGGTCAGGGAAATGAATCTCTGGCAGTTCAAGTTGCCTCAGAGGTACTCGGTATCCCCATGGATGATATAAACCTTGTGAACGCAGACACTGAAGTTACAAACCTCGATCCAGGTTCGTATTCTCAGGCAGCGGCATATGTAGGTGCCAATGCCGTTAAGGCTGCCTGTGAAGATGCAAGGAAAAAGATTATTGCCATTGCCTCTAAAAAATTAGGTGTGCCTGAAGAAGAGATAGATTTAAAGGACCGCGTTGCCTATTCCGTAAAAACACCTGATAAAAGGATGCCCATTTCCTGGATAACAAGGGAGGCATTTTTTAAAGGTGAACCTATAGTAGGCACTGGTTCCTTCTTCCCAGATATTGACCTTGAGAGGGAATGGGTATCGAAACCAGAAGGACAGATGGCAGGAACATATTCCTTCGGCACTTCAGTGGCAGAAATAGAAATAGATGAGGAGACGGGAAAGATAAAGGTCCCAAAATTTATTGCAGCCCACGATTGCGGCAGACCTATCAATCCCATGGCAGTGGAGGGTCAGATGGAAGGTTCTGTGGGACAGGCAGGGATTGCTACGATTTTTGAAGGCAATATGTGGTATAAAGGTTTTCTTTTAAATCCTGATTTACTGGAATATAAAGTGCCCCTTGCATGCGATATGCCTGATATTGAAACGATTATTGTAAGCTCTAATGACCCGAAAGGTCCTTTTGGTGCAAAGGAAGGTGGTCTCACAATTAGGATGAACGCATATAGCGCCATAGCCTGTGCATTTACAAATGCAACGGGCATGCTCTTCGAAGAACTGCCCCTTACACCGGATAATGTTTTGAAACTATTAGAAAAAAACAAGGGAGGGAAGCGATGATTCTACCTAAGTTTGATTATAAAAAGGCGAGAACTATTGAAGAGGCCCTGGAATTATACAATAAACACGATGGGAATGCGTTTTATCTTGCAGGGGGCACAGACCTTGTTCCTTTGATTAAGTTAAGGCTACTTCAACCAAAAGTAATAATAGATTTAAAAGGTATAGATGGGTTAAAAGACATCAAGAAGATAAACAATTCCCTTGTTGTGGGGCCAAACATAACCCTTTTCGAGTTGAAGCAAAATCCTTTTATTAAGGATTACTTTCCCTGCCTTTTTGAATCATTGGAGGCAACTTCCTGTAAAACCTTACAGATGAGAGGCACCATTGGTGGAAATATTCTCCAGAACACCAGGTGTCTCCAGTATAACAAGTCTCTGGAATGGAGAACAGCAAGGGGATTCTGCCTTAAAATGGGTGGTAAGGTATGCAATGTTGTTCCTAATTCAAAATCGTGTTTTTCAAATTACTGCGGTGATAATGCACCGAGCCTTATGACAATCGATGCAAAGGCAAAGCTTGTAAGCGCAAAAGGTGAAAGAACTGTGAGGTTAGAAAAATTATTCAGCGAAGACGGCCGTTCACCCTTCACTATAAAACCAGGAGAGATATTAAAAGAGATTATAATTCCTTTAAAAAAGACAAAAGGCGCCTATGAAAAGCTTACTGTAAGGGGCTCAATAGATTATCCCCTTGTGGGTGTTGCAGTAACAGTAAAAAAAGATGCTGCAGTGGTAGCAGTAACAGGTATAGGACCTTCACCCCATCTTTACGAAATAAAAGAAATCAATGAAAAATCTATAAACGAAGTGGCAGACTGGGCTTATGAAGATGCCAGACCTGTCTTGAATGCAGTTTTGACACCATTATACAGAAAAAAAATGGTTCCTGTTTTGATTAAAAGGGCGTTCAAAAGAATAGGCGCAGGAGGTGGCAGATGAAAACAATCAAGGTTATGCTTAATGTCAACAACGAAAAGGTAACCCTTCAGGTAAAACCTTACGAGACCTTACTGGAGACATTAAGGGAAAGGCTTTCCCTGACAGGGGCAAAAGAGTCGTGTAGTCTCGGTTCATGCGGTGCATGCACAGTGCTTGTAAACGGAACTCCCATGAGATCGTGCCTTATACTCACCCCTGAAGTTGAAGGTGCATCTATTACAACCATTGAAGGACTAAAAAACGGGGAAAAACTTCATCCCCTTCAGCAGGCCTTTATGGAAAAAGGCGCGGTTCAGTGTGGATTTTGCACTTCAGGGATGATTTTAACCGCAAAAGCCCTTCTCGACAGAAATAAAAAACCGGAAAAAAGAGATATTGTAAAAACCATGTCATCCAATATATGCAGATGCACAGGTTATAAAAAAATTATCGAGGCAGTGGAAGAGACTTCAAAAAAATAAGAATAATGGTATAATATAATAAACGGAGGTTCAAAGAGAGGTTTAAGTATGACAAGAAAGGTAAAGATAGAATCAAATCTAAAGATTAAAAACCTGTTTGAGCCTCCTTTTATCTTAAATCTCGACGGAACCGATGATGACTTGCTTGCAGTTCTTAAAAAACTATCTACCTTTTATCCTTTTTTAAGATTTACTGAAAATGGTGAAATGGGTGATGATATAAGGTATGTATATATAAACGGAATAAGTCATTTTGATCTTCCGGAAGGTCTAAGAACAAAGGTTTTTGATGGAGATAAGATTTTTGTAGAAATATATATGGATCCCCTCGCAGGGGGGTAACCCTATTTTTTCTTCTATCATCATGGTGCAAGCTGCACCTGGTCACCAAATCTTTCTTTAAGCTCGTTCGATAACGCCTCTGCATCCCTTTTGTGGTTGAATTCCACCATGAGCTCTCCATGTTCTCCTATAACCAACCTACCGTATTTTTTTACCACTTCAGCCACTTCAGTGGGGTCTACGGTCCACCAACCCTTTGTGCGCCTTAAAAGCTCTTCTCCCTTTAATGGCTGAGGGGTTACAAGGTCAATTGTCCTGAACCAGGCGCTCCATCCCACCTGGGCTGGTGCCTTAAGCACAGGGCTCACAGGGTCATGGTATATACGACACCTGCCGAATAGCCTTAACCGTATCATCTTGTGACCTCAAAAACAATTTTCTTTATGTCTTCATTAAAAGGTAAAATGTCCTGGGGCACAGAAATTTTATATCTCTCAAGCACATATGCAAGGGAAAAAATATAGAGATGCACAAGGTCTTTCTCTTCTAAATTCATACCTTTTCTTAAAGCCATTGCCCATGCCCTTTCGAAGATTGTAAGTGCTCCATCTCTTATTCTTTTTAGCCTTTCATCGAATAAGGAAATCCCGATTTTATCGAGAAGGCCTTTTTGTGCCTCTTCCATGTGTGAAAATACACGCCTTAAAAATCTCACCTGAGGATCTTTACCCCATTCATCTGTTTCCATAGCCTATTTCATCCTCAATGCAATATCAAAAAGGGTTCTAACAACGAATTTCTGCAAAAACATTATGATGAGCATTAAGATAAACGGCGATAAGTCTACCATTCCAAACCTTGTAGGAATAATCCTGGAAATTTTGTATGTTATGGGGTCAACAAGTCTATAAATGGTTCTCACAATGGGATTATAGGGATTTGGATTAAACCATGACATAATTGCCCTTATAAAAATTACCCAGAAGTAAAGGTCAAGTATAATATTTATTATGGAGGCCACAGCCGAAATCAGATTACCAAATGCAAACATTTTACCTCTTTTATAAACACTCTCCTATTAAAAAACCGTCTTCTATATCCTTTATTTTAACCTCTATGAGGCTATTTTCCAATGATTTTTTGTGCTTTATAAACACAGGGATATAATTATCTGTAAATCCTTTAATAAAATTCCCCCTGTAAACCTTACCCTCAGGAATTATAATTGCATTTTTTCCTATAAATCTATCATAAAAGTCAATCCTTTTTCTTCTATCCAGTATACGTAGTTTATTGACCCTCTCTTTTTTAACCCTATCTGGAATCTGATTTGGCATAAAGGCAGCCTCTGTCTTTTGCCTTGGAGAAAAAGAAAATACATGGAGGTAGTATATATCAAGGTTTTCAATGCTATTGAAGGTTTCCAAAAAGGCATCTTCATCTTCTTATGGAAAACCTGAAATTATATCTAAACCAATGCCTATATCTTCAATACGTTTAACGAGTTTTTTAATTGTGTCCACAAGGTATGCTTTAGTGTATTCTCTTTTCATAAGATGTAAGACCTTATCAGAAAAACTCTGTGCAGAGATATGTATACTTTTGGCTATCTTTTTTGAACTGGCCATAATGTCTATAAACTTATCTGTAATAAAGATGGGATCAATGGAACTCAACCTTATTCTGGGCGGGGTTTTAGCATCTTCAAGGATTTTTAATAGATTGTTCAAATCATCCCCTGTTTTTTCGTCTTTGTATGCTGAAATTTCAATACCTGTTAATACTACCTCCTTTACGCCTTTTTCGTAAAGGGATTCCATTGCCATTAATATTTCATCCTCGTTTCTACTTCTCCCTTTACCCCTTGCAAAGGGAACAATACAATATGAACAGAACTTATCACAACCGTCTTGAATTTTCAGAAAAAAACGGGTTTTTCCTGTTGGAAGGCCATCTATCTCTGCCTTTTCTAAAAAAGTATCATCTACGGTCTTTATTGATCTCTCTTTTAAACCTATATATTCTAAGATGCTAAACTTTTCTTTGTTACCTAACACAAAATCGGCACCAAAGCCTTTTTCAGGATAAACCTGAGCATGACAGCCTGCAAGGACAATGGTGCTTTTGGGATTTCTCGCCCTGCATTGATTTATGAATCTCTTGATATCCCTTTCTGCTGCCTCAGTGAGTGTGCAGGCATTTATAATACATATGTCTGCATCTTCAAGTTTTGTTTGTGCACACCCATTGCGGTTCAATGTATTTGATATCACGTATGAATCCCACTGATTTGCCCTACAACCCGTTGTTTTTATATGAAACTTCATAGACTTTAAAACTATACTAACTTCTATAGGATGCGTTTATTTTTACATAATCGTATGTGAGGTCTGTTGTAAATATATCAAAAGATGCCTTTCCACTGTGTAAGTTTATGATTAGTTCGATATCCTTTTTATTCATTAGATGTTTTAATCTTTCCTCATCAAAGGGTATCTCCATCCCGTTTTTTGCAAGGGTTACGCCCTCAAGAACAATCTCTACTTTATCTGGGTCTAAAGGCACTCCGGCGTCCCCTGCTGCAGCAATAAATCTTCCCCAGTTAGGGTCACAGCCGAAAAACGCTGTCTTTGATAGAGGGGAAGTGGCAATTCTTCTGGCAATCTTTTCTGCAATGTTTTTATTTTTAGCACCTTTTATATTTATATGGATAACCCTTGTTGCACCTTCACCATCTTTTACAACCATCAAAGACAGTTCCTTCATTGCCTTAAAAACAGTATCTTTAAATTTATCAACACAGGAGTTGTCCTCATGCCCTTTTTTTGAAAAAAGCATTACCGTATCGTTGGTGCTACACTCACCATCTACTGTAATCCTTTCGAATGTTTCTTTAACGCATCTTTTAAAATACTGTGAAAAAGCATTAGGAAACACAGGATAATCTGTGAATAAAAAGACGAGCATTGTGGCAAACAAAGGGTTTATCATTCCTGCACCTTTGGCAACACCTATGAGGGTATATTCTTTCTTCCCTTCAAAAGAAAATTTTACAATCTTTTGAAATGTATCTGTTGTCATGATGGCATTGGCAAAGGCATCAATGTTGTTTTCATCGAGATTGGCTAAAAGTTCCGGGATGTTCCTTATAATCAGGTCTTTCTGCAACCTCTTTCCAATGACACCTGTCGATGCAAAAAGAATCTGATTGTTTTTAATACCCAATGCACTGGACAGTTTATCTGAAATTGAGATCAGGTCTTCTATACCATGCCTACCTGTACATGCATTAGCGCACCCGCTGTTTACAAGGATTGCCCTTATGGCATCTATGTCTTGATTTTTGTTGTAGTGAATGTGCGCTGCCTTTACCCTATTTCTTGTATATGCTGCAAAACAATGCATATCCTCTTCGAATAAAACAAGACCCAGATCGAGTCCCTTTGCCTTTATCCCTGATTCGATGCCGGAAAATTTTATGCCCTTTATCATAGATTTTCCTTTGTTATAAGAATATTATCAAGAGACCTTCTGTTGCCTGCCACAACATCTTTTATACTTCTTGCCGCTACCACATGGGCATGGCGCGTTTCTACTTATCTTTTCTTCTTTTTTGACACCTGCAGAGTCTCCACCGAGATTTGTAAACATCACAGGTGCCTCGTGTTTTAGTTCCACCTTTGCAGGCTGTACTGCAAAAAGTTTTTTTACTGTATCTACCTTTACCCTATCAAGCATGTCAAGGAATAGGTCAAAGCTCTCTTTCTGGTATTCTCTTAAAGGATCTTTCTGGCCATAGCCCCTGAGTCCTATGCCTTCTTTTAGGTGGTCTAATGCAAGAAGGTGCTCTTTCCAGTGGTAATCCAGCGAGTTTAAGGCAAAAAAGGATTCGATTCCCTTCATCTCATCCTCACCGAATTGCCTTCTCTTATTCTCGTATACCTCTTTAACCTTTTCCTTCACAAGTTCAAGAAGACCCTGTCTCGTTATGTTTTTGTAATCAATTGAGCCAAATTCTATATGAAAGAAAAAAGTTTCATAAATTCTCGTCTTTAAACCATCCCAATCCCATTCTTCAGGGTATACCTTTTCCGGTGCGGCATCAAAAACTATATCCTCGCATATTTCATCTATCATATCGTATATCTGGTCCGTTATGTCACCGTTTGACATAATCTCCCTTCTCATACCGTAGACTGTCTCTCTCTGTTTATTCATCACATTATCGTATTCGAGGAGATATTTTCTTATCTCAAAGTTGTGACCTTCTATCCTCGTCTGGGCGTTCTCTATAGCCTTTGTGATAAACGGATGCTCTATGGGCATATCCTCTTCCATGCCGAGCTTTGCAAGAATTAGAGATACCCTTTCAGAACCGAAAAGCTTCATGATTTCATCCTCAAGGGATACATAAAACCTTGAAGAACCAGGGTCACCTTGCCTGCCTGCCCTACCCCTTAACTGGTTATCAATCCTTCTCGATTCGTGCCTCTCTGTCCCGATTATGTGGAGTCCACCTAATGCTATTACCTTCTGTTTGTCTTCTTCACAGATCTTTTTTGACTCTTCCAGTGCTTTTTCGTATTTTTCTGTGTCCCTTTCACCCTTACACATAGAAAGGGCAAGAAAATGGGGATTACCGCCTAAAAGTATGTCTGTTCCCCTGCCTGCCATGTTCGTTGAAATGGTTACTGCCTTTGATCTGCCTGCCTGGGCAACGATCTCTGCCTCCCTTTCGTGGTTTTTGGCATTTAATACATTGTGGGGTATGCCCTTTCTTTTTAGCATCTCTGAAAGTCTTTCAGATTTCTCAATAGAAAGTGTGCCCACAAGCACGGGCCTTCCTATTCTATATAGCTCTTCTATCTCTTTCACAACTGCCTTAAATTTTTCTTTCTCAGTTCTATATACTACATCGGGATAATTGGTTCTTATAAGAGGTCTATTTGTAGGTATAACAACAACATCGAGATTATATATTTTTTTAAATTCCACTGCCTCTGTGTCAGCAGTGCCTGTCATACCAGCAAGCTTTTTA
The DNA here is from genome assembly GCA_029777945.1 of Deltaproteobacteria bacterium. GTDB lineage: Bacteria > Desulfobacterota > Syntrophorhabdia > Syntrophorhabdales > Syntrophorhabdaceae > JAKORG01. The sequence continues at coordinate 17,863 of JAKORG010000025.1, read as the reverse complement.
TACATCCTGAAGTAATTTTGAAATGTTATTGTGGCGAGGGTCTGGTTTTCTCTCTCTATTTTTACATTTTCCTTTGCCTCTAATGCCTGATGGAGGCCATCGCTGAAACGCCTGCCATCCATTAGCCTACCTGTAAATTCGTCAACGATAATAACCTTTGAATCCTTTACGATGTAGTCCACATCCCTTTTAAACAGATGATGTGCCTTCAATGCCTGATTTATATGGTGGAGTAACTCTACATGCCTCGGATCATAGAGATTATCCAGTTTCAATATTTTTTCTATCTTTGCCACACCTTCTTCTGTTAGGTATGCGCTTTTTGTCTTTTCTTCCACTTTAAAATCTATATCTTTTTTTAATTGATATACGAGCCTGTTTATCTTGTAATACTTGTCAGTTGATTCCTCTGCAGGACCGGATATGATAAGGGGGGTTCTTGCCTCATCTATAAGGATGCTATCTACCTCATCCACTATGGCGTAGTTAAAGCCCCTCTGAACACAGTCATCGAGGCTGTATTTCATATTATCCCTTAAATAATCGAATCCGAACTCGTTATTTGTCCCGTATGTAACATCACATGCATAGGCCTCCTTTCTCTCATCGTCATCAAGATGGTTTAGTATAACCCCCACGGAGAGGCCTAAAAACTTATACACAGGTCCCATCCACTCTGCATCCCTTTTTGCAAGGTAGTCGTTTACTGTTACAACGTGGACGCCTTCACCTGTTAATGCATTTAAATAAACAGGCAGTGTTGCTACAAGGGTCTTGCCTTCGCCTGTTGCCATCTCTGCAATCTTGCCTTCATGTAATACCACACCACCTATAATCTGCACATCAAAATGCCTCATACCTATGGTTCTTCTTGCTGCCTCTCTAACCACAGCAAATGCCTCAGGAAGGATAGAATCGAGGTCTTCGCCCCTTTCAATCCTTTCTTTGAATTTTCCTGTCATACCAGCAAGTTCGTGATCAGAGAGCCTCTTTATTGTATCTTCAAGGCTATTAACCTTATCTACAATGGGTTGAATCCTCTTTAATTCCCTTTCGTTTTTCGTTCCAACTATCTTTTTGATTAAATTCCCGATCATTCTTATTAGTCTCTCAATGTAGCCATTAATCTCTCAGGATGCAAAAGAATATTTAATGCATCATTTACATCTTTAACAATGAGGTCTGCCTCTTTAAAAATAAAGCTGGCACAGCCCTCTTCTCCTATTACGCCTATACCGAGCCCGGCCTCTTTTAACATCATGGCATCATTTGCACCGTTTCCTATGGCAACCACCTTTTCAGGTCCTAATTCTTTTATGATTCTTGCCTTTTCGGCACCGCTATTTTCTTTACTGACCTTAATTACACTAAAACCTATGGTATTTACTTCATTGTTTATGTTTCCATAGGTATCGGAAGTAATTATAAAGACTTTAATATATCTCGATATCTTCTCAAGTAACTCCTTTGCCTGCTCCTTTATCTTTCCGTCAAAGGCACATGTCCCGTTGTAATCAATAACTAAATATTGAATCTCTAAGTCACCCCAGCCTGGAATAGAAACACTAATCATAACTACCTCCTCAGTAATTTTGGCATTTTATTGTAACATATATTACACTGTTTTGGATAAAAATTTATAAAATTTAATTATTTGATAAAACACCTATTCGCCTTAATTTCTCAATCTTTAATAAAATGTAATATTTACAAAAAGTTAATTTACTTGACAATAAAAGGTCAAACCAATTATATTATCAAACTCAAAGGAAGGTAAGGCTGTGATTATTAAACTACTGGATATAGAGGATAATTTTGTCTTAAAAGGCAATTTAGAAATGGCAACATTAAGTAATGCCTGTAAGCTTGCATCACCTGTGCACTACGAACTGGTGATTAAAAAAAACAAGGATACATTAAGCATAAAGGGAAACTTGGACTGCATTGTCTATTTAACATGTAGCAGGTGCCTTGATGAATTTCCTTATATGATAAATACAAAGGTAGATTTTAAGATGATGTCTCAAGATTTAGCACCCCATGAACCTGAGCTGGAACTTAAAAGGGATGAGATGGATATTTATTACTATGAGGGGAATGAGATAGAACTTGAACCCATTCTTAACGAAGAGATTATGCTCAACATTCCAATCAAGCCTTTATGCAAGGAATCGTGTAAAGGTCTTTGCCAGGTATGCGGAAAAAATATGAATTACGAACAATGTGATTGTAGTAAATCATTAGACACAGTTCTCGGTGAGAAACTTAAAAACTTTTTAAATTGAAATTTTTTAAAAAGAGGAGATTAGTATATGCCTGTACCAAAAAGAAAAACATCGCAATCAAAAAGGGACAAAAGAAGGACCCATTATAAAGCACAGCCCGTCCATTTTATATTATGTCCTAACTGTAAAGAACCGGCATTGCCGCATAGGGTTTGCGAAAAATGCGGCTATTATAAAGGAAGACAGGTTCTAAAAATAGAAGAATTATAGGCTAATGGTTAAGATTGCTTTAGACTGCATGGGTGGTGATTTTGCGCCTGGTCCTATTGTAAAGGGTGCAGAACTTGCTGTAAAAGAAAATATAGCCCATGTAGTTTTATTGGGTGATGAAAAGGCCATAAAAACTCATCTGGGCACTTCAAAAGATATAGAAATTCTCCATACAAACACCACAGTGGAGATGCACGAATCATCATCTACAGCGCTCAGAAAGAAAAAAGATTCTTCCATGAATAAGGCATTTGAGCTCGTTAAGGCAGGTAATGCAGATGCCGTTGTTACAGCCGGTAATTCTGGTGCAGCCATGGCGTTTGCCATATTTACCCTCGGGAGGATATATTCTGTTGATAGGCCTGCTATAGCCACACTACACCCCACGGTAAACGAAGGAACATCTGTGTTGATAGATTCAGGAGGTAATGTGGATTGTAAACCCATGCATCTTATCCAGTTTGCCATTATGGGTGATGCCTTTGCCAAATCCGTTATCGGGATAAAAAAACCGAGGGTTGGTCTGTTGAGTAACGGTGAGGAAGAAACTAAGGGAAACGAACTCACAAGAGAGACAAATAGCATATTGAAATACATGGATATAAACTATATAGGATACGTGGAAGGAACAGACATCTATAACGGAAAGGTAGATGTAATAGTAAGTGATGGCTTTGTAGGGAATGTGGCATTAAAGGTGGCAGAGGGTATTGCCGACTCTCTAAATGCCTTTTTCAAAATAAAGATCAATAGCTCCATAAAAAACAGAATGGGATACATGTTTCTAAAAGATGTATTTCAAGAGCTCGTAAGAAAGACAGATTATTCAGAATACGGTGGTGCACCCTTATTGGGTGTAGATGGTATATGTATCATATGTCATGGAAAATCTAACGAAAAGGCAATAAAAAACGCCATAGTCATGGCGAAAAAATTTGCAGAAAAGGGATTAAACCAATCAATAAAAGAAACGATTTCTGGTTATCAATCTATAAACAGGTTAAAGGAGAAGTAATATGGATTACTTTTTCACAGAGGAGCAAAAACAGATTCAACAACTGGCGAGAAAAATTGCAGAAGAAAAAATAGTTCCGGTGAGGGCTGAACTCGATGAAAAGGAAGAGTTTCCCTGGGAAATAATGAAGGTGTGCGCTGAAACAGGTCTATTCGGGGTGAGCATCTCAGAAGAATATGGTGGTATGGGAGGTGGCTCCCTTGAAAACTGCATTGTGGTAGAAGAGTTAAGCCGTGCATGCTTAGGGGTCTCGGTAAGTTATGCAGCAAGCCTTCTCGGTGCATACCCTATAATCCTCGGAGGCTCTGAAGAACAAAAAAAGAAATATCTACCCCAGATAGCAAAGGGAGAGAGACTTGCAGCATTTGCCTTAACCGAACCCAATGCAGGTAGCGATGCCCAGGGTATCAGGACTGAGGCAAAAAAGGTGGGCGATGAATACATTTTAAACGGAACAAAACAATGGATAACAAACGGCGGTGAGGCAGAAATCTATACTGTTATTGCCATGACAGATAAAACAAAAGGTGGCAGGGGTGCAACGGCCTTTATAGTAGAGAAAGGTCAGGAGGGTTTTTCATTTGGAAAAAAGGAAAAAAAGCTCGGCATAAGGGCCTCTGCTACAAGGGAACTCATATTCCAGGATTGCAGGGTGCCCAAAGAAAATGTTATAGGTAGAGAAGGTATGGGTTTTATCCTTGCCATGAAAACCTTTGACAGGACAAGACCGGGCATTGGGGCACAGGCAGTCGGCGTTGCCCAGGGTGCCCTTGATGCAGCGGTTCAATATGCAAGGGAAAGGGAACAGTTTGGGAAAAAGATTATAACCTTCCAGGCAGTCCAGCATATGCTTGCTGATATGGCTACCCAGCTTGAGGCAGCCCGCGCCCTTGTGTATGCTGTGGCAAGATACATTGACAGTAACCCAAAAGACACATCAAAGGTTTCTGCTATGAGCAAGGTATTTCCCAGTGATATGGCAATGAAGGTAACTGTAGATGCAATACAGATTTTTGGAGGATATGGCTACATGAAGGAATATCCTGTGGAAAAGATGATGAGGGACGCCAAGATACTTCAGATATACGAAGGCACAAACCAGATTCAAAGAAACGTCATTGCCATGGAACTTATAAAAGAATCGATTTCAAGGAAAAAATAACAATATACACAAGAGGGATATATGAAAAAGATTGGTATAATTTTTCCAGGTCAGGGTTCACAAAAAGTTGGCATGGGTAAAAGGCTATATGAAACATTCGATTATGTGAAATCTTTGTATAAAAAGGCTGATGAGGTGCTTGGCTTTAATATAACAGAACTGTGCTTTAACGGCCCTGAGGATGAGTTAAGAAAAACATACAATACCCAGCCGGCACTACTTCTCACAAGCTATGCCATTTGGAGTGTATTAAAAGAAAAAATAGATATTAAACCTACCTTTGTGGCTGGCCACAGTCTTGGTGAATGGAGTGCCCTTCTTGTAAGTGGTTTTTTTACCTTTGAAGATGCCCTCATGCTTACAAGAAAAAGAGGGCTTTTTATGGAAGAGGCGTGTCCAAAGGGAAAAGGTGGTATGGTGGCATTAATAGGCCCTATTATGGAAAAGGTATTGCCTGTGCTTAAAGAAATATCCCATGATGATTATATTTGTGTGCCTGCAAATTTAAATGCCCATGACCAGGTAGTGCTTTCAGGTGATATAAATGCCCTTAAAGAGGCAGTTGAAAAATTAAAAGGTGTAGGTTATAAAAAGGCCGTATTTTTAAATGTATCTGGACCTTTTCACAGTCCTTTAATGAAGGCTGCTGCAGACAGATTAAACGATGAATTAAATAAGGTCCCTGTTGGAGAATTAAATATACCCGTTGTTTCCAATGTAGATGCAGAGCCTACATATGAAAAGGAAAAGGTAAAGGATAAACTTTACAGACAGATGTTTTCACCAGTACTCTGGGAGGATTCAGTGAAACGGATGGTTAAAGAAGGGGTGGAAATATTTCTTGAGGTAGGGCCACAGAAGGTTCTTACAAACCTCATAAAAAAGATAGCCCCTGATGTGTTGTGCATAAGCGTTGAAGAATTAGAGGATATTGAATCGATAAGAGGTAATATTCCATGAAAGATACTGTTACAATAGTAACTGGTGGTGCAAGGGGTATAGGAGAGGCAATCGCCAAATTTCTTGCAGAAAAAGGTGGAAATATAGCCATATTTGACATAATAGACGGTTACGATGTGGTAGAAGCTATAAAACAAAAGGGTGTGGAGGCAAAATTTTATAAAGTTGATGTCTCTGAATATAAAGTAGTTGAAGGGGCAGTAGACGATGTAGTAAAGACCTTTGGAAGGCTCAATAACCTCGTAAACAATGCTGGGATAACAACAGATAAGCTTTTAATAAGGATGAAAGAAGAGGATTGGGATAGGGTTATTAAGGTTAATTTAAAAAGTGTATTTAATTGCACGAAGGCTGCTATTAGACACATGCTTAAAACAGGGGGAAGCATTGTAAATATATCTTCTATAGCAGGGGTTATGGGCAATATAGGACAGGCAAACTATGCAGCGAGCAAGGCAGGTATAATAGGTTTTACAAAGAGCATTGCAAGGGAATACGGAGAAAGGGGCATAAGGGTAAATGCCGTTGCCCCGGGTTTTATAAAAACCCAGATGACAGATACCATTGATGAAAAGACAAAAGAGGAGATGTTTAGGGCAATTCCTTTAAAAAGATTAGGCGAACCCATGGATGTTGCCCATGTAGTATATTTTTTGGTTTCAGAATACGGTAGTTATATCACAGGGGAGGTGATAAACGTAAACGGCGGTCTTTATATGTAAAAAACAACTGCGGCAAGTTGCATATACTAAAAAAAATCAGGAGGTAAAAAATGACAGTTGCTGAAAAAGTTAAAGAACTAATTGTTAAACAGCTCGAGATCAAGGAATCAGAGGTCGTGCCTGAAGCAAAATTTATCGACGATCTTGGTGCAGATTCACTGGATATAGTTGAACTTATTATGGCATTAGAGGATGAATATGGCATTGAAATCCCAGATGAAGATGCAGAAAAGATGGAGACTGTAGGTGATGCAATAAAATATATCGAAGAGCGTTTAGCAAATAAATAATAATTAAGGGGTAGGCAAATTGAAAAGAAGGATTGTTATAACAGGAGTCGGTCTTGTGACACCTTGCGGGATTGGAATTGACAATGTATGGCAGGATATACTAAACGGAAAATCAGGCATTTCCCGCATAACGAGGTTTGACACAACAAACTTTGAAACAAAGATTGCCGGAGAGGTAAAAAATTTCAATCCAGAAGACTACATCCCTCCGAAAGATATCAGAAGGATGGACCTTTTTATTCAGTACTGCCTTGCAGCCACAAAGATTGCCATAGATGATGCCGGTCTCAATATGGAAAAGGAGGATAGCGAAAGGGTCGGTGTTGTTGTGGGAACAGGTCTTGGAGGCTTACCAACCCTTGAAAAATATCACAGTATTTTACTGGAGAGAGGCCCTGGAAGAATAAGCCCTTTTTTTATACCCATGCTGATAGCAAACTTAGCACCAGGCCATATTGCCATGCAACACGGCATAAAAGGTCCTAACCTTTGCATAGTAACGGCCTGTGCAACAGGTGCACACTCCATAGGAGATGCATTTAGAATCATCCAATACGGAGATGCAGATGTAATGGTGGCAGGTGGCACAGAGGCAAACTTAACACCTCTTACTGTAGGCGGATTCAATGCCATGAAGGCACTTTCCAGGAGAAATGACGAACCGGAAAAGGCATCAAGACCTTTTGATAAAGACAGGGATGGATTTGTTGTGGCCGAAGGTTCTGGAATTGTCATTATGGAAGAACTTGAACATGCCAGGGCAAGGGGTGCAAAGATTTATGCTGAGATTGTAGGTTACGGATACAACGGCGATGCCTACCACATTACTGCGCCATGTCCTGATGGTGATGGCTTTATAAGGTGTATGAAGATGGCCTTAAAGGATGCACAGCTTTCTCCAGACGATGTGGATTATATAAATGCCCACGGCACATCTACTGATTTGAATGACCAGATAGAGACACTGGCTATAAAAAATGTATTCGGTGAGAAGGCATATAAGATACCAGTGAGTTCAACAAAATCTATGACAGGTCATCTACTCGGTGCAGCAGGTGCAGTGGAGGCAATATTCACCGTCTTATCCATAAAAGACCAGATATGTCCTCCTACAATAAACTATACGACACCTGACCCTGATTGTGACCTTGATTATGTTCCAAACAATGCGCGGAAACATGAAATAAATGTGGCCCTTTCTAATTCCTTTGGTTTTGGTGGAACAAACTGCACACTCGCTTTCAAGAGGTATATACCTTGAAGAAGATAGCAATAGGCTCTGACCATGCAGGATACGAACTAAAGGAACATATTAAAAATGTTCTTATGGATATGGATTACGAGGTTTTAGATGTAGGAACAGACAGCGAAGCCCCTACAGACTATCCCTATTTCGGTTTTGAGGTTGCAAAGGTCGTAGCAGATAAAAAGGTAGATGCAGGAGTCCTCTTTTGCGGCACAGGCATTGGGATGAGTGTGGTAGCGAATAAAGTAAAAGGAATAAGGGCAGCCCTGGTTACAGATTTATTTACTGCTATACAGAGTAGAAGACACAATGATGCCAATATCCTTGTTTTAGGTGGCAGGGTTCTGGGAAAGGGTCTTGCAGAAGAAATAGTAAAGACCTGGCTTACAACCCCTTTTGATGGTGGCAGACACGAAAAGAGGTTGGAAAAGATATTGGAATGGGAGAAAGAGCATTTCAAGTAAATGATTAAAGGTTAGAAAGGTAAGTAAAAATGAAATTAGAACAATCAGATAGCGAAATCTATGGATTAGTAAAAAAAGAAATAGAGAGGGAAGAGTATAGCCTCATAATGATAGCGTCTGAAAACTACGTTTTTGAAGATATTCTCGAAACCCAGGGTTGTGTTCTGACAAACAAATATGCAGAGGGCTATCCTTTCAAGAGATATTACAGCGGTTGTTATTATCTCGATAAAATAGAGGAAATTGCTATAGAAAGGGCAAAAAAGCTCTTCAATGCAGAGCATGCCAATGTCCAGCCCCATTCTGGTTCCTCGGCAAATATGGCAGTCTATTATGCTGCCTTAAATATAGGGGATACGATCCTTGGTATGGACATTGACCACGGGGGACACCTAACTCACGGTGCAAAGGTAAGCTTTTCGGGCAAATTTTACAGAACAGTTGGCTATAAGGTTTCGCAGAAAGATGAAATGCTCGACTATGATGAGATTAGAGATATTGCTAAGAAGGAAAAACCGAAACTAATAGTTACAGGCGCAAGTGCATATTCAAGGATTATAGACTTCAAAAAATTCAGGGAGATAGCCGATGAGGTAGGGGCGTATCTCATGGCAGACATTGCCCACATAGCAGGCCTAATCGTTTCTGGTTATCACCCAAGCCCAGTAGAATATGCCCACTTTGTAACAACCACAACTCATAAGACACTGCGTGGTCCCAGAGGTGGACTCATCCTATGCAAACAGGAATTCGCCAAAAAGATTGATTCGGCAGTATTCCCTGGCATCCAGGGTGGGCCTCTCATGCATGTCATTGCAGCAAAGGCAGTGGCCTTAAAAAATGCCATGACCAATGAATTTAAAGAATACTCACGCCAAATCATAGCCAATGCCCAGTACCTCTGTAAAAAGATGATGGAAAGGGGATACAGGATCGTATCCGGTGGCACTGATAATCATCTTTTCCTTGTTGACCTTACAAATAAGGGTATTACAGGTAAAATTGCACAGGAGGCACTGGAAAAAAGCGGTATTATGATAAATAAAAATCTTATACCCTTTGATACAAAAAGTCCAATGATTGCAAGTGGTATAAGGGTGGGAACACCTGCCATTACAACAAGGGGTATGAAAGAAAAGGAAATGGAAATAATAGCCGAATTAATAGATAAGGTTTTAAAAGATCCTGAAAATGAAAAGATCCAGCAAGAAGTCAAAGAAGAAGTGAAAAAATTATGTTTATCATTCCCTTTTTATTCAAAAATTTATAAAATATGAAAATCGACCGTCCTGATTGGGATAATTATTTTATGGAGATAGCCAGAATTGTTTCAAAGAGGTCAACCTGCATCAGGAGACAGGTGGGTGCATTGATAGTAAAAGACAAGAGGATCCTATCAACAGGTTATAACGGTGCACCAAAGGGACTCAAGCACTGTATAGACAGGGGATGTCTCAGAGAAAAGATGAACATTGCATCAGGGGAGAGGCACGAACTGTGTAGGGGTCTACATGCAGAACAGAATGCAATAATTCAGGCAGCATTACACGGCGTATCCATTAATGGAGCAGAGATCTATTCAACCCACCTACCCTGTTCTATTTGCATGAAAATGATTATAAACGCAGGTATAACCAAGGTAACCTATCTTGACGGTTATCAAGATGAACTTTCCATTGAATTGATAAAAGAGTCGAATATTAAACTGAAAAAGATATGAAGTGTCCATTTTGTGGATATACGGAAAGTAAAGTTCTTGATTCAAGGATGAACAAAGAAATGGACACTATAAGAAGACGGAGGGAATGCTTAAAGTGCTCAAGGAGATTTACCACTGCAGAAAGACTTGAAGAAGGGCTCCTTGTTATAAAAAAAGACGGTAGAAGAGAGGTTTTTGACAGGGCAAAAATATTAAACGGTCTTAAAAAGGCCTGTGAAAAAAGACCGATAAGTATTACAACCCTTGAAAAGATCGTTTCAAGGATTGAATACAATTTATTTGAAAAAAATGAAAGGGAAATAAAGTGTTCTGAAATTGGCGAGATGGTCATGGATGAGCTTAAAAAACTCGATGAAGTGGCCTATGTTCGTTTTGCTTCTGTTTACAGACAATTCAAAGACATAAACGAGTTCATGGAAGAGTTAAAGGAATTACTTATAAAAAAGGATGAACAATGAGTGACGAAGAGTATATGCGTTTGGCACTAAGCCTTGCAAAAAAAGGCAGGGAAACAACCTCCCCCAATCCTATGGTAGGTGCAGTAATCGTAAAAAACAATAAAATAGTAGGAAAGGGCTATCACAAAAAGGCAGGCCTGCCCCATGCAGAAATCATTGCCATAAACGATGCAAAAGAAGAGGCAAAGGGAGCAACACTATATGTGAATCTCGAACCGTGTGTACACTTTGGTAAGACCCCGCCGTGCACTGAGGCAATTATAAATGCAGGCATTAAAAGTGTTATAATGGCCATGTGTGACCCAAACCCGCAGGTAAGCGGTAAAGGTGCACAGAGATTAAAAGATGCCGGCATTAATGTTAAAATCGGCATCCTTGAGGAAGAGGCTAAAAAACTAAACGAGGCATTCATTGTGTATATGGAGAAATCAAGGCCTTTTTTTATTATGAAGGCAGCTATAAGCCTCGATGGAAAAATAGCAACAAAGACATGCGATTCAAAATGGATATCCAATGAACAATCAAGGAGATATACTAATAAATTGAGGGCATCTGTTGATGCCATTATGGTAGGTATAAATACGGTCATTACAGACAACCCCATGCTCATACCGAAGATGATAAAGGTAAAAAAATATCCGTTGAGGGTCATCCTTGATTCCAAATTAAGGCTACCCCTTTCCTGTGACATCGTAAAGACAGCAGAAAAATACAAAACACTGGTTTTTACATCAGACGATTCAAGGCCTGACAAAGAGGCAAGACTGACCTCCCTTGGAATAGAAGTAGTTAAATGCCCAAAAGATGAAAATGGAAGGGTATCTCTTAAATATGTAAAAAATGAACTATATAAAAGGGAAATCATGACTGTGCTGGTGGAAGGTGGTGGAGAATTAAATGGAGGATTATTAAAAGAGGGTTTGATTGACAAGTTTATACTGTTCTACGCCCCTATCTTTATTGGGGGAAAATCTGCACTCAACCTTATAGGCGGAAAAGGCGTAGATTTTCTAAAAGATGCCTATAAACTTAAAATAGACGGAATGAAAAAATTCAAAGAAGACATCTGCCTGGAGGGATATGTTCACAGGGATTATTGAAGATATCGGTGAGATAAAAGACATAAAAAAACAAAGCGGGAAATGGGAGTTTTCCATAAAGACCTTAAAACTTATAAAAGATATTAAAGAAGGGGACAGTATCTCTGTAGATGGCGTCTGCCTTACGGCAACACAGATTAAAGAAAATACGTTCAATGCAGATGCCTCTCTTGAAACACTAAAAGTGACAACATTAGGTCAAAAAGGGATAAGTGACAGGGTCAATCTTGAGCTTGCCATGACACCTCAAAATAGGTTTGGTGGCCACATAGTCACAGGTCATGTAGACTGCATTGGAACTATAAAGTCCATAACACCTTCCGGTGATTCAAAGATTATAAGTATCGAGGTGCCAAAAGATGTGGCAAGGTTTATAGTGGTAAAGGGTTCAGTTTGTATTGACGGCATTAGCTTGACAGTAAACACCAAGGATGATAATATTTTTACAATTAATATAATCCCTTATACCTCAGAAAGAACCACCATAGGGAATAAGAAAGTAGGGAGTAAGGTTAATATAGAAACGGATATAATAGGCAAGTATGTGGAAAGCCTTTTAACAAAAATTGAAAAAAAAGGAATCGATTTTGATTTTTTATATAAATACGGATACATTAAAGGGGATTAAAAGATGCCAACCTCAAAGATAGAAGATGTTTTAGATGATGTAAGACAGGGAAAGATGATTATCATCGTAGACGATGAGGACAGGGAAAATGAAGGTGATTTGATGATTGCCGCTGAAAAGGTTACACCAGAGGCCATTACCTTCATGGCAAGATATGCCTGCGGACTGATATGTCTCTCATTAACAGAAGAAAGGGTCAGAGAATTAGAACTGCCTCTTATGGTTCAAGATAACACATCTCCGCATAAAACAGCCTTTACAGTGTCCATTGAAGCAAAGGAAGGGGTGACAACAGGAATATCTGCGTACGACCGTGCAAGGACCATTCAAGTTGCCATAGACGACAGTACCACCCCTGATGATCTTGCAAAACCGGGCCATATATTTCCCCTTATGGCAAAAAAAGGTGGTGTCCTCGTGAGGGTAGGTCATACAGAGGCTTCTGTTGACCTTGCAAGGCTCGCTGGACTTAAACCTGCAGGTGTCATATGCGAAATCATGAAAGAAGACGGGACCATGGCCCGTATGCCTGACCTCGAAAAATTTGCAGAAAAACACAACCTTAAAATAGTTACCATTGCCGATTTGATAAAATTCAGGACTAAAAATGAAAAACTTGTAAGGCGTGTGGCAGAAACTACACTGCCCACAAAATATGGCGGTGAATTTAGATTAATCGGTTATGAAAACGATATAGATAACAAGACCCACCTTGCCCTTGTCAAAGGCGAGATATCACCGGATGATAATGTGCTGGTAAGGGTCCATTCTGAATGTTTTACAGGTGATGTCCTTGGGTCTTTAAGGTGTGACTGTGGAGACCAGCTCCATACTGCCCTTACCATGATAGGAAAGGAACAAAAGGGTGTCCTTTTATATATGAGACAGGAAGGAAGGGGTATAGGTCTATTAAACAAAATAAAGGCATATAGCTTGCAGGATAAAGGACATGACACAGTAGAGGCAAACATTGCCCTTGGTTTTTCACCTGACTTAAGAGACTATGGCATTGGCGCCCAGATTTTGTATGACCTCGGCGTGAGAAAGATGAGGCTTATCACAAATAACCCGAGAAAGATAAAAGGACTTGAAGGTTATGGTTTAAAGGTTGTTGAAAGGGTTCCCCTCGAAATTTCACCTACAAAATACAACATTACATACCTTAAGACAAAGCAGAAAAAACTCGGCCATTTACTGAATAACATTTAAGGAGATATTATGATACATGAAGGAAAATTAGTAGCAAAGGGATTAAAAATAGCCATAGTTGTAAGCAGATTCAATAGTTTCATAACAGATAGACTCCTCGATGGTGCACTGGATGCATTAAAGAGACACGGTGCAGAAGAAAAGGATATTGAAATATATAAAGTGCCTGGTTCTTTTGAGATACCTCTTATTGCAAAACTCCTCGTAAAAAAACCAGATATTGATGGTGTTATATGTTTAGGCGCAGTTATAAAAGGGGCAACACCCCATTTTCACTATGTGGCTAATGAAGTAACAAAAGGCATTGCCCAGGTTGCCCTGGATTTTGAAAAACCCGTTACATTTGGAATTATTACAAGCGATAACATAGAGCAGGCCATAGAGAGGGCAGGAACTAAATCCGGCAACAAAGGATACGATGCAGCCATGTCTATGATAGAATTGTTAAATTTGATAAAGGATAACAAATTGTGCGAAGAAGAAAGGCAAGAGAGTTAGCACTTAAAATGTTATATCAGATGGAAACATCGGGCAATGACCCTGAATACGGCCTTGAAAGATACTGCGAGGTGTTTCCCCATGAGTCTGATATAATAGATTATGCAAGATATTTGCTATCGGGCATAAAAAAAGAGATGGATAAGATCGATGGATATATAGATTCATCCTGTGAAAACTGGAATCTCAATAGAATTACCTATGTGGATAGAAATATATTAAGGATAGGTGTGTTTGAAATGATATTTTCCATAGACTGTCCGCCAAAGGTAGCAATAAATGAGGCAATTGAGCTCGCAAAAAAATATGGAAGCGAAGACTCAAAAAATTTTATAAACGGTGTGTTAGATAGAGTTTTAAAAGAAAATATTAAAAAAGGAGCAGCATAAAATGAGAGCAGATAAGATTTGGTTAGACGGAAAATTTATTGACTGGGATGATGCAAATGTCCACGTTTGCACCCATACGCTACACTATGGTGTGGGTGTCTTTGAAGGCATCAGATGCTATAGGTGCCATGATGGAAAAAGTGCCATTTTTATGCTAAACGAACACATAGACAGGTTCTTTGACTCAGCCCATATTGTTCAGCTTGACATACCGTATACCAAAGAAGAAGTAAAACAGATATGCAAAGAAATAGTAAAGGTGAATAAATTTAACGAATGCTATATAAGACCCATTGCTTTTATGGGTGATGGGCAACTCGGGTTATATGTTAAGGAATTTAAGGTAAGGCTTGCAATAATAAGCTGGGTATGGGGTGCATATTTAGGTGACGAAGGCCTTGCAAATGGAATAAGGGCTAAAGTCTCATCTTTTTTGAGACATCATGTTGATTCCTGTATGACTAAAGGCAAAATTTGTGGTCATTATGTTAACTCTATCCTCGCAAAAAGAGAGGCAATAGCAGCAGGATATGATGAGGCAATAATGCTCGATACGGACGGATATATTTCAGAGGCAAGTGGAGAAAACGTCTTTATGATAAGAAAGGATGTAATCAAGACAACGCCCCTAACATCCATTTTGCCAGGCATAACAAGGGCAGCGGTCATAAAACTTGCAAAGGACATGGGTTACGAGGTAAAAGAAGAGAGATTTACAAGAGACGAGCTTTATATAGCAGACGAGGTATTCTTTACAGGCACAGCGGCAGAAGTAACCCCTGTGAGGGAGGTGGATGGAAGAAGCATTGGTCAAGGTAAACCCGGACCTATAACACTTAAGATACAGAAAAAATTCTTTGAGGTTGCTCGAGGCATGCATGAAGAATACAGGGATTGGTTGACATATATATAAATGTTTTTACTTTTTTGCTATAAATATCAACATCTGTAACTTGTACAAAATAAACAAAAATAAAAAAATATGAAACTCAGGATAAAAACCCTTGAGGATAACTTAACATAAAAACTTTTCAATTCTATAATAATGGAAAAATATAAATGGAGGATGTTATGTCTAAAAACAATCTTACCGAAGACAAAGAGGATAAAGGTTTTAGCCGTCGGGATTTTATAAAAAACATATCAATGGGTACAGCAGGGGCAATTGCGATGGCTACCCTTGCCAAAACCGATAAACTGCATGCTAACGAGCAGACAAAAAGAATCGATGAGCCAAAGAACCAACCTTTAAAAATAGAAGATGTGCTGAAAAAAGCCCGTGAAAGATTATATCCTAAGTGTCGGGTATGCCATGAATGTGATGGTGTGGCATGCGCAGGAGAGGTGCCAGGCATGGGAGGAATTGGCTCTGGTCAATCATTTAAAAATAACTTTATTGCCCTTCAAAAGATACAACTGAATATGAGGACATTTCATGATGTTAAAAAGGTAAACACATCCATTACCCTCTGGGGTGAAAAACTTTCCCTTCCCGTTCTTGCAGCCCCTACAGGTGGAACCACATACAACATGGGATTAAAAGGAAAAATGACAGACGATGAATACATAGATGCCATATTAGGCGGTTGTATAATGGCAGGCACAATAGGGTTTGCTGCCGATGGCATCGGTGACCCGATAGAAGTGTTTGAGATAAGACTTAAGGCTGTTAAAAAATACAATGGTAAGGCCATAGTCACTATAAAACCCAGAACCCAGGATGAGATTATAAAACGTATAAAAATGATAGAACAGGCTGGTGCCCTTGCCTTTGCAATAGATATAGATTCAGCAGGCCGTGCTGCCCGTGCTCTCCCTGGTCAAACTGTTGAACCAAAAACTCCAAAACAATTAAAAGAGATTGCAAGGTCAACTAAATTACCTTTTATTATAAAAGGCATAATGACTATAGAAGAGGCAGAGATGGCCATTGACTCAGGTGCAGCTGCTATTGTTGTTTCTAATCATGGAGGAAGGGTTCTCGATTACACACCAGGTGTAGCAGAGGTGTTACCTAAGATTGCTGATAAAGTAAAGGGCAAGACAATTATATTTGCCGACGGTGCCATAAAATATGGAACAGATGTCCTAAAGATGTTAGCCCTTGGTGCTGATGCAGTGCTTTCAGGAAGACATCTTTTAAGGGGTGCAGTGGGTGGAGACAAAGAAGGTGTTGCCCTTATGATAAACAAGATGAAATCAGAACTAATAGATTCTATGGTGTTGACTGGAACTTCGGATGTTAAAAAGGTAAACAGAAAGATTATAGTGTAGTTATTGAAAGAGAGTGGTCGCTAAAATTTTATATTAGCGACAATATCCATTTTAACTCTTAAACGGGGTATAGCATGAAGAAAATGCTTTTTATAATTTTAGCAATCTCATTTGTCTTCCTGGCAAGCAATTTAGCAATTTCTTTGATGGATAATAATGTTTTAGTATACTGGGGAGGAGGACAGGGCAAGGTAATATTCGACCATCAGATTCATGCTTCTAAGGGGTTTATCTGCAAAGATTGTCATTTAACCCTTTTTAATACATGTAAAAAAGCTCTGTTTACAATGGATGAGCACTTTACTGATAAAAAGTGTTTCTTTTGTCATGAAGGTAAAAAGGCCTTTAATGAATGCGTCCAATGTCACAGAAAATTGTAATCTTAGCCTTTATTGTAAAAAACTCCTTTACTAAAAATTATACGCTTCTTTACCGAGCGTATGTATCCAGTTCTGCTGAAGAACCTTTTGTGCCTCCTCTGTCTTGTCAACGCCAAGGATCACAATGGCATTATTACCGATTCTTCTTAGATAGGGATATAAATAATGAACATTCACCCCCACCTCCAACTTCTTCATAAATTTTTTCATATCCATTGTTAATTCTGAAATATACCAAAAAGTAACATAATGAACTTACTGGTTTTTTACAAAGTTGAGCATGTTTTATTAGGAAGATACAAAACAATTTTGTAAATCCCGACTTTGACCACTTATTTCTATAACTGTATGATATTAAAGGATTTTAAAAAATAGTTAAGCACTACATTTTTTATTTCAACTTTCCTGAGAGAGAGGTTGTCTTATGAGTTATTTAATTTGAAATGGAACTGAAGAGAGTTTTAATCCCATAGCATCATATATTCCCGACTTTGACAGTTATATTCCGTAACCCATTGATATTACATAATTCTTTTTTTAAAAAAGTTCATTTTGCCACTACAAGGTTTTTTGGATTAAGGATTTATGTCTTTTAAGATTGATAGGGTTTTAGGTGAAGGGATTTTAAAGGTTCTTAATATCTTTGTGCCTAAGTCGTCATATCTGGTTTTAAGTAGATAGGTTTGACCACTGGAATCAAATTTTGCAAAGTTCATGTTGTTTATTGATTCTCTTATCTTTGATGATGTAATATCTATCTCTGATTTTTTGAGATTTAACTCCAGGGTTCTCTGAACCAAAAATGCAAGAAAGCATATAAAGAAATGTCCCTTTATCCTTTTTTCCGTCCAGT
>JAKORG010000024.1 GCA_029777945.1 Deltaproteobacteria bacterium | reverse complement strand
TTAAGAGAAACAGCATGGGATGATGAAAGACGGTTCAAGTATCTAAGAAGGACCATAGAGAACAAAGAAGTTCTTGACTTTGGTTGTGGAAATGGTGGTTTTATGTTGCGTGCAAAAGAAATTGTCGCTTCAATTGAAGGTATTGAGGTTGAGAGAAGGCTTGAGGGACACTTTCAGAAGCATGATCTTTGTGTATATAAAAATATTGATGAAATTAATAAGAAATATGACATAATCACCGCTTTTCATGTAATTGAGCACTTGCAGGATCCTATTGAATTATTAAAAAAGCTTGCAGAGAAACTTAAAAATGATGGAACGATAATAATAGAGGTGCCCAATGCCGATGATGCCTTGCTTACCCTTTATAAATGCAAGGCTTTTTCGGAATTTACTTACTGGAGTTGCCATCTTTATTTATTTAATGCCAGCACATTGAAACTACTTATAGAAAAGGCAAATTTAAAGGCCATTTACATAAAACAGATTCAGAGATACCCTCTTTCCAATCATCTCTACTGGCTTTCTTGTAGAAAACCAGGAGGGCATCAAAAGTGGAGCTTTCTGGATTCGGATATTTTAAATATGGAGTATGAAAAACACCTTGCATCTTTAGGATGTTGTGACACAATCATTGCATGCATATCAAGATAATCTTATTATAAAATAGGCTAAAAATTGTTTCTTGTAACTACAGCGTTAGAGGAATTTTGGGACAAATCCGAGGAAATCATGTTTCTTGGTGAATGGTGTAAACTTTATTCGCGTAAAAATATCTGGGAAGGTATAAAACACAGCGTATTACCTTATCACTGGGATAATAGGGATAGGCTATTTCAGGACTATCTATATCTTGATAGGTGCTATGAAAAATATTTATTGTTACTTACAAAAAAACTAAACGAAATTCATAAGGTAAATCATTCTGAACGTTACTGGCGTATAATTATTGGTCCATGGCTTTTTTATTTTATAGAGATCCTTTTTGACAGATATCTTTCTATTGTAGATGCAGGTAATACTGCATCTATTTCAAACACATGGATAACTGATTCTAATCGAGATTTTTTTACCCCTCGAAACTTTAAAGATTTTTTTGAAAACTGTATCGACGATAAGTATAACCATCTTCTTTATAGTTATCTAATCAAAAAGAGAGGAAACATTCCATACGAGATAGTAAACGATACATCATCCAATGAGATTGTTTTTACCAACGGGAAAATAGACTTGAGAAGAAGGATACTCTTGAATCTTATTAATATATGTAATAGATTACTTCCCGCACACTCAAAAAGATACATTTTTGTTGCGCCATATCTTAAGAGGAGCGATCTATTTAAACTCCAATTATCATTAGGTCAATTACCGGCGCTGTACTATTTTGATATAGATTTGGTTTTTTATCCTGATGTGGATAAAACACTTCGGGATAATTTTTTTTTATCAAATGGGGCAAATGAATTTGAATGCATTCTTGATGAGCTCATACCATATCAGATGCCGGTTCTATATATTGAAGGTTATGAGGTGTTTTGTAGACATATAGATAATGTCTTTTTTGAAAGGCCCAGCCTAATTTTTACTGCAAATGCCTCTATTAGTATAGAAGGGTTTAAATTCTGGGCAGCCCGTGAGGTTGAAAGAGGATCGAGGCTTGTACTATCACAGCACGGTGGTCATCATGGTATGGGAAGGTGGTCTTCTGAATTAAAACATGAGATGGCAATATCGGATATTTACTTTACCTGGGGCTGGAGCGAAAAAGATAATATAAAGATATGCCCCATGCCATCGGGTAAGCTATCAGGGCTTAAAAAAGAAAAGATTAGGCCTAAGAAAGACGGCATTATATTATGGGTACTGATGGGGATTCCTAGATACTCATACTAGATGTACAGTATACCCATAGGCCCCCAGATGCTCACATATTTTGAAGAACAAAAGAGGTTTGTTGATGGTGTTTCTGAACCTGTGAGAGATTTACTGCTGATTAGGCCTTATATGAGAGATTTTGGCTGGAATGACCGCTTGAGGCTTAAGAATATGATGCCATCAATAAAACAGGATAACGAAAAAAAACCCTTCCTTGAAAAATTAAAAGAAAGTAGGCTGTTTATAGGAACCTATAATTCAACTACATATCTGGAGACATTTGCAGCAGATTTTCCCACCATTATATTCTGGAACCCTCTATACTGGGAATTACGTGAAGAGGCAGAGCCCTATTTTAAGTTATTACATGATGCAGGTATACTCCATTATTCACCAGAGTCTGCAGCAAAAAAGGTAAATGATATATTCCATGATCCCATGTCATGGTGGATGTTAGATAATGTTCAGAGAGCAAAGAATATATTTTGCGAGAGGTTTGCGTTGACAGATAATAAATGGATAAATTTCTGGAAAGAAGAATTAAAAAGGGTAGTGGGCGATTAATGAATATCCTCCTTGTGAATGCTCCGTCTCGAAAAAATTCTATAGTGCCTCCTCTTGGTTTGCTACAAGTTGAGGCAATCCTTGAAAAAGAAGGGCATAATCCCATAATATACGATCCAATTCTTGATGATCCCATAGTAGAATCAGAGGGATTTAATCGTATCAATAAATTAATTGATGAATTTTCCCCAGAGATTATAGGTTATGGTGGTATCGCCACATCATATGGAAGTGTAAAAAGGTTTTCATCCATTGTAAAGAAAAAGAGTTCATCAATTATACAAATTGCAGGTGGCCCTTTATCATCGGTTTACGATCTTCTACTGAGAAATGCAGGAATTGATATTGTTGTTCATGGAGAGGCAGAAGTCTCTCTACCTATACTAATATCGAGATTAAAGCATGGACATTCTATAGAAAACATCCCAGGTATATCTTTTCTCAACAGAACAGGTGATATTATAAAGAATAATCCAGCAGAACAGATTAAAAACCTTGATGAACTGCCTTTACCTTCATATCATTTAGTTGACCTTCCGAGATATTTTAGACATATAAAAAAATCTATGAATTTAACTAAAGTAAATATTGGTTCAGAGAACAGTGTCAAAGAGATTATTGAAAAGATTGGAGATGATGACAGATGGATAGAGATTATAACAGGCAGAGGGTGTACCCATAGGTGCCTTTTTTGTTATAGACACATGAAAGGCATAAGATATTACAGTGCTGATTATGTTTTAAAGCACATAAAATTTTTAAATAAAAGGTATGGCATAAGAGGCTTTCAATTTGCCGATGAACTTTTTAATGGTGACAAAGACAGGGTATATGAAATATGTGATGCCATAGAAAAATCAGGAATTAATATATTTTTCACAATTGGAGGCGCACGGGTTGATAAAATAGACAAAGACATGATTAAAAGGTTGAAAGATGTGGGGTGTATAGAGATAAACTATGGTCAGGAATCAGGATCAAATAAGATTCTCAAGGATTACAGGAAGGGTGTCACGGCGGATCAGAATAGAAAAATAACTATGCTTACAAAAAATATGGGCATAAACTGTCCTGTTCAGATAGTAATAGGCTCGCCAAATGAAACAAATGAGACGATAAAAGAGACTATAGATTTCCTAAAGGATATGAATGGTTTTGAATATTCATTAAACTATCTTATCCCTTTACCTGAGACCCCTATCTGGGCATATGTAAAAGAAAAGGGGTTAATAAACGATGTGGAGGCATATCTTGACAAAGTAGCGGAATATGGTGGACAGCCGTTAATAAACCTCACAGCTATGCCTGATATGACCTGGAAAAGCTGGAGAGTCTTGATAAAAAAAGAGATGAGACTTTATTACCTAAAGAAAAGCAAAAGATTTGGACGTTATATTATCGAGTATATTATGTTTCTACTGGTGGTTAGGGTCTATCCTTATATGCCAGAAAGATTGTCAAATTTTTTAAAAAAAGTCGTAAAAAAATTCATATTCTAATACTTATATGTCTACTATAAGTTTAATAGGTAAGAATTTACGGTTTATGATTATAAACCGCATTGTAACACTTATCGTATCTTTTCTTATATTCCCGTATATAATAATGCATACAGGTCAGGAAATATATGGTGTTTATCTAACAGTAATGACGATCACAGGTTATTTTGGTCTCCTTGACTTTGGTGTCATGTCTGCCCTTACTAAATATGTATCCGAATACAACGGAAAAGGGGATTTGAAAAAGGTAAATAATATAATTAATGCCTCTTTTACATTTTACGTTCTGATTGGCATTATTGCTGCAATATTACTATTTTTTCTTTCAAAATATTTCACACTTTTTTTTAAAATTAGCATTGCAAATATTGATATTACAAGAAATCTATTTATTATAGCTTCTGTTTCAGCCATCTTTGTTTGGCCATTAAGTGCATTTCGTGGAACTATAGAAGGGTTAAATCTATGGAATATAGAAGCTATAATAAACATGTTAGTCCAAATTTTAAATGGTTTATCGGCTTATGCAATATTTAGCAAGGGTTACGGGATCATCCATTTTTTTATTTCATCGCAACTACTTACCATAATAGGTAACATCGCATTTTTTGTAATTTCAAAAAAAAGAACAGGGTTAAATTTAATATTTCCTTATGTTAATATTAATACCTTCAAGCATATATTCAATTTTAGTTTTTTTATGTTTTTAAGTTCACTATTAAACCTTTTTCTTTTTCAGATACACAATATTATAATTGGATCCTTCTTATCTATGTCTAAAGTTACTATTTATGCTGTTGCACACAACATACAGAACTATTTTAGATATATAAATTCTACCTTGGGTGGACCACCATGGACTGTCGCATCAGAAATGGAAGGCAGGGGCGATATAGATGGTCAGAGAAAATTGCTTTTTAAAGGCACCAAATATATAACAGCAATCTTTATACCAATGGTTTTGATCGTTTTTTTCTTTGCAGAGCCGTTTATTAAATACTGGATGGGCCCTGGTTTTGAAGAAAGTGTACTTCCCACAAAGATTATAGTGTTGTTCTGGGTTTTTAATGGCACACTTGAAATGGCATCAGGAATGCTCTCTGCTAAGGGTATAGTTAAAAAACCTTTATATATACATATTTGTGTTGCAATCACAAATATAATTATAGGCATTTCTCTTATCCAATATATAGATATAAATGCAATTGCATTAGGTCTCACAATATCAATGGTTTTTGTGGCATTTCCTTTCCTGTTAAGACTTTCTCTTAATAGTCTCCAAATTACAATTAGAGAATATTTTGATAAAGCTATAAAAGATAATATTTTAATATATGCTTTAACTGTTGTTGTATCTTATTTGACTATGCATCTTTTCTATCCAAAAAATTTGTTTTATGCAATAGCAGAAATGGCATCTATATATGTTTTGGTGATAGCTGTATTATGTTGTTTGATCTTTATGAAAACGGAAGAAAAGTTAGAAATAAAGCAACTTCTTGGTATTCAAATTTGATGGATGATGAAATATTATCCTGTTTCATATGGAGAAAGCACTTTTCGTGACCAGTTTGGTATTTATGGAGATTCATCTTTGCTCCAAAATGACTTAGGATGGAGACCAAAAGTTGAATTAAAAAACTGTTTAATAGAAATGGCAGAATGGTAAAAAAATCATGGAAATAATGGAAATATATGGGAACGATAAGAAGATGCCATGAAAATAGTTGTTGGTATTCCAGTGTCCATGGGATTATTATACCTATGATTAATTCGGCAGAACATGCTCAAAAGGCCGTTGATGCCCTTTATTATCCATCTAAGGGCAAAAAAGGAGGGGTAGGCCTGCGCGAGCCCAGGGATATGGGACAGGTTTTGAGGAGGGAAAATATGTCTTTTAAAATTAAAATCCTTGATTGTACTATCCGTGACGGAGGTTATCTAAACAACTGGTGGTTTGATAAAAAGATGGTTAGGGAGTTATACAGTGCACTTTCAAAAGCTGGTGTAGATTATATAGAGATAGGCTTTAGGGGAACTGAGAAATATTTTGACAGAAAGGTATATGGCTTATGGAGGTTTACTGATATTGCAGACATTAAAGATGTGATAGACGGTATAATTGGAGCTAAAATAGCTATAATGGGCGATTATGGTAAAATAGATGTCGAAGACATAACAGATGAATACAAGGAATATGTAGACCTTGTAAGAATTGCAGCGCATAAAAATGATACAATTTTTGCTATAAAGATACTCGAAGCCATAAAGGAAAAGGGGTTTTTGGTATCTCTTAATGCTATGGGCATTACGAGTTATACAAAAAATGAAATTAAAGAACTCGTTTCTGTCCTTGAATCATCAAGTATTGACTATTTATATATAGCAGATAGTTATGGTTCTATCCTTCCTGATTCAATGAAAGAGCTTGTTGAGCCTTTTAAGTCACTCAAACATATTAAAATTGGATTTCATCCCCATAATAGTCTTCAAATGGCCTTTGCAAATACCCTTGAAGCAATAAAACTCGGCGTAGATATAATTGATTGCACAGTATACGGCATGGGAAGGGGTGCAGGGAACTTGCCTACAGAGGTTTTATTGTCCTATCTACAGATGGTTACATTAGATAAATACAATGTGATACCTGTGTTACATTTGATTGATAGATATTTTCTTAATATAGAGACAGATGAACCCTGGGGTTATCAATTGCCTTATATGCTTTCTGGTATTTTTCAGTGCCATCCTTATTATCCAAAAACACTTGTTGACTATAGGGAATACACAATGGAGGATATATGGAATGCCTTGGAAATAATAAAGAAGACAAATCCTGTCGGGTTTTCTAAAGAAATAATAAATAAAATCATAAAAAGCGGTTTAATAGGTGGTTTAAAAAACAAAATATCAAATTATGATGAAAGCAAAGAAGCAAAAAAAGAAAATATAAATATAACCAGTTATAATGTGCCATATGTAGAGAGACACAAAAATAGAGATTTTCTTATACTCGCAAACGGCCCAACCTTAAAAGAATACAAAGAAAAAATTGAGAGATTCATAGAAAAGTATGACCCCATAATCCTTGGTGCAAATTTTCTTGATAATCTTTTTATACCCCATTATCATGCATTTACAAACAAGAAAAGATTTATGGATTATGTTGACACAGTTCATAAAGATTCATCTCTTTTTATAGGAATTAATATTTCAGATGACTTAATAAAAGAATATACACAAAGAGATTACGAAAGATTGTATTTTATTGATGAACTCAATGATTTTGATATTAAAGATGGGGTTATACAGACAAATTGTAGGACAGTGGCAGTCCTTTTAATAGCCGTTGCAATTGTAATGGGTGTAAAGAGGATTTTTGCTGCAGGTCTCGACGGATATGCAGGCATGAAATCGATTAATGAATTTCATTTTTATAGAGAAAAAGTAGAACCAGAAGAAACAGAACTTATAATAGAAAGGCATAGGTATAACCAACACTATCTCGAACAAATAGATGGGTATCTAAACAAGATGGGTCGTGAGGGGATTCATATACTTACACCTACAAGCTATAAAGCCTTTTATAAAGGAATAGAGAATTACATATAGGGATGAATAGATTCGCCACTCTTAAAAGCCTGTTAGAACAAAGAAGGGTCTTCAAGCTTGTATGCGGTGCTGGAAATGAAGACCCAGAAGAGGTAAGAAGACTTTCAATGATCTATACACTGGCAGGTGCAATAATTCACGATGTATCAGCAAACACTGATATTGTAAAGGCCGCTGCAAAAGGTATTGATGATGCTTATGCCCTGGCAGATAATTTTAAAATAAACATTAATATACGGCCTTATATTAATGTAAGTATAGGGATAAAAGGCGATCCCCATATTAGAAAGGCATATATCATCACTGAGAAGTGTATTGGGTGTGGGAGCTGTGCTGATGTTTGCAGGCAAGAAGCTATAATCAAAAAGGGTGAATGGCTGGTGGAAGAATATCGGTGTATAGGCTGCGGGGATTGTGAAAATGTCTGTCCGAGTAGTGCCATTTATTTTACTTTTAAAAAACCAGATTTTAAAAAAATACTGCCAGAATGTGTAGATGCAGGGTGTGAAATAATGGAATTGCATGGTGTTTCTGAAGATGATGAGGCAGTTATGAATGATTGGCTTTTGTTGAATGAAATAATAACAGATAATTTTATAAGTGTTTGCCTTGACAGGTCACTTCTTTCTAACAAGCATCTTATTCAGCGGATAAAGAAAATGTACGATATAACAGGAGAAAGGATGATAGTTCAAGCTGATGGCGTGCCTATGAGTGGTGAAGGAGATGACTTCAACACAACCTTACAGGCTGTTGCATGTGCTGATATTGTTATTAAAAGCGGTATACCAGTAATTGTATTAATTTCCGGTGGAACAAATAGTAAAAGCGGCATCCTTGCTAAACAGTGTGGCGTTAATGCCCATGGCATTTCTGTTGGAAGTTATGCCAGAAAGATCGTAAGGCCATTTATAAAAAATGAAAATTTTATGTATGATAAAGATCTTATTAAAAAATCAATAGAGATAGCACAACATCTTGTAAAATCAAATATGGATGCCTTGAATGGTTAAAATAAAAGTAGGGGATCATTTAATTGAAGATATAGAAGTTGCAATCTTTGATAAAGATGGAACTATCATTGAATTATACCATTACTGGTCAAAAATGGTTTATTTTAGATCTCTTTTTTTATGTGAAAGGCTTAGTTTAGACAAATCACATGTAAAGGGCCTTGCCTATGCAATGGGTGTTGATTTTGATAAAGGCAGATTAAGACCTGAGGGGCCTGTTGGATTAAAAAAAAGAGAGATTGTAATGGGAGAAGCAATAAAGTATCTTAAAAATATTGGTTTAAACAACATAGAAAATGCCTGCATTGATGTGTTTAAATATGTTGATGCGTTTTCCCAGCAAAATTTAAAAGAGTTTATAAAACCTATAGAAGGTGCGATGGAACTTTTAAAAAATTTATTTTTTAATGGATGTAAAATTGCAATAGCTACAACAGATATATCAGAGAGGGCGAAGATTGCAATGAAGTATCTTGATATGGAAAAATATATCCATTTTTTTGCCGGAGCGGAAATGGTAGAAAGGCCAAAACCATTTCCAGATCAGGTAGAATTAATTCTTAATGTTTTAAACTCAAAAAGAGAAAATGCAATAATGGTTGGCGATGCCATAACAGATGTGCAAATGGGAGTAAACGGAGGATTAAAAGCCTCCATTGGCTTACTCACAGGATTTGGAACTTATGAAGATTTTATAAAAATAACACCCTATGTGGTTCCAGACATATCGTGGATAGAGGTAGTAAAGGAAAATCGCATATGAATGACCTAAAAAATAAATTAAAAACAAAAAAGGTTGTATTTGGTCCCTGGTGTATAATCCCATCAGCAACAGTAATTGATATCATTGCATCAACGGGCGTGGATTTTGTAATAATTGACATGGAACATGGCTGTCATGATTATGAAACTGTTGAGAATATGATAAGAGCCGCAGACACTAAAGGTTGCGGTAGCCTTGTTAGGGTTCTGGAAAATAATGAAGGATTAATACTTAGAGCCCTCGATTTGGGGGCAACAGGAGTTATTGTGCCCCATATAGAATCTAAAAAAGATGCGGAAATGGCAATTTCAAATGCAAAGTATAGCCCTCTTGGTTCCAGGGGGTTTTCCCCCTTTACAAGGGCAGGGGGCTATTCTTTAAACAATGTAAAATTACACGCTGAAAAACAAAACAAAGAAACCGTCTTGATTCTACTCATTGAAGGCAAAGGTGGAATAGAAAGCATTAAAGATATTCTCAGCATAAAAGATATAGAATATAAAGTAGATGGTATTTATATAGGCGCATATGATTTATCTCAGTCTTTGGGAATGCCAGGAGAAGTTGACCATCCCCAAATAAGAGCTGAGATGGATAAGATAATAAAAAAGGTAAACAAAAAAGGACTCGCTGCAGGAGGATATGTTGCAAAAAACGACAATGATATCAAATTGATGTTAAATATGGGGATGCAAATCATTACCCTTTTACCTGATTGCACGATCCTATATCATGCTATTGAGGAGCGTTATCAAACAATAAAAACAATGAAAGGAGAAATAGCATGAAAGTAGTAGGAATGATACCTGCGAGGCTTCAGTCGAGCAGGCTTCCCGAAAAGGCTTTGATAGATATATGCGGCCTTCCAATGGTAGTCCATACATGCAAAAGGGCAATGTTGTCAAAATCTTTAGATGAGGTTTATCTTGTAACTGACAGTGAGCGTATAAAAGAGGTTGGTGAATCATATGGTATTAATGTAATAATGACGGGCACGTATCACAAAACAGGATCGGATCGCATTACTGAAGCATGCAAATATGTAGATTGTGATATTGTAGTTAATGTTCAAGGAGATGAACCACTTCTGAATCCAAAACATGTGGATGCCATTGTCAAACCTCTTTTAGAAAATTCAGACATCAAGATTTCTATTGGGGTAACACCATACACAAAAAAGAATAGCCATTCTGACATCAAGGCAGTTCTTGATCTTGACGACAATATTCTTTACTGTTCGAGAAACGATTTACCCAGTGATGCCAGGACTCCTGTGGATGTCATGTGGAAGATGTGTTTTATTGTTCCTTTCAGAAAAGCTTTTTTGCTTGAATATGCTTCATGGGCACCTACACCACTTGAAACAATTGAGTTCAATGAATATTTAAGGGTTCTTGAACATGGTGTAAAAATAAAGGCTGTAAAAATAGAAGATGCAAAAATCAGTGTTGATACCCCAGAAGATTTGGAAATTGTAAGAAAATTGATGGCAGAGGACAAAATAAGATTTTTATATCAAGATAATCAGAATAAATAGTTTAAAACTTTTTAAATGATTGCAGTTATTTCAAAACATATAAACCCTGAATGGGTAAAAAGAAAATATAATGGCAGTTTTTATTTTTTATGTTTCATAGATGACTACCAAGAAAAAAAGAGATGGGATGATAGTTTATCTGATTTTTTTAAAAAAATTGAGTTAAAACCTTTACTCGATGAAACAAAATCTAAAATAAGAGGACAATTTTTAGATTTTATTGATAATTTAGGTAAAAATTATAATGATTTATGGGCATTATCCCCTGAATCTGAACCAAATACGTATGTGTCTAATCTGTTTCTCGATTGCTGCAGACTCAAAATAATAGATGAATTATTATATAGATATGAAAATCTTATTATAATTGTTGATGAACCTGCATTATTTAAATCAATTGAAAATTTTTTTATAAAAAAGGGTTTAGAGATACAAACAAAAAAAACTGTCAGGTTTTATTTAGATTCCATTAAGCTTTTAATTACCCCGGTATTTCATATATTAAAGTTTAAAATAATTTTTTTTCAAAGCCTTTGTGCTGCCAAATTAACTCCCATAAATCAGAAATTAAAAACAGATAAAAAAGGAAAAAACATAATTTTACATACATGGATAGACGATGCATCCTTTGCAAAAGATGGCACATACAAAGATAGATATTTTGGAAGGTTTATAGACTGGATTGAAAAAGAGGGTTATTCTTTGTTTATTATACCTTTTATTTATAATGTTTCCTATTCTCTAAAGCACACATTTAGAATGCTCAAAAAATCGAATAAAAATTTCATTATACCTTTTGATTATTATGGCATCGGAAGTTTGATAAAGGCAATAACAATAATGTTAAGGATACTTGCTGTTTCTCATAATTCCATGACCTTTTTAAGTATTGATGTTACACCTCTTATAAAAAGAGAAAGGTTTAAAAGGACCGGAGGATTTTTACCCTTTTTCTTGTATCTTGATCTTTTTATAACTTTAAAACAAAAAGGATTTTGGTTTGATTTGGCAATTGATGTTTTTGAGGGGATGATACCTGAAAGGGCATGGATTTTAGGTTTAAAAAAGGCATATCCTAATATCAAAACCATTGGTTACCAGCATACAATTTTTTCAAAAGACCTTCTCTGTTATTTTATATATAAGGGCGAATCACTTAAATCTGTAATTCCCCAAAAGATAGTGTGTTCAGGAGATATGATCAAAAACATGTTATTAAAAGAAGGATTACCTGAAAATCATCTCAAGACAGGGTGTGCCCTTAGGTATGAATATCTATGGAAAAAAAACGAATTGGCAATTGTAGCAAACGATAGCATGAAGGAAGTTGTAAAAAATAAGATACTGATTGGTCTTCCATTGCAACTTTCTGGTGCTGTAGAACTTATAAATATTTTATCAAGCATAGCAAAAAGGAGAAAGGATCTGATATTTTTTGTTAAACCTCATCCTATGATGAAGAAATCAACTATATTAGAATTGCTAAAAAATGTAAAATGGCCAAACTATGAGACATCTATAGCTGAAGGGTCTATGGACGAATGGATATGGAATGTGGATTTACTTATTTCAATCGCTTCGGCTGCAGTAACGGATGCATTAGTTGCGGGAAAACCATTTTTGATAGTAGGCAGAGAGGGGGTTTTAGACCTCAATCCCGTTGATTGGATCGAGTCAGAGCATACAAAAGTATATTATGGAGAAAAAGACTTAGAAAATAGAATAGACGCACTTCTGTCTATGGATTTAAACAAAATTATAAACTTAAAAAGGTTTGGAAAAGAAATCATGATAGGCTGTTTTAATAAGGTAACTGATGAGAATTTGAAAGTTTTTATATCTTAATTCATGCTTTACGACCTCATCGATTCGAAACTATTTAGTTTAAGCAATAAAATATTAAAATTATTATCTCCTAATATGGCTCGGGCAAGGGCTGCAAGAAGGGTTGCATCTCGGTATGATATGATGCGTGAAGCTGACGAGGATTTTTTTTCAAGAATATATCTTTATCATATTAAAAAGAAAATAAAAGAGGTCTTTGGAAATAGGGCAATCCATATATTCGATGCAGGATGCGGTCAAGGAAGACTCTCTATACCTCTTGCAATGGATGGCCATAAGGTAATGGGGATGGATTTTACACCAGAGGCAATTAAACTGGCAAAAAAGTATGAAAAAGAAAAAAATGTAGAAATCGAATTTATTTTAGGCGATTTAGAAAAGGATATAAATAAAATTGGTAGTAGTAAATTCCATTGCGTTATCTCTACTGAGGTTCTTTATATGATAAAAGATTATAAAAACGTTATAAACAAACTTACCTTTCTCCTTGAACCAGGCGGATTAATATTTATTTCATTAAGACCAAGGCTGTATTATGTTATACAGAAATTGATTAATGGATATATAAGCGATTCCCATGATCTTTTGATAAATAAAAAAACATATATCAATGATGGATTTTTAAATTGTCTTTCTAAGGATGAAATAGAAAAGATAATGCAAACCAGTGGCTTTACGCAAATTGAATATAAAGGCATAGGGGTAATAACAGGTATTATGGGAGACCCTCAGTCATTGTTTGCCATACCATCTGCATTTGATAAAAAACAGCAAGCCCTTTTATTTGAAATGGAACTTTATCTTGGTGATAATTATCCTGAAAACGGCAGATATATTTTTGTAAGTGGTATTAAAAAATAAAAGAAAGGATTCCAAATTGATTCCCATTCAGAGACCATCAATAGGTTTTGAAGAGTTAGAAGAGGTAAAAAAGGTTTTCGAGTCCGGGTGGTTAGGGCTTGGATCTGTAGTCTTTGAATTTGAGAAAAGGATAGAAGAGTTTCTTGGCACCGCTCATGTGATAGCCGTTAATACAGGGACTTCGGCATTGCATATCGCCTTTGATGGGGCAGGTATAAGAAAAGGCGATGAGGTGATTGTCCCCTCCCTTACATTTTGTGCCAGTGTTGAGGCCATAATCGCAGCGGGTGCAACGCCTGTATTCTGCGAGGTCAAACCGGATAGTTTGAATATGGATATCGATGATATCATAAGGCATATTGGCCCAAAGACAAAGGCCATAATGCCGGTTCATTATTGCGGGAGCCCCTGTGATATGGATAGCCTACTTTCCATCGGTAAAGAGCATAATATCCTCATCATAGAAGATGCAGCCCATGCCTTTGGCTCATCTTATAAAGGAAGAAGGATAGGAAGTTTCGGTGATATAACATGTTTCAGTTTTGATCCAATAAAGAACATCACCTGCGGCGAGGGAGGTGCCGTTGTTGTTCACGATGAAGAATTAGCAGAGATCATTAAAAGAAAGAGAAACTTAGGGATAGACAGGGAGGCATGGAGTAGATATAAAAAGAAGAGGTCATGGTATTATGAAATAACCACCCAGGGTTACAGGTACCATATGAGTAATATTAACGCGGCTATAGGGCTGGTTCAGCTAAAGAAAATAGACCAATTTATAAAACGAAAACGGGAGATTGTAAAGAGGTATAATGAGGCCTTTGCCATCATAGAAGGGATTAGCATTCTATCATGGGATCTTGAAGAAACTGCACCGTTTTCATATATCATAAGGGTTACAAATGGAAAGAGGGACGAGCTCATAGATTATCTTGCCTCGAAAGGCATAGGATCTGGCGTGCACTATATCCCAAATCATCTTCAGCCATTGTTTAAGCCTTATTCCACATCCCTCCCTGTCACTGAGCGCCTCTGGCAGGAGATAATTACACTGCCACTATTCTTTGATATGAGTGAAAAAGATATAGAAGATGTTATCAACGCTATAAAGACATTCTTTACTTCTTAAATCATACATATATGCCAAAAGTCAGCGTAATTATAAACTGTTATAATGGAGAGAGATATCTCAAAGAAGCGATTGATAGCGTTTATAGCCAGACTTACAAAGATTGGGAAATTATTTTTTGGGATGATGCATCTACTGATAATAGCGAGCAGATTGCAAAAAGTTTTGATGAAAGATTAAGGTATTTTAAAGGTAAAAAAGCGCTCTCATTGGGACAAGCGAGAAATTGGGCAATAGAAAAGGCAAAAGGAGATTTTATTGCCATCTTAGATCAGGATGACATATGGATGCCAGAAAAATTAGAACTTCAGGTATCATTGTTTGAAAAAAATACGTCTGTTGGGCTGGTATTCAGTGATGCCATAGATTTTTATCAAGATACAGGCAAATCAATATCACACTTTACTAATCTTGGTTTAAACCCGCCCCGTGGGAAGATCTTTAAATACCTTTTCACAATGGATAAATACCCCATCTCCATGCCCACTGCCGTATTCAGAAGATCCGCACTGGACTCTTTATCAGAATGGTTTGATATAAGGTATAAATATGCTGAAGAGTATGACTTATTTCTCCGTATTGCTTATAATTGGGAATGCGATTATATAAATAAGCCACTTGCTATACATCGCATCCATAATGCAAGTAGTACAAAAATCTTTCATAAGGAAATTTCAATAGAATTATCATCAGTAATGGAAAAGATTATTAATTATTATCCTGAGATAAAAGTCACATTAAAAAAGGAAATTGAAAAAAACAAAAATATTATTGCGCTTCAGTATGGAAAATCTTTATGGCAAAGCGGCCAGAAAAAAGAGGCGAGACAAATATTCAAAAAACACATCTTTTATAAGAAATGTTTTTTCTTTTTTTTAAGTACTTTTTTCCCCAAGAGGTTTGAGACGCATGTCCTAAATTTATACATACCTATAATCAGGGATAATTTTATGAAATTAAAAGAGAAGCTCAAGGTTTTATGAAAGAGAAAGTGAGTGTTATAATTGCCACTTATAATAATGAAAATACAATAGCTAAAGCAATAGACTCTATTTTAAATCAGACATATGATAATTGGGAGTGTGTCATCTGCGATGATGCATCTTCAGATGGCACTAAGGATGTTATTTGTGGATACAAAGAGAAATATGGCGAAAAGATAATATATATTGAAAATATTAATAATTGTGGGCCTGCTTATAGTCGTAACCGTTGTATAGATATAGCAAGGGGTGAGTATATAGCAATACAAGATGCAGATGATATATCATTACCAGAACGATTAGATAAGCAAGTAAAGTTTTTAAATGAAAATAAGGATATAAGTGCTGTTGGAACATATGCCGTGTTGATAAATGACAAAGGCGAAGAATGGGGTATTAATAAGCCGCTATGTTTCCCTATTAAAGAGAACTGGGTTAAAGGGCCTCAAGTGATTCACGCATCCACCATGATAAGGAAGAAGGATTTGCTTGATGTTGGAAAATATAACGAGAATTTAAGAAGAGTAGAAGATTATCATCTTTGGTTAAAAATGATTTTAAAAGGATACAATATTGCAACAATCCCAGAAATTTTATATAAGATTCATCTTAATGAGGCCTCTTATAGAAGAAGAAGTTTCAAATATAGATGGGACGAAGCAATTACAATATATCATGCGATTAAAGAGATGCATGTTCCTTTCATATATTATTGTTATTTTTTGAAGCCATTGATAAATGGAATAATCCCTAATAAGTTGATTTATCTATACCATAAACAGAAATTTGGAAAACATAACAAAATTGTAAAGTTTAAAAATTAATAAATTAATTAGAGAAAATTTGGTAAAATCAAAGAAGATATGCTTTGTCACTGCCATACCAATGACTGTGGAGGTCTTCCTTATCGATGTGATAAAAGCCCTTGTTGAAAGAAACGATGTGACCATTATAACAAAAACAGATGACCCGGCCTTTATAAAACGCTATGGCCTTGATATAAAAGTCTTGCCAGTAAAAATAGAACGTAAAATAGCCCCTATTAAGGATGTAGCCGCCTTGTGGCAGCTATACCGATACTTTAGAGGCTTTTCTTTTGATTTAGTCCATTCTCTAACGCCAAAGGCAGGGCTTTTATCCATGATGGCTGCCTTGTTTGCCCACATACCTATTCGGATACATACCTTTACAGGTCAGGTATGGGCAACAAAAAAGGGGACAAAGAGGTGTTTACTCAAATCTATGGACAGGCTCATCGTGCTTTGTGCCACCCATGTCCTTGCAGATAGCCCTTCGCAGGCGGACTTTCTCATAGCCGAAGGTGTGGTTAAAGGGGAATCCATTATGGTACTGGGTAATGGCTCCATAAGCGGTGTGGACACAGAGAGATTCTCTATGGATTTAAAGGCAAGATATGATATAAGAGAGAGTTTTGGCATAAACAAAGAGGATGTGGTATTTTTCTTTTTGGGAAGGCTAAATCCTGAAAAGGGACTTATTGACCTTGCCCATGCATTTGCCCGACTTAAAGAGAAATATAAAGGAATCCATCTGATTGTTGCCGGACCTGACGAGGATGATATTGGCAGAAGGATGTCCGGTATATGTAAAGAAGGTTTACATATTGTGGGCGTGACCTATGAGCCTGAAAGGTTCATGAGTGCATCGGATGTCTTTGTGCTTCCAAGCTACAGAGAAGGTTTCGGCCTCTCAATCATAGAGGCAGCATCAGTTGGCATCCCTGCTATAGGCAGCAAAATCTACGGTATAACCGATGCCATTGTGGATGGTGAGACGGGCCTTCTATTCGAACCAGGTGATGTGGATAGCCTTGCATCACAGATGGAGCTTATGATGATGAGGCCTGATTTAAGGGAAAAGATGGGAATGGCAGCAAAGGAAAGGGTGAAAAGGGAGTTTTCGAGAAAGACAATGATTGATGCATATATGACATTCTACATGGACCTTTTTAGATAAAGTAACCTCCATGGTTAAACGGATATTTGACCTTTTTATAGGGATCCCAATGCTTATAATATCCATACCTTTTATGGCCATCGTGGGTCTTATTATCCTTTTTACCATGGGAAGACCTGTAATTTTCAGACAGAGGCGACCAGGACTTTATGGAAGACCCTTTATGCTCTATAAATTCAGGACCATGACCGATATAAAGGATGAATCGGGTATGCTTTTGCCTGATGAAAAAAGGTTAACGAGAGTTGGTCGCTGGATAAGGAAGTTGAGCCTCGATGAGATACCGCAACTTTTCAATGTTATAAAAGGAGATATGAGCCTTGTGGGTCCAAGGCCACTTCTTATGGAATATCTTTCCCGTTATACACCTGAACAGGCGCGGCGCCACGAGGTAAAACCAGGTATTACAGGCTGGGCACAGATAAACGGAAGGAATACCACCACCTGGGAAGAGAGGTTCAAACTCGATCTGTGGTATGTGGAACACCACAGCCTATGGCTGGATATAAAGATCTTGTTTAAGACCTTTATCCAGGTCTTTAAAAGAGAAGGGATAAATGCGCCTGGATATGAGACAATGCCAGAGTTTCTTGGATCTGAAAACAAATATAAAGCGTGATAATGGACAATAGCATAATCATTGTAGGTGCAGGTGGACATGCAAAGGTCGTTATATCTACGGCTATTGAATGTGGGATAAATGTATCACTGATTATAGATGATGATCATCTAAAATGGGGTAAGGAAATTTATGGAATAAGGATCGATGGACCTATATCTAAATTTGCAAATATTAAATATAAGGCAGTTATGGCTATAGGGGATAACAGAACAAGGAAGAACATAGTGGATATTTTAAATGAATTTCAATGGGTTACACTTATTAATCCAAAAACCTACGTGCATCCATCTTCCAATATTGGTAAAGGCACAGTGGTTTTTGCTGGCTCCATTATTCAACCCGATGTAAATATAGGAGAGCATTGTATAATTAATACAGGTGCAACTGTTGACCATGATTGCAAAATAGAAGATTTTGTCCATATAGCGCCTGGTGTGAATGTGGCAGGAGGTGTTACAATAGGCAAAGGTGTTTTTATGGGGATAGGCTCAAAGGTAGTGATTGGAAAATATATAGGGAGTTGGAGTACAGTAGGTGCAGGCTCTGTGGTAATAAACGATGTCCCCGATGGCGTGGTGGTGGCAGGGGTTCCTGCAAGAATAATAAAAGAGAAAGGAAGATAGATGAAAATCATACCCCTTTCACGTCCTGATGTGACAGAAGCGGATATAGAGGCGGTTATGGCCGTGCTTAAAACCCCTAATTTGAGTCTGGGACCAAAGATTGGAGAATTCGAAGAAGAGATGGCCAGATTTCTCGGGGCAAAATATGCCATAGCAGTCAACAGTGGAACATCAGGGCTACACCTCTCTGTTATTGCAGCAGGTATAAAAGAAGGTGATGAGGTGATCACCACCCCCTTTAGCTTTATCGCTTCGGCAAACTGTATTTTATATGCAAAGGCAAGACCTCTATTTGTGGATATTGACCCTGTTACCCTTAATATAGATCCACTGAAGATAGAGGAAAAGATAACGAAAAGGACAAGGGCAATACTGCCTGTCCATGTCTTTGGTGTGCCATGCGAAATGGATATTATAGAGAACATAGCCAGAAGGCACAATCTGACCATCATTGAGGATGCCTGTGAGGCAATAGGGGCCAGATATAGAGGGAAAAATGTAGGGCTCTGTGGCCTAACAGGTGTATTTGCCTTTTATCCTAATAAGCAAATGACAACAGGAGAAGGCGGGGTTATTGTAACAAATAAAAAAAGCATTGCAGAGATACTAAAAAGCTTACGCAATCAGGGAAGGTCTAAAAACGGAAGGTGGCTTTCCCACGAAAGATTGGGGTATAACTATCGTCTCAGCGATATCCACGCAGCTCTCGGTATATCGCAGCTCAAAAGAATCGATGAGATTTTAAAAAAACGGGAAAAGGTTGCAGGATATTATTTAGAATGTCTAAAAGACATAAAAGAGATTGAATTGCCTTCTGTGCCGGAACATACAGAGGTTTCCTGGTTTGTATTTGTTATAAGGCTCAGAAATGGTTTTACGAAAAAACACCGTGATAGACTTATGCATCTACTTATAGAGAAAGGTATAGAGTGTGGTAATTACTTCCCGCCTATTCACCTTCAACCCTTTTACAGAAGACTTTTCGGCTACAAAAAGGGCGATTACCCTGTATGTGAATCTGTATCTGAAAGAACAATAGCACTTCCTTTTTTTAATAACCTTAAAAAAGAACAGATAGAATATGTATGTGAAAGCCTGATATCTTGTATTAAAACCATCTAAACCCATGCTCGAGAAAAATCAATATCTTGTTCTATTGACTTTATTTTTAATTGCCCTATGTGCAAGGTTATATTTAGCCCTTGCACCGAATGTAATAACCCATGATGGGATTATGTATATAGAAAACGCAAAACTCATCACCTTAGGTGATTTTAAAAAGATTAAGGAGATAAGCTTTTTTAACCTTTATCCCTTTGTAATGATTGGATTCCAAAAAATTTTTATTAACTGGGAATTGTCTGGGAGGATGGTTTCGGTGATATTCGGTTCCCTTGGTGTTATCCCCCTTTTTTTTATTGCAAGGAAATTGATATCCCAAAACATTGCCATTATGGCAGCGCTTTTTTTTGCTATAAATCCCCATATTGTAGAATACTCATCCGATGTATTAAGGGAGCCTCTTTTCTGGTCTTTGTTTTTATTTGCCTTATGGACCGGCGTGGAAGGTATAATTTCAGAAAAAAGGGATAAATGGTTTTTTCTTTTTTTATCAGTCCTTTTTACAGGTCTTTCTATATGCGTTAGGATAGAAGGCATTATTGTTTTTTTTATATTATTTATATGGGCGGCATGGCTTTATAAAATAGGCGATATTAAAGGCAGGGTTTTTTTATTGAATTTATTAGCCTTTTTTATGTTTATGCTTATAGTATCATTACCCCCTTTATATTTTTTGAAGGCAAGATTAGGCTGGTGGGAATTTGGTCTTTTGGGAGATAAAATTTTCCATATAATCACACAGAATGAGGATTTAGAGACAATTATAAAAAATAACATTCATATTATGAACAATGCACCGGCTACAGTGAAAGGTTTTCTTGATATTTCATTAAGACATAGGTATATAGCTTATGCCTTTGAGGTAATATACAAACTTATTAAACCGTTAAATATAGTGTTTTTTATACTGGCTTTGTTTGGAGTTATAAAAAGAAAAAACATGCCCTTTATAAAAGGTGAGGTTTTTTTTCTTATATGGTTTTTAATTGCATGTATTTCGTGTTATCTTTATGTGGCAAAGATTCAATATTTAGGAACAAGGCATGGACTTTTAATGGGTATACCAGTATTAATGTGGTCAGGTATTGGCTTTTTTGAATTAGCTGAAAAGATAAAAAAAGGATCAAAGGCAATAAAAATTCTTTCAAAGCCACTTACTTTTTCCACAATTTTTTTATTTTTATTTATTTTTTTATTTAATGTGTCTGGGATTTTGACATCTTTCAGGGAAGATAAAATTGAGCTTAAAAAGGCAGGGATTTATCTAAAAGATGCGGGATTTAAAGAAAAAAACATAGCCACCATTCCACCACTATCAAGAATAATATTCTACGCAGAGACAATGCCTGTTTTGATACATGAAGGTATGTCTGATGAAGAATTAAAAAGTGTGTTTTCAGAAAAAAAGATAGAATACGTTCTAATAGATAAAAGGATGTTTGATAATTATTTCTACAAGACAAGCTCGATTTTTAATACCCATTATTTAAAAAAGATTGATATACCTCAATTCAATACATTTAAAGAGTATTCTTTAGAGTTGTATCAGTTTGTATATAGCAATAAAGGCTGAGCATATGCTATCAAAAGGTGCATGGAAATTCTATATAGTTATTGCAAGCGATGTAATACTCACAATCTTTTCCTACTTGTTGTCCTACTTACTTAGATTTAACTTTACTGTCCCAGATATATACTGGAATGTCTTTTTTCGCTCCCTACCGGTTTTGTTTATAGTTAGGATTGCATGTTTTTATGTGTTTGGTCTTTATAAGGGCGTCTGGAGATATGCCTCCATAAATGACCTTTTGAGGATTTTAAAGGCCATAACCCTAAGCACCATTATATTTAGTGCATATGTATTTTTTTATTTCAGAACTGAAAGTTTCCCCAGATCTACTGTAATTATTGATTGGTTTATCATCATAACATTTCTTGGGGGCTCGAGGTTTTTTTATCGTTTTTTCCGTGAATTTAAAAATGTTTCTACTTCAGATGGAAAAAACGTGCTCATCATAGGCGCATCAGATGAGGGTGAGATGCTTTTAAGGGAGATCAAAAAAAATCCTAAAATGGGTTACAACCCGGTGGGTTTTATAGATAAAACAAAAAAAAGACAGGGAAAAAGGATACACGATGTGCCTGTGTTAGGTTCACTGGAAGATTTAAAAAAAATTGTAGTCAGAAAAAAGATTAAAGAGGTAATAATTGCAGATTCAACCATAGCAGGTAGGGAGCTGCGTAACATAATAGCCTTATGTGATGAAATAGATGTTCAGTGCAAAACCATCCCTGCCATAAGTGATATTTTAAACGGTAAAATAAGTGTCAACCAGATAAGAAATATAAACATAGAAGACCTATTGGGTCGTGAGCATATAAAGTTAAATACTGAACAGATAAAAGCCTATCTTTACAATAAAAGGGTGATGGTAACAGGTGCAGGAGGCTCAATAGGTAGTGAACTCTGTAGACAGATAATGAAAATAGGACCTGAAAAATTAATACTTTTCGATAGGGTAGAAAATGAACTCTATAATATTGATATGGAGTTTTCGAATAAATATGATAATAGGCTCTTTGTTTCTCTCCTTGGCGATGTATTGGATAAAAAAAGGCTTGAAGATGTAATGGTGACATACAAGCCGCAGGTGATATTCCATGCCGCAGCATACAAACATGTGCCTATCACAGAGATACACCCCTATGAGGCAGTGAAAAACAATATAGAGGGCACTTTCCGTGTTATTGAGGCCTCCCTCAAACACAGGGTAGAAAAGTTTATCCTTATATCAACAGATAAGGCCGTTGACCCTATAAATGTTATGGGGGCCACGAAAAGGGCTGCAGAATTAATCTGCCAGGGGATAAACGGAAAAGGGTTTACAAAATTTATTGCCGTTCGTTTTGGAAATGTTTTAAACAGTGCAGGCAGTGTGATCCCACTTTTTAAGAGACAGATTGAAATGGGTGGGCCCATAACCATTACCCATCCAGAAATGACCCGTTATTTTATGAGCATCCCTGAAGCAGTTCAACTGGTTATGCAGGCAGGCGCCATAGGAAATGGTGGCGAAATCTTTGTCCTCGATATGGGAGAGCCTGTAAAAATCGTTGATTTGGCACGGGATATGGTAAGACTCATGGGATTTAAACACGACGAAATAGAAATGGTATTTACTGGTTTAAGGCCAGGGGAAAGGATCACAGAGACCCTTATAGGAAAAGGAGAAAAGGCAGAAAAAACAGAACACGAAAAGATTTTCATGATAAAGTCACAACCTTTTAACTGGCCAGCATTTAAAAAAAGACTGGATGAACTAATTTCCGATATTAACAGTCTTTCCGACAAAGAGATAAGAAAAAGACTCTTTGAAATATTAAAAAACTAAAATTTTAGAAGATTATACCTTTATAAGATGATACATCCTCTCGCCAAGCCCCATCCTTTCTGCATGTTCGAGCTGTATCTGCCATTCAATTGTAGGATACAGCGCCTTCCATTTATCCTCACCTTTTTTAAGCATAGTTTTTATTGTCGTATTAGGTAAAGACTCTTCGTTATTTACAAGATCACAAGAAGCTGCATCTATAGAAACAGGGTCAATGGAAGCAAGTATGCCGATATCACGGACAATGGGTGAGTCATTATTGGGATAGCAATCACAGGCAGGACTAATCTGCATAAGAAAGTTTATAAATATAGCCCTTTTTTCCTTTCCTTTTAAAGCACCGGCCGCATGTTCCACCATCTTTTTCTGAAACACATCCTGAGATTCGTTCCACTGGATTTCAATGGCCTTAAAAGGACATATGATGATACACTCGCCGCAGCCTATACACTTTTCAGGGTCAATAAATGCCTTTTTTTCCATAACGGATATGGCACAAGCAGAACAATACCCTGTGCACAAACCACAACCTTTACAGTTTTCTCCGTTTACTTTTGGTGCCACATTACTGTGCTGGATGAGCTTTCCTTCCCTTGAAGCACAACCCATACCGAGATTTTTTAAAGCACCGCCAAAGCCTGAAAGCTCATGTCCTTTAAAATGGGTTACTACAATAAGACTGTCTGCATTTACAATATCTCCTGCAATACTCACCTCTTTTAATACCTCTCCTTCAATAGAAACCTTAACGCTGTTTGAGCCCCTTATCCCATCGGCAATGATTATGGGACAACCTGTGGATACATAATCAAAACCATTATAAACAGCGGTATTTATGTGATTAACAGAATCGCTTCTCGAACCTGAATAAAGGGTATTTGTATCTGTGATAAAAGGTCTTGCACCGAACTTTTTTATATAATCAACTATTTTTCTTATAAAAACCGGCCTTATATATGCAATGTTTCCCTTTTCTCCAAAATGGAGTTTTATGGCAGTAAGATCAGATTTTTTTATCCTTTCCTTTGTCTTAATTCTGTCAAGGAGGTCTTCTATTTTATCCAATAGACTCCTTTTTGGATTTGTTCTTAAATCTGTAAAATATACCCTGGCCATTGGATTCTCCTTTTTTATTTAATTTATGAAAAAATTATGTTAGAAGTTATGGAATTTGTCAACAAAAAGGAGGCGCAAGCATGTTGAATTTATCAGAAAAGCACAATATGATACGCATGATAGCAGAAAAAATTGCAAAAGAAAAGGTTGCACCGCGGGCAAAAGAGATAGACGCAACAGGGGCATTCCCCTGGGACCTTGTGGATATATATAAAAAACACGGTTTTCTCTATTTAATGCTACCAGAACGATTTGGTGGCCTCGATGGAGATATCACCTCACTGTGTCTTGTCATCGAAGAGCTTGCTAAGGTATCAGGTGCATCATCTTTAATACCCCTTGCCCATAATGTGGGTTTAATGCCTGTTATGATAGCAGCAAACGAGGAACAGAAAGAATATATATACAATAAGATGACAGAACCCGATAAACTCTATCTCTTTGCCTTTGCCTTAACAGAACCCGATGCAGGATCAGATGCATCACATATGAGGACAACTGCCACAAAAGATGGCGAGTTTTATTATCTCAACGGAAAAAAATCCATGATAACAAATGGGGCAAATGCTCAGTTTTACAGTGTATTTGCCGTAACAAATCCGAAATTAAGGACAAAGGGTATATCTGCATTTTATGTTGAAAGGGATTATCCTGGTGTCATTATTGGAAAAAGTGAAGACAAGATGGGTATGAGGGGTTCAGACATTACAGAGATTGTTTTTGATAATGTAAGGCTTACAAAAGACAACCTTTTAGGCAAAGAAGGTGATGGGTGGGATATAGCTATGTCAACCTTAAATCTTTCAAGGCCTGCAGTTGGTGCACAGGCAGTAGGTATTGCCCAGGGCGCCCTTGATTTTGCTGTGGAATACGCATGGAAGAGGGTGCAGTTCGGACAAAAGCTTGCAGATTTTGAGGGCATTCAGTTTATGGTGGCAGATATGGCAACGGGCGTTGAGGCTGCAAGGGCACTTGTTTACGATGCTGCACATCTACTCGATATGAAGGTTTACGAAAGGGACAAGATGAGTGCAATAGGTGTAGACAAGATGTCAGCTATGGCAAAGGTCTATTCTGCAGATGTAGCCATGAAGGTAACCACAGATGCAGTGCAGATATTAGGTGGATATGGTTATACAAAAGAATATCCCGTTGAGAGGATGATGAGGGATGCAAAGGCGACACAGATCTATGAAGGCACAAATCAGATACAGAGGATTGTCATAGCAAGGGATATTTTCAGAAAATTCATGCCATAATAAGTCATTTAGGCCTTTGCATAATCCTGCAAAGGCCTACCTAAAAGATTTTGTAAGCATATCTTTAATCATATCATTGAAATCTCTATGTGATATGAGTTCTTCTAAGGTTATATGCATTCTGTATTTCCAACGGTGAAATGGGTTAGCAGGGTTATTTATCTGTTCATCTAAGGGATTACCCTTCCATTTGAGGTTATCACTCATTGCTAAAACATCCTGAATGGGGAAAATGGCAAGCATTGAGGGCGAGTTTAGATGCTGTAAAATAATTTCTTTAACGATCTCTGCGCTACATTCTTCTGGCAGGTCTTCTTTATGGTTTAAAACGTGTTTATAAAAACGGGTAGTCTTTTTTATGTCTTCCATCCACCAGCCCCTCAATGTGGGCATATCGTGGGTTGATGTCATACACACCGTTAGATAGGGATAACAGGAAGGTTCACCGAATTCCCTATCCGATTCTTTTGGCATCCTTTGAATGCGAAGCCCTAATATGCAAAGTTCCTCCATTACAGGCTGCACACAATCTGGTATCATCCCTAAATCTTCACCACATATAAGCATATCCGATGCCCCTTTTAAGATTGGCAATTTGGTCATTCCACTTTTCCGCCACAACCAGTCCTGCCTGCGATAAAAGTAATCATTATACATTAAAGCAAGTTTATCCTGTTTCCATTTTTCAAGGGATTTAAATGATAAGGTATGCATCATATTAAACCTGAAATGGAGCATGTTTTTCCCGTCTTTTAAGAGTATTCTATTGGAAATAAGTTTAAATAGCCCATCTCTTAGAAATCTTTTATCAACGGACATACTATTTTCTTCAAGGGCATTTAAAAAAGC
This sequence comes from Deltaproteobacteria bacterium, assembly GCA_029777945.1. Taxonomy (GTDB): domain Bacteria; phylum Desulfobacterota; class Syntrophorhabdia; order Syntrophorhabdales; family Syntrophorhabdaceae; genus JAKORG01. Next base: position 4,259 of record JAKORG010000024.1, on the reverse strand, counting down.
ATCAATTTTTTCCTGGTTTGAAAATTCGGGTTTTAATTTATAAGACCCTTTTTCTGTTAAAACGAGAAAATTATCCTTTATATAATGTTCCCAGTCCCCGAATATCTCTTTGACTATTGATTGGGTAATATAAGGTTCATAAAGCCTATCTATATCATCTATACCCTCTTTTTTTAATTCCTCCTCTGTTACAGGTATAGCAGGGTTGAACATGCCCATCATGCCTGAATATATACCCTTGGGGATCTCCCAGATTCTAAAAAAGCCGAGGATATGATCAAGTCTTACCAGTTGAAAGAATTGTGACATGTTTTTTAACCTCTTACGCCACCATAAATAGTGGTCTTCTGCCATTTTGGCCCAGTTATATGTTGGAAAACCCCAGTTTTGGCCGTGTTCTGAAAAGGCATCAGGTGGCGCACCGGCTGATTTATCTACATGGAATAGTTCAGGATGAACCCATATTTCGTGGCTTTCAGGGTGTAGGCCAATGGGTATATCGCCCTTTAATGCTATGCCCTTACTTTTAGCATACTCCGATGCATCGAAGAGTTGTCTGTATAAATGATACTGGATGAAATAATAAAAACAGACATCCTTGTAATATTTCGATTCCTTTGAAACGAGTCTTTCTACTTTGGAAGTACTTATGTTTTTATATATGCCCCATTTTGTATAATCTCCTGTTTTATATTTGTCCCTGAATGTACAGAACAGGGCATAGGGTTTTAACCAAAATGCATTTTTTCGAAAGAAGCTATCGAATTCCTCAGATTCTAAAAATTTCAAATTATCCAATTCGAACAATCGTCTGGCAAAATCCATTTTTGCTGCCATAACCATTTCATATTCGAGGCAATCAAAACTGTTTAACTCGTCCCTTTTTTTAAAAAACTCCTGTCTTAAATCTTCCGGCAAACCTCCTATTTCTTCAATATTCAGATATAATGGGTGTAGTGCAAATGCTGAGATACATGAATACGGAAAGGCATCTGCCCAGCTATGCTGTCTTGTCGTGTCGTTGACGGGCAAAACTTGTATGACCTTAAAACCCACATGATTTGCCCAATCTGCAAGGGGTTTTAAATCTGAAAATTCACCTGTGCCGAACCCTTTTTCTGTCCTTATTGAAAATACGGGGATACATATACCCGCGCCTCTCCATAAATCTCTGTATCTGAACAAACCATCGTTTATAAAAACGAGATCGCCTGTAGAAACATCTATATGTCTGTTATCGCCTTGTTCCCATATAACATCACCTTTTTTTATGTCTTTTATTATGTATTTATAATCAAGATGTATCGTCTTATCCGTTATAATATCTAAATACCAAAGACCTTTTTCTCCTTGTGTCATCTCCTTTGATTTATTGATGTCCCAGCAACCAAACTCTTCTAAATTACCTACTATGGCAATTTTACTATCTGGGTTTATTAAGGGCACATAGACCTTGAATTTAATCAGTCTTTTAGAACTTATCATTAATTCATTGCTTTGTGTATTTTCACCTCCCCCATTTTTCTGTTCCCTTATTAATACCTCTTTAAAAAAAGAGGTATAGTAAAGGCTCAATGGGTCACTTTGTTTAACCCATGTGTCTTTTATGATTACGGTGAAATTTTCTTTCTCAGCATGCAATGTGTATTTTCTATCAAGTGAAAAATTTCTCTTTCTGATCCCTTCCTTTGTTTTTATATCTTTTTCATCTTTAATGAGGTATGTATAGTCAAAGTGTAAATGCTGTGTATCTGAAATGAAAAAATCCTTTGTCCAGATGAAATTTTCCGTATAATCCATCTTTATTAAGGTCTCTGTGTTTTCAGTGGGGTCATCCTCCTCTAAAGGAAAATGGATATAAACTTCCTGTCCCCAAAAGGTTTCACAGAAAAGCTGGAAGATTAATTTCATAGTTACCCATGCATTTTATATTTTAAATTCAAAAACGCCTATATTCTAATATAGCGGGTAGTTTTTTTCAGCAGTTTTATATGAAAAACATTGAACAACCTATTAAAATATGTGAAAATTTGCTATGATAAAAAGAATTATTTTTTATTTTCCATTGTTTTTGACCCTGGCAGGTTGTTGAATTCCATAACAAAAAGGCAGTTGCCTTTTAACTGATTGTAAAAAAATTCACATACTTTTAGCTTTAAATCAAAATCCTGCTTGACAAAAAAACAATGGAATTATATATTTAAATAAGTAAATGAAAAATTTGTGCCCTTTTGAACAAAAAAAGGGTTTTTTTATATTATGGAGTAGAGGATGAGTATAAAAAATTATAGTGAAATTAAACATTTAATTGACATGGGTTTAGAAAAAGGGTATTTAACGCCTGACGAAATAAATGATGTACTCCCTCAACACATGTACTCTCCTGAGGACATCGAAGATATTTTTGATTATCTTTCTGAATCTAATATAGATATTGTAGAAACCATAAAAGAAAAGGTAGAGACAGCAGCAGAAGAGACAACATCGGATTGGGTAGAAACGGAAAAATTTCAGGCAGAGAGGACAGACAATATTATATGGTCTTATCTTAAAGATATCGGAAAGGTGTCTCTTCTTACATCAGAAGAAGAATATCAAATTGCAAAAAAAATAGAAGAAGGTGAAAGGAAGATAAGAATTCTGCTTTTCGGTTTGCCCCAGGCAGTAAAAGAACTCCAAGAAATAGGCATTCAGTTAAAAAAGGATAATATAAATATCATAGATGTAATCAAAAATCTCAATGAGATTAACTATACAAAAAAGGATGAAGAGAAGTATAAAAAGCGAACCATAACCCTCATAAACAACGTTAAAAGCCTGTTTGAGAAAAAGGAAGGGTTATTAAAAAGCCTATCCGATGCCGATGCAGTACAGAAAAAACAGATTGAAAAAAAATTGAAAAATTTAGAGGCAAAATTAGACGAAACGCTTTTAAACTTAAGTCTTAACAAAAAGATCATAGAAGATGTTATAAAAAAGGTATCTAATCAAGTTCAATTCCTTGACGAGAAAGAGACATGGGAGATACGTAAAAAATTAAGTGAAATCACAAAAATAGAGAACGAGCTAAAGATAGTAAAAAATAGACTTATTCAGGCAAACCTGAGGCTTGTTATAAACATAGCAAAGAAATATTTAAACAGAGGCCTATCCTTTCTTGATTTGATTCAGGAAGGCAATATGGGTCTTATGAAGGCAGCGGAAAAATACGATTACCAGAAAGGGTATAAGTTTTCAACTTACTCTACGTGGTGGATTAGACAGGCAATAACAAGGGCCATTGCAGATTATGCAAGGACTATAAGGGTGCCAGTCCATGTCCTTGAGACCATGAATAAGATAACAAAGGTTACTATCTCTCTATTCCAGGAATTAGGAAGAGAGCCGAATTTAGAAGAGATATCGCTGAAGGCAGGCTTGCCTGTAGAAAAGGTCAGAAAGATTATGAAGGTATCTAATGAACCCATCTCCATTGAAACCCCAATAGGAGATGATGAATCAAAATTAGGTGACTTTATTGCCGATCCCAAATCACCTTCACCCTTTAATGAGCTTGTGAATATTTCGCTGAAAGAGGAGATTTCAAAGGTGCTCTCCACTTTAACTCCAAGGGAGGAAAAGGTAATAAGGATGAGGTTGGGTATAGGAGAAAAAATAGATTATACCCTTGAAGAGGTGGGTGAGGTATTCGGTCTTACAAGGGAGAGGATAAGACAGATTGAGGCAAAGGCAATAAGAAAATTAAAACATCCTTCAAGACGAAAGAGATTAGAGAGCTTTCTCGAATAATAACTAAAAAAATTACCCCTGAAGGAATCCTTCAGGGGTTTTTAATTTATGCAACCCTGAAGAATTTTACTATTTCGTCTAATTTTGTTGCTAACCTCGATAGACTCACCGCTGCCTGTGCAGTCTCCTGGGAGCTTACCGTAGTATCCCTTGATGCATTGGCAATGTCCAGTATCTCTTTACTTATCTGTTCTGATGTGGCAGACATCTCTTCTGTGGCTGATGCAATCTGCTGGACCATAAGCTGTAGGTCATTTGAACTCTTAACGATTTCTTTTAATGCCTCTCCTGCCTGGGCAGTAAGTTTTACACCAGTATCTACCTTCTTAGTGGCACTATCCATAATCTCCACAGCCTTTGTTACTTCGTTCTGGATTGCCTTTATCATCTCTTCTATCTCTGATGTTGCCTGGGCAGTTCTTTCTGCGAGTTTACGCACCTCATCTGCCACTACTGCAAAACCCCTACCC
>JAKORG010000023.1 GCA_029777945.1 Deltaproteobacteria bacterium | reverse complement strand
CCCGAGGTCCCCAGGGCTATGATCCGTTTTACCCTTCTAAGTTGTAATTGGAAAGTTTCCTTTCTCAGTTTCAAAATCGCCTTTTCACCAGTAAGAAATCTAAGTACCCAGCAGGCAGATAAGGCCTGGGAGATGACTGTTGCTATAGCAGCACCCCTAACCCCCATTTTTAGTTTAAAGATGAAAATAGGATCCAGGATTATGTTGGCCAGTGCCCCCAGAATTACAGTTATCATTCCTATCCGGCCAAAACCCTGGGCATTAATAAAAGGATTCATGCCCAGACTGATCATGACAAAAATGTTACCCAGGAGATATATCGTTATATACTCATTAGCGTAAGGATAGGTCTGTTCACTGGCCCCGAATAGATAGAGCACAGGTTTTTTGATTAATAAGCCTAATATGGTGAGGATAAATCCACTGCCGATTAACATAATAAAGGCATTGCCCATTATCTTTTCTGCTTCATCAATATTTTGGCGGCCCCGCTCGATAGAGCATAAGGGGGCACCACCGACTCCAAACAGGTTGGCGAAGGCCATGACCATGGATATGATGGGCAGACAGATACCGATACCGGTTAAGGCCAGGAAAGAATCCCCCGGCATCCTGGCAATATAGATCCTGTCTACAATGCTGTAAAGGACATTAACTAACTGGGCCAGTATCATGGGGAAGGCCAGACTCATTATGTTTTTAACAACACTGCCTCTGGAAAAATCGTTCTCTATATGCATGAGTTCCGCCTCGCTTTTGCCTTATAATATTTCGACTTTGCTAAGCCAATTGCTTTCCTGTCTCTTTACATTGATGTATTGTAAACCTAAAAACCTGTTAAGTCAAGGACCAGGGGAAAGAGCTCACAACTGAGGAATTATATATAATAAATTATTTCTTTTTATGTTCTTTAAGCAAATGGAACCACTCTATATATTTATCTTCAAATATACTATTTTTTAAATATACAAAGTTAAACTCCCGGCTATAGTTAAAGTCTGTGATATCAATTTTACATAAAACTCCATTATCGATTTCTTTCTGTACAGCTACTTTGTACAAAAAGGCTATTCCCTTATTGTCAGCAACCAGTTTTTTTATTACATTCATATTGCCGATTTCAATGATATTTTT
>JAKORG010000022.1 GCA_029777945.1 Deltaproteobacteria bacterium | reverse complement strand
GTCGTTTCCGAAATCTTCAATCGGGAATCCAAAGGTTTTTACTGAGGGAGGCTTTTTCTCCCTCAGTGCTTTTGCTTTTTAATCCTTTATCTTCTGTCTTTATGTTTTAGTTTTTCTAGGGGGTTATAAGGGGGTGTTGCCCCCTTATACTGAGAAAGGCGCTTTTTCTTTCTCAGTAGGTTTTTATTCTTTTGTCTTTTCTGTTTCTAGGGGGTTATAAGGGGGAATCTTTTTCTCCCCCTTATTGTCTTATTTACTTTTTGCTCCAGATGCTTTTCAAATAATTGGCAGCCATTTTGGGTTGCCTGGTTCTGGTGAAGACGCCTTTGTGGTTAAGTATTGGCCTTATAATTACCTCCTGAGTTTTAAAATCAGCAAAGGCCCATACGTGAGCTCCTATCGTGTAATCTTTTGACTCTATGACTTCTATATAGTTTTTTATAAGCTCTTTTTGATATTCTTCTGAAAACATCACAGGAGGGTCGTAGTGAAAGCCCGCTATGGCATCTGCCCCAAACTCTGTTACTAATACTGGTTTATTGTATTTGTGGAATACATAATCCAGATTTTCGCTAAGTGCCTCCACTCCTTCGTTTATTCTTCCCTGATATACATACCATCCAAAGTATCTATTAATGCATATTATATCGAAGTATTTTAAGGACACATCTTCTCTGCCCGGTACATCCATTGCGCTCACTAAAGTTACTGGCCTGGTCTTATCCAGCTCCTTTGCCGACTCATATAGCTTTTTGAAGAAATCTTCCGACCGGGGATGGTTTGATTCTGGCTCGTTAGCCACACTCCACATTATCACGCTGGGATGGTTTTTATCTCTTTCTATCATTCTTTTTATATTTCTGAGGCACAAATCTAAAGTCTTTTCATTGTAGTGGTATCGAGTAATTCCCACATGAGGAGCCTCATCAATGACCAGTATCCCCATCTCGTCTGCTAAATCCAGCCAATCTTCTGTGTAAGGGTAATGTGATGTGCGAAAAGAATTAGCTCCTATCCATTTTAGAAGATTGTAGTCTTTTATTATCAAAGGATAAAAAGTTCCCTGTCCTATCACCGGGAACTCTTCGTGTTTCCCGAAGCCCTTTAGTTTTATGGGTTTATTGTTTAAATACAAGTTTTTGTTATCCCAG
>JAKORG010000021.1 GCA_029777945.1 Deltaproteobacteria bacterium | reverse complement strand
TGGTTAGATGAGATAGCAGGACAGCAAGAAGCTCCGGAGGGTAATTGGGAATTCTGGATTGATGCTTCTGGAAATATTCATAAAAGAGGTGAATAAAATGAGGCATGTTTGGTTCTGGGGAATTGTGGCATTGGCAATTCTGGTTATTACGAAATTTGGGCTTAAATTGTGGTAAACAATATCATTGTAAATTAAACTATGATGGGGTGATATAATTATGATGTATTTCATTTGCTTTATAGTTGGGGCAGGTTTAGGTGCTTGGCTGATGTATCAATTAAAATGCAAATCCTGTAAATAATCGGGTAGGTTCCCTCCTTTTCCTACCCTTTTCTTACCTCCTTCTCCTCCGGGGCAGTAATAGTGCTACCCCGGAGGTTTTTTTTTATATATATTTTTAAAAAAACTTTAAAAAATGTTTGACAAAAAATAATATATAAGATAATATATAGACAGAAAAAAAAAGGCGGAAACAAAATGAAACAAATAGAATATAAGAAAGTTAAGGAACTCTACGGAGTCTATATTCTTACAGACCCCATAGATGGAGCATGGAATAGCGGTTTAATAAATAAGCAATTATGCTCTACTCAATCATTTAATTTCCCTATTCAAGTTGAAGGAACTGGAACGATTAAGGAAACACCGGAAGGGGTATGGACACTGTATTATATCAGTGTCCGATGTTTTGAAGATTTTAAGAAATTTTTAGGTAGGCTCGGAGAGATTACCGAAATAGAAACGATATAATAAGGGGGGGGATAACCCCCCCCATAAAAAAAGGAGGTAATAAAATGGATAGTTTAGAAAAGGACCTAAAGGAACTGAGGGAGCTCGAGGAATCAAGAGGGTTTAAACCCTCTTGGGAGCTTCACGAATGCGTTGAATTAGAAAAAAAGAATGCAATATTAAGGGAGATGGTTTTGGACCTTCTCCCCAAGAGAGTAAAAAGGTGGCTTTCTCAGATAGAGGAAGCCAGAACGTATGAAGGGGCTCGGATTCCTGGTTTTCTTAAAGAAGTTTATAATAGTAATTGGGAAGATTCTTATTATTCCTTCGCTCCCACAAGGGAGTTTGAAGGGATGGTAAGAGGTAAGTTAATGAGAGTAGTCATAGATTGCTCTCGGGTTAAGGTGTTTCTGGATGGGGAATGGCTTACAACCATTCCCCTTGAGAGATAGGGGGTTGCCCCCTATCTCTTTTTTAACAGAGAGGAGGAGCAATGAAAACAATCAAAAAGAAACCAACGAAATATGTGCTGGAATTTGGGCTAACCGCCGAAGAGCTTATGCAACTCTTCGGGGTTACCAGGGCTACTCTTTCTGCGTGGGCTAACGACCCACGCAAAAAAGAGTGGATGAAAAAGGAAATTGAAGA
>JAKORG010000003.1 GCA_029777945.1 Deltaproteobacteria bacterium | reverse complement strand
GTTATAACAGCTTTTTAGATATTTATAATGTTTTGTCTGAAAAGTGTTCTTACAAAAAAATTAAGTTTTGTCTAATTAATAAAAAACTTGACATATAAGACGCCTCCATCTGAAGAGTTGATTGGGATGGACCTCATACTTTCTTGCTACCGATGAGATGCTGTTTCCCGGCTGCTTAAGCTTCTTCCACCATAGCTTTCTTCTGCTTAAGCTGACCAACGCCTTCTTTTTTGAATCGATGTAATGACCTCTACCGGACTCATAGTTTTTTCCTCCTCTTATCTCTTAATTTAATTATAGTAATAACTCTATGGCTATTCCGCCTCAGCGGGACAACTTATTTTGGTTAGGAGGGTGTCCGGTCTAAACGGGGGCTAGTACAGAGCGAACCTGCCAGTCCAAAACCAGTGCGGTGGAACTGTGAGGGCGACTGCTGGCGGTGAGCCAGTATCACCCTCTTTTGTTCCTTTCTATTTAGGTTTGAAAAACTGTTCAATCTGGCTCCCCGGGCAGGACTCGAACCTGCAACCTATCCCGTTTTAACGGGACCGCTACTGCCGATATTGTTAATATTAATATTGAATTCCTTAATAATCCTTTTCGAAGATTTCCATTTTTTAATTTCTCGTTCCCGAATGCAAGCTTCATTTCTTGTTTCATATTCTTCTGAATATACAAGATACCATGGATTTTTACCTTTTGTATAAGGGCTTCGTCCAGTATTGTGATAGGAAATTCTCTTTACAATATCAGATGTAGATCCAACATAAAATTTGCCTGTAGATGGTGAGTATAATATATAGAGATAGTACATGATATAAAAAGACGCTCTTATGAAAGCGTCTTAATTTTTCTGGCTCCCCGGGCAGGACTCGAACCTGCAACCTACTGGTTAACAGCCAGCCGCTACTGCCGATTGAGCTACCGGGGAATATTAATATTATTTAATCCCTATAACCTTTTTCTCTTAGAGGCTATTGGGATTATTTATCATGATTTTCAAAAGAGCATATTTTTTAATTAAAATCCTTTTTTATTTAAAAGGATGGGTATAAATAAACAATAAAACTCATTTAAAGTCAAGGTTTTTTAAACATCCCCTTATGGGCATTTGAACTTTCCCCCATTGTCAAGACAAAATGGAGCTTTTTTTATCTTTGATTTTACTTCACCGCTAACACACCATGTTTGCCTTACTTTATTTTTCCGTTGTGTTCAGAGGTGATTTTGAATAAAATTTATGCCATGCCAGCAAATCTACCGCCTGATTATTTTGAAGAGGAAAAAAAATTAAGACAGGCAAAGACTATTGATGAAAAGATAAGCATAATTGAGAATATGCTTGCCATTATCCCTCACCACAAAGGAACAGATAAATTAATCGGTTCGCTCAGGGCAAAGGTGGCAAAACTAAAAGAAGAAAAGGAAAGAAAGCCCCAAGTCCAGAAAAAATCAGATAGTCTTTATAATATAAAAAAAGATGGGGCAGGCCAGGTACTCTTTATAGGATTCCCAAATGCAGGCAAATCCTCTGTAGTTTCTGCTCTATCAGGTGAACATTTAGAAATAGCGGATTACCCATATACAACGAGGGCACTTCAACAGAGGATGATGCGTTATGAGGATATCCAAATCCAATTAATCGATACCCCAGCATTAGGTGATGACAATACTGGCATGTGGTTCGGTAACATGGTCAGAAAGGCTGATTGTATAGCCCTAACTATCGGTTTATCCGATGCACTTGATGTGGAATACGAATTGATAATGGAAGAGATAAAACCACATTTGCCATATCTACAAATATCTGAAGGCCAATTACTTATAGTAGTAAACAAACTCGACCTTGTGGAATATTCAAAAAATCTTGAAGAATTTGAAAAACAGATGGGAAATAGACACAAAATTATACCAGTGTCAGCAAAAAACGATGTAAACATCCATCAGCTCAAAGATGTCATATTTGATTCTTTAGAAATAATAAGGATATATTCAAAGATCCCCGGTAAAAAACCAGATCTCGATGTCCCATTTGTATTGAAAAAAGGCAGCAATATTTTAGACTGCGCAGAGAAAATACATAAAGACTTTGTTGAAAAGATGAGATACGCAAAAATATGGAGAAAAGGCAAACTTGAAGGCATGATGGTGAGCAGAGATTTTATTCTGGAAGACAAAGACATAGTAGAGATTCATATCTGATTTATAAAAATCGTCAAAAACCTGTATTTCAGCCACATTTTATTTTATATTAATTAAAATATTATGGAAGCATATAAAACTCTCGTTGTAAAAAATAATAAAACAGGGCCTATAATTAATTTTCATCCATGGGTATTTTCCAAGGCAATATTAAAAATCCCTGAAGGATTAATTCCAGGTGAACCTGTAAGGCTTTATGATGAAAACAAAAGGTTTCTCGGATTAGGTTATTTCAATTCTTACTCACTGATAACTGTTCGTATCTGGGGATATAACGAAACTGAAACAGTAGATGTTGATTTTTTTAAAAAAAGGGTAAGACATGCCTATGAAATAAGAAAAAGATTTGTTGAGACTCAAGACACAAATGCCTTCCGTATTATAAACGGTGAAAACGATCTGTTGCCAGGTTTAATAGTAGACAAATACGATGAATATCTTGTGGTGCAGATCCATACAAAAGGTATGGATAAATGGAAAAATGAAATTATTCAATCCCTTATAGAGGTTATAAGACCAAAAGGTATATACGAAAGATCCGATGTGCAAACAAGGGAGTTAGAAGGTCTAAAGTTTTCTAATAAGCTTCTATTTGGTGACATACCGGATCTTATTCAGATAAAAGAAAGGGGAATAAAGTTTCTCGTTGACATAAAGCATGATCAGAAAACGGGTTTTTTTATGGATCAAAGGGATAAAAGATATGCCTTTATGAAATACACAAAGGATAAATCAGTTCTCAACTGTTTTTCTTATACAGGGGGGTTTTCAATCTATGCCCTTGCCGGTGGAGCAGAAAGGGTAATAAATGTAGATACATCAGAAGATGCCCTTGAACTTGCAAGGGAAAATGTATTAATAAATGGTTTTGACCCAAATAAATGCAGTTTTTTGAAGATGGATGTAAAGGATTACCTAAAAGAAAATAAAGAGCAGTTTGACGCCATAGTGCTTGACCCACCAGCCTTCATAAAGGACAGAAAAAAAATCAATGAAGGAAAGATTGGATATAAAACGATCAATGAATTAGCATTGAAAAGCTTGAAGGAAGATGGTATCTTACTTACCTGTTCCTGTTCGGCACATCTTAAAATGGAAGATTTCAGATATCTTCTTGTAGAGGCAGCAGGAAAGGCACAAAAGCATCTTAAAATTTTGGAAATATTTACCCATGGCATAGACCATTTACAGGGTATCTCCTTTTTAGAAGGGAGTTATTTGAAATGTATTATTGCAACTATATAAAAAGGGATGGAATATGAAACCAATACAAGTAACTGATAAAGTCTTTATGGTAGCCGGTGCAAATTTAACCGACTATAGAGATGGGGCCGTATATCTTATAGATCTCGGTGCGCCTGTTCTCATAGATAGCGGTTCAGGCTTTGGCTTTGACAAAACCGTTAAGAATATCGAATATCTCGGGTTTAATCCTTACGACATACCAGCGATTATTTTAACCCATTGTCACTTTGACCATGTAGGCGGCGCGCATCTATTCAAACAAAGATTCGAAACGCGCCTCATAATGCATGAACTGGACGCAAGGATAGTTGAAAGGGCAGACCAGAGATTAACTGCAGCATTTTGTTTTGATGTAGAATTTAAATCTTTGCCCATAGATGAGAAATTAAACGGAGAAGAGTCAATTATTGTAGTAAACGACCATGAGATCGTATGCACCCATACACCTGGTCACACATCTGGTTCCATTTCTGTTTATATTGACTTAGAAGGTGAAAGGATACTATTTGCCCAGGATATCGGTGCACCCCTTTTAAAAGAGTTCGATTGTGATTCTAATGCATGGGTTAGGTCCATAGATTTTATGTTTTATTTAAACCCGGACATTTTATGCGATGGCCACTCAGGTATATTCAAATCAAAAGAACAGGTTAGAGAATATCTCCAGTATTGTATAAGCAAACAAATAGAAATGGGGTATCTCTAATGCCAAAATAGGCTATCAGGATTTCTTTTTTGTCCCTTTAGTCCTTTTCTCTCCTTCGGATTTTGTCTTTTTTGCCTTTTCTGTCTTTTCCTTTGTTGATTTTCCTGATGACTTTTTTTCCTTTTTTTCTACTTCTTTTTCTGCCTCTGTTTTAACCTCTTCTTTTCCTTCATCAATCCACTGGACCTCATACCTTGATAACACTATCCTTTCTGCCTCAAGCCAGTGGTCAAGGTCTCTACCGTGAACCCTGCCCTCCCTTTCAAAGATTTCATAGGCCAATTTGGCTATCTCTTCTCGTAAATCTAATTTCATAACACACCTCGATTATAATTATTACTATCTTTATAATACCTTTATATAGAGTTGTCAAAGCCTATCTACCTGTATTAAATTTAGTAATTGACAACGGATGTATATATTGCTATATAAAATCTATCGGGGCTGTAGCTCAGATGGGAGAGTACTTGACTGGCAGTCAAGGGGTCGGGGGTTCGATCCCCCTCAGCTCCACCATTAAATCAAGTGTTTTTTATTTCAAATTACCTGATAAGTAGTTCTTCAGCTTTTTTACAATTTATACCTAAATTTTCTCAGCAATTCTTTCCTTGCCCTTTTGTCTGATTCTTGCTCTATGCCTTTTGGTCTTGAACCATCAACGACACCTATTATGCCATTTCCCTGTTCTGTCTTAACAACTATGACCTCAAGGGGATTGGCAGTGGCGCATATTATGTGGCATACCTCCTGGCATGACTTTAGTGCATTGAGAACATTTATTGGAAAACCGTCTCTTAGAAAAATTACGAAGGTATGACCACAGGAGAGGGAAAAAGAGGTCTCACTGGCAAGCCTCATAAGCTCTTCATCATTTCCTTCATATCTTACAAGGCATGGTCCACTTGCCTCAGAAAATGCAACGCCGAATTTAAGGTGAGGTGAGGAACCGACAAGGATTTCATAGATGTCTTCAACGGTCTTTACAAAATGGGACTGTCCTATAATGATGTTTAAACCTTCTGGAACATTAATCTTTACAGATTTAATCTCCATATGCCTTATCCTCCTTTTTTAATCTTTTATATCCTCAAAAGGTTTTTCGCGCCTGAAATCTGGGATATACACAGATGCACTATCAAGCTCCTGAATAAATACATTTTCAAAACCATTTTCCACAAGAAAGTCTATCAACTCATTGTATTCCCTTTCAGTTATCCTTCTATTAATCATAGGATACTTAAATGCTTTATGTAAAGGGTAATATTGGGCCATAAGACTGATAAATGTTTTTTTTCCAAGGGTCTCTGATATCCATTTTAAAATCTGTCTTGAACCAGCAATGTTATTAGGCAGCACAAGGTGTCTAATTAGTAGACCCTTTTTCCCAATACCATCCTCAATTAATAGATCACCGGTCTGTCTTTTCATCTCTATAATGGCATTGGCAGCGTAATCAGGGTAATCAACTGCATCTGAAAGACGCTTGGCCATATTCTTATTCCAGTATTTAAAATCAGGTAGATAAATATCAATTAAACCATCGAGTAGTCTCAAGGTCTCTACACTTTCATAGGCATTTGTATTATATACAAAGGGTATCCTTAGTCCCCTTTTTCTCGATTTTTTTATGGCTGAAATTATCATAGGCACATAAGGTATAGGGCTTACAAGGTTTATGTTATGGCAGCCCATTTTCTCTAACTCTAAAAAAATCTCTGAAAGCTCATCAATGGAAAATACCTTACCATTTACACTATGACTTATCTGATAATTTTGACAGTATAAACATTTAAGATTGCATGATGAAAAAAAGATATTGCCAGAACCTCTACTACCTGATATCGGTGGTTCCTCTCCATAGTGTTTACCATAGTATGCAATAATAACCATATCACCTACACCGCAATACCCCCTCTGACCCTTTATTCTATTGACATTACATTGCCTTGGACAGAGTTTGCACCCCTCAAGAAGAACCATATAATCATCCATATGCCACAAACCTTCAACCAAAGATTAAGAGACTAATGGCCATTACAGCCATACCCAGAACAAGCCCGTATATACACAGATGATGTTCACCATACTCATGTGCCGTTGGCAAAAGCTCATCAAGGGCAACAAAAACCATAATCCCTGCAATAAAGGAAAATAGAAAACCAAAGATAAAGTCGTTTAAAAACCTCATAAGTACTATAAATCCTATCATAGCGCCAAAAGGCTCTGAAAGTCCTGATAGAGTAGAATACCATAATGCCTTTTTCTTGTTCCCTGTAGCATAAAATATGGGTATACTGACAGCAATACCTTCAGGTATATTATGAATGGCGATAGCTATTGCTATAGATAATCCAAGTCCTGTATCTTTAAGTCCAGCAATGAAAGTGGCAATACCTTCAGGAAAATTGTGTATACCAATTGCAAAAGCAGAAAGCATACCCATTCGCAATAACCTTTTATTTTCACTATCTTTCAGATTTACAGCCATCTCCTCTATCCTGTGTATTTCATGGGGGTTCTCAAAGGATGGGACAAGCCTGTCTATTATACCTATGAAGATTATACCGAAAAAAAACGATGTGACTGCAGCAGAATTACCCCCAACACTTCCGAGCTCTCCAATAAGTGTATCTTTTGCCTTTATAAATAATTCAATAAAGGACACATAAATCATCACCCCAGCAGAAAAACCAAGTGAAAAAGATAGTATCTTTGTATTAGTCCTTTTTGCAAAAAAGGATATGGCACTGCCTATACCAGTAGAAAGGCCTGCCAGCATAGTCAAACTAAAGGCTATGACTATATTCTGACTTGAAAGTTCATACATAGAATTAATTATATATCATGTATGGAGTATCTGTGTCCTTTAAATTATACAAAAAACTCGACCTACACAATTAAAAAAAATCTTTAATAACACATTCAAAGATGTTTATAATAAAAAAGATTTCTGTGAGGCATTTTTGGAGACTGTTTTAATTTTCGTTTTAGCCTTTACTGGAGGGATGCTGGCAGGCTGGCTTATTGCAAGGGCAAGGGCAAGTTCTTTAGGTGCCTTATCCCAAGAGAGACTCACGATTATTCAAAAACAGGATGAAAAGATAAACGAGCTTACAAACACACTTAACCAGGAAAGGCAAGAAAAAATTGAGGTTATGACAAGGTTAGAGGCGTCTCAAAAGAGCATTGAAGACCAGTTAAAACTCATTGAAACAATGAAACAAGAGATGAAAGACACCTTCAATGCCCTATCATTAGAGGCCC
Source organism: Deltaproteobacteria bacterium (assembly GCA_029777945.1). GTDB lineage: Bacteria > Desulfobacterota > Syntrophorhabdia > Syntrophorhabdales > Syntrophorhabdaceae > JAKORG01. The sequence goes on along the minus strand of JAKORG010000003.1, from coordinate 133,391 downwards.
TCAAAAGTAGTAGTGAAGAATTTTTAAGGCTTGCATCAGAAAATTTAGGAAAGATAGTAGAGGCAACAAAGGGCAGATTAGGTGAACACCAGGCAGTAATGGAAGGCATCATAAAACCACTCCAGGATGCCCTAAAAAGATACGAAGAGCAGATAAATCTCATGGAAGGGGAAAGAAAAAAGATGTACGGTGGCCTTGAGGAGCAGCTAAGGGCCGTTGCATTATCAAACGAAATCCTTCAGAAAGAGACTTTTAACCTCGTTACTGCATTGAGGAAACCCCAGGTTCGTGGAAGATGGGGTGAGATGCAACTTTTGAGAGTGGCCGAGCTTTCCGGTATGAGCCAGTACTGCGATTTTTCCCTTCAAACAACCATAGACTCGGAGAAAGGAAAATTAAGACCTGATATGGTGGTGCATCTTCCTTCTCAAAGGGAAATAATAGTTGATTCAAAGGTGCCCCTTGACGCATACCTCGATGCAATCTCTGCTAAAACAGAAGAAGAAAGAAGATTAAACCTTTCAAGACATGCACAACAGATAAGGGGCCACATAAAAAACCTCTCATCAAAAGAGTACTGGGGCCAGTTTGAAAAATCACCTGAATTTGTAGTGCTTTTTATACCTGGCGAATCCTTTTTAAGTGCGGCCCTCGAGGCTGATCCATCAATACTCGAGTTTGCATTGGAAAAAAAGATAATAATAGCCACACCAACAACTTTTATTGCCCTTTTAAGGGCAGTTTCCTTTGGATGGCATAAGGAGATGCTCGCAGAACATGCCCAGAAGATAAACGACCTTGCAAAGGAATTATATGAAAGATTCAGTATCACCTTAAAACATTTTGATGAACTCGGCACAGCCTTAAAAAAGGCAACGGAAAATTACAATAAAACCGTGGGCTCCCTTGAATCGAGAATTCTTCCTTCTCTAAGAAGATTTAAAGAGCTCGGTGTATCCGTTACCAGTGAGCTTCCTGTAGCCGAAGAGATTACTGTGTTTCCTCGAACAAAAACAGAATAAAAAAAGGAGTTATTATGGCAAAACACTCACATAACTTTGTAGAAACCTTTGACGGATTTATTGGTTATGGCCTTGATAGAAAGTCTAATGAAAATACAGTTCAATTCTATCTCCAAAAATTTTCCGACGATGATCTCATGGAAATAATCTTAAAAAGGATGTCAGACTATGACTTAGACGAACTGTTTGAAATAATCAGTAAAAATCTTAAAAAATACCTTTCAGAATCGGAATATCACAAATTTTTTATAAAAGAATAGGCTTATTAAAGATTGGGTATTGTAAATGTAAGGATATTCATATTTTCAAATCTTTTATACTCCAAATCTTTAATCACTTTTTTTATTATTTTTGTAGAAACGCCTGATATTTTTTCTTCACCAGGCAATACACCACTTAATAGCATGTTAAAAGGTGCACCGTGATCTGTAATAATAATAAGAAATCGTCCAAAATTATCGAGTTTGAATGTTATACTCACTTCTGTATTTTCTAAACAACGACCGTAATACAGGATATTTTTCAATGCCTCCTCTACAGCAAGACATATGTCAACCTTACGTTCATCGGTAAACTGCATCATACCTATCTGGTCTCTTACAAAATCCATAAGTGCAGGCAAGGCATCAACCATAGCAGGTTTTTTTATCTCAGCAAGTGTTTCCATATTATATTCTACCCCTTAAGTCAAATTTTAAATAATATTAACCCAATTGGCACAAAAAATTCAACTCATGCAAGAACGGCTTTGGTTAAACCTGCCAATTTATCTATAAAAAATATCCAAACTTAAATTTATTTGGTCCTGTCCGGCTATAAAACCGGACAGGAAAGGATTTTATTTATTGCCCCTTTTTAAGTCAAAACGGTCTAAATTCATAACCTTGTTCCATGCAGCAATAAAATCATTTATAAATTTCTCTTTGCCGTCTAATGCAGCGTATACCTCGCTAATTGCCCTTAACTCGTTGTTGTGCCCGAATATTAGATCAACCCTTGTGGCATTCCAAATATGTGCCCCTGTTTTTCTATTATATCCTTTAAAGGTATATGATTGTTCGTCTGATGTCTGCCATTCAACACCCATATCAAGGAGATTTATGAAGAAATCGTTCGTTAAAGAACCGGGGGATTCGGTAAAAACACCGCAGTTACTATATTTGTAGTTTGCACCTAATACCCTTAAACCACCTATAAGAACTGTCATCTCTGGAACCGTGAGGCATAGTAGCTGGGCCTTGTCTGCAAGGAGATATTCTGCCCGTCCATTTTTAGGGTCTTTTATATAATTTCTAAATCCATCGGCTATGGGCTCCATTGCCCCATAGAAGGATACATCTGTTTGCTCTTGCAATGCATCGACCCTACCTGGAATAAATGGCACAGTGACATTAAATCCGGCTTTTTTTGCAGCAGATTCAATAGCAGCACATCCACCCAGCACTATTAGATCAGCCAAAGAGACCTTTTTGTTTGTTTTTTGTTTAACAATGAATTCTTTTTGAATCTTTTCATAAACCAATAAAATCTCAGCTAATTGGTCAGGGTGATTGACCTCCCAGTTTCTTTGTGGTAAAAGACGAATCCGTGCACCATTGGCACCACCACGCCTGTCTGAATTCCTGTAAGTTGAGGCCGATGACCAGGCAGTATATACGAGTTGTGATATGGATAGAGGGGATGCCAGAATTTCTGATTTTAGCTTTATAATATCGTCTTCGTCGATCAATTCATAATCTCTTTTAGGCAAAGGATCCTGCCAGATAAATACCTCATTGGGTACATAAGGACCATAATAGCATTCACGGGGCCCCAAATCACGATGGACAAGCTTAAACCATGCCCTTGCGAATGCCATTTCAAATTCTTTGGGATTTTCAAGGAAATGCATTGCAATCTTTTTATACTCCGGGTCAAACCTCAAGGCAAGGTCTGCTGTGAGCATCATAGGCGGGTGTTTTTTGTTTGGGTCATGGGCATCGGGAATAATGGTGGGGGCATTTTTTGCCACCCATTGCTTTTTACCGGCAGGGCTTGTTGTTAATTCCCAGTCATAATTAAATAGAAAATGGAGATAGGCTATACCGAATTTTGTAGGTGTAGAAGACCAGGTTAATTCAAAACCTGATGTAAATGTGTCAGGGCCTTTTCCTGTCTTGTAATTACTCTTCCAGCCAAGACCTTGCTGTTCAACGGGCGATGAGTCTAGGTCAGGACCTACAAAAGTATCAGGGCTTGCACCGTGACACTTACCAAAGGCATGTCCTCCTGCGATCAATGCCACTGTCTCCTCGTCGTTCATGCCCATCCTTTCAAAGGCAACCCTAATCTGTTTTGCCGAGGCAACAGGGTCTGGATTTCCTTCTGGGCCTTCAGGGTTTACATAAATTAGACCCATTTCAGTTGCCGCAAAGGGTCTTTCAAGCTCACCCTCTTTGAAGCGTTCTTTGCCAGACAACATCTCTATTTCAGGACCCCAGTCTGGGGATTCATCGGGCTCCCATATATCTTCCCTGCCACCACCAAAGCCAATGGTATTTACACCCATATCTTCGAGGGCTACATTGCCTGCAAGGATTATTAAGTCTGCCCATGAGAGTTTTCTACCGTATTTTTTCTTTATAGGCCAGAGTAATCTTACAGCTTTATCAAGACTCATGTTATCAGGCCAATCTAACCTTGGCGGAAAACGGATGTCCCCTGTTCTTGCACCACCTCTCCCATCAAAGACCCTATAACTCCCGGCGCTATGCCATGCCAACCGAATAAATAGTGGGCCGTAGTGCCCGAAATCAGCAGGCCACCAATCCTGGGAATTTACCATCAGTTCCTTTAGGTCTTTTTTTACCTCTGAAAGGTCAAGGGATTCGAATTCTTTTGGATAATCAAAATCCTCACCATAGGGATTGGCATGGGAACAGTTCTGACGCAAAACCTTTAGGTTCAATCTGTTTGGCCACCAATCACTTATCCACCTCTTTTTTGGCTTCTCATATTCCATCTTACCCTCCTCTTTATCTCATTTTTTTAAAAAACTTGCAAAAACCTTTAAAATCTCATGTGAAATAATTACAAGAATGATAAATGGAAAAAGAAAAGTCAATGAAAAAGGAGAGACATTTTACAATAAAATAAAAAACACTTCCAAAAACTTTCTTTGATACCGTTGCAGCAATGGGTGTTTTAGAAACCGTTGAATGCACAGCAATGCAAAAAGGTTTGACACAACTATTATAAAACATCATCGTTTTCGATCCAGAGATTGCGGAGATATCATGGAATTCTATTTTGAATTATGTGACAATCCCTGTATTCAAAAGCAAATAAAAAGAAAATTATAAGGTGGAAAAGATTAAGATTATATTAGTGGGACATGCAGTCCATGCTTAGAAGGTAAAAAATTATCAGACCATTAATTTAAAAAGACTCATAAGACCAAAAGGCAAAACACCCATATAGATAATTATAAAGATAAGGACATAGCAAATAACCTTTTCATGGGTAGACAACTTCATTACATCGTAATGAATGGCCTCTTTTGAATAGCTCATGCGCACAAGATTAAGATAATAGAATATGGCTATCACGGCATTTACAGCACCTATTATAACTATAGGGAGATAACCCTGTCTAAATGCGTTGGTAAACAGGAAAAACTTGCCTGTAAAGCCTCCTGTAGGTGGTATGCCTGCGAGGGAAAATGCCGAAACTGCCAGTGTCATTGCAAGTAGTGGTGACCTCTTAGAAAGCCCAACAAGGTTATCAATGGTTGTATTTTCACCCTGTCTTGATATGGTTATGATTACAAAAAAACAGGCAAGGGTCATAAATACATATATGGCTATATAGTATATTGCAGAGACAATGCCGTCTATATTTAAGGTCAAGATACCCATCATAAGATACCCTGCATGGGCAATCCCAGAATAGGCGAGTAGTCTCTTTATATCCCTCTGCACAAGGCCTACGATGTTTCCAAAGGTCATAGATAGGGCAGACAGAATGATCAACACGTTCACAAAATTATAATGCATTGGCGTTGCAATTGTGGCAAGCCTTATCAAAAGTGCCGTGGCAGCTACCTTTGGAAGGGTTGCTATAAAAGTAGTGGTCATATTAGATGAGCCTTCGTAAATATCAGGCGCCCAGAAGTGCATGGGGAACAGGGAAAGTTTAAAGAAAATACCCGTTAATGTGAGGATTAATGCAAAGATACCAAATGGTTGGCCTATGATTAATCTAAAACGGGGTATTATATCTGAGATAAAGGTTGAGCCAGTTACACCGTATAGATAGCCCATACCATAAAGCATTAAACCTGTAGACATGGCCCCAAAAAATAGATACTTCATAGATGCCTCAATCTGTGTGGCATCCTGAGAACGCCTTAAGGGAACAATCACATAGAGACTATAAGATGATATCTCAAGGCTTATAATGATGCTAATTAGCTCAACAGAGCTCGATAGCATCATAAGCCCCAAAGACGAGAGGGTAAGAAACATAAAATACTCTGGTAAGTATTCCTTTTCTATGCCATCTTTTTCTGAAAACATGGAGATAACAAGGGTAAGACCCATTGCAATTAATATCTTAAACAACTGAGAAAAGAGGTCAATTCTATAGGCCTGATAAAACAGCTCACCCTTTTCAGTGATGGACAAAACGGTGATAATGAGACCCACATAGGACATGACCTTTGCTGTGGTAATGATATATTTTTCCTTTGATTTACCCAGTGAGATAAACAAAAAGATTATTGAAATGAGTATTAAATAAAGTTCAGGTAAAATCAACATATCCCACCTTACCGTAAAATAACATTTAACTGGTTATGTAAATATGCCAGAGTCTTCTCAAAAGTTGCAACAAAAGGCATTGGAAATAAACCCATCCAGAAAACAAGTATACATAAGGGGACAAGGTATATAATCTCTCTTATATTCATATCTGCCAATTCACGTTTATCTTCTCTTCCCCAGACAATCTGTTTTAAAAGTCTAAGCATATAGGCTGCAGCGAGCACAGCCCCTGGTATAGCAAAGAGTCCTGCAATCTTATGATGTTTAAAAATGCCAAGTAGCACATAGAGCTCGCCTATAAAATTATTCGTGCCAGGGAAGGCAAAGGATGATATAGAAAAGAGCCCGAAAAACCCAACATAGATGGGCATGATTTTACCGAGCCCTGCATTATCGAAGATCTGTCTGCTATGTGTCCTCTCATATATAATACCTACGCAAAGAAACAAGGCACCAGTTGTCACACCATGGTTTAGCATCTGAAGCAAGGCACCTTCAAAACCGAATAGTGTAAAAGAAAATATACCCAGTGTTACAAAACCCATATGGGCAACGCTGGAATAGGCAATTAATTTTTTCATATCCGTCTGACTTAGACACACATAACCACCGTATATAATGCCTATCAAAGACAATATAATAAAATACGGTGCAAATAGCTGGCTTGCTTTAGGTGTTATGGGCAGGCAGAATCTCATAAAGCCATATGTTCCCATCTTTAAAAGGACACTTGCAAGGAATACACTACCTGCCGTAGGTGCTTCTGTGTGTGCTGCAGGCAACCATGTATGGAATGGAAACATGGGGACTTTAATGGCAAAGGCAATGGCAAAGGCAAGAAATACCCATATCTGGAATGTAATGCTATAATCTCTATACATGGCATTGGGAATACTGAAGCTTCCTGTTGTAAGATAAACAGCAATTATTGCCACAAGAAGGAACACACTGCCGAATAACGTATATATGAAAAATTTAATGGAGGCATAATCCCTTTGAGGTCCACCCCAGACGGCAATAAGGAGATACATGGGGATGAGCATTGCCTCCCAGAAGATGTAAAAAAGAATGAAGTCAAGGGCACAAAATACCCCTATCATGGCACATTCCATGATAAGGATACAGAACATGAATTCTTTGACCCTTTCTTTTATAGCAGTCCAGGAGCACAAAACACAAATAGGCGTTAAAAGGGCTGTAAGGAGTATTAAAAAGACTGTGATTCCATCTACACCGAGCACATAATTTATATTGTATGATGGAATCCATGGGATAAATTCGCCGAGTTGAAAATTATGCGTATTTGGGTCAAATCCTGAAAAGAGCACAAAGGCAAGTATGAGGTTCACAACTCCTGTTATAAGGGCAATAAACTTTACGGCAGTTTCGTTCTTTATAAAGAACAATAATACCGCACCCACAAGGGGCAAAAATATCGTTGTTGAAAGAATCGGAAAACTAAATGTATTCATCAAAAGAAACTGCTCCATAATCAACCCATCCTCAATGCAATCCAGATAACTATAACAAGTATAAAAACTGCTAAACCAATATATGCCTGAACCCTGCCTGTTTGCAATTTTCTTACAAGAAATCCTACCATCCTCACTGAAAATGCTGTTCCATCTACGATACCGTCTATCACAACCCTGTCAAACAATGAAGCAAATCGTGCCTTAAGGAAAAGGAGTTTAAGACCAACTGTATTATATAGATTACCCCACCATGTATCAATCGGGCTTATTACCATATCGTCTACAAACATAAATGCCCTGCCACCTTTTCTGTATACGTAGTCCATATCCAAATTAATCTTTTCTTCTGGTGCAAGCTTTTTAACGAGAAGGAAGAATATTAACCCAGTAAAGGATAAAATCTGTAACATCTCTGAAAGATGGGATAAGGTATATGGATGGTATTCAACGTTGTAAGGCAATAAAACATAAAGTGAATCAGGGTAAATACCTATTATAAAGCAAAGGGCAGAGGTCAATCCCATAGACCAGAGCATATTTTTAGGGGGTTCAGAGGCCTTAATAGGTGCTTTATCTTTACTGAAGAATGCAAAGTACGTAACCTTTAATCCCACAGAAAGGAATGTACCAATGCCTGCAAGATTCATAAGAAGCATAAGTATGAGCCTTCCTTCTTCATGGGCTGCGGCCACTATCATGGACTTACTCACAAATCCTGAAAAGAGAGGAAATCCTGAAATGGAGATGGCACCTACAATATAGAATATCATTGTCAAAGGCATGTACTTATAAAGACCGCCAAGTTTTGTCAATTTAGCAGTCCCAGTCATATAAAGCACTGCACCTGCACCCATGAAAAGAAGTGCCTTATAGAGTATATGGGCAAAGGCGTGGGCACATGCACCGTTTACTGATAGTTCTGTGCCTATACCGACACCTGCCACCATGTAGCCAACCTGACTTATAATATGGTAAGCAAGGACCCGGCGCATATCATTTTCTATTACTGCATAAAAAACACCGTAAACAGTCATGGCAGTTCCTAAAATAGCCAGCACCTCAAATCCTGGAAAACCCCTTGCCAGCACATAAACTGCTGTCTTTGTAGTAAAGGCACACATAAAAACAGCACCCTCCACAGTTGCCTCAGGATATGCATCGGGTAACCATGCATGGAGGGGAATAACTGCAGCGTTTAGAGAAAAACCGGCAAGGATCAAATATTCTGCCACACCTGCATTGGTTGGTAGAATTCTCTCGAATGCCAGGTTGCCTGTTTTGTAATAGTAAAGCATCATGCCAGCCAAAAACAAAAGTCCACCGAATACATGGACGAGTAAATATCTGTATCCTGCATCTATGGATTTTTGCTCTTTTCTATACCAGACGAGAAAAACAGAAGAAAATGCCATAATTTCCCAGAAGATAAAAACTGTAAGATAATCACCGCCGAATATTGCACCGAGAGAGCTTCCTATATAAAAATTTGCAGCTATGTGATGGCCGTCCTCTTTAACATGAAGGGCATATAGGGCACCTAAAAATGCCATGATTACAAATACCCATGCAAAGACAAGGGAAAGCTTATCCACCCTTCCAAAAATGAGATTTATATTTAGGAAGTTAAATGCGCCGTAAACACCCTCCTGCATCAATGCCACGTCTATTATAGACAGGGAAGGTATTAATAAGAGCAAAAACTTCTTTGCCTTTTCACTCTTTATAAATGGCAGTAACAGGCTACCGATAAAATAAAATACTGAAGGATGTAACCACCTATCCATAGAAATCCTCATCCTTTGATAGGAATGCGTGGGCAATACCCTTTGCAACCTTTATAAGAATAAAACAACCTATTCCACCGAAGATCGTCCAGAATCCCGGTATGTTATCTACAAAAAAATGACCATGGGCACCGATATGTATTAAGATATCGTAAATAACAAGGATAATAAGGTATACAATCAAAACCTTTTTCAAGGTGTTAAGATTATTTTTCAGTGCCTCTATATATTTCAGAACATTCATAGTCCAATCCTATCCTTCTTTAAGGCATTATTCTCCCAATTAATCCCACAAAGAACTGTGGAAATATTCCTATTGCCACAGATATAAGTGATGCCAGCACAAGGGGCACGACCATTGTCATTGGTGCCTCTTTTATATTTGCCAGACTCCATTTTGGTCTTTCACCCTGAAAGAATGCCCTTATAGTTATTGGTGCAAAATAACCAGCGTTTAAGATAGTGCTTGTTAAAAGAACGGTGACGATAATCATATTATGTATGCCCATGGCACCATTCAGCAAATACCATTTACTTACAAAACCAGCAACCGGTGGCACGCCAATCATACTTAATGATGCTATGGCAAATGCACCAAATGTAAAGGGCATTGAGTATCCAAGGCCTGCCATATCACTTATCTTTTTCTTGTGCGCTGCAACATAAATGGCACCTGCACAGAAAAACAAGGTAATCTTACTGAATCCGTGATTTGCTATATGGATTATGCCACCCATCACTCCCGCTGGATCTAAAAGGGCGACGCCGAGGACAACATAAGAAAGCTGACTTACAGTTGAATAGGCAAGTCTTGCCTTGAGATCATCTTTTGTAAGGGCAATCACTGATGCTGCAATTATCGTAAAAGATGCAACATAGGCAGTATATATTCCGAGATTCGAATTTTGTAAAAGGGATACACCGAATGTGGATAGCATCACCCTTGCAATACTAAAAACACCTGCCTTAACAACTGCCACAGCATGGAGTAGTGCACTAACAGGGGTTGGTGCCACCATTGCTGAAGGTAGCCAATTGTGCAAAGGCATAATTGCTGCCTTTGCAAAACCGAAGATAAAAAGCCAGTAGGCTACACTAACCCAAATATTATCAGCACCCTTTCCAAAGACACCGGTAACTATGTTGTCGGAAAAGTCGAGTGTTCCCGTTAATACATATGTCAGTATCGTTGCAGGCAGTAACAATCCCTTGGAAGTTCCCATAAGATATACGATATATTTCTTGGCACCAGCATAACCTTCTTCATCTTGATGGTGTGTCACAAGGGGGTATGTAAAGATTGTGATGATCTCATAGAAAAGATATAAAGAGAAAAGGCTGCCGGAATAAGATACGCCTTGAGCACCTAAAATGGCAACAGCAAAGCATGTATAATATCTTGTCTGGGCATGCTCGTTTAATGATCGCATATAACCTATATTGTATGAAGTGGCAAATATCCACAAAAATGAAGATATAATGCCAAAGACAAGGGAGAGACCATCAACCCTGAAGTTTAGATTAATGCCCGGGGCAATGGTGGAAAGGGTGTATACAATCTTATTGCCTGCAAATATTGTTGGAACCATGTAAGCTACTGATAAAAATGTGGCAATTGAGCCTGCAAAAGACCAGCCTTCTCTTAAATTCGGTCTTTTGCCTGAAAGCATAATAAGTATGGAGGTTATAAGGACTATAACAATAGGTAATAGGGGTATTGGGCTCTCTATTATCATATCCTAATCTTTCATCTCCTTTAGTGTATCTGCTTCTATCTTTTTATAGCGTCTAAATATTAGAATAACTATTGCAAGGGCAATGGCTGTTTCGGCTGCTGCAATTCCCATGATAAAAAGGGTAAATACCTGACCGTTTACCTTATCCGGATATAAAAATCTATTAATTGCCACAAAGTTCAGTCCTGCACCGTTCATAATGAGTTCAACAGAGATCAGCATTGCGATCAATGTTCTTCTATACACTATGCCAAGTATGCCACAACATAAAAGAAACAGTGACAAAAACAAATATAGGTTGAAATTATTGAATAAATACCCCGTTGTCATCTTTCCTTCCTTGAATAAAGGGCTATCATTATTGCACCAATTATACTAACCACAATCAAAAGAGAAATGAGTTCAAAGGGCAGCATGAATCTGTCAAAAAGAGCTCGGCCTAATTCTTTTGTGGTTGTTTTTATGGGCTCTGCCTTTATTGTAGTCCATTCTGTCCTCATGATTACATTTAAAAACAGGATAAATGTTACACAAGCCGTGATAGCACCAGATATAAATTTTATAGGCCTTGACCATTCTTTTGGTCTTTTAAACATGGGTCCTGCAAGCATAATAGCAAATGCAATAAGTATGGATATGGCCCCCACATAGATTAAGATCTGCATCATGGCTATAAAAGGGGCATTTAAGTAAATGTATAGACCGGCTATGCCGAACATGGTGGCAATGAGTCCCATTAAGGCATATATAAGGGAGCCTGAAAGAACCGTTGTTAAAGCCCCTAAAATTGTTATTAAAATTAGCACAACAAACATCACATCTGCCAAAATTATCATTTCTTCCTCTTTTCAAATTCTGCTACAAGGTCATAGTAAAATGTCTCTTTATTAAAGGAAGCAGGGTTATAATCTCCTGAGAATGCAAGGGCATCTGTTGGGCACGACTCAACACAAATACCACACTGGCTGCAGGTTGTAAAATTGAGTATATATTTTGTCAATATCTTTTTCTTTTCCCCTTCCTTCTTTTCACCTATCACTTGAATGGAGTTTGACGGACAGTTCCTCTCGCACATCCCGCAAACAATGCATCGTGTCTTATCGGGGTTCTCGTCATCAGCCACAAGTTTTGTATGTCCCCTAAAACGGGGTGTAATATTTATGGTCTCCCTTGGATACTGCACTGTAACAACAGGGCTGAAAAAGGCCTTTATCGTTACACCCATGCCTTTAAGTAGTGAAATTGCACCTGTTATCACTTCCTTTACCATGAACGAGACCTCATAACTTTAAAATACCCCCTGTTACAATGAGATTTGCAAAGGCAACAGGGATCAGTATCTTCCATGAAAAATTCAGTAGCTGATCAAACCTTACCCTTGGAAATGTCCATCTAAACCACATGATTACAAAAACAAGGAAATATGTCTTTATAAAAAACCATACAACACCAGGTAGCACAGGCCCTAAATAACCGCCTAAGAAAAAAGTAGTAGCAATGGCACTGGCAATAAAAATATTTGTGTATTCAGCGAGAAAGAACAAGGCAAATCTCATCCCAGAAAATTCTGTATGAAAACCTGCAACAAGCTCACTTTCTGCTTCAGGTAGGTCAAAGGGTGTTCTATTTGTCTCTGCCGTTGCTGCAATAAAGTAAATTAAAAACGCAAAAAACTGCCATCTCCATACAAACCAACCCTCTCTCTGTGCCTCAACGATATCTCTTAATGATAGGGAGTTTGCCATAAAAACCACCGGTAAGAGGGTAAGCAAAAGGGGTATCTCATATGCAATGTTTTGTGCCACGCTTCTTGTGGCACCTATAAGGGAATATTTGTTGTTTGAACCCCATCCAGCAATAAGTATCGAAAGCACAGATAAGGATGAAAATGCAAGTATCACAAGAATCCCCACATTTATGTCCTTTACCTGGAGAAAACCATCAAAAGGTATAACAATAAATGAAACAAGGACAGGGATAAATACAATAACCGGGGCAAGGTAATACAAGGGTTTATCCACATTTGCAGGAGTTAATAGTTCCTTTGCAAGCAATTTTAAACCATCTGCAAAGGGCTGTATAAGTCCATATGGACCTACCTCTTTAGGTCCTATTCTTCTCTGCATATGGCCACTCACTTTACGTTCAACCCATGTTAGCACAAGGGCATTTACAACAACTACAACAAGGACTCCAATTAGACCGAGTATAAGCCTTGCTACCTCTTTTCCAATTATCTGAATTATGTTATCCAATGTGCACAAATCTAAACTCCTATCTATCTATTTCAGGTATTACAAGGTCATAGCTTCCAAGCGTTGCAATGGCATCGGCAATGAGTGTGCCTTTTGCAAGTTCTGGAAAGGTCATAAGGTTCGAGTATGAGGGCACCCTCCATCTCATCCTGTATGGGACATCGCTTTCATCGCTTACAATATAAATTCCCAACTCCCCCCTTGGGGATTCAATTGTGTGGTATATATCTCCTTTTGGTGGTTTTAGTTTTTTAGGTATCTTATCTGCCTTAATGGGGCCTGTGGGGAGCTCTTTTAATGCCTTTTCAATTATGTCAAGGCTATTCTCCATCTCTTGAATACGGACCAAGTAGCGGTCCATATTGTCTGCATTTGTGCCCGTTGCTATTTTAAAGTCAATCCTGTCATATGCTGCATATGGTTCATGTTTTCTCATATCAAAAGGTATGCCTATACTTCTTATCACAGGTCCTGAACATCCATATCTAATAGGGTAAGACCTATCCATTACACCGATATCTTTAACCCTGTTTATAAAAATCACATTTCCAGTCACAAGCCTATCATACATACTGAATCTGCTTCTTAAGCGATTTATAAATTTTTTTACTCCATCCACAAAATTATCGTCCACATCGTTGAAAAGCCCACCGAATCTAAAATAAGAATATGTGAGCCTTGAACCAGTTACTGCCTCGAGGATATCAAGGATCTGTTCCCTGTCATCGAATGTGTAAAGAAATGGTGTTAAACCACCTAAATCTGCAAGAAAGGCACCGAGCCAGAGTAAATGACTTGAAATCCTGTTTAACTCACAGGTGATTGTCCTTATATATTGGGCACGCTCTGGCACCTCTATGCCACATAATTTCTCTACAGTGGTTACATAACCAAGGTTGAAATTCAAAGCCCCTAAATAATCCATCCTTGCTGCATTAGGATAGAACTGCTGGTATGTCCTGTTTTCAGCCATCTTTTCATGCATCCTGTGGAGATAGCCTAATACAGGAATGGCCTCTAATATGTATTCTCCGTTCATTTTTACCACAACCCTCAAAACCCCATGTGTGCTTGGATGTTGAGGGCCTAAATTTAAGAAAAATCCATCTTCCTGTTCTTCTGGTTTAAATGAATTGAGAAGCCTTTTATCCTCATCAGGCACAGGCACCTGTTTTTTTCTCAAGGGATAAAAATCAATCTGGTCATGGAGAAATAGATACACCATAAAAGGATGGCCATCAAATAAAACGCCAAAGAATTCATGGATTTCTCTCTCGAACCAGTGGGCTATGTTGTAAATGTGGGATATAGTGGGCGCAGAAGGTTTTTCAGGGTCAATCTTTAGCGTCACTTTAATCCTTAGAAGTTTATCGTGTTTACTAAAAAAGTATACGAGCTCAAGGTAATCAATGTAGTCAACACAGCATAAATCTGCAAGGTAAAAGTCTTCCTTTATAAAAAATCTCGCTATGTCCACAATATTGGACTTTGTTGCCTCAATGGAAAGATGGTATCCATTCTGTTCATAAGGGCACTCTTTAGGCTCTAAAGAAGGAAAACTCTCTTTTATCTTTGTAGATATCTCCATTACCATCTCTGTTCAGGCACAGGGAATCTTCTTTTCCCTGTTATCTTCTCCTCTAATTTCATAAGTCCTTCAAGTAAGGCCTCTGGCCTTGGAGGACAACCGGGCACATAAACGTCTACGGGAATGAGTTTATCAACGCCCTCTATAATATTGTATTGACCTTTAAAGGCAAACGGGCCACCGGATATGGCACAGTTACCCATCACAATCACCCATTTAGGTGAGGGCATCTGTTCATAAAGGGTAACGACAGTGGGTGCCATCTTTTTTGTTACAGTGCCATTTACTATCATGAGATCAGCCTGTCTTGGACTGGGTCTAAACACCTCTGCCCCGAAACGGGCTATATCGAATCTTGCCATAGCTGTTGCCATCATCTCAATGGCACAGCATGCAAGTCCAAAGGTCATGGGCCATATGGAATTTGCCCGTGCAAGATTAATAAACTTATCTAAAATAGCAAATTTTATTATAGGTTCTTTCGTTTCCACGTGAAGACTCCCTTTCCCCATGCATAGATAATGGCAAGGACAAGTATCAGGACAAATACGAGCAATGAATAGAACTCATAAGCGTTTTTTTGTTTAGTATAACTTAGTGCTGCCGGAAACAGATACAAGACATCTACATCAAATGCAATAAATATCAATGCATAGATATAATAGACAATGGAATGGCGTGTCCATGCACTACCAAATGGCTGTATGCCGCATTCATAGGTGGTGTATGTTTTTTCACCAATTGTTCTCGGTGCAATGAGTTTTGAAATCACAACCGGTGCGATTGTGAAAATTATGGCAACAATGGCAAAAACAACTACATATGAGAATTCTATGAGAGTTTCCATAGTAGTGAATATAGTTATTCAATATTTTGCATATACTTGTCAACATAAAAACGCATAGTTTGTTAAATTTTTCACTAAATTTTATATTTAATTGATATTATTGAAATTTTTTATGTTTAAACTAAATGGAAAAAGGACAAAAACACACAAAAAATATGTAAAAATTACAGACAGAATAATTTATTTGTTCTATTTTTCACGTAATATAGTTATATAAGGATAGTTTTTTATGTTTTTTATAAACTGGGGGTATTTTTCTGACAATATGTTTATGGTATAAACACCTCTCGGCAGTCTATACCTTCTTAAATGTAAATTCTGGTCCCTAAAGGTTTTAAATGACACCTCCATGGCCTTGGCAAAAATGGATATATGAATTTCTTTTTCTGTCTCAATCACAACCTCTTTTAATGCCACAGGCGTATATAGAGACTTCTCATCTATTTTTATGCCATATTTCTCCCTGTTCAAGACGATTTCTTTCAATGCCATAATCCTGAAAATGTAACGCTCTGTCTCTTCTGGCAAAAACATTTCAAAAAAATCCCTTGTATCCTGATTGGCAATGGCCTCTCTCAACCTTGCTGCACCAGCATTATATGCAGCCATTGTAATTAACCAGTCATTGAATTCTTCGTATAGCTTCTTTAAATGGGTAAGTGCGGTGCGCGTAGCCTTTTTGATATTATATCGTTCATCAACATGTTCGTTGATAAAAAGCCCCTCTTTTTTACCTGTCTCTTTTATAAACTGCCATAAACCCGCTGCCTCTGCCTTAGAAAGTGCCCTCGGATTAAGGTAGCTCTCAGCAAGAACAAGAAATATCAAATCCGATGGAAGTCCAAATTTCTTTATCTCTTCATTTATTATATTGTAATATTTAAAGTATCTTTTTATAAGAATCACCATGAGTCCTTTATTTTCAAGAAATTGAAACAATTCCCTTTCAAATCTTTCTCTTATGTCAACTCTAGTTACAGGTATTTTTTTTTCACATAATGTGAGAGACTCAGGCAGATGCGAGGATTCAAAAAAATTTATCTCTTTTTTTATCCTTTCCACTTCTTTTTCCAGCTCAATGACCCTTTTCTCTAAAGAATCACTTCTCTTTTGGGTATGTTGAGAAATCCCTTCTGAAGAAAACCCAAGCACTATAAAACAGGCGAACAAAATGCAACATATTGTCTGTATTTTATATGTTTTAAACATAATTTTTTATTACTGTTTTGTCATCTTATCGAGTAAATTGATCCTGTTTGTCATACGCTCCATAAGCTCTTTGAGATGAATCTGCAAGGCACCTATATTTTCATATTTTTTCTTGTATATATTTTCAATCTCCTGACGCCAGTATTTGAGAATCTCAATTTCTTTTTTATTCAGCTCAAGCTCGAATTTCTTTCTTAATTCCCTTACCATCTTTTCATCTATCTGCATATGTTCTCTCCTTTTTTTCCATAATATGTCTATATATAAAGATGATAATGAGAATTATTATAACTATTGCACCTATAATATGCCACTCATACTGCTTTATGTCTTTAACAATTATATACACCACATTACCAAAAATATATCCAATAACAGAAACCACTATGCTCCATAATATAGAATTTGCTATACTGAAAAATAAAAATTTACTGACCTTTATATTTGTGCATCCCAATAAAAGTAAAACCACAGCCCTTATACCAACGAGAAATCTTATTATGAATATTATAAAATTTCCATGTTTTTTTATTATCTTATCTGCAATGGGCACTTTACTTGAAAGAAACTCATAGCGTTCTACAATATTTCTACCAAATGCCTTACCCAATGAAAAAAAAGTGAAATCACCGGCAAATGTTCCGATGAATGCAAAGATAAACACTTTATATATATTCATATAGCCTAATTTTGAAAGGATACCCCCTATTAATACTGTAGTTTCACCTTCAAAAAAAGTCCCTAACAAGATCCCTATATATCCAAACTTTTCAATATACACTTCCATTTTTTATAGCCCAATCAAAAAAAACGTTTTTTGTGCATTTTATATTTATAATTTATTCAAATCAACAATCTTTTGCTTTCTTTCGTTTAACCTCATAAGCAATATGCCTATTTCAAACAAAATATACATGGGGACTGCAAGCAACATCATATTATACACATCAGGTGTAGGTGTTATAATGGCAGAGGCAATGGCTATAAAAAGAATGGCAAAACGCCTTCCCTTTGCAAGGGTTTTGGCCTTTATTAGGCCCTTCTTGCTTATAAGAAGTAAAATTATGGGTAACTCAAAAGTAATACCAAAGGCAAAGAGCATAAGGATACAGAAAGAAACAAATTTATCTACTGAAATCATTGCCTTTAATATCTCATTTTCATATCCCACAAGAAATTTTATCCCTGAAGGCAGAACAACAAAATAACAGAAAAAAGTTCCTACATAGAAAAGCACAATTGCAAAAATACAAAAAAATAGGCCTTCTGATTTCTTTAGCCCTATAATGCTTTTAGATTCAAGCCAGCCAACAATAACAATAAATGGGAAACTGAAAAATATCCCTGAAAAAATAGAAAGCTCTACAGTGGAAAAAAACACCTCAGGCAGTGTGTAATAGTACACTTTCATGTCTGTATTTTTTAATAATTCAACAAGAATGGATTTTGAAAAGATAAAACTTATAGCACCCACCACAAAAACAATAAATAAACTCTTTAAAACAATTCTTTTTATAATGGATAATATAACTATGAGCTTTTTTCTTTCCATGAAAGGTCTGTTTGTGTAAATCCTAAGGAGACAATATATTTAATAGCCTCTTCAGGGGTAATATTAAGTAAAATCACCTCATTTTCTTCAGCAACAATAAGAAAACCAGATGTAGGGTTTGGTGTTGTGGGGATAAATACATTGCAGAATTCTTTGCCTTCTTTTGTTTTAAACCTTTTTGTAATAAATCCAATAAAAAATCTTCTACTTATCGGCATTTCCACCAACACAACCTCTTTAAAGGCCTTAGTGCTTTCAAAGGAAAAGGTGTGAAAAATGTCTTTTAAGGCCCTATAAATACCTTTTACAAAAGGAATTTTATTCACCACTGCCTCGCCATAAAAAAGCAATTTTTTACCAAAATAGTTAGAGGCAAGCACACCAACGAGATATGTAATAATCACAAAAACTATAAAGCCCGTGCCAGGTATATATATTTCTTTTCTTGTAGTATTTACAATTATGTTTTTAATGAGTGGCGAGATAATAGAGTCAATGGATGAGATAATAAAATACACAATATAGATTGTGACCAAAAGGGGTATTAATACAAAAAAACCTGTAATAAAAGTCTTTTTTATATGCTTTGATAACCCCATAGGTGACTTATAGTATAATCGGATAAAGACAAAGTCAAGGTCTTTTACTGAATTAGTGGCTTAAATTTTAACCAAAAGATGTTAAAGAATTTTTGGCCTGTATAGACCTAAAGAAGTCCTCACCTCTTCCATTGTGTTCTGTGCCATTTCCCTGCACAATTTTGCACCATCCATTAAGACATCTTTTACATAATCCTCATTCTTTTTTAATTGTTCAGCCTTTTCCCTTATTGGGTCTAATTCTTTAACCATGTTTTCAAACAATGTTTTTTTACAATCAATACATCCAATAGAGGCACTTCTACAACCCTTATCTATTTCTAATAAATTTTCATTTCCTGAAAATGCCCTATGGATTGTATAGATATTACATAGCTCTGGATTTCCAGGGTCTTTTCTTCTCACCCTATTTACATCCGTTACAGCGGTTCTTAATTTTTCCCAAATAATGTCCTTATCTTCAAGAATGCCAATATAATTATTCATAGACTTTGACATTTTATTTATCCCATCCACCCCTAAAATCCTCGGTGCATGAGAAAGTATTGCCTGGGGTTCAGGAAATAGAGGACTAAATCTATTATTAAATTTTCTTGCCACCTCCCTTGATAGTTCTATATGCTGGACTTGATCTTCACCTACAGGCACATAGCCTGCCTTATAAATAAGAATGTCTGCAGCCTGAAGCACTGGATAATCCATAAGCCCCATATTGATATTTTCTCTATGTTGACGTGCCTTATCCTTAAACTGGGTCATTCTTTCTAATTCACCAATGGGGGTCACACAGTTAAATATCCATGCAAGCTCAGTATGTTCAGGGACATGAGATTGCACAAAGATTTTACAATTATCAGGAGAAAGACCGCAGGCCATAAGTATAAGACCTGTATCTATGGTCCTCTGTCTTAGCTGTTCTATGTCATATTCTATTGTTATGGCATGGTAGTCAACAACGCAGTATATACAATCGTATTCAGAAGTAAGCTCAATCCATTGCTTTATAGCACCTATGTAATTTCCGATATGTATCTCTCCTGTAGGCTGGATACCACTGAAAATCCTCTTCATTTAAGTATTCCTCCCGTAATCATCTTCTATCCTTACTATATCATCTTCACCAAAATATTCTCCTCTCTGGACCTCAATAAAAACAAGCTCTACATCTCCAATATTTTTTATTCTATGAAATGACTCTTTTGGAATCTTTATACAATCTCCTGGGGTTAGTTCGTATTCTTTGCCATCAATCGTTACAAGGCCTTTTCCTCTCACCACCTGCCAGTGTTCTTCCCTTTTAAAATGTTTCTGGTAGCTCAAACGATGACCTGGTAATACCTCAATCCTTTTAACCTTAAAATCAGCTTCATCAATGAGGACAAACCATTTTCCCCATGGTGGGAAGCCCATCATATCCTTTTTATCCATAACTATTCCTCCATAAAAACCGTATCCTTATATACAACTTAAATTGAATATAATCAAGTGATTATTGTTGGCTAAGGTAAGTGGAATTCATATTCAATGGGGAGTCTTTTTCAAAAATTCTTCTCTTTTTTCTTTACTCCAGCGAGAGCAATACGGCCTTTTACCTTTCATGATCATATCCATACATTGAGAACACGATGGGTTACACGCAACAATAGGTTCGGCTATTTCACCTTTTGCCTTTTTTGGCCATAATGGGTCAGCAAAAAGAACCCTTGCAAGACCTATTAGGTCTGCCTCACCATCTTTTATAACCTTATCTGCATACTGAGGGGTCTGTATCCTACCGGCAGCTATCACAGGTGTTTCCGGTAAGGCCTTTTTTATAGCCCCTGCATAAGGCACCATGTATCCCTCATTTCTTTCCATCTCCACATAAGGTGACATGTGAAATGATTCATGGGTGCCTACCATTACAGATAGATAATCAATGCCTTTTTCAACACATGCCTTTGCAAATATGATTGCCTCATCAAGGCTGAACCCTCCTGGGAAGAGTTCATCGGCAAGAAATCTGTAACCGACAGGGTAATCATTGCCTACTGCGCCTCTTACAGCCTCAATGACACTTAAAGGAAAATGCATTCTTCCTTCAAAACTTCCACCGAATTCATCTGTCCTTAAATTTAATCTCGGTGATATAAACTGGCTTAGTAGATAACCTGTTCCACCGTGGAGCTCTACACCGTCAAATCCTGCCTCTTTTATTCTTTTTGCTGCCTCTTTATACTTTTTAATCATCATTAATATTTCATCACGGGTCATCTCTTTCGGTATTATATCACCTATCTTAACAGGGGATGGGACAATCCTGTCTTTCATATAGGCATATCTCCCTGCATGATTAATCTGGGCAAAGGCATATGAACCTTCATTGCGAATGGTATCCGCAATCTTTTTCAAGCCTTCTATGTAATCATCTCTATCCACCCTGAGCATAAAAGGTGAACCAAGGCCAGAGGGATCGATGCACATATTTTCCACAACTATGAGGGCTGCCCCTGATGCCCCCATCCTTTTGTAATGTTCCAAGACAAGGTCATTTACCCTTCCATCCGGGTCAGCATATCCCACATACATGGGTGCCATGGTTATCCTATTGGGAAGATTAAGGTTTTTAATCCTAAACGGACTAAAAAGATTTGGATATGGATTCATAGTGTCAACCCCCTTTTTATTAGCGCAAAGACTTCTATATAATTATGACATATTGGAAACCACTATCTCCATAGTTTTTTTATCAATTGTGACCTCATGGTATATGGATTCTATATCTTCTCCTTTGAGTCTTAAAAAATCTCTCTCTATAGGTGTAACAATCACCCCAAGCATCTCTATAGCAGCAGGACTTATTGTAATTTTATCTTCACCTTCTTTGAAATATGCGTCAGGACGGTGTTTTGACCTGGGAAATACAATGAGGCTAACACGGCCTTTTTCTGTAAAACAGGCGATATTAAGCATGGGCTCGTCAATTGTCTTGAGGTGAGATTTAAGGGCATCAATTAGCCTATTAAAGGCATCATCTATAGCCTCTATATCATTGCCTTCAATAATGAGACAAACCCTTCCAAGATTATCTCCATAGTATATGGATACATATGGTATATCTGAAAATTTTAAAGGCTTTTTATTATTGTTGAATTCTCTTTCAATAGGCGTATTACCTTTGGGTATGGCCTGAAAATGGAGATGATCAGGGGCAGAGGCCCCGCATTTTGGTCCATTGTAAAGGATAATCCAGTTATCACCTAAATCTTTTGAAAGCTCAAGGAAGAATCTTATATGGGATTCTATCCTCTGGGGTGTATGTTCTATGGAATTAATGGTTAAGTGATGGGGAAAAACAGGGGCAGGATTACACAAAATAAGAAAGTCCTTATAAAGTATACCTTTTTGTTTTTCAAAAAGATTGTTAAGACACAGAAAACAAGGTCTTTTTTCTATGGTTTCAGGTCTTGTATCCGCAAGGGTGCTTGTAACTCTACCTTGATTATGCTGAAGCCTTACGGTGAAACCATTACAGGATATGGTTCTGATCTTTATTCCTTTGAGTAAATCATAGCCCTTCCTCAGTATAGGCCAAGTTAATAACTGCTGTGATAAAAGATTTATACATAGACCGTTTAGGTCCATTCCATCAAAACGGGCAAATATCCTATCTTCAAGATGGGCTTCCATAGCTTTTATTTATCTTCTGCCTTTCTATAATCTCCTCTGAGCGGATGCTATCCTTAAAGGCATTATGGGCATTTATCTTCTCCAGAGGTAGATTTGCATCTGTATTTCCTTCCCAGCGTCTACACAGATATATGCTCTCAAATATCCTGCCTATTCTGTATTCACGGCATATCCTAAGGGCTATTGCATAGTCCTCTCCATAGCTCACATTGGGAAAACCTATCTGGCGTATTACAGTTGTGTTAAATGCACGGGGAGCACCCAAGCCATTTATGCGGAGTGCATTATTGTGGCCATTATCATCTGTCCATTCTCTGTGGTCAATTAAACCTGGGGGTATTGGATTTAGGTTGAAATCAACAATCGTATATGACCCTATTACCATTGCATAGCTGCCTTTTCGGAGCATATCAACAATCTTCTGGAGTGTGCTGGGACTGCTATAGAGGTCATCAGAATCAAGCTGAATTGCGTATCTGCCGCATGCTTTCGAGTAAATCGCCTCGTTCCAGCATCCGCCTATGCCGAGGTCTCTTCTATCAGGGATAAGATGTATCAAGCTATTGTTCTTTACTGCCAGATCTATTAGGAGGTCCGTTGTTCCATCTGTGGAATGGTTATCTACCACAATGATATTATAGGTAAAATCTGTCTTTTGAGACATAGCACTTTGGATAGCGTCAGCAATGGTATTTACCCTATTTTTCACTGGTATGATAATAGAAACCTCAACAGGGAAATGACCAGTATTTTTCACGGCCTTCTGGAGACGTTCTGGAGGGATATAGGCACCAATCTTTTTCAGATAATCAGTAAATACCAGCTCCATCTCCCTCTGGACTTCAGCATTTTTTGGGTCTACATAGGCAAAGTGCCTTTCACCTTTTGAATCATCTATGTTTTCAAAAATAGAATACAGGGGGTCGCTTATGTGATAAATTGGATTGTCAATAGACACCTTGAGTCGAAGATCGTATAGACCAGCAAACTTAACAGGCTTTATTTCCCCATATTTTTCAAGGACTTTTTTTACAGCCTCTGTGGAGTATAACATTATTGCACCGAAATCAAAATCATCTCGGACACTACCCAACTGATAATCAATAAGGGGGTGCGGTTTTTTGCCTCCTTTTCCTTCATCGTAGTAGTCTGAATAGACAATGCCCGCCCTATGTGTTTTGGCTGCCTCAAGCATCCTCCCCAATACATGGGGTTCAAACGAAGCAATATTATCAAAGAGCAGAAGAAGAAAATAATCAGTCTTGACCTCCGCGATTATTCGATTAAGTGTTTCATTTGAAGTTAATGGCGAAGATACCGCCATAACGTCTTCCACGAGGCCTGATTCTTTTAGGTTTTTCTGCAATCTCTCGAATAACTGCCCTATCTGGTATGTTGCAATTATGGTTACTGGACGCAAATAACAACCTTCTTTTTTAATGTTTAATGATTATTACTCTTTTGCATGATAATATCAAGGGGACTTTTTGGGGCGTTTGCCATATTCCTCATAACATGGGTGTAGATCATAGTTGTTTCAACATTTTTGTGGCCGAGGAGTTCCTGCACCTCGCGGATATTTACCCCGTTCATGAGAAGGTGGGTGGCAAAGCTGTGTCTCAATGTATGGGGTGTTGCGTGTTTGACGATGCCGGATTTTTTCAGGGCAACACCTATGGCGGTCTGGATTGCCTTATCGCTTATATGATGCCGTCTTACCTTGCCACTGTATAAGTATCTCAATATCTTTTTCTGTTTCATTCCCTGCGAATGTAAGGAATTGACTGACCCTCAGCGCATAGAACGGGATATATTTTTCAGGGATAAACCTCCTCTCAAGAATAAATTTTTGAAACTCAGGCAATGTATCTTTTAATCTATTAGACACCAATACCATAAAAATCATCCTTCGTATTTTTAGGTATTGTTATATAATTACGATAATAAAAGCAAGTAGAACCTTTAATTATTTATGATATTTACTTGACATTCAAATATCTAAATGTGATTATTTATCATATAACGAAATAGGGATATTAATTGTTAGGCAGACGGATAGGGCGGGGTATAATTACGGCAAAGGAGTTTCCATTGGAAAAATCAAACGAGTTTTTCTCAACTGATAAGATTATTCTCTATAACGATGACATTCTAACCACCCATGCTATTAGCCCTAATAGCATAGATTTAATTGTCACTTCTCCACCTTATAACGTCGATATTCAATACAACTCCCATCGGGATGATATTTCTTATCCCAAATATTTAGAGTTCACTCGCGCCTGGCTCTCGAGATGTTTTGAATTCTTAAGGGATGACGGAAGATTCTGCCTGAACATTCCACTGGACAAAAATAAAGGCGGTCAACAAAGCGTAGGGGCTGACATTACAACAATTGCCAAGCAAGTCGGTTTTCAATATCATTCAACAATTGTATGGAATGAGGGGAATATTTCGCGTCGCACGGCTTGGAGTTCATGGATGAGTGCAACCGCGCCGTTTGTGATAGCGCCCGTGGAACTAATTGTTGTGCTGTATAAGAAACGCTGGCGCAAAACCAGTGGGAGCAGAAAGTCAGATATAACCAAATCGGAGTTCATGAACTGGACCAATGGTGTCTGGACATTTAGCGGCGAAAGCAAGAAAAAGATAGGACATCCAGCGCCATTTCCCCTTGAGTTACCGCGTCGCTGTATAAAACTCTTCAGTTTTGTTGGTGACACTGTATTAGACCCGTTTGCTGGTAGTGGTACTACTTTGATTGCTGCAGCGATACTAAACAGAATTGGAATCGGAATTGAAATTGACCCCACGTATTGTGAACTGACTAAAAAACGAATTCTATCTGCACCGGAATTGATGCAACAAAGTTTACCTCTCGGAGAGATACATGGGAGATAAAACCGTCAGTGAGCTTATTATGGAGTATTTTTATGCTCATCCAAATGAAGACCTTGAGCATGGCCCCGTCGTAGATTGGGTAACTGAACAATGGCTGAAATCACATCGCACACCGCCGCGAGACCCATGGCGTGCTATCCGAGCATTACATCAGAAAGGCTTTCTCATCAAAGTAAGGAAGGATGTCTACAGGTATGATCCAAGAGCCGTTAAGGAGCGTGAGTTAGAAGATTTTACACCAGAGCAGAAGGAAGAAATTTTTAGGCGAGATAACTATCGTTGCGTAATTTGTGGACGTGGTAGGCACAACGGCTATGAAATCCATGCTGACCACATCATTCCGAAAGATTTGGGCGGCAAAGCGGAAGTAGCGAATGGTCAGACCCTTTGCTCAATCCATAACTTCAGGAAGAAAAATTATAAACAGACAGAAACTGGCAAAAAGATGTTTATTCACCTATACGAGTTGGCAAAATCATTGGGTGATACGGAAACGATGCGTTTTTGTGAAGAAATTCTCGAAACATTTGAAAAGCATCACATTAACGACCACATTGAGTGGAAACGATAATGTCTGTCCAACATGCGCTTCCACCTGACGCTGCTTCGCTACGCTGCGCAGCGCAGGTGAAGCGCGAGCCGTTCGCTTCAAAATAATAAATCCAGCGACCTGTTACCCCAACATAAAAATCTCACCTTTTTTACAAATTGAATATGTCACCATGTAGTTATGATCTTTATGCCCTGCCATAGACACAGATGATGTCCCGGCAGGGCATACACCCTCCCATAAGACACAGGGTATTTCTCCATAATCATGATGGAATACATGCCATGAACCATCAAGCCAGCGGTTAATAATAACAAGAGTATATTGTTTATGTTCAGATAATCAGGTATCTTTCTCCATAGAGACACCTTATCCACTGGTTCGTGACCGAAGAGCCTTGTATATTTTGGAGTGAATATCTTTGTTGCTCTGTCCATATCGGTAATATTGTTGAGTCTTAATTCTGCTCTGCCCTTCCCCTTGCCTTAAGGTGAATCTGCAAATATGAGTCTAATACCCATTTCCTTTCAAAGTGTGTAGGTTTATCGTCGCCTTGTGGTGGTAAAATGAGAGTTCTGTTATATACTACAAGAGGTGACATTTTCATCTTGCAGTTAGGGGGTGACATAATTATATTGCGGTGACAAAACATAAAAATTTTATTGACAAAACCAACCAAAAGATATAAAAAAGATAAATAAAGTTGCTTTGCAATGAAAATTTCTAAAAAGATTAAAATCTTTTTTATTATTTACTTTTCAATTTTTATCCCTTTGTTATCAGCTTTAATAATTTATTCAAAATATGAAGGCTTTAAACAGAATCTATTATCATACACAAACGACGATAATGATAAAGAATGTGCTATTAGTGAAATATGTAATAAAAATTTTAGTAAACTTGCTTTAGCAAAGATTGCACCAAAGATAAAACAAGGTTTTTTTGCTTTTGAAAAATTATTTGTTTTTGTTTTCTCTATCACAAAAACTTTCTCCCAATTAAATCACCCCCTACGCTGTTAGAATATTTTTCCCCTTCTTTATTTTAAATAATTAAAAATTTATCTCTACAATTTATCTTTATAAGGAGGGAAAAATGTTTTGGAAAAAAAATACCGAAAAAAAGGTAAAACTTTCAAAACCTGAAGAATTATCAGGAGTTATACAAAATTATATTGCCACTGAAAAAAAGATAGACCCAGATATTGTAGCACTGCTTAGAATGGTAAAGGTAAATGATGATTTGGAAGAAAAACTTTTCCATATCAGAATTTTTGATAATTCAGAGGCATTAGCAAAAGGTGTGGAGGTTCAAAACTATAGATCTCTGGACAAACATCCAGAACTGATAATTTATGAAGGGCTATTTAACCAGAAGTCCAATAAGGTTACATTGGAAGAAAAGAACCCATTCATATGGGATATCCCCATATTAACTCAGGAAGAAATTCAAAAGAAGATTGAGGCGCTCAGTAAACCTGGAGAGACTGTTTTCTTCTATATGGCAAAGGGCGGTAAGCATGGAGGTCCACTTGGTATGGGTGCTGCAATAGTTGAGCTAAACCCTAAATATTTAGAAAAAAAGGAAAAAAAATACATTGTATATCTGACAAATGTTATTAACATGAAACCCATATTTGATACAAAAGAAGAAGTTTTTAGAATCAATGAACCAAAGAAAATTGCTATATGGATTAAAAATGGTCATCATAAGCGCATGTATTCATCATAAAGAAATTACCTATGATTTAAAATTGGGGTTTGAACTTTTACTTCTATGAAGCCAAAGATGTTTTTAAAGCCGAAACATCTCTATAATTTTTTTTCATCAGACTTTATTGTCTTTGCATTCTTTATAATAAATAGTTGTTATCTTTGTAAAAATCTTTACTTAAGGAGGAATAAATACATGATTTTTTATTAAATATAAAAAAGGAGGGTTATTATGGTTGAAAAAGAGGAACGTAGAACCTATAAGACATTTGCTGAGGTTAAAGAAACATTGTCACCTCAAGAGGAGCGCTTTGAACGCTGGCGCAATACACTCGGCCTCTTTCTTGGCCCATTAGCGGCAATCATCCTTTGGTTAATTCCCATGCCTACAATTTCATACAAAGCACACGTGCTCGCAGGAATTATCGGGTGGATTGTTGTATGGTGGATTACTGAACCCATTCCTATCCCAATAAGTGCTCTATTAGGAGCTGTCCTTTGCGTTATCTTCGATGTGGCAAGCGCAAAGGTCGCCTTTGCGCCCTTCGCAGATCCCACCATATACCTATTTCTGGGGAGTTTTATTCTTGCTGAGGCCATGGCAATTCACGGTCTTGATAAACGATTTGCCTATGGTATCATGTCAATAGGCTGGGTGGGAAATAGTACAGCAAAAATCCTCTTTGCTTATGGTGCAATAGCGGCATTCATCTCCATGTGGATCAGCAACACAGCCGCAACAGCTATGATGTACCCCATCGGCCTCGGTATCATTTATGCCATGGCGGACATTATTTCAGAAAAAATAGGCAAAGACATTGACCCAACACGTCTCAGATATGCAACTGGTATGATGTTAATGGTTGCTTATGCTGCATCAGCAGGTGGCATTGGAACCCCTGTAGGCACCCCTCCAAACCTTATTGGTATTGCCATGATTGAGAGATTCTGCAAGGTAAAGATACCTTTTTTTCAATGGATGCTATTTGCTATCCCGATTTTGATACTCATGTTTATTCTCCTATTTGCCATTATGTATTTCCTCCACAAACCTGAGATAACCCATGTGGAAGGGAGCCACGAATATGTGAAGAGAGAGAAGGAAAAGCTTGGAGGGTGGACAAGGGGACAAAAAAATGCCCTCTTCGCATTTCTCGTAACTGTTGTACTCTGGATCATACCAGGTTTTCTTGCAATAATATATGGAACCACAGCGCCTCCATCAAAATTTTATAGTGACCGGATACCAGAGGCAGTTGCAGCCCTTATAGGTGCTGGTCTTCTCTTTATACTCCCTGTGAACTGGAAGGAACGGGAGTTTACCATATCCTGGAAACAGGTCACAAAGATTGATTGGGGAACCCTGCTTCTTTTTGGTGGTGGTATTAGTCTCGGCAATCTCATGTTTGATACAAAGCTTGCTGAGGCAGTTGGCAAGGGCCTTCTAACTTTAAGTGGAGCAACCTCAGTCTGGGGCATTACCTTTGCAGCGATCTTCATATCAATCCTTGTGAGTGAAGCTACATCGAACACAGCTTCTGCCAACATGGTGGTCCCTGTTATGATATCCCTTTCGATTGCTGCTGGAGTCAATCCTGTTCCCCCTGCAATTGGAGCAACGTTGGGTGCAAGCTGGGGGTTTATGCTGCCTGTATCAACACCGCCGAATGCCATTGTTTATGGGTCAGGCATGATCCCCATTACGAAAATGATCCGTGCAGGTATCTGGTTCGATATTTTAGGAGGTCTTCTCTTATGGGTTGGCCTTAGGGTTTTACTTCCTATAGTGGGGCTTGCATAAAATTATTTTGCATAATTTTTATGATGAATAATACAATTATGCGTATAAATATAACAAAAATAAAATCCATTAAAAGAGAAATTGAAGACCAGACCAAAAAATTAAAAGAATTAACTGAACTAATAGATGTTGCCAATCATGCAATTATAATAAGAGGGCTAGATGGAAAGATAGTTTTTTGGAATCATGGCGCAGAAGAAATGTATGGATGGACTAAAGGTGAGGTAGAAGGAAAAATATCTCATGAACTTCTCAAAACAGAATTCCCGGAATTATTTGAAAAAATAAACGAGGGTCTTCTTCATAATGGTAGATGGAAGGGAGAACTAATACATACAAAAAAAGATGGGACAAAAATTATAGTGGATAGTCGATGGGTTGTTAGACGGGGTGAGGAAGGCAAACCCATTGCAATTATGGAGATAAATAATGATATTACAGAAAGAAAAAAGATGGAGGAGGCTCTCCAGAAAACAAAAGATGAACTTGAATCAATGGTGCAAGAAAGAACAAAAGAATTAATGCAAATAAACGAACGACTTACCTTGGAGCTCAACAGAAGAAAGCGTATAGAGAAGATGTTATGGAAGGCTGCTGAAAGATATAAGAACCTTTTTGATAATTCATCTATAGGGATTTACAGGGTTGACCCTGACGGTCGAATATTGATTGCAAATCCTGCTCTAAAAAAGATGCTCGGAATTGATTCTATAGATGGTAATAAAAAAAGAAGGTCTAAAAAAGATGATTATGAACCCACATATCTAAAAAAAAGATTCATAAAACGCCTTGAAAGGGAAGGAAGGGCAAGGGGATTTGAAGCATGCTGGGTCCGAAAAGATAAATCAAAAATTTATATAAGAGAAAATGCAAAAGCCATAAAGGACGCAGATGGAAAAACCTTATATTATGAAGGAACAGTAGAAGATATTACTGAACAGAAAAAGGCTGAAGAAAAGATCCTTTTATATCAAAGACAGCTACGTTCTCTGGCTTCAGATCTTTCACTTGCAGAGGAAAGTGAAAGGAGGCGTATTGCCACTATGCTTCATGATTATATAGGCCAATTTCTTGCAGTCTCAAAAATAAAACTAAGTGAACTAATAGAATTTAGCACTTTAGATACACAAAAAAACGAGCTTAAAGAGATAAGAGATTATATTGAACAGGCAATTATACACACAAGAACCCTTACATTTGAATTGAGCCCTCCTGTTCTTTATGAATTAGGTCTTATGGCAGCCATTGAATGGCTCGGAGAACAAATTCAAAGACAGCATAAGGTAGAATTTGAATTTGAGGATGACGGACAAACAAAAGAAGTGTCAGAAGAGATAAAGATTTTTCTTTTTACCGCTGTTCGTGAGCTTCTTGTAAATGTAATAAAACATGCAAAGGCAAAAAAAATAAAGATTACACTTAGGAAGATGAATTCTAATATTTCAATCCATGTTGCTGATGATGGGGTTGGTTTTAATGCCTCAAAAATGAAATTTTATATGGATGAAAATAAAGGTTTTGGATTATTTAGTATTCGTGAGCGTTTACGTCACCTTGGAGGTCAAATGGAAATCCGGTCACAACAAGGCAAGGGCACGAGAATTGTCCTTATCGCACCTTCAAAAAAATGAGGTGAAAAAAGTAGATGATAATAAAACTTATCATAGCGGATGACCACAAAATAGTGAGAGATGGCTTAAGGGCATTGATCGAAAGACAACCAAACATGAAAGTTGTCGCAGAGGCTTCTAATGGGATTACAACTGTAAAATTGGCAAAGCAATTTCTACCCGATATCGTTATCATGGATATAGGGATGCCAGATTTAAACGGTGTAGATGCAACAAGAAAGATTATGGAAGAAACAAAAGGGGTAAAAGTGATTGCCCTTTCTATGCATTCAGACAAAAGGTTTGTTATAGAAATGCTAAAAGCAGGCGCCTCCGGTTATCTTTTAAAGGACAGTGCCTTTGAAGAACTTACTGTTGCAATTAATACTGTTTTAACTGGACAACCTTATCTGAGCCCAAAAATTACAGATGTTGTTTTAAAAGAATATGTTCATAAATTGCCGGAAAACAAACCATCAGTTTTCTCCATATTGACATCAAGGGAAAGAGAGGTGCTTCAGCTTATTGCAGAGGGTAAATCAACAAAAGAGATTGCCTCAATACTTAATATAAGCATAAAAACTGTTGATACTCATCGTCAACAAATTATGGATAAGTTAAATATACATAGTATTGCAGAGCTCACTAAATATGCAATACGTGAAGGGCTTACCTCTATAGATTAATCTCAAGTAATTTTATAATTATCATCTCATATTTTTACCAATTGAAAATCAGGCAAAGTATGATTGAAAATCAGTAACATCCCGATTGTTTAGCACTGCATTAATAGTCTAAATTAACTTCAAAAGATTTACTTCAGGAGGATTTAAATGGACATAGTGAGTTTAATGGGCAATATAAGTTTTAGCTGGAATTTTGTTGTATCTTTTTTAAGTATTATTCTCATCGATATACTTTTAGCGGGTGATAATGCAGTAGTAATTGCCATGGCAGTTCGTTCATTACCAAAGAAACAAAGAAAAAATGGAATTATGATAGGCGCTGGAGGGGCTGCGGTTTTGAGGATAATACTCACTTTTTTTGCTGCCAAACTGCTTTCCATAAGTTTTGTAAGATTTATTGGTGGATTATTCATATTATGGATTGGCATCAAGCTCTTTGTAGAAGGAGCTCCTGAAGAAAACTTTAAAAAAGATGTAAAAACTTTAAAACAGGCTGTAATTACTATTATTTTTGCAGACCTTATAATGAGTACTGATAATGTCCTTGCAGTAGCCGGGGCATCTCAGGGTAATCTATTCCTTCTAATATTTGGTCTTGGTTTGAGTATACCATTCGTTGTCTTTACAAGTAATTTACTTTCAAAACTTATAGATAGATTCCCATTTTTAATATATATAGGGGCGGCTATACTTGGCAGGGTCGGTGGAGAAATGATAATAAGTGACCCATACGTTATAAAATTATTCCAGCCAAGCCATATAATTAGCTATCTCTTACAAGGTGCCTTTGCAATTGTAGTAATAGTGGCAGGAAAGATATTATTAAAAATAAAGGGAGTTAAAAAAGTTGAGCCGAGCTTATCAACTGAATATAAAAATTTGAATAATCCTTTTAAAATTGACAGTTGGGATATTAGATAGAGAAAATTAGCATATTTTTAAATTATTATCCCTTTTTCTATTTTTGTCAAATCTTTATTCATAAATAAGGAAAGAAGGAGGTTTACCATGATGGACCGATGGACCTTTGGATTAACCATGCTCGTTGTAGGTATGGGTGGCACATTATTAACACTTATGCTACTCAGTGTCATTATGGCACTTCTCAAAAAGGTTTTTCCTTACAATCCCGATGAAGAAAAGAAAGATTAAAGGAGGATACTTAAGATGGTTGAAGGGATACTTAGCGGACTAAACGGACTTATTGCAGGTTTTTTAAATCTACACTGGTCTAATCCAGTAATGATGGCAATAGGGTGTCTACTTTTATATCTTGGTATAAAAAAGGATTTTGAACCACTTCTTCTTGTTCCTATTGGATTTGGTTGTATTATAGTAAACATCCCCCTTGCAGGACTTATGGAAAAGGAAGGATTCTTAAGAACCATATATGATGCAGGTGTTATTACAGAGTTATTTCCCCTATTTATTTTTATAGGTATAGGTGCCATGACGGATTTTACACCTGTTCTTGAAAATCCCTATACATTCCTTCTTGGTGCAGCAGGACAGTTTGGTATATTTCTCACCTTGCTCCTTGCCCTTGCTTTAGGGTTCAAATACAATGAGGCAGTAACAATAGGGATTATAGGTGCCTGTGATGGCCCTACGGTTATATATGTGGCATCTCAGTATGCACAGAGTCTTTTAGGTCCCTGTTCTGTAGCAGCCTACTCTTATATGTCACTTGTGCCTGTCCTTCAGCCACCCATTATGAAGATGTTAACCACAAAAAAAGAGAGAGAAACAATCATGAAGACACATAAAAGAACAGTATCAAAGACAACAAAACTCCTCTTCCCCATAGTGATTACAATAGTAGGTGGGCTTATTGCACCTAAGGGATTACCACTCCTTGCCACCATAATGTTAGGTAATCTCATGAGGGAGTCAGGGGTTGTGGAAAGACTTACAAAGGCATCCCAGAACGAGATTGCAAACATTGTAACCCTATTGCTTGGTATATCAATAGGGGCAACAATGGACGGAAAAGTCTTCGTCCAGCCCACAACCATCATTGTCCTTGCCTTAGGTTTAATTGCCATATGCCTTGATACTGTATGTGGTGTGCTATTTGGAAAAATCCTGTATCTCATAACAGGCGGTAAGATTAATCCATTAATAGGTGCTGCAGGGATTTCAGCATTTCCCATGTCAGCACGCGTTGTTCAGAAAGAAGGTCAGAAATACAATAAGAAAAATTATCTCCTTATGCATGCCATGGGTGCCAATGCAGGAGGACAGGTTGGCTCTGTTATGGCAGCGGCAGTGATGCTGTCAGTGCTTAAGGGTATGGGGGTGATATAATAAACAACCCTTCATTGTATCTAATAAGCTAAAAATAAGGCTTTTTTTACTATTGAAAGTCTCTGGCTTATTTTGTAATATATTGTTTTATGTTTAAAAAATTTAAAGAATTCATAATTGGACCGTCAAGGGATATTAAAGATGCCTCTATATTTCACAAACTTTCACTAATACCAATTCTTGCATGGATTGGTTTGGGTGCAGACGGATTATCCTCATCCTCTTATGGACCAGAAGAGGCCTTTAGGCTAATAG
This sequence comes from Deltaproteobacteria bacterium, assembly GCA_029777945.1. Classification (GTDB taxonomy): domain Bacteria; phylum Desulfobacterota; class Syntrophorhabdia; order Syntrophorhabdales; family Syntrophorhabdaceae; genus JAKORG01. Next base: position 99,031 of record JAKORG010000003.1, on the reverse strand, counting down.
GCTCACACAGTTACCTTGCTATTTTTCTCGGCATTGCCACTGCGATTACTGTATTTATAATATCCTATGCTTATTCCCGCATTATTGAACATTTTCCCCATGGAGGTGGGGGCTATGTAGTGGCAACCCATACCATAGGGGAAAGTGCTGGTGTGCTATCAGGCGCTGCCCTTCTTGTGGATTACGTCCTTACCATAGCTGTATCCCTTGCCTCATGCGGAGATGCTATTTTTAGCTATCTGCCTTTAAAATATCATAGTTATAAAATTTTTTTTATCAGTGTCCTAATAATATGTTTGATAATTATTAATATGAGGGGTGTCAGGGAATCAGTAACCATACTTACCCCGATTTTTATTGTTTTTGCCATAACCCATGCCATCCTAATAGGCTATGGTATAAGCATACATACAAAGGATATATTACACCTTACAGGAAGGATTGAATTAGCATTTAAAAATGACATTACAACTATTGGCTGGATAGGCATTCTTGCCCTGTTTTTAAAGGCGTTCTCAATGGGCGCGGGCACATATACAGGAATTGAGGCAGTATCAAATGGCATGCAGATCATGCGTGAACCAAAGGTAAAGACAGGAAAAAAGACTATGGCCTATATGGCCACATCCCTTGCCATAACTGCAGGAGGGCTCCTCTTCTGTTATTATCTTTTCGAGGTAAGGCCTATTGAGGGCAAGACACTAAATACAACCCTTGCAGAAGTTGTTTTCAAAAGCTGGCCAAAGGGTGATTATATTGCTTTTATAACAATCTTAAGCGAAGGTATACTTCTGATTGTAGCCGCTCAAACAGGATTTATAGATGGCCCCAGGGTAATGGCAAATATGGCCATTGACTCATGGCTTCCGAGACGATTCTCATCCTTTTCGGAAAGGCTTACTATGCAGAATGGTATCCTCATCATAGGTATATCATCCATCCTCCTTTTATTTTATACCAAAGGTTCAGTTTCAGCCCTTATTGTAATGTATTCCATAAATGTCTTTATCACCTTTTCCCTTTCGCAATTTGGAATGGTTCTTTTTTTTCTAAAAAACAAAGAAAAAGATAAATCTTGGGCAAGACATATAATAATTCATATTGTTGGTTTTTTTCTCTGCTTGACTATCCTCTCTATTACCATCTATGAAAAGTTTCTTGAAGGGGGATGGATTACCATTCTCATAACGGGTGCCTTAATATACATATGTTATATGATAAAAAGACATTATGCAAAGGTAAGATATGCAATATCGCATCTTGAACAGACAATAACCGATATGCCCACCACACTCCCTTATAACAATGAACCTGTTAAAAAGGCAGATATGACGGCAATAATTCTTGTTAATGGTTTCAATGGATTTGGTATTCACACACTTCTCTCTGTTGTAAGATATTTTCCAAATGTATTTAAAAATTATATATTTCTATCTATAGCTGTAGTAGATTCAGGTATGTTTAAAGGAATATCAGAGCTAAATGCTTTGGTTGAAGCCAGAAAAAAAGAACTTATGAAATATGTAACCATAACAAGAAGGCATGGTTTTCCAGCAGAATATAGGGTTGCAATGGGCACTGATGTGGTAGAAGAGGCAATAAAGCTTATTAAAGAAACAGTAATAGAATTTCCAAAATCAATGGTATTTACTGGCAAGCTTGTATTCAAGAAAGAACATCTCTTTCATAAAATCCTTCACAATGAAACAGCATATGCGATTCAAAGACATCTCCAATGGGAGGGTATACCAACTACTGTATTACCCATAAGAATCTATATAGAGAATGCAATGACTTCATAAGGAGCAATTAGATGAAACCTTTGGAAAATCATAAGATGAGATTCATAAAAATACTTTTTTTAATAATAGTCTTTGTGTCCATTTTTTTACTGGGTTTAAATAATCATGGGCTCTGGACACCAGATGAACCGAGGGTAGCAGAAATAGGAAGGGAAATGGCCGAAAGGGGAAATTTTTTTATACCGGAATTAAATAAAAGGCCTTTTCTTGAACAGCCACCTCTATATTATGCAAGTATGGCTATACTGTTTAGGCTCGCAGGAAAGGCTGAAGAAAGCCTTGCCAGACTTCCCTCTGCCATATATGGCATGGCAGGTGTTTTTGCCACGTTTCTTTTAGGGTATACATTATTTGGCATGACCACAGGTATAATATCTGCCTTTATCATATCAACGTCTTTTGAATACTTTAGGGTCTCTCACTGGGCAATTGTGGATAGTGCTCTATCCTGCTTTATCTTTTTTGCCATGTTTTTTTTTATAAAGGGATATTCTATTGGTGATAAAAGAAAAAAATCCTTGCATTACCTGCTCTTTTATGTATTTTGCACCCTTGCCTTTTTTGTTAAAGGATTTATAGGGATTGGCATTCCAGCAGTGGCAGTTTTATCTTTTTTGATTTTGGATAAGAACATAAAAGAAATTACAAAAATGCAACTCTGGATAGGCCTTCTGCTCTTTTTAATTTCTCTTTTCCTCTGGGCTATATGTCTATATAACTATGGTGGCATGGAATACATCAGAGTCTTTTTCATCGATAACAATCTATTACGTTTTTTACCTGGGGGCAAGTCTGGTCATCATAGGCCTTTTTATTACTATTTTACAGAATTTCCAGCTGGATTTATGCCCTGGTCCATATTTTTAATACCCACTTTTTTCTATGTCTTTTCAAAAAATGCGCATCATGATAGAAAAGGACTTCTCTTTCTGTTATGCTGGTTTATAAGTGGTTTTGTCCTTTTTAGCCTCTCTGCCACAAAGAGGATACTGTATCTTCTGCCTTTATTTGCCCCTATTTCCATTCTTACCAGTGCATTCATAGAATATATTATAAACTCATGGCCCGTAAAGGGTTTATACAGAATCTTTTTATGGATATACGGTTTTATGTATTTGCTTATGGGTATTATGTTCTTACCTATGGTGAAATATATTTCAAAGATATATCCTATCGCTTTAGACTCAAAAGAATTTGTTTTTTCTATTATTATATCTATTTGCCTTATTGTTCTATCTCTCATTTGTTTAAAAAAACTTCTTCAACACAAGATAAAACAATATTTCTATTTAGTGGGGGGGTGCCTTTATGGAATTCTTTTGTTTGCCCTTCTAATTGGCACACCTTTTGTTGACCAGTATAAAAACTTTAAGCCCTTTGCAGAAAAAATCATAAACTATATTCCAAAGGATTCATCCATTTATGCCTATAAACCCGATGAAACAATAAGAGGATTCATACCGTTTTATACCAAAAGGTATTTAGAAGAAATCCACGATAGAACAGGTCTTTTTTCTCTTATGGAAAAAAAAGAAACAGTATACATTGTCATAAGAGACAAAGACAATAAGCTCAAAAAAGAACTTTTAAACGAAGGTTTTATAGAGGTTATGGATTTTACAAAAGGTTCAGAGAGTTCCTTAAGTCTTTTTAAAAGATAACTTCACTTTACTTTGCCCAGAGATAAAGCCCTGTTTCATCATCAAAATATCTTATAAACGGATCCCCCACAAACTCTACAATTTCGAATTCGAAGGCAAATACCTCTGTGCCTTCAAAGATATGACCTCCAATGCAAAAGCCGTCTTTTCTTGAAAATACACCATGGAGATGAGGAAAGGCATCATGGTCTTTAATGGATATATTACCCTTCAATGATAGAATCTCCATAGGTTCGTCAAAGGTGTGTATTTTATATATTCGGGCCTCTTGATCGTAATAACCAATATTTGCCTTTGTTGCAGCACCTATTCCAGAAATGATACCTGATTGAACAGATTTTTCTTTTAAAAATGCCTTAATATCTTCTATAATGTCGCTTCCCTTTAAAAGCCTTCCCTGAAATATCCTTTTTATTGTGTATTCTCTAAAAAACATGGTCTTTTCCTTTTTTTAATTTGTAAATCCACACCAAACTTTATTATAAACCTTTTTTTATATTTTTATCCAATATTTTAATTTTATTTGAATATTTTAATGATTCTTACCTAACCCTTTTTTCCTACATTACCTTTTATCAACTTTAGGGCAAGCTCAATCTCTTTACACGTTGGTTTATCCATCTCAAGAAAAGTTCTTTTCTTTCCAATATCATTTAAATAGTGGGCATCTGAAAATGTCACAAAAGGGAGCTCACACCCTGCCATAAAGGGAAGTATATTCGGGATGTTTTCATTTTTTTTTATCTCAAGGGCATCAAAGGGGAGACCTTCTGGGATAAAACCGAGCTGACTTATAATGCTAAATGTCTGAGCGTCTATGTGGGATGGAATCGCCAGTCCCCCGTGTGATTTAATCCAGTATACTGCTTCTTCAAGGGTTATTTGAGAAGAATTAAGGAGCAACCTTTCTTCAAATCGTAGTATTTCATCGTTTTCATCTACTACAATCTGATCTCCAAAATACTCTTCATCATTTTTTACAGGAGGTAAAAGGGCATATATTTTTTTCTGAAATTCCATAGCGATATTAAATTGGTCAAATATTGCAAGCATATGCACCTCTTCTTGGGTTTGAAGTTCCATCCCGAAAAGCACAGCGATACCCATCTGTTTACCTATGTTGTAGGCATAGATACTATTTTCTGTCATGTTATGGTCTGTTATGGCAATTATATCAAGACCTACATCCTTTGCCTTTTTCACTATATTTTTAGGTGACATGTCAAGGCTTGCACACGGTGATAGCACCGAATGGATATGGAGATCACATGAAAACCCACTCAAATTTATACATCCTATTTATTTTGAGCCTTTTTTAACATATTGTACAATAATCCGGTTATTTCAAAGGCATTTCTTCTATCTCTCAATATTGCAATACCCTCTTCTTTTGCCTTTTTTATTACCTCTTCCTCTACTGAAAGATTGCGAGGAATTACAATTGCAATAACATCCTTTAATTTTGCCACCCCTAATATGTTTATGTGTCTCTGTATTGTTATCCATATAGAATCCTGTTCAATATTTGCAATGACATCAGAGAGGAGGTCAGAGACATATCCTGATTTTATCTCTTTATTTAGGTTTATATTACCTGTTAAAACCTCAAGGCCAAGTTCCTTTACGATCTCACCAAGGGTCATGCTCACCTCTTTTTATTTTTCTTCTATTTTTTTTGAAGAATCTCCCATAGATGGCGGAACAATCCTCGCAAGGTCTAAAATCTCTTCTGCAAGGGTCTTTACCTTTTCTCTCAATTTTATAACACAGTCTGTCTCGAATGCCACACCCCTGACTATATCCTCTGCCAGTGCCCTACAGTTCGGTGAACCACAGGCACCACAGTCAAGGCCAGGAAGTTCACTGGCTATTTTATCCACTTGTTCCAATTTTAAAATTGCCTGAGACATATCTTCATCTAAGTGCATAATTGTCTTTGGCTTAATGGGTTCTGTGGCTTCAAAATGAGCCCTTTTGTAAAGGTCAATAAGCTGTTTATCTGTATAGTAAGGCGCCTGTATACCGCACTTTTTAATAAGCTCTCTTAATCTGACCCTTCCTACAAAAAGGTTGTGTATGTTTAGGGGTCCCCCTACACATCCACCGGTGCATGCCTGGAGTTCGAAAAAATCCACATCTTTTAATTCACCCCGCTCTATCTCTTCAAGAAGACTTATAACATTATGAATCCCGCTTACCGCAAGGGCCTTACCCATATCAACATTTTTTGACTCCCCTGTAACATAACCCCAGGCCATACCCAGACCTGTTGCCTTATGTAATTTTTCATAATCTTCATTTTTTTTCGATTTAATGGCAAGGATCTGTTTTATTATATCTTTATAAATTAGGCTTACACCAATCACACCATTTACTGCAGAGTGTTTTGTGTTCATTGGATTTCTCATCTCAGTTACCTTAGCAGGGCATGGAGAGATAAAAAAGGCACCTATGTCTTCATAACTCAAGCCTGTCTTCTTCATTGCATCCTCTTTTGCCATCCTTGCTGCCACCTCCATTGGTGTCAAAACAGGGGCAACCTGCTCCAACAGGTCAGGATATTTTATCTGCATAAGCCTAAGCACTGCTGGACATGCAGATGAAAAAACAGGTTTTTTTATCTTATTATCTTTTATATATTGATGAATTAAAAAACCCACAACTTCTGCTGCAAGGGCCACTTCAAAGACATCGTCAAAACCTATATTCAAAAGGGCATGGAGCACACACTCCACATTTTCTACTTCTTTAAACTGGGCAAAAAAGGATGGTGCCGGTAGGGCAATTCTATATTTATAATCATTTAAGATGTCCAGTGTATCTGTTACTGATATCTTTGCATGGTTAGGACATGCCCTTATGCATTCACCGCAATCAATACACCTTTCCTGCATTATAGTTGCCTTACCTTCATGAACCCTTATGGCCTCCATTGGGCATCTTTTTATACAGTTTGTGCATCCTTTACATTTTTCAAAATCAAGCCTTACTGAATGAAAATATTCTGTCATAATACTCACTCATGATTTTTATTTAAATAAATCTTTGCCTTTAATGTTGTCCCCTCCCCAATCTTAGTATCGATCACCAATTCATCGGAACACTGTTTGATATTTGGCAATCCCATACCTGCACCAAACCCCATTTCTCTAATCTCTTGAGGCGCGGTAGAATAGCCTTCCTTCATTGCAAGCTCAACATTTTCAATACCAGGCCCTACATCTTCGGTCACAACAGATATTACTTCAGGGTCAACATATACCTTAAGGGCTCCGTGTATCGCATGGATTGCAACATTCATGGCCGCCTCATAGATAATTATAGCTGTTCTTTTAATTATGTCTTGCTTTATACCGAGTTGTTGTAATGTCTTTTTTATCCTTGATGCTGATTCACTGGCAATAAAAAAATCTTTTTCTTCGATTTTGAATTCAAGGGTTATATGAGGTGTAAATCTAAAACTATTGTTTAGCATGGTCTGATATTAATGTTCATAACCTCTTAATCCTTCTTTGTATAAAAGACCGCAACATTCAAATATATGCTTTTTCGTTGTCATTAATGGCAGACCACTATGTTCAGCATTTTTTATTACAGTATTATCCGGCCTTTTTCCCCCAACAAACACTACGGCAAGGGCATCCATTACAAGGGCTGCATGGAGTACATGGGCATTTGTAAGAGATGTTATAAGAAGGGTATTGGATTGCACATGAAGCAACATTTCACTAACCATATCACAGGCAAAACAAGTTTTTACCTCTCGGTCCAACAGTTCTTCACAACATAAAATCTCTGCATCCAAAGCAAGGGCAACATCTTTAAGTAACATATATTAACCTCTCAAGTACGTTAATTTCACTTTAGTAAATTTTGAATGGATTGTGTAAAATTTTTAATCATTTTTTCATGGTTCATCTTATTATATTTTAAAACTTTAGTCAATTTATGATAATAACACTGGTAATTTCATGGGGGTCAGAAACGCATACCATAATACGGCAGATAGAAGCAATTCTTGCAAATTCTTAAAGGGCATAACATGGAGCTCTATATGGATATGGACATCTATAACTAATACATCTAACTCATTACCCTTCTTATAATGTTAGAATTTTAATATTTTTTTACAGTGTTATAAGGATAGTTTCTTCGTATGCCCTCTTATATGCGTTTATGTTCCTCTGGGCAATAGTGCCAAATCTTTCTCTCACAGGTTCTTCAAAAAATTCAATACCCACAATACCCGATGCCTTTACAAGGGCACCTAACATAGTGGTATTTGTGATTGGCACACCCATCTCTTCTTTTGCAATTTTTGTGGCATCAACACAGGCAATGTTATGACCTGGGAACAAAGTTTTCAGTTCCTCAGGGGACTTATTTGAATTTATAATTACAATCCCTTCAGGCTTTAAGCCCTCCGCCGGGTTTACAACCCCTATCAATGTTGAATCAAGTATTACCACATAATCAGGCTTATATATCTTTGCCCTTAGTTTAATAGGCTTATCTGAAACCCTCAAAAACGCCTGAACCGGTGCCCCCCTTCTTTCTGGTCCAAAACTCGGGAAGGCCTGAGCATACATATTGCTTTTTATTGCTGCCTGAGCCACAAGCTCAGCTGATGTAACAGCACCTTGGCCACCTCTTCCATAAAACCTTACTTCTTTCATCTATCCCTCTCCTTTAAAAAAATTATTTTTTTATTCTCCATTCGGTGCCACCTGGCAAATCCTGCAAAATTATCCCTTTTTCAAGAAGTAGATTTCTAATATTATCTGCCTTTTTAAAATCCTTTTTCTTTCTTGCCTCTGACCTTTCTTCGATTAATCTCTCCAGTTCATGGGTATCTAAACCGATCTTTGCAAGATGTCTTTTCTTCTCCCTATCGTCGTATATCTGCCACTTATCATTTAAAATTCCTAAGATTCCAGAAAGATATAAGAATAAAGACCTTGTATAGGCAATAAAAGGCAGATTGCTTTCATCGCGGATATCTATCAATCGGTTGATCACCTTTGATAACTCAAATATGCAAGATAGGCCAAGGGCAGTATTAAAATCATCATCCATGGCTTCAAAGAATCTTTGCTTTATTTCATCGGCTTCATCAAAGGCCATTTCTTCTATATCTTTCCCATGCAATAGGGTATCGGCACGCTCCAATGTATGATAAAGCCTGTATAGGGCACTGTCTGCATCTTCTATAGACTTCTCATTATAGTCAACTGGGCTCCTGTAATGAGTTGACAGGAAGAAAACCCTCAATGTATCTGGGTGGTATTGCTTTAAAAAATCTTTTATAAGAAGTATGTTGCCTAAGGATTTTGACATCTTTTCTTTCTCTATATTTACAAAACCATTGTGTATCCAATAATTAACAAATTTCTTTCCCGTTGCTGCTTCTGTTTGTGCCCTTTCATTTTCATGATGGGGAAATATCAGGTCTTTACCCCCACCGTGAATATCAAAGGGATTACCGAGATATTTAGTGCTCATAACTGAGCATTCTATATGCCATCCTGGCCTACCTTTCCCAAAAGGTGCATCCCACCAGGGCTCGCCTTCCTTTGACGCCTTCCATAAGGCAAAATCAAGGGGGTTTTTCTTTTTTTCATTGACCTCTACCCTTGCGCCGGCTAACATCTCATCAAGAGACCTTTTAGAAAGTTCACCGTACCCTTTGAAACTTTCCACGCTGAAATACACATCATTATCTATTATGTATGCATTACCTTTTTTTAAAAGGGTCTCCACAAGCTCTATCATACCATCGATATGCTCTGTTGCCCTGGGTTCGTAAGTTGGTCTCAATATATTAAGGGCATCCATATCTTCGTAAAAAGAGGCAATATATGTTTCTGCTACATCCTTCCAGTTTATATGTTCTTCATGAGATTTTTTTATGATCTTATCGTCTATGTTAGTAAAATTTTTTACAGAAATTACATTATAGCCCTTTGCCTTTAGGTATCTTATTATAACATCAAAGACAATGGCGTTCCTTGCATGGCCTATGTGGCAGTGGTCATAAACCGTTACACCGCACACATAGAGTCCAACAGAATTTTCTTTTATCGTTTTAAAGGGTTCTTTTCTTCCAGAAAATGTGTTAAAAATGTTTAAATTCATGGCATGTATATGTATCATATTGTATAATATAATGTCAAAGCCTAAAAGCTTTTAGATTCTAATATCCTTTTTTCCTTTAACATATAAGGGGCTTTACATTCACTACGTATATTACATACATCGTTCCATGGACTCACAGGAGGTGTGCATTTTTCAGGGTAAAAATACTTATAATTTGTCACCTCATACAGATTTTCTCGCGGCCTAAAAACATATTCATAGCGGTCTAAGTAACCATCTCCATCGTCATCGGCTCCAAAATCCCAGTTATCCCAGATTATTTCTGTAAAATAATCGGGGATGCCGTTTTTATCTAAATCAGGCCCTAAAAAATTTCCGTAATTACATCCTTCACTAAATGAACACTTTCCGATTGTAATACCGGAACGCAACTTTTCTGAGCCCGATGGATTATAATATATAAGTATAAATTGCAGTCTTAGCCAGTTAAGTTTCCACCAGAGCTCAAGCCTTTCACCAGAATCGGCTGTTATGGTCAATTTTTTTCCCTTTTTGGTAGAAAAACTTGACTGATCATAACTTATCGAACATTTCACATATTCAGATTCTGAAACAGGGACACACTCTACATATTTTTTATAGCGTTCAAAGTCGTTTTCTGTCTTTTTTTCAATGCTTGCACAGGAAGTTAAAAAAAGGCATAAAAGAATATATAAAAAAAGAAAAGGGGGTTTAAATAAATTCATCAATTAAAATATTATCTGATATTAAGCAATTTCAACCTTTCATTAATAAGAAAGGTGGCTTCTTTTAGTTTTTCTATCATAAAAGGGATCTTTTCATCCTTGAAAGAACTTGTAAATCCGAGAATACATATGGCACCTGCTAAAGCTCCATCAGGATAACTTAAAAGGGTAGCCAGTGCCCTCACTCCTTTTAAAAATTCTTCCAGATCAAGGCTATATCCTAACTTCCTTGTCTTCTCAATCTCTTCTATAAACCTGTCAATATCGGTGATGCTATTCTCCGTGTATTTTCTCAAACCCTTCTTTGATAAAAATTCTCTAATCTCATCATTTTTCAATGGAGACAGGAATATCTTACAAAGGACAGAAGCTGTAATAGGCATCTTTGTTCCCACTGGGACAGATATCTTAACTGCCTTTTTTGCCTCAACAACATCAATAGTTTCTATTTTATCATTAGACCTGGTACATAAAAATACCGTTTCATCCACCTCTTTTACAAGCCTTTCAAGGTATGGCCTTGCAATGGTTGTTAATTCACCACCCTTAAATACCTTTTTAGAAAGTTCAAATAAACCAGGACCTATTAAATATTTTTTGCTGGTATTGTCTTTTATAATGAGTCTTTCTTCTTCAAGGGCCTTAAGTATACCAAAAACAGTGCTTTTGCTTATGGAAAGGCGCTTTGATATTTCTGTTACACTGACAGGACTAAAATCATCAACCATTAACCTTATAACATCAAGGGCCTTCTTTATGACAGGTGCATTATACATAATTCACTATCGTGAACATTATATAAAATCTTTTATATCTTTGTCAATATTAATAACATTTATGAAAACATTTTTGTAGTTATAATAATGAATCAATTTTTTATTTTAAAAATTTCAAACTCAAAAATATTTCTGATTTCTAACTAAAATAAAATCATCCTGAGATTTAAAAACCCCTCATTGTCTTATAAATTTTCATATAATATTTTTCTCTTGCCCATATACTCAAGTATTGATAAAATTTCTGAAATTCAACAAAAAGGGGTGATTTTATGATCAGGGCAAAGTTGTGGTTTAGATGTGCAGCCATGCACGATCCTGTGACGCCCATCATCGTTCAGCCTAGCCTCATCGGATGGGAGGCAAAGATGAGGAAGGTGGAACTTACTATAGAAAGGGCTTTTAACGGAGAAGAACTTATTAAAAGGATGAAAGGGTGGGTTACAGTAGACCCGACAAAGGTAACGGAGATTGTAAAAAAATACGGAAAGATAAAGGTCTTAGACGATAGAGAGCTTGTAATAGAATTTGATAAAATAGAAGATTTTGAAAAATTAAATAAAGACCTTGAGGATCACTTCGGGACAGAAGTAAATGCGGAGCTTATAAAAAAGTAATTTAAATTGATTATCATTGACTATATTTGATTTTTCCATTATCTTAATAAGATATGTTTGAAAGACTACAGGAAAGATTAGAAGAAACATTTAAAAAACTGAGGGGTTACGGTAAGTTAACTGAAGACAACATAAAGGATTCCTTAAGGGAAGTTCGAATAGCTCTACTCGAAGCAGACGTAAACTATAAGGTAGCAAAAGATTTCCTCGAAAAAATAAAAGAAAAGGCCTTAGGGAAAGAGGTCTTAACCAGCATAACCCCTGGCCAACAGTTTGTTAAAATAGTCTATGACGAACTATGCGAGCTTTTAGGCAAGACCAATGTGCCGTTAAGTATATCTGGCCCTCCCCCTGTCTCCATCTTATTGGTAGGCCTTCAAGGCTCAGGAAAGACAACAACAGCGGGTAAACTTGCACTTTTTTTAAGAAAAAAAGGCAGAAAACCCCTTCTCGTCCCATCGGATATATACAGGCCTGCAGCCATAGACCAGTTAAAAAAGATAGGCAGCCAGATAAACATACCCACGTTTTCCGTGGATAATATTAAAGATCCAGTCACCATATGCATAGAGGCAAAGGCATTTGCTGCGAAAAATGGTCTTGATACCTTAATAGTAGACACAGCGGGAAGGCTCCATATTAACGAAGAGATGATAGAAGAGCTTGTAAATCAAAAAAAAATCCTTAATCCAAAAGAGACATTACTCGTTATAGATGCCATGACAGGTCAGGATGCCGTAAGTATAGCAAAGACATTCCATGAAAGGCTCGGCATAGATGGGCTAATACTCACAAAACTCGATGGTGATACAAGAGGCGGTGCTGCCTTGTCTATAAGGGCAGTAACCGGTAGACCCATAAAACTTGTAGGTATAGGTGAAAAGTTAGATGCCATAGAGCCTTTTCACCCCGAAAGGATGGCATCGCGCATTCTCGGCATGGGCGATGTGTTGTCCCTTGTAGAAAAGGCCCAAGAGGTATTCGACGAAAAAAAGGCTTTAGAGCTTGAAAAAAAGATTAGAAAGGATGAATTTACCCTTGAGGATTTTAGAGAGCAAATAAAGCAGATGAAAAAACTGGGTTCACTGGAATCTATAATAAGTATGTTTCCAGGATTAAACAAATTAAAAGGTGCAATAAACTTTACAGAAGCGGAGAAGGATATAAAAAAGATGGAGGCAATCATAAATTCCATGACAAAAAAAGAAAGGCTATATCCCCATATCATAGATGGAAGCAGGAGGCTCAGGATTTCAAAAGGAAGCGGAACAAAGGTTCAGGACGTAAACGAACTTTTAAGAAAATATGCAGAGGCAAAAAAGATGATTAAAAAATTTTCAAAAGGTGGCATGAAAGGTCTACCAAAGCAACTATTATTTAGATAGGAGGTGAAAGGATTGGCTGTTAGATTTAGACTTGCCCGTTATGGCACAAAAAAGAAACCTTATTACAGGATTGTTGTTGCAGAAAGCATCTATCCAAGAAATGGTAGGTTTATTGAAAAGGTTGGAACATATGACCCCTTAAGGGAACCGGCAGTAATCAACCTTGATAAGGAAAAGATTAAAGAATGGTACAAAAAAGGTGCAAAACCAACAAAAACGGTAGAAAACATATTTAAAAAACAAGGGATTTTAAACGAACTAACATTATAAATTTCGGAGGTAGAACATGTTAAGAGACTTAATCGAGTTTATTGCAAAGGCTTTGGTTGACAATCCCGACCAGGTGAAGGTTACAGAGATCGAGGGAGAAAAAATATCTGTTATCGAATTAAATGTGGCCAAGGATGACCTTGGCAAAGTAATTGGCAAACAGGGTAGAACTGCCCGTGCCATGAGGACAATATTAAGTGCAGCATCAACAAAGGCAAAGAAAAGGGCGGTCCTTGAAATCATCGAATAATGAAATACGTATCCATTGGAAGGATTGTCTCTACCCATGGTTTAAAAGGAGAGGTAAAGTTTTTATACTATAACGAGGTTTCAAAAGGATTATACGATTACAATACTTTTCTGATAAAACAGCAAGAAGAATGGGTAGAGATTAAACCGGAGCGTATTAGAGGACAAAAGGGTTTTTATTACATAAAATTTCAAGGTTATAATACCATTGAGGGGGTGGCTTCCTTCACAAATAAAGAATTGTTTGTGAAGGAAGAAGACCTTCCTTCCCTTGAGGCTGATGAGTATTATGATTTTCAATTAATAGGATTAAATGTAATAGACAAAAAAGGAGATATCTTAGGTAAAGTTGAAAACATTATTCACACAAAGGCAAACGACATACTCGTCATAGGAGAAAAGAAAGAGATACTTATTCCCATGGTAGATATATACATAAAATCCATAGACTTAGATGCATCTGAAATAAAGGTGGAAGGGGAAGATTTCCTTGCATGATCTTTACTGTCCTTACCCTTTTTCCAGGCATATTCGATTCACCTCTTAAAGAAAGTATCCTTAAAAAGGCCCAAGAAAAAAATTTAATATCCTTTAATATAGTAAATATAAGGGATTTTGCCACAGATGCCCATAAAACATGCGATGATACCCCATACGGCGGTGGCCCCGGCATGATAATGAAGATCGAACCTATTTATAATGCAATGCTCAATATAGAAAAAAATTTCGATAAACCTTATTATATACTCCTTACACCTCAAGGCAAGATTTTTAGCCAGAAAGATGCCAGAAGGCTTTCTAAAAAAACCCATCTCTGTCTTATCTGCGGAAGATATGAAGGCATTGACGAAAGGATCACAAATCTTGTAGACGAAGAGATATCCATAGGTGATTATGTGCTCTCAGGCGGTGAAATACCTGCCCTTGTTTTGATAGATACCATCTCAAGGCACATCCCCGGTGTTTTAGGTAGTAAAGATTCAATTACAAACGAAAGCTTAGAGGAGCCCCTTCTTGAATACCCACAATATACAAGACCAGAGGTCTTTATGGATATGACAGTGCCAAAGGTTTTACTTTCTGGCAACCATGAGGAGATAAGGAAATGGAGAAGGAAAGAATCCATAAAAAAGACCATAATGAGAAGACCTGATCTTATGGAAAGTTTTAATCCCACAAGGGAAGACCAGTTCTTTATAAAAGAGATTATGGAGGAGTTAACTGAATAACTTAAACATTGCTGTAATCCACTACCCCGTTTACAACAAACATAGAGAAATCGTGGCTACGAGTATAAACAGCTTAGAGCTTCATGATATTGCAAGAAGTTGCATGACTTTTGGTATTAAAATATGCTATATTGTTACTCCTCTTTCAAAACAGAGGATGATTATGGAAAGACTTATCGAACATTGGCGGTATGGATACGGTGCTGACTACAACCCTTTAAGGTCATCGGCATTGAGTAAAATTGTTATGAAAGAAAGCCTTGAAGGGTTAATTAAGGAGGTAAAAAAAGAAAAAAATACGATGTTAATAGGGACATCATCAAAGGATAGACCTCATAAAACATTGGGATACGACGAGCTAAGGTCCATTGTCTACAAAGACGATATAAATACCCTCTTGCTTTTCGGAACAGGTTGGGGTTTAACAGATGAAACCATTGACATATGCGACAAAATGCTGGAACCCATAAAGGGAATTTCTCATTACAATCACCTCTCCCTAAGGGTTGCAATTGGTATAATACTCGACAGAATTTTTGGAATAAGAGGAGGCAAAGATGAACGAAGTAATTGACTTGATAGAAAAAGAGCATATGAGGCTTGACCTTCCAGAAGTGAATGTGGGCAATAATGTAAGGGTTTATACAAAGATATTCGAGGGTGATAAAGAGCGGATTCAGATGTTTGAAGGGGTTGTGATAAGAAAAAGGGGAGGAAACACAAGGGCAACCTTTACTGTGAGAAAGGTTTCATACGGTGTAGGCATAGAAAAGACTTTTCCCGTACACTCACCCCTTATAGAAAAGATAGAGATCGTTGGAAAGAGCAAGGTTAGAAGGTCTAAGCTCTACTATTTAAGGGAACTAAAAGGAAAGGCAGCAAAACTAAAAGAGAAAAGAGACTGATGGGTTGTCACCTAAAAGGTCTTATTGCTGGCATAGATGAGGCAGGAAGGGGGCCACTTGCAGGTCCTGTGGTCTCATCCTGTGTGGTGTGGGATAAGGTGCCTGAACAGGCCTGCGGGGTAAATGACTCAAAATTATTGGACAAAAACACAAGGGAAGAGCTTTTTCAATGGATTAAAGAAAACGCATACGCTATTGGAATAGGCATTGCAGACAACAAAGAAATAGAAAAGATGAATATCCTTAAGGCAAGCTTACTCTCTATGGAGAGGGCATTAAAAGATGCCAAAGTCCAACCTGATTTGATACTCATTGACGGAAATAACAGTATAAGAGGTTTTTATCAGGCAAAACCCATCATAAAGGGTGACAGAAAATGTTTTTTTATTGCCTGCGCCTCTATAATCGCAAAGGTTATAAGGGACAAGATTATGGATGGCTATCACGATACATATCCTCAGTATAATTTTAAAGAAAATAAAGGATACCCCACAAGGGAGCACAGGCAGGCCATAGAAAGGTTTGGTATAACACCTATCCACAGAAAAACCTATAGAGGAGTAAAAGAATACATTGACCACTGATAAAAGAGAACAAGGCAAAGAAGGAGAAGATAAGGCCACAAGCATTCTAAAAGCAAAGGGTTATAAGATTATCGAAAGAAACTACAGAAACCCCTTTGGAGAAATTGATATAGTAGCCGAGGAAGGAGGTTATCTCGTCTTTATTGAAGTAAAAAAAAGAAACACAGAAACATTCGGTGACCCCCTCCATGCCATAGACGAGGCAAAGAAAAGGCATATTATAAAATCTGCCCAGTATTATCTAAAATCCCATAAATTGAATAACAAAAAGGCACGGTTTGACGTGGTAGGCATAACAAAAGATAACATTAAGATCGTAAAAAATGCCTTTTTGGTGGAGTATTTTTAATAGGTCATGCTGGAGAAAGGGATAAAAGATCTATTAGAAAAGATAAGAACAGGTTCTGTTTCGCCTGAAGAGGCATACCATAGACTAATAAAAATACCCTTTGAAGACTTAATACATACAAAAATAGACCATCACAGGTCAATCAGAAAAGGTTTACAGGAGGTTGTGTTTGGAAAAGGAAAGACATTGGAAGAACTCATTGAAATTACAGAGGCATTAAGAAGACAGCACCAAGACGTGCTAATAACACGGATAAGTAAAAGAATAGGCAGTGCCCTATGTAAAAAGTTCGAAAAGGGGATATTCAATGATAAGGCTGGTTGCTTTTATATAAAGGAAGACAATGCCATTACAGGAAAGGGGCTAATCCTTATTGTCTCTGCTGGAACAAGCGATAGCAAAGTGGCAGAAGAGGCATATGTAACTTCTACCTTTTTCGGCAACAAGACAGAAAGGCTTTATGATGTGGGCATAGCAGGGATTCATAGACTCTTAAGCAATATGGACAAGATTAAAAGTGCAAGGGTAATAATAGCTGTGGCAGGCATGGAAGGTGCACTGCCCTCTGTTATAGCAGGACTCGTTGGGGTCCCTGTATTGGCAGTGCCCACAAGTGTTGGATACGGTGCAAGCTTAGGTGGTCTAACCGCCTTATTTGCTATGCTCAATTCTTGCTCCACCATATCTGTATTTAATATAGATAATGGCTTTGGTGCCGCATATTTCGCTACCCTTATAAATAGGCTTTGACCATGAAAATTATGTTTATAGACCCGGTTTTCGGTTTAAGCGGTGATATGATGATTGCTGCCCTAATCCATGGAGGTTATCCCTTTGAATCTTTCTTAACAACAATTAAAAAAATCCCTTTACCCTTACCGGATATAGAGCCTGAATTACTTTCACAGGGTGTTATAGAGGGCATCCACTTAAAGATAAAAAATGTGGATATTCACCTTACCATAGAAGAGATGGAAAAAATCATACAAGGGATAGATGTAGATGGAAACGTAAAAAGGGATGCATGGGGTATGCTTCGTATATTGATAGATGCTGAATCAAAAATCCATAATATCTTGCCAGATGAGATTCATTTTCACGAATTATCTAATATAGACACACTCATTGATCTAATAGGTGTTGCCCATGGTATGAATTATTTAGGTATAGAAAAGGTATTCTGTGGTCCTGTACCCTGTGGTAATGGAACAATAAAAACATCCCATGGCATCATACCCAATCCTCCACCTGTTACCCTTGAGATACTAAATCCATTTAAGATTGTTTTCTTAGATGAGCCCCTTGAACTGACTACACCTACCGGTGCAACAATAATAAGATATTACGCACAAAAATATCACCCTGCACCTCCTATGAAGGTGGAAAGGATAGGGTATGGTGTTGGCACATATAAATCTATGAGGCCTGATATTTTAAGGATATTCATAGGCACATTAGAAGATAAAGAGGGTTTTGACGAGGTCTGGATAATAGAGACAGATATAGACGATATGGATCTCGAATATTTAGCCCCAGCAGTGGAGAGAATAAGGGATGCCGGTGCACTGGAGTGCGTATTTTTCCCAGTTTACATGAAAAAAGGAAGGCTCGGGGTAAGGCTATCAATACTCGTTAAAGATGATAAACTTGAAAAGGTTAAAAATACTGTCTTTTCAGAGACAACCACCTTTGGAATTAGAATAAGAAAGGATTCAAGGGAGGTGTTGAAACGAGAAATTAAAAAAGAACAAACGCCCTTTGGTACGATACATGTAAAATACGGTTATAACTCTCAGGGAGAGCCCCTGAAAACCCATATCGAATTTGACGATGTTAAAAAAATTGCAGATCAAACTGGTATCAGTTATCTAACCCTTTTCGACGAAATAAAAAAATCAATAAAATAGGTCTATTAATTTAATTGCCTCAATTAAGTAGGGGTAAATGAGCACGTATTTTCCCTCTTTTAATATGCCTTAAATACATTTCCATCTTAAGCAATATAATGGCAAGAAGAAGATAACATGGTTTTTCCCCTGCAACTATTTCCATTGGTTTTTTTCTTATTTAATCGCCCAATAATATCCATTTCTTCTCCAGCACATCTAAAACCTTAAAGACCATCCATGATACCCAGCTGCGTATAGGATCTTATCACAAGATTGTATAAGAAGGACAGAAGCGGGTATTATCTATGATTATCCCCTATTTAATCTACCCATAAAGAGAATACAGGTTATTATAATAGTACTTAGAGTTCGTTCTCGAGGAGTTTATAAGGATTTTCAAGACCTTGAAATTTCAAATTTTATTATGACTAAAAAAGTGATATTGAGACCTATTTTATCTCAAAAGCAATTTCAACAGAAATGCTCTTACAAACAATAACATTACTCAGCCTTAAAATTAAAGCTTTCTGACTATTATTCAGCAACATAAGCCTTTTTTTGAAAACGAGATAATTACTATTTTATATAGGTATTATTTAAGAAATCTTTTGATATTGTCAATTTTAATTGCCAATGATAGAAATTTCACATGCTTCAACAAATGTTTCAACAAAAAAAGTCATTTTTAAAAAACTCTGGAGGAAAGGAGGTAGTCATATGCATATAGTTGTGTGTGTTAAAATGGTTCCTGATACAACACAGGTCAAGATAGATCCTATCACAAATACACTGATAAGGGAAGGAGTGCCCTTTATCACAAACCCTTTTGATGGACCTGCAGTGGAAGAGGCACTAAAGATAAAAGATAAATACGGTGGCAAGGTGACAGTTATTTCCATGGGCCCTCCAATGGCTGATTCGGTTATCCGCAAGGCTATTGCTATGGGTGCAGATGAAGGTATCCTATTGAGTGACCGGGTCTTTGGTGGTGCTGACACCCTCGCTACCAGCAAAGTCCTTGCCCACGCCATTTTAGAGGTCTCTAAAAAAGAGCCCGTAGACATAATTATGTGTGGGAAACAAACAATAGATGGGGATACTGCCCAAGTAGGTCCAGGCATTGCAACACGCCTCGGTTTTAATCAAGCAACCCTTGTCGATAAGATTATCTCATTAGATCTTGAAAGAAAAAAGATTGTAGTAAGGAGAAAACAGGATGAATGGCATGAAATAATAGAGGTTACTCTACCTATTTTGCTAACTATTGAGAGGGATGCAAACAAACCTCGATATCCATCGGTGCCACGAAGAATCTTTTCAGAAGAGATATCTATACCTGTCTGGAATAATTATTTTATGAAATTAGATTTAAATTCCATAGGTTTGAATGGTTCTGCCACAACAGTCAAGAGGATATTTGCCCCAGAAAAACAACAGGGAGAGATATATGCGGAAGATGAAAACGGCAACGGCGTAGGAACACTCGTAGGTGTGATAATAAAAAAACTTGAAGAATGGAAGATAAGGAGTATTCAAAATGGTTAAGAAAAAAAAGTTAAGACCAAAAGTTCGCTTAATAGGAGAAAAATGTATAGGCTGTGGTAGGTGTGAGCCTTCATGTCCTGCCAATGCTATAGAATACGACACCCATGACACCCAAGGAACGCCCATTGTTAATCTTGCTAAATGTATAGGTTGCAAAAAGTGTGTAAAAGCCTGTCCAGCAGAGGCCTTCGAATTGATTTATCCCATTACAGATGAAAAATGTAATAGCTGTGGTAAGTGCATATCTGTCTGTCCAACCCATGCTATTGAATATGATACATATGATATAAGGGGTATACCTGTAATAACTATAGATAAATGTAATGGGTGTAAAAAATGTATTGAAGCATGTTCATCTAATGCACTTGAAGATTTTTCCCTTTTCTTAAATAAAGATAGCCATGAGGTTGTTGAGGATATTTCAAAGACAGAAAAGGGTGGAGATAGGGATAAAGTAAAATGGAAAGGGGTTTGGGTTTTTGTCGAGCACTTTGATGGTAAACCTAATCAGGTATCATGGGAGCTTTTAGGTATAGGCAGAGAGCTTGCGTCTGACCTGGAAACAGAATTATCCGCAGTTTTATTCGGTTATAATGTAGAACACCTTATAATGGAGGCATTTGGATATGGCGCTGATCAAGTCTATATTATTGATCACCCAACGCTTAAATACTATAGAACCCGTCCTTATCTTGATTGCTTTGTGTATCTTATAAATAAATATCATCCTGAAATCCTCTTAATTGGAGCAACTGGACTTGGGAGAGACCTTGCAAGCGCAGTGGCAACAGCTCTTAATACAGGCCTTACAGCTGACTGCACAAAACTCAGCATAGATAAAGAAAAAAGACTCCTTGAACAGACAAGACCTGCCTTTGGTGGCAATGTAATGGCCACAATATTAACAGAAACAGCAAGGCCCCAGATGGCATCTGTAAGACCAAGGGTGCTTCCAGTCCCACCTTTTAGAAAAGAAAGGGTAGGAGAATTGATAAGGGAGTCTATAGAGCTTAATGAAGAGGCCATTGCTACAAAAATACTTGAGATTATTCCATTAAATAATGAAACAGAATGTGATATCAGGACAGCAGAAATCATTGTCAGTGGTGGCAAAGGCATGCTCGAGAAAAAGAACTTTTCAATCCTTGAGGAGCTTGCATCTCTTTTAGGTGGAATGGTAGGTGGTTCAAGGTGTGCAGTCGATGCAGGATGGATACCCCATGAAAGACAGGTTGGTCAGACAGGAAAAATAGTGAGGCCAAAACTATATTTTGCATGTGGTATCTCTGGTGCAATTCAACATCTTGTAGGTATGCAGAACGCAGAGCATATAATAGCAATCAATAAAGACAAGGATGCCCCTATCTTTGAAGTAGCCCATGTGGGTATAGTAGGAGATGTATTCGAGATCGTTCCACCGCTTATAACATCGCTCAAAGAAAAGATGAATACAAATTCAAATTTATAATTAAGGAGTTGCCATGAAACCTATAGAATCAATAATATTTGCAGTTCTTGTTGCTATCTCTGCTTACATATTTTTAAGGAGAATATATACCCTTTTCAACTTTATCTCCCTTGGAAAATGGGAAGATAGGTTTGATCGTCTATGGGAACGTTTTAAAGGCATGATCTATTATGGGTTTCTCCAGAAGCGAGTTGTGCAAAAAACCTTTGGTTTCAATCATCTCATGCTGTTCTGGGGGTTTATGGTTTTACTGCCTATAAACTTTGAATTTGTGATATCTGGCTTCTTTCCAAAATTTACCCTTGCCTTTTTAGGAGATACCCTTTACACAATCCTTTGTTTTCTTGCAGATGTAATGTCTGCTGTGGTGTTCCTTGCTGTCATATTCGCAACGATACGGAGGGTGTTCTTCAAACCATATTTTTTGGAATCTACGAAAGAGGCATATATAATCCTCTCAACTGTCGGTCTTCTAATGGCTGCTTATTTTGGTTTAAATGTAACTGGATTAGGACTTAATGAAAAACCCTTTGAATCAGTTCCTGTTTCAGCATTCATAGCAAAACTTCTATTATCAAACAATACAAGCGAGAAAGCCCTATATATCTTAAACAGGGTCTTCTGGTGGGCCCATGCATCTTTGTTTCTGTTTTTTCTGATCTTTATACCATACAGTAAACATCTCCATATCCTTGCATCTTTGCCCAATTGTTTTTTCAGAAATTTCTCATTTCCAAAATCCCTGCCAAGGATGCGCTTTAGTAAGGATATATCTTATGGTGTATCTAAAATAACCCAGTTTAATTGGAAAGACCTTCTCGATTTATTGGCATGCACAGAATGCGGGAGATGTTTAACCTCATGTCCTGCTAATATCGCTGGTAAGGAAATCAATCCAAAGGAAATGATTCATCACCTTAAAAAAAATCTAATGGAAAATGGCTCACATATTATTAAATCAAGACCTTTTGACACCATTGGCAGGCCCCCTGAAGATGTGGAACTCCCTGTTGCCCTTATAGGAAATGGCGATATGAGTATAAAGGAAGAGATGGTCTGGGATTGCACAACCTGTGGCGCATGCGTTGAAAATTGTCCTGTTTTTATTGAACATTTCCCTAAATTACTCAATATAAGAAGACACCTTATCATGGAAGAGGTAAAATTTCCTGAAGAATTGATTTCTTTTTTTGAAAATATTGAAGCAAGGTCAAATCCATGGGGGCTTGCACCAAGCGAAAGGGGAAAATGGGCACAAGGCCTCAATATACCAACATTTTCTTCTAATGAAGGACATGAATATCTAATCTATGCTGGTTGTATGGGATCCTTTGATACGAGAACTAAAAAGATATTAATCTCCTTGGTTTCTATCCTCAATAAAGTAGGTAT
Organism: Deltaproteobacteria bacterium; assembly: GCA_029777945.1. Taxonomy (GTDB): domain Bacteria; phylum Desulfobacterota; class Syntrophorhabdia; order Syntrophorhabdales; family Syntrophorhabdaceae; genus JAKORG01. Next base: position 76,068 of record JAKORG010000003.1, on the reverse strand, counting down.
TTCATATGGCATACTCGGTTCAGAAGAAATGTGTTGTGGCGATGCTGTGAGAAGATTAGGAAATGAATATGTCTTTGACAGTATGGCTATAAAGAACGTGAATCTCTTCAAAAAGCTTGGGGTTAAAAACATCATTACAATCTGCCCCCATTGTTATAACACATTAAAGAATGACTATAAGGCCTTTGGCGCTGATTATGAGGTGTTCCATCATACAGAGATTCTGGACAAGTTAAACAAAAAATATATATTTAAACCAAACAAGGCATTAAAAGATGAGCGTATCGTATTCCATGATTCATGCTATCTTGCAAGATATAATAACATAATAGAAGAACCCAGGCGCCTTATAGAGATAATAACAGGGAAACCTCCCATAGAAATGGAAAAAAACAAGAAAGATGGTTTCTGCTGTGGTGCTGGTGGTGGCAGGATGTGGCTTGAAGATGATGCAGATACAAGGATTAATAGAGAAAGGGCTAAACAAGCTATAAAGGAAAATCCCACTATAATTGCTACCTCGTGCCCGTTTTGTATAACCATGTTTGAAGATGCCTTAAAAGAGCAAAAGGATTGGGAAAACATACGTGTAATGGACGTAGGTGAATTCTATATCGAGGGCATCATAGACAATAAAGATTCTGAAGATGAAAAAAAGAATGAAGAAAAAAGGAGAGTGGCAAATGAATAATTTCAATGGATTTATTAGTGAATTTGAAGGGTTAAAACCAATCATCCATGATGAGGTATATGTAGATGTCTCTGCAAGGATTATTGGAAATGTTGTTTTAGATGAGGGATCAAGCGTATGGCCTATGGCTGTTCTTCGTGCAGACAGTGCTCAGATTCATGTTGGAAGACATGCAGCGATCTTGGATTTTGCTTTTATTGAATCCCCTGAAGGGCTTCCAGTGAATATTGGAGAAGAGGTCCTGATAGGTCATGGTGCTATAGTTCATGGTGCCCTCATTGAATCAAGGTGTCTAATTGGTATTGGCGCAATAATTTTAGATGGCGCAGTGATATCATCAGGCAGCATAATTGGTGCAGGCAGCTTTATAGCAGCGAAAGCACATATCCCACCTAACTCTCTGGTCATGGGGACACCAGGTAGGGTGGTAAGAGAGGTCAAACCCGGTGAGCGAGATAATCTTATTCATCAGATTAAAACTATTTATACAAAATCAAGACAATACATGAAAAATCAAAACAACAAAACAATATGATATTAAGGAGGGGTGTAAAATGAAGCCTATTTTTGATTATTATAAAGGTTGGCATTTTAGAGCAGCAATGCCAGTAACAGATAAATATATGACATTGATTAATAAGGACTATGTCTATGAATTTGTGGATGAGGCATATTGCAGAATTATAGGGAAGCGCCATAATGAGGTTCTAAACAACACTGTTATAGATATATGGGGTGAGGCCAACTTCCAAAAGATAATAAAGCAATGCATTGACAGGTGTTTCACTGGTGTTCCTGTTGAGCATGAAGGATGGATTAATGTTTTAGGCAATGGTAAAAGATATTATAAAATCCATTATTTTCCTTATAAAAACGAAGATGGGAACACAACTCATGTTATCTCAGCCTTATGGGATATGACAGAGGCAAAACAGGAAGAAGAGATATTCAGCAAATGCAATCAAGATTTTTTAAAAAAGATACAGAAAAAATACTTTGGCGTTATTTTCTGTGATCCCCATGGCAGATTCATATTTGTTAATAATGTAGTATTAGAGAAAACAGGATTTGATAGAAATTGGTTTGATGCAAAAACTATCTATGACTTTGTTCTGCCAGAGGAAAAAAATAATATATACAGTTGTTTTAATGCATGCCTTCAAGGTAAACAGATGCATAACTATGAATTTAGTTACAAAAATGCCTTAGGTGAAGTCAACTGGATAAAAACAGACTTTACACCTATTTATGAGAAAGGTGCAGTATCAGGAATAGTTGGTATAATCCATGACATTACAAAGCTAAAATAAATGGAAAAGGCACTACACAATCAAAAGGCTCAAATGGAAAGTATAATATGTGGATCACCTATACCCCAATTCATGATTGATAAAGATCATAAGGTAGTTTATTGGAACAAGGCACTTGAACATCTGAGGGGACTAACAGCCCATGAGATGGTGGGAACAAAAAATCACTGGAAGGCATTCTACGATTATGAAAGACCATGCATGGCAGATTTGATAGTTGATGGAGCAGAAAAAGAGATAAATAAATGGTATCATATTAATGATTATAAAACCAATACAATAGGGTTTCATAAAGCCATGGATTTTTTCAAAAGCTTTGGCCGTGGAGGAAAATGGTTATGTTTTTCTGCAATACCTGTTAAGGATGCAAAAGGAAATATAACAGGTGCAATTGAGATTCTTGAGGATGTAACAGATTCAAAAATGGCTGAAGAAACCATAAGGATTGCTGAGCAGAAATGTATGGATATTTTAAAGGTTGTAAATCATGAAATGTGAAAAAAACTTGTTTATATGTTTTTCATATGATAGAATGGAGAAAAAATTTGTCCATTCTTCAGCGAAGTATGGCTGATTTTATAAAATAAATGGACGATTCAATCCTAAAAACTGCAAACCTCCAGAAGCTTATTGACGAGGTTAAGGGTTTACTTGTTGAAAGCGAAAGGAGGTTTCGTTTTCTTTTTGAGCAATCTCCAGATCCAGTCTTTTTAATGGAACAAAATCTAATCGTTGACTGCAATAATGCCTGCATTAAACTACTCGATTATAACGAAAAAAAACAATTGGTTGGCAAGAAACCCCGTGATATTTCACCTGAGATACAACCAGACGGGATTTCATCTGCTGAAAAAGAAAAAAATTTTTATGAAACAGTTTACGAAAAAGGCCATTCAAAATTTGAATGGATCTTTCAAACACATAAGGGCGAACCAATTTGGGCAGATGTTTTTATAACCCTTATTCCTGTTAAAGAAAAACTTTTAAACTATGTTATCTGGCACAATATCACAGAAAAAAAGAGGATAGAGGCTCACCTTAAGGAAACAGAGGCAAATTATCAAAATATCTTTGAAAATGCCATAACAGGGATATTTCAAGTTACACCAGATGGCTCTTTCATAAGGACAAATAAAACCTTTATCAAGATGTTTGGATTTAATTCCCAGGAAGATATGATAGCGCATTTGCCATGTATTGAAAAACAATATGTAAGGAAAAAAGATAGGGAATCATTCAAGAAATTATTGGAAAAAAAAGGCTATGTCGAATGTTTTGAGACTGAACTCTATAAAAAGGATAAAAGTAAAATCTATGTTTCCATTAATGCAAGAGCAGTCAAGAATGATTCAGGAAAGGTCATATACCATGAAGGGTTTATAGAAGATATTACAAAACGAAAAGAAGCAGAGATAACATTACATAGAGAAAGGGAAGACTTAAATGCCATACTCAATAACCTGCCTATGGGTGTAATAATAACTGACACAAATGGTGTATTTCTGTTCGTAAATTTAGAATTTACTCGTATTACAGGATATACAAAAGAGGATGTTCCAACAGGACGGGAGTGGTTCAAAAAGGCCTACCCTGACCCGCAATACAGGACTAAAGTATTTCAATTCTGGAAAGACAAAGTTCTATCTAAAAGCAGAAAATGGTTTGAAGAAGAGTTTATTGTGCAATGCAAAAACGGTGAAAAAAAAGATATTGAATTCAGGTCAATCATCTTAAAAGAATACATCATTACTATACTTGTAGATGTAACATCAAGAAAAAGGGCAGAAACAGCTCTCAAAATAAGCGAAGAAAAATTCAGACTCTTATTCGAAAAATCCACTGAACCAATTCTGTTATTAAACAGAAAAAGGCGCATAATTGATTGCAATGAAGCTGCTGTTCGGCTTTTAGGATATAAAAGTAAAGATGAGCTAATTGGCTTAAATCCTTTAGATATCTCGCCTGATATACAGCCAGACGGGTTAAGCTCTTTTGAAAAGACAAGAAAAATTATGCGTAAGGTTTTAAGGCATGGTTCAAGCCAATTTGAATGGATGCTAAAACGCACTGATGGTGAAAATGTTCTTGTGGAAGGCTCATTCAGTGTTATTTTCCTTACAGGGGAACCTGTCCTATTAACTGTTTGGAGGGATATTACTGAAAGAAGACGGGTAGAAGAGGCAATTAAAAGGGCAGAGGAAAACTACCGAATGATATTTGAGAATGCCATGGAAGGCATCTTTCAAACAACCCCTGATGGAAAGATATTAAATGCTAATCATGCCTTTGCACGGCTTTTTGGTTTTGAAACCCCTGAAGAAATCATGCGCTCCATCAACGATGTAGCAAAAGACCTTTATGTTAACCCTGCGCGAAGAAACGAATTAAAGCAGATCCTTGAATCAGACGGTTTTGTTAATAACTTTGAGGTCCAGTGCCGCAGAAAAGATGGCAAATTAATATGGGTGAATACAAATATGAGGGCTGTATATAATAATTCAAAAAACATCAATTATTTTGAAGGAACAATGGTGGATATTACAGAGCGCAAAACAATGCTTGAAGAACTTAATATCAAATCAAAAAGCCTTGAAGAGGCAAATGCAGCCCTTAATGTATTACTAAAACGCCGCGAACAAGACCTTTTGGAGCTTGAAGAAAAGATTGTCAACAATGTAAAAGAGCTTGTTTTGCCTTATATAGAAAAACTCAAGACTTTTAAACACTATACCAATGAGGCTTTAATAAACATAATAGAAAACAATTTAAATGAAATAGTATCGCCTTTTATTAAACGATTGACTTCACGGTATCTCAATTTTACGCCTTGCGAAATCAGGGTTGCAGATATGATAAAAAAAGGTAAAACAACAAAAGAGATATCTCAACTGCTTGGGCTTTCAACAAGGACTGTTGACATTCATCGTTATAATATAAGAAAAAAGCTGAATCTCGTTAAAAAGAAGGTTAATCTTCAAACATATCTGCACACCTTTACAGGATAGACAAATTTTAGTCTCAAAGCAAGGCATTTGAGGGCTTCAAAGGCCTTAAAATCAAAAAATGAGTAAACCCACAAGATTTCAATACCTTCTCGTATACTCAATAAGCCAGGAAAGCTAACAGACATTGAAATGCAACTTTTGAATCTTTATCGTAAAAAGGGATATGAGTTACCTAAAGACATATAGAGTGAGTTGCCCATTGCTCACTGGGATTAAAAAATGATGAGGTCACGATAAAGGCAAAAAAATGCGTTCAGCTGCCCATAATGATTTAGTTGAGGCTTGTTTAAGACTATTCAAGGAAAAAATACTTTATATGACCTCTTTTTCCACAGAAGTTAAAAAATTTCAGAAAAGTTTAGCCCATAAGATATCTTGATGGATTAAGGGAGATACATTTTAAAACCATATCCTTTTCAAATCCTTCGTTTATGATCCTTTTTGCAGATTCCACTATTGTCATTGCACCACCAATAAGAACACCATCTGCTTCTACAGGTGACATTAGGCCTGTATACTTTACTGCATCAGACACAAGGATTATGTGTTCAGGATCTTTAATTCTAAATATCATTTCAATTATTTTTTTATGAAGATGGAATGCATCTGCTATAACTTCGATATAAATCTCAGGATTCATAATGCCAAACCCTGCTATGCCTGGCTCCCTGTGATGGATGGGCCGCATGGCATTTAGTATATGAGTAATCCCCCGTGCACCGGCATTAAAACCCGCCTCTGCATCTTCGAATCTTGCATCAGAATGACCCATGCTTACTGTGATTCCTCTTTCAACGGCCTTTTCTATAATCTTTAAAGCTCCATCCAGTTCAGGGGCAATGGTGATTAACTTTATCACATCTTCAAAGCCCTCGATTAAGCTTTTAAAATTCTTTTCGTTTGGCATAAGAAATGCTTTTTTATCCAAACTCCCGCATCTTGCAGGATTGAGGAAGGGTCCTTCAAGATGAATGCCCATTATCTCTGCTTGACCTTGAATGCCTTCTTTTTTCTGTATAATCATAGCCTTTTTTATGGAATCCATATCTTCTCTCATATGACTGATTGAACGGGGATAAACGGTAGGTAAAAAACCTGTAATGCCTTTTTTAAAAAGCCCTTCTGCTATTTTTAGGATGTTATCATGGGTTGCATCTTTTGTATCTAAACCTAAAAAACCGTGTATGTGGACATCAATTGCCTCCATCAAACGCTAACCTATCCTTATCCTCGGGTCTGCCACTGCGTAAAGGATATCGGAGAGGAGGTTTCCGAGAAGGGTTAAAAATGCTCCTATCACAAGTATACCCATAATGGTCGGGTAGTCCCTTGCCATGACACTCATGTAAAAAAGCTGACCCATACCAGGGATGGAAAAGATACTCTCAAAGATTACACTTCCACCAATAAGCCCTGGCACAGAAAGGCCTATTATGGTAATAACAGGCAGCAGGGCATTTCTAAGGGCATGTTTTTTTAACACCACATCTTCCGGTAAACCTTTTGCATAGGCAGTAATTATGTATTCCTGGCGTAATACCTCAAGAAGGCTACTTTTCATATATCTTGATATACCTGCAAGACCGCCAAAGGCAGATATAAAGATAGGCAAAATGAGATGACCCGCCACATCCATGATCTTTTCGAAAAATGACATTTCATTGAAATTAAAGGACTTCAACCCTGAAATGGGTAACCACTCTAAGTATACACCGAAAAACATCATTAAAAGTAAGGCAAGCCAGAATGTAGGTGCTGCATAGCCTGCAAAGACAAAGGCAGTGAGTGCCTTATCAATAGTTGTATCCTTGTGTTTTGCACAGTATATACCAATGGGTATACCTATAATAAATATGAGCAACATGGAGATAAGATTAATGGATACGGTAATGGGTATCCTCTCCTTTATTTTTTCGATAACTGGCCTCCTGTCCGAAGCAAAGGAGATGCCAAAATCGAGTTTCACGATCCTTTTAAGCCACATGTAATACTGGATATGAAGGGGTTTATCAAGGCCATAATATGCCCTAATCCTCTCACGAACCTCCTTTGTCACCTTAGGATTCATCTCTGCTTCAATAACACCAGGCTCACCAGGGGTTAAATGGATCACAACAAAGGAAATAATGGTGATGCCCAGAAGCATGGGTATCATGAGAATCAATCTTTTTAAAAGATAACGCACCATTACTGGATATACCTCATCTGTTTTTCCGGCACATACCATTTTATAAAGTCATACATAATACCTGCTGGTGCCGGCTCAATACCTTTAAATCTTTTATGTATTGCCACGTTTGCATATGGCACAAATAAAAAGGTATACGGCTGTTCCTCTGCAAGGATCTCCTGAATACGGAAATAGCATCTCTTTCTTTCCTCTATATCTAATGTATGCCTTGCCTTGACAAGGAGTTCATCCACTTCTTTATTTTCAAAGGAAATAAAATTAAGCTCTTTTTTGCCCTGTTTTGATGAATGCCATATATCGAAAATGTCAGGGTCATGAGGGATACTCCAGCCGAGTATAACTGCTTCAAAATCTCTCTTGTCTATGAATTCATTTATAAAACTCGCCCATTCAATAACCCTTATCTTCACCTTGATACCTATCTCTGAAAGTCTTTTCTGGATTAACTCTGCACATTTTATCCTTACATCGTTTCCCTGATTAACGAGTATGGTAAATTCAAAGGGGATGCCGCCTTTATAAAGGATGTTGTCCTGACCCATCTTAAAACCCGCTTCAGATAAAAGTGCCTTAGCCTTTTGTCTATCATAGGGATATTTTTTTACATTTCCATTATATGCCCACATATCTGGTTTATATGGGCCATCTGCCTCAACACCCTGGCCAAGGAGTATCCCATCAATAATTTCCTTTTTGTTTATGGCATAGCTTATTGCCTGTCTCACCCTTTTATCTTTAAAAAAAGGGTGCTTCAAATTATAACCTAAATACACGTATCCAAAAGAAAGATACCTGAATTTATTAAACTCTCTTTTAAAGGCAGGATAATCAGTCTGCCTTACTGCCTGAATGGGGGTAAGGCCCATCATATCAATACCGTATCTTTTTAACTCTAAAAACATGGTAGCACTATCAGGTATTACACGCATTATATACCTATTGATATAAGGCCTACCTTCAAAATACTCACCATTGGCAGTAAGCACTACCCTTTCTCCTGGAATCCACTCGTAAAATTTATAAGGTCCTGTGCCTACTGGCTTTCTTGAAAGAGGTGAATTTGTAATATCTTTTCCCTCAAGGAGGTGCTTTGGCAGTATGGCAGTAGACCAACTTATAAGCCCTGGGGCAAAAGGTTTACTGTATGTTATTCTAAAGGTGTAATCATCTATTACCCTTGCCTCTTTAACAAGGAGAAAATCTCCGGCATATGCAGTAGGTGTCTTAGGGTCTGTAATGAGTTTATAAGTAAACATAACATCGTGGGCAGTAAAAGGCACACCATCATGCCACTTTACATCCCTTCTGAGCTTAAATGTAATGGTAAGATTATCCTTTGATACCTCCCATGATTCTGCGAGATTACCTACTATGCGAAGATTCTTATCGTATTTTACAAGGCCATTGTAGATAAAAGATGCCACTTCATGGGAAGGGCTATCTGTAGCAAGGATCGGAATTAAGTTCGATGGTTCTCCAATGGATGCTGTAATAATCGTATCCCCATAGGCAGGTGTGCCCCTTTCATCGTAAAAGTGGGGGTCCTTGGACTTTGTGCAAAAGAGGCAAAAAAATAGTAAGATTGTTATTGAAATAAAATGCTTTACAGTCATAATTTTTTGGGTTATTGTAGCAGAGGATAACCTTAATGTAAAGAAAACAGCGTGCTTTATGCTATGTCCTGTATTTTTACCCCATCTTGGTTGTGATAGAAGATGCATTTATTATGACCAGACTATTATAACAGATACAAAAGAATCAGACATTGAAAAGGTTATTAAAAATTCCCTTTCCCGTTGCCATCAAAAATATGAAGTGGGGCTATTTGGCGGCAATATCTTTGGTATACCTCCGTCTTTTCTAAAAAAGATATTCTCCCTTTTCGATAATTACAGGGAAAACATTACTGCTTTCAGGATCTCTACAAAGCCCGTGCCAATAAACGAAAAGACCATTCACATATTAAAAAAAAACAACGTGAAAACCATAGAGCTCGGCATGCCTGTCTTTAATGACAAGATACTTTTGAAACTAAACAGGGGTTATAGTGTGGCTGATTTCTATAACGCCTATGAACTGTTGAAGAAAGAAGGCTTTCATGTGGCAATACAGGTAATGGTAGGTTTACCAGATGAAGAAAGAGAAGATATAAGTCATACGGTAAAACATATAAAAAGACTTATGCCTTCGTATATAAGAATTTACCCCCTTGTCATTTTAAAGGATACACCCCTTTACAATGCATTCAAAAGTGGTGAATTTGTGCCCTGTGATTTTAATGAAGTTGTTCTAAGGGCCCTTTATATATACCTTAATGCCTTATTTTTAAATATACCCGTTGTAAAAATGGGTCTAACGGATAATGAGGTTATAAAGGAAAAGATTGCTGGTGGTTTCTATCACCCTGCCTTTGGAAATATAGTAAAATCAGAAGGTTTTTACCTTGCATTAACGGGACTATTTTCAAGATACGACATTAAAGGAAAGGTTATTGTAAAGATAAACAGAAGGGATGAGCCTCATCTTATGGGTTTTAAAAGAAAAAACATAGAAAGATGGGCAAATACAGGCATTTATATAGAAAGAGAGATAAAAGAACTGCCTCAAAAGGAATTTATTGTGTCTTTTGGAGGAAAAGAATTGAAAGGAAATATGCTGGATACTATTGATTCATTGTTTTAAAGACTGTTGTGAAAAAAACCATGTTTATTTTCCTTGACTAAAAGCATATCGGGGATATACTTAAATGATAGAAGACTTAATAAAAAATTAAGTGAAATATAAAAAAATTTTTAAGGGGGTGTTTTAATGGCAACCAGGCCAAGCAAAAGATCAAACAGCAAGGCAAAGGATAAGGGCGAGAAACTTTTCAAAGATGCGCTTATGAATCTGGAAAAGATAGCAAAAGAGAGGATAGAGACTGCAGGCGATCCCTTTTCAATAGGCATTAAAATGGCTTCACAGTTGAGAGAACTTGCGATGAAAATCGAAAAAGATGTTGATGAACAGTCCATAACGGCCACAGAGGCAAGCCATGTATCAAACGGAATGCTCGGAGTAGGTGTTTAGGTAAAGGGAATATACTCGCTGTAACTATTAAATCAATAACGGCCTTTTTTAATGTAGTATAATTTTTTGGATTAAAAAAATTCAACGTCTTACTATAGTTTTAAATGCTTGAATATTAACTTTTTAAGAAAATTTATTTTTATAAGATTTGAGGATAGTTAATTGTATGAAGAGAGATTTTACAGACAGGTATCAAGGCCTCACGACCTTATATGCTATGAGGTTATCCACAAAGAAACAGACATTTTGTGTTGCACAAAAAAAGACATTTCCCAACATATTAAAGAAAGGCTTATCCATTACAGATATCAGCTCGACGAATATATTAAGCTTAGACCAGAATTTAAAGATAGCTTTATCCCCATATCCTACGACAAATACGCGCCCCCTATTGTAAAGAAAATGATAGAGGCATCGTCTATTATAGGTGTTGGTCCCCTTGCCTGTGTTGCCGGTGCAATTGCTGAATTTATAGGCAATGATATAAGTTCTCTAACAGATGAATTCATCTTAGAAAACGGAGGAGACATATACCTTAAGACAAAGAAACAAAGAAAAATCCTTATATATGCAAAAGATTCGCCTTTTAGTAAAAAAATAGCTTTAAACATTAAACCTTCGGAAAAGGCATATGGTATCTGCACATCCTCAGGCACAGTGGGCCATTCTTTAAGTTTTGGCAAGACAGATGCAGTCTGTGTCATAGGAGAATCGTCTTTATTTTGCGATGGCCTTGCAACATATATAGGAAATATTGTAAAAAAGAGGGATGATATTTCAAATGCCATAGAAAAGGCAAAGACATTTAAAGAAATAAAGGGTATACTTATTATAATGAAAGACCACCTTGGTGTTTGGGGTGATATTCAGATAGTGACACCATGATTAACAATAAAGCGAGGAAAAAATGAAAAAAAGGATACTCATAAGGTTTAAAAAAAATATGATAGACAAGCCCATTGTATACAGACTAGTTAAAGATCACAATTTGATCTTTAACATATTAAGGGCAAATGTTTTACCTAAGGCAGATTCTATTATGGTAATGGAGATAGAAGGTGAAGAAGAGGATTTCCAGAAAGGCATCGAGTATCTCATAGATGCAGGCTGTGGTATAGAGCCTATTGAACAGGATATAAAAAGAGATGAATCAAAATGTGTCCATTGCGGTGTGTGCACAAGTGTCTGTGCCCCTTCAGCATTGTATATAGACCGAAAGACAATGGAGGTAAACTTTGATTACAAAAAATGCGTTGCCTGTGAACTATGTGTAAAGGTGTGTCCTGTTAAGGCGTTGAATGTGTATTTCGATTTTTAGTGAAATGTGCCTTTTAGATTTTTAAAAACTTATGGAGGTGATTAATATGTTTAAAAAAATACTGTGCCCTGTAGATTTTTCCAAATATACTGAAAATATTATTGCCTATGCAGTGGAGATTGCAAAAAAGTTTAATTCAGAACTTCATCTCTTACATGTTATACCTAATTTAAGCTATTTTACCCCTTATGAATCTTTTATGACACCTGAAAACATTATTGCCCTCGAAAGAAATATAGAAAAAGAGATAGAAAAGGATTTCGAAAAGATTTCAAAAAAAATCGATATACCCTATAAAAAGGTAATAAAGTCCGGTGTTACTTTTGTTGAAATAATAAGCTATATAAAAGAAGAATCCATTTCCCTTGTTGTTATGGGCACACACGGCAGAAGCGGTATCGAACATATATTAATCGGCAGTGTTGCAGAAAAGGTGGTCAGAAAATCACCGTGTCCTGTTTTAACCATAAGACCTGAGGGCATGGCTTTTACCATGCCATAATGTTAATAGTGCGGCCGCACTTTAAAGGGCATATATTAAACATTACACGATTAGCGCCTTGTAACAAGGTATTCGAAGAGGGATTTTACATTTTTTAGAGGCACCAGCTCAATTTCAGGTATATTTTCCACACCCTTAGGACACAACACCCTTTTTATTCCGAGCCTCACACACTCTTTTATCCTCAAATCCATATTTACTATCTTTCTTATCTCTCCTGTGAGGCCTATCTCTCCCAATACCGCCGTATCCCTCCCTATATCTAAATTTAGATAATCTGACATGATGGCAACGGCTACAGGTAAATCAACACCAGGCTCTGTCACCTTTATTCCGCCTGTTATGTTTATGTAAATATCCCTGTCATAAAGGGGTCTTCCCATTGCTTTCTCCACGATGGCTATGATAATAAATAACCTGTTTAAATCGTAACCTATTGAAAGCCTTCTCGGCATGGAAAAATTTGTCTTCGGTGTTACTGCTTGAACCTCAAGCAACAGAGGTCTTGTGCCTGTTATAAAGGGAAATAAGGTGCTTCCTCTGCCTATATTTTCTCTCTCTGATACAAAAAAATCAGAAGGATTTTCAACACTTATAAGACCATCCCTCTTCATCTGAAATATACCAACCTCATCTATGGGACCGAACCTGTTTTTTGTAACCCTTAGTATCCTGTAAGGAAGCATTTTATCCCCTTCAAAGTATAAAACCGTATCTACCATATGCTCGAGTATCTTAGGGCCTGCAATCATCCCTTCCTTTGTTACATGACCTATAAATATATGGGTAGTTTCTTTTGACTTCATCTCCATGACAAGTCGGGATGACACATCCTTTATCTGACTTATGGTGCCAGGCAACATGGAGAGCCTTGTATTGTATATGGACTGAATGGAATCGATTATTACAAGGTCATAGACCTTTGCATTTATGGCAGAGATGATGTCATCAAGATAATTTGTGGTAAGTATGGGAAATTTTCCCTTCAGGCTTAACCTTTTTTTCCTTCCTATAAGCTGTTTTGCCGATTCCTCACCGGACACATAAAGACAAGAATAACCCATCTCTACAATCTTCGATGCAATTTCAAAACAGAGGGTTGATTTCCCTATCCCGGGGTCTCCGCCCAAAAGTATGGATGACCCCTTTGTCATGCCTCCACCTAAAACCCTATCGAGTTCTTCAATGCCGAGAATAATCCTTTCATCAGGTAAATCTTCATCTTCCATTATAAGGGGTTGCGAAAATGCCTTTGGCATTTCCTTTTCATATGCTACCTCTTTCATCGAATCCCATAAAGAGCATCGCGGACACCTACCCATCCATTTATAGGTCTCATATCCACAGTTTTCACAGATAAACAGTGTTTTTTTACTCATATAACCAGGCCTAAATGAAATTTTAAAAGAGAGAGTTGGTATTTCAACATCTTTAACATCCAATGCCTTGACCTGGGTAGTTCTTGTGGCGATATTTCAAGGGTAATCAATTCATTATAGCCCAATCTTCTTATAGTATTTAAAAATTTTGCAACAGGCATGTCTCCTCTTCCGAGAAAAAGGTGGCTATCTGTGTCATTATAATCGCTTATGTGAATGTTTCTCAACCTACCTGTTTTGAAAAATCTCAAAAATCCCACTACAGGGTCAATACCGAACGTTCCCAGATGTGTTGTATCAAATGTAAAATCAAGGTTCCTTTTAATCCCGTAATCTATGAGGTCAATATAATCGTTTAATATATAAGGTATGAGCATGAGCCTTTTGCCCACACGGGGCATGTTTTCAATGGTTAATCTTATACCTTCTGAGCCGAGGGTCTTCTGAAAATCTTCCATCCTTTTAAACCATCTGAAAAAAATTAGCTCTACTGAAAGCCATGAAGGGGGATGGAAGTTTATTATACTGGCATTTATTGCCTGGGTAATCTTTATAGTCTCCACTATTGCGTTGGTTTTACTTCCCCAGGCATCGATCTTTAAAAAAGGTGCATGGATTGAATAAACAGGCAGTATCTCACAGCATTCCTTTACGATATCGAGATAATCAGGTCTATTTACCTGTCTATCTATCAAAAGCTCGCAACCGTCAAAACCAGCCTCTTTTGCCAGTGAAAATATCTCTTTCAGGGGCAGATAATAAAGGCATCCTGTTGAAAAAAGGACTTTCATATAACAATGATACGCTCTTCCGTATTTGTTAAGATCCTGTATTTACCATTAGTTATATGCACTGTATTTTCTATACCGCAGGCACCTCTTTTTGGAAATACCATTTTGGGTTCTATTGCAATAACTGCACCGTCATTTATTGGATAATCATGATTTGCAGCTATAAAAGGGAATTCAGAAAGCTCGAGACCTATGCCATGGGCTAAAAATTTTACCTTGTGTGGTTTAAAACCAAGATAATATTCACTGAAACCGAGGTCATCGGCAAGCTTCTTCGAATATTCAAAAAGCTCCTTACTTGTCCATCCTTCTAAAATTTTATCCAGCACCTTATAATGGATCTCCCTGCACGCCTCATAGCCATCAACAAAAATTTTTGGCATGGAGTTTATGGCGAACATCCTTGTCTGGTCTATCTGATAACCATGATAGCATATGCCGAAGTCAATAAGAATAGGCTCGTTTCTTTTTATCCTCTTCATGCTTGCACCTACAGGAAATGCAGGTGATAATCCCAATCCTCCCATAGGCGAATCTGATTGGCTTACAATGCTTCCCGTCCTTCCGCTTAATATATGCCAGGTATATGCCTCATAGTTTAAAGACCTCACCCTTAAAATGCCTTCATGACCCAGTGCCTTTGCATAAGCCTCAAGTATACCGCCCAATTCGATTTCTGTCATGCCTTCCACAAGAACATGGGGTATATACTCATATACCATCTTTTGGATAGCAGCAGCCCTCTCTAAAAGAGTTATTTCAAAAGGAGATTTTATTTTTCGCAATTCCCTTGTAAGGGGAGAACAATTCACGAGATTTACATCACCCAAGATATCTTTGAATTTTATTACATCGTTGTAGGGGAGCACATCCAGTTGTACCCCCACATTTTTCATGGTTTTAATAAAGCTTATAATGTCTTTTATAGAACGGATAGAAACAATCCTTTTAATGGGCGATTCTCTCTTTGCCCGTGAAACCTCCCTTTTTACAAAAAGCACAGGTTCATCATCTAAGGGCACAAAAAGCAGTGCATCCTGCATTGTGCCCGTTAGATAATAGTAATCTATTTTATAATGGAAAAAGGCACCGTCCATAGATGCCTTTTCCATAAGGTGTTTCAGTCTATTTATCCTTAAAAAAATCTCTTCCTTTGGCGCATAAAGCATGAATTATATATATTACCCCTTAGCTATCAGCCAGATCATTTTTCATTTATCCTTCCATACAGGTTTTCTCTTCTCCATAAAGGCTGTGATACCCTCTATTGCATCTTGGGTTGACATGCATCCTTTAAGATAGATAATTTCTGAAGCCTTAAGTGCCTGCAAGAAATCAAGGCTTAACCCTGCCTTAATTGCCCTTTTTGTCCATATGGCAACAGGTCTACTCTTATTTAGATAATCGGCAAGATATTTATCCACCTCTTCTTTAAAATTCTCAACAGGTAAAACCGCTGTAACAAGACCTATGGCCAATGCCTCTTTTGCACTTATAATCTTACCTGTCAAAAGAAGCTCATAGGTCTTCTGTAAACCTATAATCTTTGGAAACCATGCGGCTGCAACAGGTGGATAAACACCAACAGCAATTTCAGGCTGACCAATGCGGGCCTTCTCCGATGCCACAACTATATCACAGAAAGACATAAGTTCACATCCACCACCTAATGCACGGCCGTTTACTACTGCCACTGTTGTTATATCCATCTCTGCAAGGTTACGAAACATTCTGTGGAAGACCTCTATCATCTCGTCCACTTTGTCTTCTGTATGGTCTGCCACATCAACACCGTCACAGAATGCCTTATCACCTGCATGGTCGAATATAAGCATCTGGATCGCATTATCCTTTTTTACATCATTTAATGCATCGTTTATCTCTTTCATCATGGATATGGTGAGCCAGTTTGAAGGTGGAACATTAAGGGTAATCCTTGCTACCTTATCTTTTTTTTCAAAAACAATTAAATTATAACCCATCTTTACCTCCTCTAATAAAAAAAGGGGGGATTTCTCCCCCCTGTGAAAGTCCCCAAAATTACTTTGTCTGAGGTTTACCAAGGACTTCTTCAAAGAATTTGTCGTCCATAAGAACGCCCTTTGCAACACCTTGACGGTATTTGATGAAGTCAATGGTATCAACGCCTGTAATCTTCTTAGTATTGAATGCACCAAAGCCGAGGAATGCTTCAATACCCATATTGGCTGCGAGCCAGTGTCTGTGGTCATTTTTCATTGTATCCCAGAAGAATTTCTTTTTCTGTCTTACGCCGTCAATGGATTTCATGAGACAGCCTGGGAACAGATTTGCATATGTCCACATGATTCTGTCGATTTCAGCATCAATTAATGAGAAGTCTACTTCACCCTTTTTCTGTTTTTCCTGCACCCATGCACGGGCCTGTTTGAATTCATCACCAGTTTTGTTTTCGCCGTATACTATCTCTCCATCCTTTATAAATGTATCGGTGATGACCTGTGGATTTCTTATCCAATTACCTTTATCGTCTTTTAAAACAGGGAATGCCTTTGTTATAAGGCCTTTCCACCACATCTTGTAAGCTGACCACATTTCACAGCTAATACAGCTCCACATTGCATCTTCAATACTCAGATATGATGGGAGAAAATCTGATGCGCCACCAACAGGTGCTGAACCGTGACGTGGTCCTGCCTGACCGAATATTGCAAGGTCTGATGCTAAGGTTAAATCGCATGCTGTTCCGATTTCCTGGCCGCCTGCAACCCTCATGCCATTTACACGGCAGACTACAGGTTTCTTGCACATAAGGATTGAATCCACCATGTTGTTGAAAAGTTCCATATATGCGCCGTATTCTTCTGGACGCTTGCTGTAGTATTCGGAATACTCTTTTGTATTGCCGCCTGTGCAGAATGCAAAAGGTCCTACACCTGTAAATACAACACCAACGACCTCTCTGTCCGTTGATGCATTTTCAAAACCTGCAATAACACCTTTTACCATCTGGGTGGTGTAGCTGTTGTACTGGGCAGGATTGTTTAAAATTATCCATGCTACATACAGATCAGGTATTACATTGCCCTTTGGATCCTTCAGTGGCCTTTTCTCATACATCGTGCATGGTGCTTCAGTTCCCCACCACTGAGAAGTGTGTCTTGAATGATCCTTTAATTCATGTTCCCTTGGCATCCATTCTAAACCCATAGTTTCCCTCCTTAAATGTTTTTTTTGTGTTTAAAAATCTGGTTTTAATACTACCCTTTTCGCAGGAGAACCTGCTTTGTGTATCTCTTCAAAAGTTGCAGCAATTGTGCTCATTGGTCTTACCTCAACAAAAGGCTCAATCTGAATACGTTTTAAAAGCACCATATCGAGCACAATAGGATAATACTCAGGCAGACATCCCCATGTGCCTATAATCTCTGCATCGAATGCCATAAGTTTTGAGAACATATACTCGCTCTTTGACATACCGAAACCGACAAGGATGAGTTTTCCTACAAATGAGAGGAGATCAAGGGCAAGATCCTGTCCTGCCTTTGTGCCTGTTACTTCAAAAATCTTCCAGCCTGCTGTATCTATACCATTGGATTTGCAGAAATTCCTCCATTCACCTACTATGGCCTTATTATCTTTGTCCAGGGTGCTAATTACTGCATCACAGCCATATTTGAGGGCTCTCTGGAGTTTTTCCATGTTTCTTGCAATACCTATAACTGTTTTTGCACCGAGGGCCTTTGCCATCTGCACCATATATACACCCACACCACCTGTGGCACCTATAATTACAACATTGTCTCCAGGCTGTAAATCTGCCCTTTTTGCTGCCTGATACGGTGTTGTCACAGCATCTGCAACCACGGCAAGCTGTTCAAGGGCAAAACCCTTTTTGTCAGAAGGAACTAAACATAAATCTATTGTAGGTACAGGTATATGGCTTGCAAACCCACCGTAGACACCAATGGAATTCCCTGGCATCTTCTGGGCAAGACATCTGTTACCCCTGCCTGTCTTGCAGAGTATACATTTTCTACAGGGCATAACAGCAGGGATTATTACCTCTTTGCCTATCCATGCTGGATCTCCTGCTACAACTGTTCCGGCTATCTCATGGCCCAGTGCAAGGGGCGGTTTACTTACTGTTGGGACACCATCATAAAAGTAGCCGAGGTCTGTATGGCATACACCGCAGCCTGCAATCTCAACCAAGACTTCGCCTTCCTTTAGTTCAGGGACAGGTATTTCTGCCAACTCGAGTTTTCCAGGTATCTTCTCCTTTGTCTCTTTATTAAATGTTGTAGGCTGAATCATCTGCCACTGCTTGATTGTTTTTGGTACTTCTCCCATTGAACACCTCCTTATAAATTTTATTAATCTTGCCTTCTTTTTTACATCATTTTTACGTCATTCCGTATCCGCCATCCACAGGCAGCACCTGCCCTGTGATATAGCGAGAGTCATCTGAGGCAAAAAATACGAAGGCCGGTGCAACATCCTCAGGTTCTGCATATCTGCCAAGTAGAATCCTTCTTGTATAGATCTCTCTTAACTTTTCATCCTGCTGTAATGTTGTTGTCATCTCTGTAGTTACAATGCCGAGGGAGATGCAGTTACAGGTGACATTGTACTTTGCGAGTTCCCTTGCAGCAGATTTCGTAAGGGTAACAACCCCACCTTTTGCCGCTGCATAATTTATCTGGCCTATGGTCCCTACCATGCCTGCAACGGATGTAACATTTATTATCCTGCCATAGTTCTGCTGCATAAAATATTTTGAAGCCGCCTTTATGCAAAGCCAGGGACCTCTCATCTGAACATTCACCACCTGATCCCAGATATCAACGGTCATCTTATGTAACATTGCCGGTTTTGAAATACCTGCGTTATTTACAAGGATATCAATAGAACCAAAATTCTGAACGCATGTTTCTATTATTTTAATCGCATCTTCTTCCTTTGCCACATCACCTTGAACAGCCACGGCCTTTCTTCCCATTGCCTTAATCGTCTCCACCACTTCATCTGCTGCCTTCTGGTTTCCGGCATAGTTCACAACCACATTGGCACCTTCTTTTGCAAAGGCAAGGCTAATTGCCCTTCCTACGCCCCTGCCACCACCTGTAACTACGGCATTTTTTCCCTCTAATTTCATATTCACCTCACCGACTAAGTATAGATTTTAGTTTGTGAAAAATTTTATAAGTTTAATATTATATTTTTGCATGAGTCTATGTCAAGATAAAAATATTAATAAAAACAACAAACCACATTAAAAAATTATGTGTAAAAATTTTTATTTCTGGGCTTGTGAATTATTTCATTTTTTCCTTGACAATTGATTTTTTAATCGTGTAAATTTGTCAGTAAATTTATATAAAAGGTTGATTAAAAGATGCAGCAAAATTTTAATGCTGCAAAGTTTTTTTAAAGGGGCAAAAAAATGAGATATGCAGAGACAGGATATTATTTAGAAGTGGATTTATCCACAGGAAACATTGAAAGGGTTGAATCAGACCCGCAAATGACAGAGCAGTATCTCGGTGGGTTGGGCACAAATGCAAAACTCATGTGGGATAGGGTGCCGGCAGACACTGACGCATTTTCACCAGATAACCTGTTAATCTTTAGCTCTGGGCTTCTATGTAGTACACCGGCTCCAAGTGCAAACCGCACAATTATAACCTCCATCTCACCTCAGAACTCATTATTTGGATTTTCTATGATGGGTGGCTACTGGTCTCCTGAATTAAAATATGCCGGCTACGATAAAGTTATTGTTAGAGGAAAATCACCTGACTGGGTCTATCTATGGATAAATAATGACAAGATGGAAATAAGGGATGCAAGACACTTACAGGGAAAGAGCACATACGAGACAGCAGAAGCAATAAGGTCAGAATTGAAAGAACCAAGGGCACAGGTGATTTCTATAGGTCTTGCCGGTGAAAATAGAGTGTATTTTGCCTCTGTAGAAACCCACAGAGGAAGCTCAAGTAGATTAGGGCTTGGTGCCGTAATGGGTGATAAAAAATTAAAGGCAATAGCAGTTAGAGGCACAAAGGACATAAACATTGCAAAACCTGCTGAATTCCTGGAAGAATGCAATAAGGTTTTAGATTACATCCAGTACAGGCTCAATTACCCCATCCCAGGTGTTCCACCCATACTTGCATATATAGGTTCACCGCAGGAAATGGCATTACACGATGAACAGTGGCATTTAGATAGCTTTGCCTGGGGACACGCAAGGAAGAGGAGAAAAGGCTTTTGGAATAAAGAGGTTGAGAAACAATGGGCAGATGCAATGGAAACATACAAAAAATGCCTTATAAGCTGTTATAACTGCCCTGTAAGATGTGCAGGTATTGTTGAAGTACCAGGTTATCCCACATATATTCTCAAGTGCTTTACAAAACTTACCTATGTAATGGCAGCCGAGGTAGATGACCTTGACTTTGGATTCCAGATACTTTCTAAGGCACAACACTATGGAGTAGATGGATTTACAGCACCACAGGTCATGGCATTTGCAATAGAACTCTACGAAAACGGTATTCTCACAGATAGTGATATGCCTGGTTTTCCAAAGGATAAAAAAGAAAGGTTCCACTGGTTATTAGATAAGATAGTAAGAAGGGAAGGTATTGGTGAGGTGCTTGCAGATGGTGTATACTGGGCGGCACGAAAGATAGGAAAGGGCGCGGAGGCATTTGACCACAACACCATAAGAAAACACGAGCAGGTACCTATAAAACTCGGCATGTTAAACCCCATCTATTATATCCTGTGGTCTACTGGTGAAAAGGTCAATATCACCCAGATTGAAGGTCAAATTCCACAAATGCCTATGGAAAAACATATAAGAGAAGAGTTCGTAAAAGACTGGATACAGATCCCTACAGGAAAAGAAGAAAGGTTTAAACAGTTTATACTTGAATGGGGCGATGAAGGCAAAAACTTTCCTTTCTGGCCACCTCCAGACTTAATAGCCGAACTCGTTGAATGGCAGGAAACCATGCATTACATAGATGATTCCTTTGGCCTATGTGCAGGTGTTTCTTCATTCCCCATTAAACCACCTTACCATATCCATAATTTACCGCTTTTTATGGCTTACGGAACAGGTATAGACATGGACGAAGAGAAATTGTGGAATGCTGCACTGCGCATAAGGAATCTCATAAGGAGTTATAACATCACAAGGGGATTAAAAAGAGAAGATGAAACGCCACCCCAAGATCACTGGAAGAAGAGATTCCCCGAATACGAACAGAAGCTCATGGATGAATATTATAAATACAGGGGCTGGGACTTAAGGGGTGTTCCCACAAAGGAAACGCTTCAAAAGCTCAATCTCGATTATGTTTATGAGGATTTTGTAAAAAGAGGAATCCATAAGGAAGAATAGAAGAGGAAGGCGCTATGAAAAGAAAAGTAAAGATAATCAAAATTGACCTTGACAAGTGTATGG
This sequence comes from Deltaproteobacteria bacterium, assembly GCA_029777945.1. Classification (GTDB taxonomy): domain Bacteria; phylum Desulfobacterota; class Syntrophorhabdia; order Syntrophorhabdales; family Syntrophorhabdaceae; genus JAKORG01. Next base: position 54,356 of record JAKORG010000003.1, on the reverse strand, counting down.
GTTGCCGTGCATGTGAGGTAGCCTGTGCGGCTTTTCATTCAAATCCAAAATATGCAAGCGTAAACCCTGCAAGGTCAAGGATTCAGGTATTCAGGAATGAATTAAAAAATGTTTTTGTCCCTGTAAAAGGAAGCTTCTATACAGCAGCAGAGTGCGCAGGAAGACCACTATACATGATTGGTGAGAAGATGCAAAGTGGTTATGAATACGGTGAAAGCGTATGTAGTTTCTGTGGTGCTGCCTGTCCTTCCCGGGACCTTTTTAAGGAGCCAGATTCAGGTCTTCCTATAAAATGTGATATGTGCGAGACAGAGCCACCCCTCGACGAACCTATGTGTGTGAAATGGTGTCTCGTAGATGCATTAACTTATGAGGAAAGGGAAGAGGAGGTTGAAGAAGAGGTAAAACTGGAAGAACTCGACATAGGTATACAGGTAATGGTGGATAAATACGGTCTTGAAAAGGTGTTAGATACAGTTGCCAGAATGACTCAAAAAGAAGAATAAAAAAATTAGATCGAAAGAGGGTAGATAAACCGTGGAAACTTTAGCACCCTTTAAAGAAGTTATAGATGAGGTAAAGGAAAAAGGCGGAGAGGCTGTCAAGTTTTGCTACCAATGCGGTAAATGCGATACCGTTTGTCCCTGGAACAGGGTTAGAAAATTCAGCATGCGAAAGCTTGTTCGTGAAGCCACTTTTGGTTTAAGTGAGATAGAAAAAGAGGAAATATGGCGTTGCACTACGTGCGGTAAGTGTCCTCAAAAATGTCCAAGGGATGTGAAACAGATCGATGATATGGTAGCGCTCCGCAGAATGGCAACAGGTTACGGGGTATATCCAGGATCAGTTAAGTCTTACAGGACAATAAGCACTGCCCTTGCCTCACAGGGCAATCCCTTTAACGAGGATAGAAAGACAAGGGCTGCATGGGCAGAAGGTCTAAATGTAAAGACATTTAAAGAAGGCATGGAGATTCTCTATTTTCCGTGCTGCTACTGCAGCTATGACCCAAGGCTTAAAAAGGTTGCCCAGACAACGGTAAATTTACTGAATAAGGCAAAGGTAGATTTTGGCATACTCGGAGAAAAAGAGAACTGCTGTGGTGAAAGTATCCGCAAGACAGGAAACGAAGAACTGTTCAAAAAACTTGCAAAGGAAAACATAAAAACATTTATTGATAATGGTGTCAAAAAGATCCTTGTATCATCACCACACTGTTATCACACATTTAAAAACGAATATCCCATGTTTAATGTGAATTTTGAAGTGATTCATGTCTCCCAGTATGTTCATGAGTTGATAAAACAGGGAAGGTTAAAGATTTCTGGTGAATTTAAAGAAGAAAAGGTTGCATATCACGATCCATGTTATCTCGGTAGACACAACGGTATATACGACGAACCAAGGGAAACCTTAAAAAGCATAGCAGGCTTGGAACTCGTTGAACTTCCAGAGGCAAGGGAGGAAAGCCTTTGCTGTGGCATGGGTGGAGGAAGGGTCTGGGCAGAAACAGAAAAACATGAAAGGTTTTCAAACATAAGGATTGAACAGGCAATAGATGCTGGGGCAAAGGTTCTGGCAACTGCCTGTCCCTATTGCATAACTGCCCTTGAGGATAGTAGGCTCGTATTAAACCATGCAGACGATATAACCGTTAAGGATATTACAGAGATTTTACAGGAAGTTACGTAAAAGGCACTATGGAAGGATTTGATTCACATCCTAAAAAAGAGATCTCCTTTGAGACGACATGTGTTCGTTTTTCAGAAGACAGATGGTCTGAGTCAAAGGCCCATGTGCCCATTGAGAGGGAATTGACGATTAAAGTAAACCTTAATGATTTTGTAACAATACTGTGCACACCTATAAAACTAAATTATCTTGTAATCGGATTTTTATATTCAGAAGGTGTGATAACTGGTATTGGTGAAATTGCCATGTTACGGGTATGCGATGATGAAACAGAGGCTGATGTAAGGCTTGCGAGATCGGATTTCGATTTACCAAAAAGAAAAAGACTTACATCTGGTTGTGGTGGTGGTCCATCCTTTGTAACATCAGCCAAAAAGGTTGAATCGGAGCTCGAAATATCCCCAAATCAGATAATGTTATTTATGAAACAACTCCAAGAATATATGGATTTATACGTGACAAGTGGTGGCCTTCATGCATCTGCCCTTGCAGATAGAAATAAGGTCATCATGGTGGCTGAGGATATTGGCAGACATAACACAGTTGATAAAATACTGGGTGAATGTCTGTTCAATGGCATCTCTACGGAAAACTGTGTACTTATAAGCACAGGAAGGATTTCTTCTGAGATGCTATTAAAGGCAGCAAGGATGGGCGTCCCTGTTGTAGTTTCCCGTCATTCACCTACAGGGACAGCTGTTAAGCTTGCAGACGAACTCGGTATAGCCCTTGTGGGTCGTGTGCGCGGTAAAAGTCTGTCTGTTTATTCCCATCCTGAAAGATTCGGTTTTAGCAGAAACTGATGACTGGGCAAACGGGTTTCGGCACAAGGACAGATGAAAATTTTTTTAAGAGGTGATTTAAAGTGGAAAAGGTAATATCCCTTACAGACAACATCAAACATTTAAGAGAAATGCTCGGTAAAGACAATTTAGGAGATGTCCTGGTGGTAGGTGGAGGTATAAGCGGTATCCAGGCATCCCTTGACCTCGCCACAGCAGGTTTTAAGGTATATCTGGTCGAGAAGGCACCAAGTATAGGTGGCCATATGGCCCAGCTTGATAAGACCTTTCCGACCAATGACTGCTCCATGTGAATACTGGCACCTAAACTGGTCGAGGTCGGCCGGCATCCAAATATAGAGGTACTCACTTATACCGAGGTTCATGAGGTAGAGGGTGAGGTAGGTGATTTTCATGTAACACTCCTGAAAAAACCCAGATATATAATAGAAGATAAATGTACAGGCTGCACCACCTGTGTTGAATACTGCCCTGTCCAGTATCCTGATCAGTATAACCAGGAAATATCTCTAAATAAGGCAGTGCATATCTATTTTGCCCAGGCGATTCCCCTTATTGCGTATATTGATGAGAGTTGCCTGTATCTAAAAGAGAAAAAGTGCAAGATCTGTGAAGGTGTGTGCAAAAACAATGCAATAGATTTGAATCAGAAACCAGAGAAGATCGAGATCGAGGTAGGTGCAATTATCTTATCCCCTGGTTTTGAACCTTTTGATCCAAGGATATTAAAAGAATACCATTACAGGGAATTTCAAAATGTAGTAACGAGTATGGACTATGAAAGGCTTCTATGCTCAACAGGGCCTTATGGAGGCGAAATACTCCGTGCATCGGATAAAAAACACCCCCACAATATTGCGTGGATACAATGTGTAGGTTCAAGACAGGTAATAGAAGGTGCAAACAGCTATTGTTCTGCTGTTTGCTGCACATATACTCAGAAACAGGTAATACTTACAAAAGACCACGATGCAGATGCAAAATGCACAATATTCCATAATGACATTAGATCCTATGGAAAAGATTTTGAACGTTACTTCCAGAGGACAGAGGCACTGCCTGGTATAAGGTTTATAAGAAGTTATGTTTCCATAGTAAAAGAGGACCCTGTTACAAAGAATGTCACTATCCGTTATTCCACGCCTGATGATGGTGTCAAAGAAGAAGAGTTTGATATGGTGGTTTTATCTGTTGGCATGAACCCACCTGTTAATGTAGAAGATTTCAAGAAGAAATTTGGCATTGAATTAAACCACCACAACTTCTGCAAATTAAACGAGACCAATCCTATGAAGACGAATGTGCCCGGTATTTTTGTAAGTGGTGCATTGCAGGGACCTATTGATATTCCCGAATCTGTTTTTAGCGCCAGCGGTGCAGGGTCTCAGATTGGAGAACTCCTTAAATACAGAAGGGGTCACCTTGCAAAGGAGAGAATCTATCCACCGGAAATGGATGTTTCCCAGCAAGAACCAAGGATCGGTGTATTTGTATGTCACTGTGGAGCCAATATTGGCAGGGTAGTAAATGTGCCTGAGACAGTGGAATACTGTAAGACCTTACCCTATGTGGTATATTCACAGGAACAGATTTTCTCATGTGCTACAAATGCTGCAAAAGAAATAACTGATAAGATTAAAGAGTTAGGTCTCAACAGGGTAGTAGTTGCAGCATGTTCACCGAGGACGCTGGAGCCCTTATTCCGTGATACATTAAGAGAAGCAGGTCTCAACCAGTATTATTATGAAATGGCAAATATAAGGGAACACAACTCATGGGTGCATTCTAAGGAAAAGGAAGAGGCAACAAAAAAGGCCCATGATTTGATCAGGATGTCTGTGGCAAGGGCATGTCATCTTGAAGCACTTCAAGAATTCGAGCTACCTGTGGATAAGCGTTGTCTAATAGTAGGTGGCGGTGTGGCAGGTATGAATTGTGCCCTATCCATTGCAAATCAGGGCCATGAGGTATTTATTATAGAAAAAGAGAAAGAACTCGGTGGTAATGCGAGAAGGGTTTATAGAACCTTACAGGGCTTAGATGTGCAGGCATATCTTAAAGATTTGATAAAAAAGATTTACAACCATCCGCAAATCCATGTATATACAGAGGCAACAATAACAGAGGCCACGGGATATATTGGAAATTTCGTGACAAAAATTAATTCTAATAGAGGGCCTGTTGAGATAAAACACGGTGCCACTGTTATTGCCATTGGTGCAGAAGTTTATAAACCAACTGAATATCTATACGGTAAAGACGAAAGGGTTTTCACAAATTTAGAGCTGGAAGAAAAGATAGTAAAAGAAGATGATCAGGTGATGAATGCCCAGAGTGTTGTGATGATTCAATGTGTTGGATGTAGAAACGAAGATAGAAATTACTGCAGCAGGATCTGCTGTAGCCACTCCATTAAAAATGCCCTCATGCTAAAAGAGAAAAGGCCTGATGTGGATATATATATCCTATTCAGGGATGTAAGGACATATGGTTTCAACGAAGATTACTATCGTGAGGCAGCATCAAAGGATGTAAAGTTTATCCGCTATGAACCTGAAGACAAGCCTACTGTGGAACCAGGTGAGGCAGAAGACGGAAGACCTGTGCTCAAAGTAACAGTCACAGACTATATACTCAATAAGAAACTTGAGCTTGATGCAGATGTTGTATCCCTTGCTGCTGCAATAATTCCTGCAGAATCCACAAAGGAGATTGCAAACCAGTTTAAAGTAGTGTTAAGCCTTGACGGTTTCTTTAAAGAGGCCCATGTAAAGTTAAGACCCGTTGATTTTGCAACAGATGGTGTATATCTGTGCGGACTTGCCCATTACCCGAAATTCATGCAAGAGACGATAAACCACTCTTATGGCGCAGCAGGTCGTGTTTTAACATTACTTTCCAATGATGTGGTTACAGCATCCGGTTCTGTTTGCACTATCGATGAAAAGAGGTGCATGGGTTGTGGTGCATGCGTTAATGTCTGCACATATGGAGCACTGGAGTTAAGGGACACAAAACAGGGTAAAAAGGCATTTATAAACCCTGTCCTATGTAAAGGCGATGGGCTTTGCAACTCAAAATGCCCAACAGGTGCAATCCAGTTGAAATATTACACGAATGATGAGCTGGATGCCCAGATAGATGCAGCCATTGAAGAGCTTTTTGTAGAGCAATTAAAGGCAGTTGGCGAAAATGGCTGATAAACAAAAAGTTATTTAAAAAAGGAGAAGAGAAAGTATGAGCGCACCATTAAAATTTAAGCCAAGAATATTAGGTTTCGCTTGCAACTGGTGAGCTTACGGGGCTGCTGACCTGGCTGGAGTTTCCAGACTGCAATATTCAAATGAAATAAGACTCATTAGGGTTATGTGTTCCGGTAGAGTTGACCTTAAATTTGTGCTCAGGGCTTTCTCAAACGGAATGGACGGGGTATTCATTGGTGCGTGTCACTTAAATGAATGTAATTACATAACCCATGGCAACTACCATACCATGAATATGGTCCTTTTATGCAAAAGGCTTCTCGAGTATATTGGCATAAATCCAGAGAGATTGACCTTGAGATTTATGTCCGGTGCCGAGGCAAACCTTTTTGTAGAACATGTAAATAGTTTTACAAAAAAGGTCAGGGAAATAGGACCGTTCGGTAAGTCAGAAGGCGTAGATATTTCACAGATTAAAGAAAAACTCGCCGAGGTAATAAAACTTATCCCTTATATAAAAGTAGTTATGAACGAAAAACTTTCAAAACGCCTTGAAACACCCCATGAAGACATGAGTATCCATAAAGACTACTTTACAAAAGAGGAGATTGAAAAACTTTTCAGCGAGATTGTGTCCTACTGGATTGACCCTGCTAAGTGCCAGGCATGTATGACCTGTGCAAGAAGGTGCCCTGTAGAGGCCATAGACAGTAAGAAAAATATGGTGCATATTATAAATCAGGACAAGTGTATAAAATGCGGAACATGCTATGAGGCCTGTCCACCGAGATTCGGTGCTGTCACAAAGTTAGTTGGTCAGCCGGTTCCACCACCGATTCCAGAAGAACAGAGGACCATAGTAAGGAAAGGTAAAGAAAAAGAGGTTGCATAAATTAACACCCTGGTGCTACACTCATATATATAGAGAAAATAATATTTTGAAGGGAGGGCACTATGGGTGAGGTAAAGATTAATATTAGGTTTTTAAGGGCTGATGACTTTGATGCAATTGTGAAGATTGACAATAAAGTCTTAGGGCTCTACAGACCAGAATACTATAAGCTGAAATTCGAAAAATTAGTCCAATCAAAAGATTATGTTCCTACCTCCCTTGTGGCAGAGACAGAAAATGGCATGGTTGTAGGTTTTATAATGGGTGAGCTCTACATAGGAGAGTTTGGTATATCTCAGGAAAAAGCGACCCTTGATACAATAGGTGTTGACCCTGATTATCAGAGAAGAGGCATTGGTAAACTGTTGATTAATGAATATCTAGCACATCTTAAAAAGCTTGGTGTAGAAAAGGTAAACACCCTTGTTGATTGGGATGATGCAAAGTTGATCCATTTTTTTAGTGCAAACAAATTTAGCCCATCAAAGGTCATAAACTTAGAAAGGACCCTTTAACCTGTCATAGTAATTAATAGTTTATGCCAGCCTTTTAACAGGGCTGGCTTTTTTTTGCAAAAAAATAATTCCATATCCACTATTTAAGGATAAAGTCTACCCTGCTATTTTTAACTTTATCCTTTTTTTCAGGGACTAATGTTTTTGGTTCAATGACAAAAATCCTGTCAACTGTTACCTTTCCTGTTTTAAGTAATAGTTCTTTGACAGTCACGGCCCTTTTATTTGCAAGGGTTCTTAAGTCGTTCTCGCTTACATCTATGTGGGTGAAGATGAGCTTTTCCATCTCCTGGGGTGGCAGGGTCTTAATGGTGCCTATGATGGTTTTGGGTTTTGCGAATTTTTCAGCATCATAAGCCATCTTCAGGTATTTTTCGTATTCACCTGATTCTATCTTAACATCATCTACAGGGATTGCCTTCTCACCCTTTTTTATCATATCCTTTAACTTCTGTGCCTGGAGTTTATTTAGAAACATCCTCTTTTTTAATTCCTCCCTGTCCTTTTCCAAATCTATATGACCTTCCACATCGAGTTTTAGGGAAGGTCTTTCAAAAAGTGCCTTTGCAAGGTTTTCTATCTTCTTCATGTTCTGTTCGTTAACATTATAGTCACCGTAGTCAAATTCAATATAGCTTATCTCCTCATCACCACCGAAGAGTGAGGCCAAAAGGGCAAAAGGCGCTGTAGCTGCCTTTGTAAGGAGATTTATAATAACCTGAATGACTATCCTCCACACGCTGAATTTTGGGTCATCAAGACTACCTGAAACAGGGATATCGAGTTTGATCTGGCCATTTCTATCTTTTAAAAGGGCAATGGCAAGCCTAATAGGAAGTTTTATTGCATCGGGACTATCAACACTATCTCCTAAGGTAAGCTGGTCTATGAAGATTACGTTCTGAGAATCGAGCTTTCTTTTTTGAATGAGGTATTTTAAGTCAATGGAGAGCTTTCCTTTTTCAATTTTATAGCCTATATATTTTCCTGAATAAGGTGTTAAGGGACTCAAATCAAGACTATTGAATTTGGCATAGAGGTCAACAAGGAGATTTTCCATGGCTGGTTTTATCTTACCTCCAATCTCTAAAGGAACAAATTGGTTTATCTTACCCCTTAAAGTCAGTTCTGCAAGCCTATCGCCCTTTAATGCAATATCCGATACCTTTCCTGCTATCTCTGTAAGGGTTGCTGTATAATTTGGTTTTACAGCCATATCCGTGAACTCTATGGTTCCACCCTGGAGGGTAATATTGCCTATTTTTATATCCCTTTCAGGCTCTGGGCTTTTTTCCTTGGGAGATTGTGCTTCTGATTTTCCTTGTTCTTTGGGTTTTTCATCTTTTACCATTATATGTTGTAAGTTTAAAGTCCCATCTTGGTTTACGACTACTTTCACAAAGAAATCTGCTAATGATATACCTTCTACATGGAGAGAAAAGGGGTCTGAATTAAAATTTAAGTTGTTAATAGAAAAGGCCTTCCAGTTAAGAAGCGACTTTGCATGGGCCTTGTCTATGATAGAAAGATTGGTAACAAGTACCTTACCGGTGTATTTTATTGTGGGATCCTTTTTTTCTGGCTTATTGAAAACTATCTTTCCCGATGTAGAAAATGCACCCTCTGTTATATCTATGTTTATTTTCTCTGCAAAATAGGGCTGAAGGGTATTTATATGGATATTGCCTATATCCACCCCTGAATCTGCAAAAGGTGGGTTTATTTTAAAAGGCCCCTTTAACCTTATAAACCCCTCTTTGCCAATGGAAAAAGATAGTATTAGATTTGAAATATTATCCTTTTCAAGGGATATACGGTCTGCCTTTAAATCTAAATTTTTTAATATTATATTCACTGGTTGAGAGACATTTAAGTCATTGAATGTAACTTTGCCTTTCTGTATTGTAATTTCATCAATGTCCAGAACAAGCTGGCCTTTTTCATCCTTTTTTTCTTCCTGTTTTTTTGTAACCTCCTTTTCCTCTAACTTTTTCTTTTGGGCCCCCTCCTCTAAAAAGAGTTTCTGGAGATTTAATGTGCCGTCCCTTTCCCTCTGAACATATACCTCAGGGGAGCTAAAAGACACCCTCGACACCTTTATGTCTTTTTGTAAAGGCTCAATAGATCTTACATCTATCTCTATACCCGGTAGTTTAAAAAGGGGTTTATTTTTGAGGTCATTACAAAATAGCTGCCTAATCGCAACATTTCCGCTTATAACAATGGAGGATGGCTTATCCTTATAATCTATAAAAGATACTTTAGAGGCAATATCGAGACTTCCAGAAAGGAGTTTAAAATTTAGCTTTACCGGGGAATAGGAAAGGTATTTAGGCAGGTCTAAATCCTGGATATTGATATCAATATAGGCCTCCCGTGTTTCGGCAAAAGGCTTTACATCACCCTTTATTTCATATTGATCGTCGTTTATCTTTGCAGAGAAATATGGTCTAACAACGGTATTTACATGATGGACAAGGTTTGATATAAAGGGCACCTTTATGTTCATTTCCCTTATAATGTGACGGGTTTCAAAGGGGGCGTCATAAAAGTCTATTGTCCCGTCGATGATGGATATATCGTTTAAGGAGAAATAAAAGGGTCTTTTCTTTTTTTCTACTGCCTTCTTTTTCTCCCCCTCTTTTTCCTTTTCACCCATTTTCAGTATATCTGAGAAGTTATATGTTCTGTCTTTGTTTCTTATGATGTTTACATAAGGCCGTTTTATTGTAATCTCTTTTAAAATCAGCGCCCTTCTGACTATTGAAGATGATTCGACATTTATGAAAAGTTCCTCAAGGGAAAACATGGTATCAGTTTTTCCTTTTTCCTTTATTTTTATACCCGATACTTTTAATGTGAGGTTTAAAGGATTAATATCAATCTTTGCTATAGACACGTCCCTTTGAAGTGTCTTTGATATGTTTTTTACAAGAAGGGATTTTAGAACAGGAGGGGCAACAAAAAAACCTGATAAAGTAAAGATCACAAATATACCGCACAGTATTAAAAGGACTTTTATAAAGAGCCTCTTTTTTTTACCTATTATATCCGCCTCCCCCCTATTTTATAATTTAACCTATTGCTTGACCGAGTTTAAATATAGGCAGATACATTGCAATAATGAGACCTCCTAAAACTACGCCAAGGAACATCATTATCATGGGCTCCATCATTGCCATTAAGTTAGAGACAAGGTTATCCACATCTTCTTCATAAAAATCAGCTATTTTATTGAGCATATTATCGAGGGCACCTGTAGATTCCCCTACTTCTATCATCTGGACAACCATAGGTGGAAAAACCTTACTTTCTTCAAGGGGTTCTGACATACTTCTACCTTCGCTTATCCTTGCCCTTGCAGTGATGAGTGCTTCTTCCACTATTTTATTTCCTGCTACTTTTGCAACTATAATAAGACTCTCAAGGATAGGCACGCCGCTTGAAAGAAGTGTGGCAAGGGTTCTCGTAACCCGTGCAATAGATGCTTTTATGGCAAGGACACCGAAGATTGGCAATTTTAATATAATGGCATCTATTTTTCTTCTGCCATTAATGGTGCTGTAGTATTTTTTAAAGGCAAATACTATAACACCTACAAAAACAATCATGTAAATGATTTTTGATTTAACAAATCTGCTAAGATTAACCACTATCTGGGTAGGTGCTGGAAGGGAGGCACCCATATCTTTGAACATGGTCTCAAATACAGGTATAACAAAGATTAGTAAAACCATGACAACACCTATTGCAACAACGATAATGCTTATAGGGTAAATCATGGCAGATTTTACCTTTTTCTTTAATTTTTCTGTCTTCTCCATGTAGACTGCAAGCCTCTGGAGAACATTATCAAGCATACCCCCCTCTTCACCGGCAACTACGAGGTTAACATAAAGGGGGTCAAAACACTGGGGGTAATCCCTTAGGGCATCTGCAAACCTGGAGCCTGTCTCTATTTTTTCTTTTATCTCCCTCACAATTCCTTTTAGGTCTTTATCCTCCATTTGGTTTGAAAGGATATCAAGGGATTGAACAAGGGGTAGACCGGATGTTATCATGGTGGAGAGTTGTCTTGTAAAGACAACAATATTCATGGGTTTTATTTTTTTCTTGGGGTTGTATTTCTCTTTTGGGGTGGTCTTTTTTTCTCTTGCCTTTGTAAGGATTATCCCGTCTTTACGAAGGGATACCCTCAAGGTTGCTTCTGAATCTGCCTTGAGGGTTCCCTTTCTCGGCACTCCTTTAAGGGTTGTGCCTTCCCATTCATATAAGGGCATAAGCTATAATAACCTATAAAAATATTTATTTAAAGTTTTTTTATTCTTCCCTCAAAACTGTATAGAAGGTCACATTCTCCCTTCTTAAGAAGATTACAATACCCTCTTTTATATTAGCCTTTTTTAAAGCCTCTTTAAAATCATTGACATTTTTTATTGTCTTCTTACCGATCTTTATAATTATATCGCCTTCCCTTATATCAGCATTATAGGCAGGACTATTAGGTTCTACCTCAGTTACTATAACGCCCCTTGTATCTTTTAATTTAAGGTGTCTTGCAATCTCAGGGGTTATATTCTGGACAATAAGACCAAAATCTTTTTCTACATCAGGTTTTTTAGAGGCAACAACTGTTTCGTCTTGAAGTTCTCCTACAACCACCTCCAAATCTATCCTCTTTCCATCCCTGATTATGCCTACCTTAACCTTTTTCCCTATCTCAGTGGCAGCTACAAGCTTCGGAAGGGCATCCCTATTTTTTATGTCTTTCCCGTTATAAGAAACTATAATGTCACCGCTTTTTATACCTGCCTTATCTGCTGGACTGCCTTCTATAACATCTGCAACAAGGGCGCCTTGAGGCTCTTTTAAACCGAAATTCTTTGCAATCTCAGGGGTGACCTCCTGTATGCGCACACCTAAAGAACCCCTCACCACCTTACCCTTTGTCTTTAAGGATTGAAGCATATCCTTTGCCATATTTATTGGGATTGCAAAGCCTATTCCCTGACCTGTTGCTACAATTGCCGTATTTATGCCAATTACTTCACCGTTTATATTAAATAATGGGCCACCACTGTTTCCAGGATTAATTGATGCATCGGTCTGGATGAAATCATCGTATGGTCCTGCACCTATAACCCTTCCTTTTGCACTTACTATACCTGCAGTAACTGTATGCTCAAGTCCAAAGGGATTTCCTATGGCAATAACCCAGTCTCCAACTTCAAGCTTATCCGAATCACCGAGTTTTGCCACAGGCAAATCGTGCCTTGCATTAATCTTTATAAGGGCAATGTCTGTTTTTGCATCCTTACCGATTACCTTTGCATCATACTCTTTACCATCTGAGAGTTTCACCTTTATAGAGGTTGCCTTTTCTACAACATGATTGTTGGTTAAGATATAGCCATCTTTATCTATTATGAAGCCTGAACCAAGACTTCTTTGCTTAAATTCCCTTTTTGGTAAATCACCGAAGAACCTTTCAAAAAAATCATTACCAAAGAAGTCTCTAAAAGGACTATAGGGACCGGTAAAGGGGTCTGTGAAACCAGGCCCTTTTATGGTCATCGTTGTGCTTATATTTACTACACATGGCTTTATTGCCTTTATAAGATTACTGAGACTGGGTAATCCCCCTTTCTCAAATGCAACGGGTCTGATATTCTCATAAGGGGTTTCCTTTGTAACAATCTTTTCCTTTACAAATCCAAAACCCAGTATCAAAACAATCGTAAAACACAGTATCAATAAAATACTTCCCTTTTTCACAATATCCTCCTTACACCTTTGATTTATTCATTTTTTAAAGGTAATTTCACTATAAATGTGCTTCCCTGTGATGGAACACTTTTCACCTCTATGGTGCCTTTATGGGCCTCTGTTATCCATTTGCTAATAGATAATCCGAGTCCGCTTCCTGTCTCCCTTCTTCTTGATTTGTCCCCTCTGTAAAATCTATCAAAAATAAACTTTATATCGCTTTCTGGTATGCCTATACCATTATCCTTGATGTATACATTAATATAACCATCATTTAAAGAAGAATAAACCTCTACCATACCGCCCTTCGGGGTATACTTGATGCCATTTTCGATAATATTCGAAAACATTCTCCTTATCTTTAATTCATCACCCCTTAGATTTGCCTCGTCAATGTTTCCGAGCACAAGCTCCACACCTTTTTGTTTTGCAAACACCTCCATGCTCATACATATATCCACAAGTAAATCTTTTATCGGGATGTCTTCTTGATTTATCACAATATTATCAGACTCTGCCTTTGACAGAAGCAAAAGGTCATCTATTATTTTCGTCATCCTGTCTATTTCTTCTAAATTGCTTTTTAGTATCTTTTTATATTCCTCTATATCCCTATCCTTTCTCAGTGCCACCTCTGTCTCGCCTTTTAAAATAGTAAGGGGTGTTTTCAGCTCATGGGATACGTCAATACTGAACTGGTTTATCCTTTGAAAAGACTCTTTTAATCTCTCTATCATATCGTTGAAGGTAGTTGCTAAACGGCCAAGCTCATCCCTTTTATCGCCTACGTCGATTCTCTCATCAAGATTGCTCGACGAGATCTTAATAGCCGTCCTCCTTATCTTATCCACTGGCTTTAGTGCCTTTCTTGCAAGAAAATAACCGCTCACTGTTGTTATTGCAATGGAAGTAGGTATACTTATTAAAAATATGAGCAAAAGCCTTCTTAGGGTTTCATCAAAGTCTTCAAGGGAAGTTCCCACCTGAACAATACTTGTAATCTTATACCTTTCTTTTTCCATTATAGGCACTATAACAGTCCTTATCCTCTGCTTTGAAGGAGATTCTATGGTTTCGTAAACAACCTCTCCTTTTAGTGCCTTTTCAAGGGCAGAGAAGCTTGTGGGTATCGTCTCTGCCTCTATGTCGCTCATCTTGGCCCCAATCTTGCCTGAGCTATCCATTATCTGGATAAATTTTCCCTTTGGCTTCTTTCCCAGAACATTTTCTAAGTATCTCTCGAAATTACTAAATACATTGATGCCGTGGGTTTCCACCATAGAAGTAGAAAGAACATCTGCTATTGATTTTATCTTTGTGTCTATACTTTTCTGGAGACTGTTTCTGAAATATATATACACGCCGGAAGAAAATGCAATCAAAATCAAGGCAAGTATTAAGCTATACCAGAGGGTAAGCTTCCATTTAATGGGAAGACTAAACATTTTCATCTTCTTTAAATATATATCCCATACCCCTTACGGTATGTATGTATCTTTTCTCTAAAAGAGGTTCGATTTTTTTCCTTAAAAAGTTTACATAAACATCCACAATGTTTGTAGTATCTTGTATATTATGCCATACATATTCGGCAATATCCTTTCTTGAAAGGACCTTTTCTCTGTTTCTTATCATAAGTTCCAAAATCATAAATTCCTTTTCTGTTAAGTCTATTTCGCCTTTAGGGGTTTTTAATTTTCTCGTATAAGGGTTAAGGGTCAACTCTTTATAATTTAATATATCTACACCCTGTTTTTTTATCCTTCTTAAAAGCGCCCTTATCCTGGCAAGGAGCTCTTCAAAAGAAAAAGGTTTAGTAAGATAATCGTCACTACCTGTATCAAGCCCCTTTACCACATCTTCTTTGGTGTTTTTTGCCGTAATTATCAGGACAGGGGTATCCAGACCCCATGACCTTATCGTTTTTAATAGCTCCAATCCATCTATCTCAGGTATCATTAAATCAAGGAGTATCAAATTGTATGTATTTTCCCTTAAGAGATCTAAACCTTTTTTTCCATCATAGGCAATATCAACCTCATAGCCCTCTTCTTTTAATCCAAGGCTTATGAAGTTAGCAACCTTCTCCTCATCTTCTATAAGAAGGATGTTCATATTCATAATTATATAGCAAAATATATGAATTAAAAAGAGTTTTTAAAACCTTTTTATCTTAATTTCAATATACCCAATTCCGTTTATCTCGTTTGTCTCGTTTATTCGGTCTATTTAGTCTGTTCCATTTATCTCGTTTATGGCGTTTATAGCGTTTGTTGCGTTAAGAGCGTTTTAGGGTTGAATTAGAATATTATTTAATAAAATTTGATAATTGACGCTTAATTTTTTCTGCATGTTCATAAAGGGTGCTGAAAAGTTCCTTGCTTTACTATCTTCAAATTTATCTATTTTCATGATTTATGATTTTTAACTTTGAACATAGAACATTGAACATTAAACTATAGATTTTCTGGTCTATCTTGTTTATCTCGTTTATTTCATTGGTAATGTTTTTGATTGCCCACTTCCTTTTAAATGGATAATTCATCTTATATATTCATCTTTACTGATTCTTCCTTAAACTCACTAATGAATACTGGCTTTGGAATCACATCCATTTAAGACATCCCCGTTATTAGGGTATTAAATTCATCATAGGTCATTTGTTTCTGACTTGTCTTTTATAACATCCTCGTATTCAGGGACAACGATACCCCTTTTAACCATGATCTCGTATATTATCTGCGCCCTTTTTTCAACATACCTCGATTTTCCGTCTATGCGATACTTAATGGGATTTGGCAGGACTGCAGCAAGTCTTGCTGCCTCCATAGGATCAAGGTCTAAAGAGGCCTTACCATAGTGCCTTATTGATGCCGCCTCAGCACCAAATATGCCCACACCCCATTCTGCCACATTAAGATACAATTCGAGTATCCTCTTTTTTGATAGGGTCTTTTCAAGCTTCCATGTGATTATTGCCTCCTTTATCTTTCTTATGGGATTTTTTGTTGGTGTTAAGAAGAGATTCTTTGCAAGCTGCTGGGTTATTGTGCTGCCACCAAATTTAAGCCTTCCCTCTTTTATGTCCTTTTCAATAGCCTTTTGGATGGCCTCAAAATCAAAACCCTTATGTGACCAGAACTTGTCATCTTCTGCAATGATTACTGCCTTTACAAGATAAGGTGATATGGCTGATATGGGGACCCATCTTTTTTCTACGTTTACCTTTCTGCCCTGTCTTTTCCATTGTTTTTCCCTGTACTCCATAAAGGATGTCTTTTCAGGATTTTTAGTTTTCAAGTATGAGACATCAAAAAGTATGAGATAATATCCTGACCATGCAATTATAGAGAAAAAAATAGATATAATAAGAAATTTAAATATGGTGGAATATCTTTTTCTGTGTCCCATTTGATTGCTATTTCCTTTGATATTTATTTAAAAGTCTGAATCAGAATGTAAGGTGGCCTGTGTATAGGGTATAGTGCCTTTTTCTAACAGTAAGTATTCCTTTTTTTGATAGATTCTTAATCATCCTTGAAACAGTCTCTCTTGAGCAGCCACAAGAGCTTGCTATCTCAATTTGTGTTGGCCCATTCTCTATAATTATATGGTTTTTTATCTTGATTCCCGTTCGCTCTCCTATATCGATTAGATACTTTAATACCCTCCCTTCCACACTAAAAAATGCAAGGCCTTTTATTCTTTCATCTGCTGCCCTTAACCTCTTTGCCATGACCTTCAAGATATTGATAGTAATTTCTGGATTTTCCATAAGCAGTTTTAAAAAATTATCCCTCTTTAACACGAGAAATTCGCATTCTTCGGTTGTTATAATATTTGCAGAGCGGGGTAAATCATCAAGGAGGGATAGTTCGCCAAAAAACCCATCCTTTCCTATAAAATCGAGTATATATTCCCTGCCTTCATCATCGTAAAGGGATACCTTTACCTTTCCCTTTACTATTATATACAGGGCATCACCCCTTTCCCCTTCCTGAAAGACCGTATAACCCTTTGGGATGTGTTTTATGATGGCAATCTTTGCTACAAGCTTTAATTCATCATCGCTTAATATATTAAAGAGGCTTACATTTTTTATTGTTTCAATGTATCTAATCATAAAAGAGTCTTTTTGTCTTAAATAATCTTATAAAAATCTTTTAATGCATGTTTTATATTTTCAGGCGGTAGCCCTCCCTGGGCAATATTAGGCCCACCTCCCCCTTTTCCGTGGAATCTCTCAGCCAGGGTTTTTAAAAGTTTTCCTGCGTTATACTGGTTCTGCAGGCCTTTACTGACGGCAACGATAACAGTGCCCTTTAACTCATCCTTTGAACCTGCGGCAACTATGGATCTGTCTTCCTTACTCCTTACAATGTCCGTTGCCTTTCTTAAGTCATCTATTGTTGCGTTTTCCAAAAACAAGGTAACTATCTTTATACCGTCCTTTTCATGGACCGATTTTATGGCATCTTCTATTTTATACGATATAATCTCAGTTTTTAATCTCTCTATTGTTTTTTCCTTTTCTTTCAATTCCTCTATATAACCCGTTATCTTATCCTCGAGCCTTGCTATCTCTGTATTCGTCTGTTTTGATAAGTTCTTTAAAATGCCCTCTATCCTTCTCTTAAAATTTATTGAACCCTTACCTGTAACCGCCTCTATCCTTCTTACACCTGCTGCAAGGGACGACTCACCTATGATATAAAAACTACCAATCTCTCCTGTATTTCTCACATGCGTTCCACCGCATAGTTCGGCGCTGAAATCGCCTATCTTCACAACCCTTACCATTTCACCATATTTTTCCTCAAAAAGGGCTATGGCACCTTCCTTTATGGCATCTTCCCTTGTCTTTTCCTCTATTTTAACATCAATACAATCGAGTATTTTTTCATTAACTATATCCTCTACTCTTGCCAGTTCAGCCTCGCTAAGACCCTGAAAATGGGTAAAATCGAATCTAAATCTCTCTCCCTCTACAAGGGAGCCAGCTTGTTTTACATGGTCACCCAGTACAGTTCTCAATGCATAATGGAGTAAGTGGGTTGCCGTATGATTCCTCGATACTGCCTTTCTTTTTTCAACATCCACATATAATTCCCCTGTGTCTCCTATTTTAATCTCACCTTTTATAACTTTCACTTTATGGGCAAAAAGGTCCTGTCTTACCTTTTTTACAGCAATAACCAGGGCCTCCCCACCTTTTGTTTTTATAAGCCCTACATCCTCAACCTGACCACCGCTTTCTGCATAAAAAGGTGTAGTGTCGAAAAACAATTCGGCCACTTCATTTTCACCTAAGGCCTCTACAGATTGGTCTTTAATTATAATTGCAAGGACCTTCCCTGTAGAATAAAGCCTTTCGTAACCAACGAATCTATTTTTTAAATCAGCCTTCAAGGCCTCTATATGCCCTATTTCTAATTCATCACCTTTTATCTTAGAAGCAATCCTTGACCTTTCTTTCTGTGCCTTTAATTCTTCTTCAAAACCTGCCATATCAAGGGATAAACCGTCATCTTCAGCCATTTCCCTCGTAATATCCACTGGAAATCCATAGGTATCGTAAAGTTTATAGATTAAACTGCCGGGAATGGTATTTAAACCCTTTGATTTTAAATCCTCGGCAATCTCTTCGTATAATCTCATGCCTATATTTAAGGTTTCAAGGAACCTCTCCTCTTCACCCTTAAGCACCCTCACGATAAAGGCATGATTCTGTTTTATCTCAGGATACGCATCTTCCATTATGTCCACAACAACACTGGATAAGGTGTGCAAAAACTCCTTTTCTATACCTATCTTTTTACCGTATCTCAATGCCCTTCTTATTATTCTTCTTAAGACATATCCCCTTCCTTCTTTCGAGGGCAACACTCCATCGTTTATAATAAATGTGGCACTCCTCACATGGTCTGCAATGACCCTCATGGCAATGTCTGTCTTTTCCACTTCACCGTAGGTAAGGCCAGATATGTCCTCTATTCTTTTTAGTATAGGGACAAAAAGGTCTGTTTCATAATTGCCCACTTTTTTCTGTAATACCGATGCAATCCTTTCAAGCCCCATACCTGTATCTATAGACGGTCTTGGTAATCTCTTCATTGTCCCGTCTTTTTGTCTTTCAAATTCCATAAAGACAAGATTCCATATCTCGAGAAATCTGTCGCAATCACATCCTACCATACAGTTGGGCCTTTTACATCCCACTGTCACACCCAAGTCGTAAACAATCTCAGAACATGGACCACATGGCCCCTCATCTCCCATAGACCAGAAATTGTCCTTTTCACCAAGCCTTATGATCCTTTCCTCTTTTACCCCAACCTGCCTCCAGATCATGGCAGCATCTTCATCATCCTTGTAAATTGTTATCCATAGTCTTTTCTCATCAAGATTTAAGACATCCCTCAAGAATCGCCATGCATATGCAATGGCCTCTTTTTTGAAGTAGTCACCGAAAGAAAAATTGCCGAGCATCTCAAAGAAGGTATGATGCCTTAATGTTTTCCCTACATTATCGAGGTCATTATGCTTACCTCCTGCCCTTACACATTTCTGGCACGATGTTGCCCTTATATAATCCCTTTTTTCAATACCGAGAAAGATGTTTTTAAACTGCACCATTCCTGCATTTACAAAAAGAAGGGTAGGGTCTTTTTCTGGCACAAGGGGTGAGCTTGGGACTATTGTATGGTTGTTATCTGCAAAATAATCTAAAAACAGTCTTCTTATTTCATTCGATGTCACGATTCACCCTTTTTTGTTAAAAATTTTTCTTTTATCTTTTCCTCTATTTCTTTAAGGAGATCTTCCCTCTTTTTCAGATAATCCTTTGCGTTTTCTCTACCTTGACCCAAGCGTATATCGCCGTATGAAAACCATGTCCCTGTCTTTTCGATAATCCCTGCATCCACCCCTAAATCGAGCACATCACCTGCCCTTGAAATGCCTTCACCAAAGATTATGTCGAATTCCACCTCTTTAAAAGGCGGTGCAAGTTTATTTTTTACGACCTTTACCCTTGTCCTGCTACCTATTACGTCCTGTCCGTCTTTAATGGAGGAAACCCTTCTTATATCAAGTCTTATGGAGGAATAAAACTTTAAGGCATTACCTCCTGTGGTTGTCTCAGGATTTCCAAATTGAATCCCTATCTTCTGTCTTATCTGGTTTATAAATATCACCGTTGTCATTGATTTACTTATCGTTGCCGTTAGTTTTCTCAATGCCTGGGACATAAGTCTTGCCTGGAGACCCATATGGGCATCACCCATATCTCCCTCTATTTCTGCCTTAGGTACCAAAGCAGCAACAGAATCTATAACAATAATATCCACTGCACCACTTCTTACAAGGATCTCTGCAATCTCAAGGGCCTGTTCCCCTGTATCCGGTTGTGATATGAGAAGCTCATCTGTCTTAACCCCTATATTCTTTGCATAATTCACATCAAGGGCATGCTCTGCATCTATAAAGGAGGCAACCCCATCCTTTTTCTGCGTTTCACACACTGCATGCAGGGCAAGGGTGGTCTTGCCTGATGCCTCAGGTCCGTAAATTTCTATAACCCTGCCCTTTGGCAGACCTCCTATACCAAGGGCCATATCAAGGGAAAGGGAACCTGTTGATATAACAGGGACTTCTTCAATGGGCTTTTCTCCAAGCTTCATAATAGAGCCCTTTCCAAATAGCCTCTCTATCTGGGTTACTGCCATATCTATTGCCTTTGTTTTGTTTATTTCATCCTTCATGTGTTTGTGCCTCCCAATTTTATTTTCCATATGGGGTCATATATTGCCCCTTTATTTGTAAGCGTGCTTTTAAATAACACCAGATCCTCTGCTTTAAAGGCTTTCTCTTCCAGATTAGGTATAAACTTTTCCAGCAAGGGCATAGGTGTCCTCATCCTACCAAGGGTTATATGGGGTTTAAAAGTGCGCGATTCTTTTTCAAAACCTAATTTTTCTAATAAATTTTCTATATCTTGAAATATGTTGTTAATAATGTCAATTCCATTTTTCAGTTCCACCACTATTACCCTTGGTCTTTTTTTGTTGGGAAAGGCATCGATCCTGGAGATTATTAAATCAAAAGGTCTATATTGATTTTCTATGGGCAATAGAGTTTCTTTGATTTGGATTATCTTCTTATCTTCAATTTCTCCTAAAAATTTCATCGTAATATGGAGACCTTCATCGCTTACCCATTTCACACCCTTTACGCTTGAAGACATAGTATTAATAATACTGGATAGATAATTTTTTATATCAACGGGAAGTTCGAATGCAATAAATGCCCTCACATTAATCTACCTTCAATATATTCTAATATCATTTTTAATACCTCATCGGAGGTCTGTTTCTTTATATTAACCCGTGAGCCTCTTAAGGAAAGTTTTTTTACAAATGTTCCGTCCTTTCCTGAGATGCCTATATATACAGTGCCAACGGGTTTTTCCTTTGTACCTCCTGATGGTCCAGCGATCCCGGTAGAGGATATGCCTATATCAACGCCTGTGACGTGCCTTACGCCTTCTGCCATTTTATATGCCACTTCATGGCTCACTGCACCTTTTTCCATAATCAATTCATTGGGAACCTTTAAAAATTTAGATTTCGATTCATTACTGTATGTAACAAAACCGGCCATAAAATATTTTGATGCACCTTCAATATCTGTAAGTCTATTTGCAATGAGTCCGCCTGTGCAGGATTCGGCAACGGCAATCGTTAATCCCTTATCCTTGAGGATGTTTGCAACCAACTCTTCTTGCTTCATCTAAATAGATACCTTATACAAACGAATAGACTCGTGCATATGTTGGCAAATACACCAGCCACAATATCATCTGCCATGATACCGTATCCCCTTTTATATCTTTCCACATATCTAACAGGATATGGCTTTACTATATCAAAAAACCTGAAAAGTATAAAGCCAATTAAAAGATTTATGATAGTAGTGCTATGCCCTGCCATAGTAACAAACATGCCACAAAACTCATCGATTACGATATGCTGTGGGTCTTTACCCTCAAAGGTTAACATATTTATACAAATAGTAGCACATACAAGAAAAAGGATTAAAGCCACATAGGCTAATAAAGATCTAACGGGCAAGAAATAAAGGACAAAACAGGCAAAAATAGATGCCCATGTGCCGGGCATATAAGGCAAATAGCCAATAAATCCGCAGGTTGCAAAAAACAAATAAATGCTATTCATTATGACTTATTTTTATATACCTCTTTACTTTCAAATACCTTTTTGCCAGTTATATGCCAGCCGTTTTCCCATGTGCGATAAAAACAACTCCAGTAACCAGTATGACATGCTCCTACTGTCTGTTCTACCTCCATAAGGATTGTATCATTATCGCAATCTACCTTTATAGATTTTACCTTTTGTGTATGCCCTGATGTCTCTCCTTTGAGCCATAGTTTTTGTCTTGACCTTGAGAAATAATGGGCTGTTTTTGTTTTAAGCGTTAATTCAAGGGCCTCTTTATTCATATAGGCAAGCATAAGGACATCCTTTGATATATAATCCTGAACCACAACAGGAACGAGCCCTTTCTCATCCCATCTGATTTCCTCTGTTATATCCATGTGTCTCACCCCATTTATGATAATGTTTTTTGCATAAAATTATTCCAATTAATGTCCGTGACTTTTAATCTACAAGCTCCATGGCATCTTCTATTCTTATAAGCCCTTCATAAAATGCCTTACCTATTATCGTAGCCCACACACCCATTGATTTTAATCTTTTTACATCTTCTATTGTTGTTACACCACCGCTGGCGATTACAGGTATCTCTGTAATATTTAAAACCCTTTCAAGTCCTTCAAAGTCAGGGCCTACAAGCATTCCGTCCCTTGCAATGGCAGTGCATAATAGGGCCTTTATGCCCACCTCTTCCGATTGTCTGATTATATCTTCTACTGTCCTATTAACAGGTTGACTCCATCCCTTTATCATCGGTTTACCTTCATAGACATCAAGACCTAATACGATGTTTTTGTATCGTGATAATCCTTTAAAAAAGTCTTCATCCTCTAAGGCCCTCGTTCCAATAATAATCCCGTCTACACCTAAGTCATTATACATCTCTATAGTATTGTAAGAACGAATACCCCCACCTACCTCCATATATCCTTTTATCTGTTCTCTAATATTTTTAACAAGCTCATAATGGACAGGGACACCTTCTTTTGCGCCATCGAGGTCTACAATGTGAAAATCCCTTGCACCCTGACTTATCATTTCCTTTATCTTTTCAACAGGGCTTTCACTGTAAACAGTAACATCGGAAAAATTGCCCCTTTTCAATCTCACAGCCTTATTGTTTATTAAATCCATTGCAAATAGTAGTTTCATCTTAGATCCTCTTTCAGTGTTTGCAGGGCTTCATAAATACCCTCTTCTGCGAGTTCAGAAGCAGTAAGCCATCTTGCCCTTCTTTTTAAAAATGACCTGAGCTTAAAAACATTTTGGCTTAAGGCCTGCTGGGTTTCATCAAAGACATACACCTTTTTAAGATTGTTATTTTTTTCAATAAGATGGATATGAAGACCAACGCTTGCAGGCCTTTCAACAGCAAGATTTCCACCTATACGCTCTATGAATCTATATATAAAGACATGAATATATCTATCTGTGCCCCTGCCATCTATAAAGTTTATTTCCATATCCTTTAGGGTATTTTTAAGATGGTTTTCTACTATTAACTCTGCATCCATGTGGATACTACCAATTCTAATGATTTTGCCGCATATTTTGCACCTTTCAAGTCCCCCTGTATCCTCTATCCTTTCCACATATATTCCCCACGGTTCACCGGCAGAGCATATTTGCGGTGAAACATTTATTACAATCCATAAAAACCATACAAGGATACACATAAAACTAAGCAAAATACCTTTTATAGGTCTTTTTAAACCATTCATAACTTTATAATTCTATAAAAAAATCGAGATAAAGGAAAGCATAAAACAGATAGATTTTGAATGTTTAACGATGGGTTATACATGGACACTTTAGATTTATAACCAACAATAATATGCTGTGATATGACCTCTATTTTTCTCAATAACCTGTTGTCTTATAAATTTTTATAAATTCATGCTTTAGGGCGGGCTAAAAATTTGTTTTGATTTTATCGGTTTTGTGATAAGTTACTTTTATGTTCGGCATAGGCTTACCAGAGCTAATAGTGATACTTATTGTCGCCTTACTTGTAGTTGGGCCTTCAAGGCTACCGGAACTTGCTAAATCAATAGGTAAGGCAATAGGTGAATTTAAAAAAATGGCAGATGAAGTAAAAGAAACAATAGAGGAAGAGGCTGTAAAGGAAGAGGATTTAGATGACAGACAGAAAGAAGAAGGACAAGGTGAAGGCACAAAGGACGAAAATAAACCCCCTCTTTGATTCTCATTGATCGAGCAAGACCATGGTCAAAAAAATAACCCCTGAAGAAAAACAACCCTTTATTTCCCATTTAAAGGAATTAAGGGATAGGATAGTTGTATGCATTATGGCCGTTGGTATTGCCTTTGTCTTTGCATATTATTTTAAGGAAAAGATATTCTATTTTTTGATGAAACCTTTTATTGCTGTGATGCCTGAAAAGAGTTCTTTTATATTTACATATGTGACCGAGGCCTTTATCACCTATTTTAAGATCTCTCTGGTTACAGCAATATTTGCTGCCTCTCCGGTAATTCTATATGAAATTTGGATGTTTGTGTCCCCAGGGTTATACGAGAAGGAAAAAAAATATGCCTTTCCCTTTATCTTCTACGGAAGCATCTGTTTTATTTGCGGTGCCCTTTTCTGTTATTTCGTTGTGATGCCTTTTATATACAGGTTTTTTGTAAGCTATGCAGCAGAGTTCATTATCCCCATGCCTGATTTAAAGGGGTATATAAACCTTACTTTAAAATTGCTCATTATCTTCGGTGTTATTTTTGAGATGCCTCTTCTTGCATTTTATCTTGGAAAGATTGGTATAATAAACTATAAAATGCTCTCTTCAAAGAGGAGATATGCAGTATTGGGTATCTTTATCATAAGTGCGATTATAACGCCACCAGATGTGGCAAGCCAGATCTTCATGGCCATTCCCCTATGGGGCCTCTATGAATTGAGTATTTTAATAGTAAGGATTTCAGAGAAAAAGGTCATTTGAAATGGAAGGATTAAGCATAGTCATACTTGCTGCAGGAAAAGGGGAAAGGATGGTCTCCGACAAACCAAAGGTTATGCATGAGATTATGGGCAAACCCATGATATCCTATGTAATAGAGAGGGCAAAAGAACTTTTGCCTTCAAATATTACAGTGATTGTGGGGTTTGGAAAGGATAAAATCTTACCCTACATAAAAAGATATGATATTGACTACAGGATTCAGGTGGAGCAGAAAGGCACTGCCCATGCAGTATTATGCGCAGAAGATATTCTTAAACACAATGATACCCTTATTCTTTACGGAGATGTGCCGCTAATAGAATCCTCTACCATAGAAAATTTTATAGAGTTTTATAAATCATATAACACGATTACATTTATGACCACTAAGGTAGAAGACCCATCAGGTTATGGAAGGGTTATAAGAGATGGAAACCTGATAAAGGCAATCATAGAAGATGCCGAGGCCGATAAACGGCAGAAGAGAATAAAAGAAATAAATACAGGTATATGTATCATACCTAAGAGGTATTTTTATCTGTTGAAAGAGATTAAAAATGAAAACAGAAAAGGCGAATACTACCTCACCGATATATGCCTAATAGCCAATAACTCTTCCATAAATGTAATGGCCTATTATTACCCAAAAAATATGGAGGTGCTCGGGGTAAACAATAGGATAGAATTACTTGAGGCAAATGTGATTATGAAGGAGAGGATTATTCAATGGCATTTAAAAAAAGGGGTCACCTTGTTAGACAAGAACATCTACATTGAAGACAGTGTAAAAATAGGTAAGGATACTATAATCTATCCCAATACCCATATCTTAGGTAATGCCCAGATAGGTAGAAATGTAATTATCGGTCCGAATACAGTTATAAAAGATTCTTTTATCAAGGATAATGTTGTTATTAAAGGGTTTTCTCACATAGAGGGACTGGTTATAGAAAAAGGGACTGTTGTGAATCCTTTTACTGTAAATCAAAAATAATTTAGTAAAACATAAAAGGGGGAGAGTAATGTGCGGCATAGTAGGCTATATAGGTAAGAAAGAGGCCTTCAACATCCTCATAGATGCACTGAAAAAGCTCGAATACAGGGGTTATGATTCGGCAGGGATCGCAGTATGGAATAAAGGAAAGATAGAAGTCATAAGACAGAAAGGTAAGGTAGACGAATTAAAAGAACTTGCTTTAAGTAAAGGCATAAAAGGAACCATGGGGATTGCCCATACAAGGTGGGCTACCCATGGTATCCCCTCTGAAAGAAACGCCCATCCCCACAGGGCAAAAGACATTGTGGTGGTCCATAATGGCATAATAGAAAATTATATGGAGTTGAAACAGAGGTTAAAAAAAGAGGGACATAAATTCACATCAGATACAGATACAGAGGTTATACCCCATCTTATAAGTAATTATCTGGAAAAGGGTCATGATTTCATAGATGCAGTCAGGCTTGCTGCATGTGAATTAAAAGGCTCTTATGCCATAGGGGTCATAAGGGAAAAAGACAGGACCATGATCGCTGCAAAAAAGGAAAGCCCTTTGATTGTAGGCGTGATAGACGGCGAATCGATCATAGCGAGCGATATACCTGCAGTACTCGATATGACGAATAAAATCATCTTTCTTGAGGATAACGATATAGCAATATTTAATGAAACGGGTTTCAAAATTTTAGACATAGAGGGAAATACCGTTGAGAGAACCATCCACACAATAAAATGGACTGGGGCCATGGCACAAAAGGGTGGATATAAACACTTCATGCTAAAGGAAATTTTCGAACAACCCATTGCCATAACAGATACACTTATAGGAAGGGTTAAAGAAGATAAAGGCGAGATAGAACTCGATGATCTTAAACTGCCAGATTTAAGGAAAATAAAAAAGATATGGATGGTGGCCTGTGGCACATCGTATCATGCATGTCTTATAGGTAAATATATGTTTGAATCAAACTTAAAAATACCGGTAGAGGTTGATATTGCCTCAGAGTTCAGGTATAGAGACCCCATTATAAATAAAGAGCATATGCTTATTCTCGTATCACAATCAGGGGAGACCGCTGATACGATAGCTGCCATGAAAGAGGGTAAAAATAAAAATGCCTATGTCCTTTCGATCTGTAATGTCCTCGGAAGCACCCTTGCCAGGGATGCACACGGTGTAATATTTACCCACGCAGGCCCTGAAATAGGTGTGGCATCAACAAAGGCTTTTACAACCCAGATAACAGTGCTGTTTATGCTCATGCTCTTTGCAGGCAAAAGGCTTGGTTTATTCAATACAAGGCAATTACAGGAAAAAATAGGCGAGTTAAGAAAGATCCCCCATAAGATACAGGAAGTATTAAATAATGCAGAAAACATCGAGGAAATGGCAAGAAAATATATGACATACAAAGACTTTTTATATATAGGCCGGGGCATAAACTATCCATCTGTTATGGAAGGTGCATTAAAACTCAAAGAGATATCTTACATTCACGCAGAGGCCTATGCAGCAGGGGAGATGAAACACGGTCCCATTGCCCTCATCGACGAAAACTTCCCCGTTGTCGTATTATCCCCTATTGATACGACATATCAGAAGACCTGCAGTAATATAGAAGAGGTCCTTGCAAGAAGAGGAAAGGTTTTACTTTTTACAGACACGACTGAACATGAGATGGCACAGAGGGTGGAATCAACCTTTGTAATGCCTAAAACCATATACGAACTTCAACCTATTATATCTGCCATACCATTACAGCTACTTGCTTATTATATTGCCAACCTCTTGGGCACTGATGTGGATCAACCTCGAAACCTTGCAAAAAGTGTTACTGTTGAATAATCTTTGTTTTTTTGTATATATTTTTTAAAAAGTTTTTTTATGGTATAATATAGCAACATAGGAGGAATAGATTAGTTTTTGGAAGGAAAGACTGAAGAACAATATATAAAATTTTCTTTTGATGATATAAACACAGCCCGTAGCCTGTTTGGGCCCCGTGATGAAAACATAAAATATCTGAGAAAGTATTTTAATATTAAGGCAAGTGTCAGGGGCAATCATTTAACCATAGTGGGCAACAAGGATGAGTTAGAAAGTACGAGCAGGGTTATAAACGAATTAAAGGGTATCATCAAAAAAGGTTTTGTTGTAAACTCATCCGATATAGACAGCGCAGTAAGATTGGTTACATCCCATCAGATTACCCAGGAACACGAAAAAAAAGATGAGATATACATTGTCCCCACAAAAAAGGTAATAACCCCAAAATCAAAAAACCAAAAGGCTTACATAGATGCCATTAGAAAATACGATATGGTGATAGGCATAGGCCCTGCTGGAACTGGCAAAACCTATCTTGCCATGGCAATGGCCCTATCGTCATATTATAGAAAAGAGGTTTCAAGGATTATACTGACAAGGCCCGCCATTGAGGCAGGAGAAAAACTCGGATTTTTACCAGGCACCATGTATGAAAAGGTAAATCCCTATTTAAGACCTCTTTACGATGCCCTTTACGATATGCTCGATATGGATAGGGCTACAAGGCTTATAGAGAGAGGCATAATAGAGATTGCACCCCTTGCTTTTATGAGGGGCAGGACATTAAATGATGCTTTTATAATATTGGATGAGGCCCAGAATACCGGCACTGAACAGATGAAGATGTTTTTGACGAGACTCGGCTTTTCATCAAAGACAGTGGTTACAGGAGACATAACCCAGATAGATCTGGCAGATAAAAAGGCAAGCGGACTTGTGGAGATCCAGTCCATACTGAAAGGCATAAAGGGTATAAGGTTTGTATATTTCTCCAAGGGTGATGTGGTAAGGCATCCTCTTGTGCAGAAGATAATAAAGGCATACGAGACAAAACGAAACTCCACAAAGGGAATCGAATAGAGATGCCGAACAGCAAAGATAAACCTCCATCGTATCAAAAATATAGAACTTTATTTATATTTTTTGTGCTCTCCATTTTTTTATCAGTTATTATTTCATATAAACCAGACAGAACCCTACCGGAATACCATATAGGTGATATACCCAGCAAGAGCATAAAGTCTAAATACGAAACAGATATACCTTCTCTCGGTATAACTATTAAAAAGGGTGAGGTGGTTGTTAGAGAAGGCGAAAAGGTTACAAAAGACCAGCTCACGATACTCAATGCATTAAAGGAAAAGGAATCAAAAGAGCCCTTCAGGTTTAAATTCTTTTTATCCCTCTTCATACTCATCCTGCTCGTTACCTTTCTCATATATGAATTTTCATCAAAAAACATAAAGAAATTTAAATTATCGGAAAGGGATATAGTCTTTTGCTCATCCATGTCGTTATTTATTATAATGTTGATAAAGGTTATGTCACTGGCAATAGAAAACATAAGCGGGCTTAGCAATACTAATTTAATGTATCTTGTCCCTATATTTACCCTCGGTATAGTCTTAAGGATTGCCTTGTTTTCAGAGGCAGCGATTATCTTTTCCCTTTTAACAGCAATTTATGCAGGTATTATGCTTGATCTAAGTATGCCAGTTTTTATGTATGTTTTAATCGGAAACATCCTTGCCTCTTATTTTTCAGAAAGGTGTGAAAGTAGAAGCATCATAATAAAGGCAGGTATATTAACATCCTTTATCGTTGGATTTCTTATATTAGTATTCCATATCATAACCGGTGATTCTTTATTAGACCTACCTTCAAAAATCGTCTTTATCCTTATAAACGGTATTATAAGCAGTTTTATTGCCTTAGGAATCTTGCCTATTATAGAACATATATTCGATTATACAACGAATATCAAACTCCTTGAGCTTGCAAACCTTGATAATGTCCTTCTTGAAGAGATGATGATAAAGGCACCTGGGACATATCACCACAGTATCATAGTGGGCAATCTCTCAAAGGCAGCGGCAGAGGCGATTGGAGCCCATCCTCTCCTTACAAGGGTAGCTGCCTATTATCACGATATAGGTAAATTAAAGATGCCCCACTATTTTATCGAAAACAGAAAAGGCTTTGACGATGCCCACAAGGATTTGACCCCGAGCATGAGCTCCCTTATTATCCTTTCCCATGTAAAAGAAGGTATAGAGCTTGCAGAAAAATATAAATTAGGAAAAAAGATAAAGGACATCATAAAAGAACACCATGGCACATCCCTTGTAAGTTATTTCTACAACAGGGCAAAGGAAAGCGAAGACCCTGAATTGTTTGTAATAGATGAAAAGGATTTTAGATACCCAGGCCCAAAACCACAGACAAAAGAGGCTGGTATTGTAATGCTTGCCGATGTTGTGGAGGCATCTTCAAGGGTTCTTAATGAACCTACACCTAAGCGAATTGAGAAACACGTCCAGGAAGTAATAGAAAAGGTTTTTCTCGACGGTCAGTTAGACGAGTGCGAACTTACCTTAAAAGATTTACATGCGATTCAGAAAAGCTTCATAACTATACTTCTGGGCATATTCCACCAGAGGATAGAATACCCTGAAAGGACTGTTTTCAATGGTACTGATAAAAAACTCCCAAAAGTTTCTGAAGATAGAGACAAGGCAGCTCAAAAGATTGATAGAAGGGTTACTAATCTATTTAAGGCTACAGGATAAGCAATTAAGCCTTTTTCTCACTGACAATAAAGGCATAACAAGATTAAATAAAAGGTATTTTAATAAAGATAAGCCTACAAACGTTATCTCCTTTTCTTATATGGAAAATGGAAATCATACCTTTGAAGAAAACATCATAGGTGATATTGCTATATCCGTTGAGATGGCAGATTATGAGGCAAACATTTCTGGCTGTAGTTTTTCAGAGAGGCTCGTTGAGCTTATTATACACGGCATTGTCCATATTTTAGGTTTCGACCATGAAAGGGGAGCTAAAGAGGCAAGAAGAATGAGATATATGGAGAGAAAGCTTCTAAAATATATATCCCAACAAAATGTTTACAGGGAATTCGTTTTAGAAAAAAGATAGATGATGGGGCCTAAAAATAAAGCTATAAAACCCACCAAAGAGGGTATCTTTAAATACCTATACGAAATACGACTGCCTGTTCTATCGGGCATTATGATGGTTCTGTGCCATTCCCCTATATCTATATCTCCTGTAGCATTTATAAGCCTTATTCCCCTTCTTGTATCGTTTAGGAACGATAATCCCTCTTATAATTTTAAAAAAGGGTTTATTTCTGGCATAGTGTCTTATCTTGGCCTTATATATTGGGTTGTCATTGCCATGAATAGATACGGTGGTCTTGATATTTTTACAAGCATCGCTACTATGGTTCTTCTTGTCTTATATATGGCATTTTATGTGGCCATATTTTCTTATGTTATTACTGTTCTTAAACAAAAATACGCTTTCCCTGTCTTTCTATCTGCACCTTTTATCTGGGTATTCCTTGAATATATAAGGGGCTTTTTTCTAACAGGTTTTCCCTGGGCATTAATAGCTTACTCACAGCACAATTTTCTCCCTTTCATTCAGGTTGTATCTATAACGGGCGTGTATTTTATCTCCTTTTTGATAGTGGCTGTAAACTGCATTTTCTATTATGTATTGATAGAAAAAAGGATTCCTGTGCTGTATAGCATTGTTACTGGGGTATTAATAGTCATATCCATTCTTTATGGTGTAGTACAATTAAAAGCTGACGGTAGTAGAGAGGGAGCAAAAAAGGTGGCCATAGTCCAGGGTAATATTACCCAGGATGTAAAATGGGATGAGCGGTTTAAGGCAAAAACAGTGGAAAAATATATAAATATGACAATGGAATATGGAAATGGGTGCGACCTTATTATATGGCCTGAAACATCCCTGCCTTTTCCATTCAATACGACAAAATCATTTGAACACCAATTAATATCCCTTGCAATGTCCATAAAGGCAGATCTTGTCTTTGGAACAGTTCATGAAGAAAAGGGCGATAAATTTTACAACTCTGCATATTTGATAAATAGACACGGGGAGCTGGCGGGTTTTTACAATAAGGTTCACCTTGTTCCCTTTGGAGAATACACACCCCTTAGAGATTACATACCTTTTCTTGAAAAGATAACAGCAGCAGGGGGAAATTTTTCTGCTGGCAGCACCAATGACCCTATAAAATCCTCTATCGGAAATATCGGTGTCCTTATTTGCTATGAGGGGATATTCCCCCACATCTCTGTAAACACAGTAAGAAGAGGTGCCCAGGTAATTATTAATCTTACAAACGATGCATGGTATGACAGAACATCTGCCCCTTTCCAGCATTTTACTTTTTATGTATTCAGGGCAATAGAGACGGATAGGTTTATCTTAAGGGCGGCAAATACAGGAATCAGTGCGGTAATAGATAACAGGGGACGAATCAAAAAAAAGACGCATATTTTTGAAGATGCTGTTTTAAAAGACGATTTCTATCTATCCGATAAAAAAACATTTTATGTGAGATACGGCGATTGGTTTATATATATATTAGCCGTAGTATTTTTATTAATTTTTGCTAAGTTTTTTAAAAGTTCCTTAAAATAGTTTTAGCTAAAAAATTCTGGCCCCTTCAGACCTTTCTTGTAAGCATCATATCAGTGAGTGAGAGAAGGGCATCTTTATAATTTGAAGGCCCAAATCCTTCAAGGCATTTCCTTGCCTTTTCTATATATATCTTTGTTACATTATGCGTATATTGAAACCCCCCGTATTTTTCTACAATGTTTTTTACAGTCTTAAAATCTTTAGAGGTTATTTCCCTCTTATATAAGTTTTCTTTAATTAAAGACGAATCTTTTTCGCTGGCATGTTTTAATGTATATATTAAAGGGAGGGTTACCTTCCCTTCCTTTAAATCAGTGCCTACCTGTTTCCCGAAGGTATCTTTTTCTCCCACATAGTCAAGAAGGTCATCTACAAGTTGGAAGGCAATCCCCAAATACTTCCCGTAGTCGCTTAATCGTCTAATCTTCGCCTTGCTAATATCACCTAAGATACCTCCTATTTCGCATGCAGCAGAAAAGAGTATGGCAGTCTTTTTGTTGATTATTTCAAAGTATTCCTCCTCTGTAAGGTTTGTATCAGATGTTTTAATAAGCTCAAGGATTTCCCCTTCTGAAAGTATGGTTGTGGCATTTGAAACGGTCTTTATTATATCCATATTCCCTTCTTTTGACATAAGCTCAAAAGATTTGGAATATAGAAAATCACCAACAAGCACACTTGCCTGATTACCCCATAGGATATTTGCAGTAGAGGACCCCCTTCTTAATTGGGCATTATCTATAACATCATCGTGCAGCAAAGTTGCAGTATGTATGAATTCGATTACTGCAGCATATTTTATGTGCCTTTTGCCCTTATAGCCGCATAATTTTGATGTGAGTATCAATAAAATAGGCCTTATTCTTTTTCCGCCTGATTTTATTATATGATCAATAATATTTGTAATGACCTTTACTTTTGTTTCATTTAAAGTATCAATGGCAAGCTCGAGTCTTTTCAAATCCTTTTCAATTAATGTGAGTATCTTTTCCATAGGTCCCTTTTTATGCATAATAATGCTGTATCTCTTCCGTATAATAAAAATTTTCGTATATGTAAAGAGGTTTTTCTACTATTAATTCAATTCCACCCCTTTTTACAAACTCCACGAGAAAAAGGTTTGCCTGTTTATCTTTTCTTGGATGCACAAAGCGTATCCTCTTTGCCTCGAGTTTTTCTGATTGTGCCCTCCAGATAAGTTCGCCTAACCTCTTCACAGGGTATATCAGGTATAGTCTTCCTTTTTGTTTTAACATTTTTGAGGCCCCATTCAGGAGAGATTCAAGGGGCAGTAATGTTTCATGCCTTGCAATAAGCCTTGATTGGCCAGGACATTTTCTACCTGTTTGCTCCTTTGTATAAGGTGGATTTGAGATAATAGCGTCAAAGGTTATATTTTTAAAATTGTTTACGTATGCCTTTATGTCATCGTGGATAAATTCGATGTTCTCGCAACTATTTAATTCTTTATTTTTCAAGGCCAGTTCATACAACTCTTTCTGGATTTCTATACCTATGAATTTGTTTTTATAACCCATTACCTTTGTCATATAAATAGGTATGATACCGCATCCTGTACCTATATCCAGGACCTTTTCATACCTTTTCAATCTAACAAAATTTGCAAGGATTATCGCATCAATGGAAAACCTGTAACCTTTTTTTCTCTGGAAGATCTTGATCTTTTCGTTACATAGTATCTCAAGCGTTAAATCCTTGTCAAAGTTTTCAGTCAAACTCAATTCCGGCTTGATGTTTATCATAACTATATATAATAGGTCCTGTGGAGACCTTTGGGAAAAAAAATGTTGATTTCGGCGGCATGTAAAGAAAATTATCTGCCACTGCCTTCACCTCATCTACTGTGGTTGGAGGAAGTAGCACAATCAGATCTATATCCCCTCTTTTTAAGGCATCTAAAAATTTATAGGGCTCCTGGGTAAAAGATATCTCTTCCTCTTCAATGCCTAAAAGATTGTTCAATATCCCGGCATGGAGTATATTTACCTTTAGCCTTTTTAATACGTCGTGAACCTCTTCCCTGAATTGAACCTGCCGTTCCAGCTTTAATATAAATAGATTGTTTATGTCTTCCTTTGAGTAAAAGGCATAAGATGGCCTTTGCTCTTTTGAGATAATCTCAATAGAGCCTTCTATTGTATTACTGTTTATTATGTTCTTCTTTTCTATTTCACCGTATTCGCTTAATGTTTTTATAAAATCGTAGAGACTTCTCTGTTTTTTAAATGTAATAATCCTGTGGTAGGGCCATATGATTATACTGTCAGAATACATATTTGTCAGATAAATGGGTATATAATCCATTTTTAATCTATATGAAACATCGAGCCTGTGATGACCGTCTGCAATATAAATCTTTTTGCCTTCCATCAGTTCACACAGTTCTTTTAACTCCTTTTTTTCACTTATCTTGAATATTTTGTATTCTATAGAATTTTCGTCTACGAACGAATAGAGGAGACTTTTTTTCGATTGTAAAAGTACATCTTCTATCTTATGCTCCCTGTCTTCGTAGAGCCCAAACACAAAACTCGTATATGCCTTTAAGGTGGAGATAAGCCTTTCCCTGTCCTGTTTTGCCTTTGACCTTGTTGCCTCATGTATAAGTATCCTATCCTTATCTATCTTATTTAAAGCTACAAAGCCCGTTCTTATATAGGTCTTTTTGTTAAAAACAAACTTTTGTTCATAAACATATATAGAGTCTTCTTTGTCCTCTATAAGAACCTTTTTCTTCAACCATTCTGCCATTATCTTTTTTGCTGATTCGTACTCATCTAAAGGTGGCTCTGCCTGGGGTAGCTCGAGCCTTATTATATTGTAGTCACTTTTTTTAAGATATTGCTCTTTATCTGTAATTACATCATAGGGAGGGCAGATACATGCACCTACATCATCTACCTTTTCTTTATTGTATAATATGGCCTTAAACGGCTTTGTTAGCTGTTCTTTCATGAGATTAGAATGTCTAACATACAAGGTAAGGGAAAGTCAAATTTAATTAAAGCTTCCAACAATATAATTTTATTGAAATATTTTCTACTGTATGATATTTATACAGGCAATTAAAAAAACACGCCTCTCAATTAACAATAGGGTGCAGACAAAAACTGTCTATTTGTTAAAGTGCGAGAGACGGAAGAAAAAAACCAGGAGGTAACATGTCAAATTTAACTATCAAACAACTTCTTGAGGCAGGCGTTCATTTCGGCCACCAGACAAAGAGATGGAATCCCAAAATGAAGCCCTATATCTTTGGTGCAAGAAACGGCATCTACATCATCGATTTACAAAAAACCTTGAAGATGTTTAAAGATGCCTATAATTTTGTAAAAGAGGTGGCATCCCGTAACGAACACATACTCTTTGTAGGCACAAAAAAGCAGGCGCAGGAGGCAATAAAGGAAGAGGCAATAAGGTGTGGCGCATTTTATGTAAATGAAAGATGGCTTGGTGGGACCATGACAAACTTCCAGACCATTGAAAAGAGCATAGAAAGACTGAAGAAATTTGAGGAATTGAGACAGAGTGAAATTTATAAAATGTTACCCAAAAAAGAGGCTATAAGAATCGATAGGCAGATCGAAAAACTCGAAAAAAACATCGGCGGCATAAAAGGCATGGATCGGTTACCAGGTATTCTATATGTGGTGGATCCTAAAAAGGAATATATAGCTGTAAAAGAGGCAAAGAAACTGGGCATACCTACGGTGGGTATAGTGGATACAAACTGTGACCCTGATGACATAGATTTCGTAATCCCTGGCAATGACGATGCAATAAGGGCAATAAAACTCATAACAATGAAGATTGCCGATGCAGTAATCGAGGGAAGAGAAATATATCAAAAAGAATTTCAGGGTAAGGAAGAGACCATTACAAGTGAGCCCAAACCTTTTATAGACGAAAGCATCCTTGAATCAAAATACGAAGAGTATTACGACAACGATTGATGGAGGAATATAAAATGGAAATAAGTGCAGAATTAGTAAAAAAATTAAGAGAAAAGACAGGCGTTGGTTTAATGGATTGTAAGGAGGCACTAAAACATGCAAAGGGTGACATGGAAAAGGCTATAGAATTTTTAAGGGAAAAAGGCCTTGCAAAATTACAGAAAAGAACGGGTAGAATTGCCTCTGAAGGTGTTATTGCATCTTACATACATACAGGCGGTAAGATAGGTGTCCTTGTGGAAATAAACTGTGAAACTGATTTTGCTGCCAATTCAAAGGATTTTCAGGATTTTGCAAAGGATATAGCCATGCAGATTGCTGCAGCAAGCCCTATCTATATCAAAAGAGAGGATGTTCCGGAAGATGTTAAAGAAAAAGAAAAAAACATTTACAGACATCAGGCATTAGATGCAGGGAAACCTGAAAAGATAGTGGATAAGATTGCCGAAGGCAAAATGGAGAAGTTTTACCAGGAAGTATGCCTGATGGAACAATCTTTTATAAAAAATCCTGATATTACAATAAAGCAGCTTTTAGAGGAGCTTGCAGCAAAGATAGGTGAAAATATTGTAATCAGAAGATTCGTAAGGTTCCAGTTAGGAGAAACACAGGAAGGTTAAATTTAGATGATTTGCAGTCGCATTCTATTAAAATTAAGCGGCGAAGCACTTATGGGCAGGTTCAGTTATGGAATCGATCCTGAAACTGTTAAAACTATCTGCAAACAGATTAAGGAGATAAAAGAACTCGGCGTTGAGATAGGGATCGTTGTGGGTGGAGGAAATATTTACAGAGGATTAAAGGCAGAGGCACAAGGCATAGACAGGATAACAGGCGATTATATGGGTATGCTGGCAACGGTATTTAATTCCATAGCCATTCAGAATATCCTCGAGAATTCGGGTATTGAAACAAGGGTTCTGTCTGCCCTTTATATTGAAAAAATTGCCGAACCCTATTCGATAAGAAGGGCCATATATCATCTTGAAAAGGGAAGGATAGTGCTCTTTGCCTCAGGCACTGGAAACCCTTTTTTTACCACAGACACAACCGCTGCTTTAAGGGCAATAGAGACATCCTGCAATATCCTTCTCAAGGCCACAAAAGTAGACGGTATATATGAGAAAGACCCTGTCCTGTATCCAGATGCAAGATTTTATAAAAGCATCACATACAAGGAATTTCTTGAAAAAAATCTAAAAGTGATGGATGCCACTGCCATAACCCTTTGCATGGAAAACAGGTTGCCAGTTGTGGTGTTTAATATAAAGGGTAAAAATAATCTTAAAAAGATAGTCCTCGGTGAGGATGTGGGGACCACTATAAGGGAGGTCTTATGAAAAACGAGATAACAGTTGAACTGGAAGACAAATTAAAAAAGAGCCTGTCAAATCTAAAAAAAGACTTATCAAAGCTCAGAACAGGTGTGGCTTCTATTTCCCTTCTCGATGATATAAAGGTAAACTACTATAACCAGCCTACCCCTATAAATCAGGTAGCAACAATCGGCGTGCCGGACAGCAGAACCATAACGATTCAACCCTGGGATAATTCTGTAATTGGAGAAATAGAAAAGGCAATTCAGAAATCCGATTTAGGCGTCAATCCCATTTCAGATGGTAAGACCATAAGGCTTGTTTTTCCAAAACTAACAGAAGAGAGGAGAAAAGAACTTACAAAACTCGGTGGGAAGATGTTAGAGAACACAAAGGTTGCCATGAGAAATATAAGAAGGGATATAAACGAAAAGATAAAAAGGATGGAAAAGGACAAACTACTCTCAAAGGACGATGCCCATAAGGAGCAGGAGGGGGTTCAGAAATTAACGGACAAATACATTGAAATGGCAGAAAAGCTGTATAATGAAAAAGAAAAGGAAATAATGGAGCTATAATCATTGGTAGACACAGGGGAGATAAAAAATCTGCCTGTCCATGTGGCAATCATAATGGACGGAAACGGAAGATGGGCAAGGCAGAGAAACCTGCCAAGGGTAGAGGGCCATCTGGTAGGTATGGAATCAGTAAGGGAAATTGTAACTACTACAAGGAAACTCCATATACCGTATCTAACACTATATGCCTTTTCAAAGGAAAACTGGAAAAGACCAAAAGAAGAGGTAAAAAGACTGCTCGAGCTTCTCGAAATTTACCTTGAAAAAGAATTACCTTTGATGATGGAAAAAGGTATTAGACTGAACATATTAGGGGATATTAAAGACTTTCCTAAAAGGGTCCAGAGAAGATTACAGGAAACAATGGATAAGACAAAGAAAAACAGAGAGTTATGTTTAAACATTGCATTGAGCTACAGTGCAAGAAAGGAAATCCTTCAGGCAGCCACAGCCATAGCCGAAGAGTATAAAAGGGGTGCAATAAAAAGGATAAACGAACGGGTATTTGAAAAATACCTGTGGACAAAGGGAATCCCTGACCCTGATCTTTTAATAAGAACCAGCGGGGAAATGAGGATAAGCAATTTTCTTCTATGGCAACTCGCCTATACAGAACTCTATATTACAGATACCCTCTGGCCTGACTTCAGGGAAGAGGCCTATATAGAGGCATTAAAAGAATATTCACGGCGTGATAGAAGATTCGGAAGTATAAAGGAAGCGTGAGTGGGAGAATTAAAAAAAAGGGTTATAGCAGGTTTATGCCTTGGCCCATTCATCGTTGGTCTTTTCTTTTTTTTACCACCAGGTCTGTTCTATATCTTTCTTGCAATAATTACCTTTTTGGCAACAATTGAAGCCACAAATATTGCAATGGTAAAAGAAAAGTTGTTGATAGGTGTGCTTGTCCTTGTATCTTCTGTTACCCTGTATTTAAGAAATTACGAGATTTATATAATGTGGATTATGTGTTCGGTCTTTATCTATTTTATCTTAAAGGCATTTGTTTTCAAAAACTATGAATCAGGGGTTTATGCTGATTTGGCAAGGGGTGTAATTGTATTATTTTTAAGTGAGGTCTTTATAGCCATTCCCCTTGTTTACTTTTATTTTTTGAGAAGGCTCAGTATTTATTTACCTATTATAGTTTTATGCTCTATCTGGGCAAGTGATATCTTTGCATATTCTCTGGGAAAGAGTTTAGGCAAAAGGCCCCTTGTGCCCCATATAAGCCCTAAAAAAACCCTCGAGGGATTATTAGGTGCTGTTTTGGGAAGCACGATTGTGGTCTTATCGACAATAAAGCTCACAGGGTTTAGTTTTTTTGAATCCATCTGTGTTGGCATTGCTATGGGTCTGATGGGTCAGGGCGGTGATATTTTTGAATCAACATGGAAGAGACTCTGTGGTATAAAGGATTCGTCAGGACTGATCCCAGGCCACGGTGGAATACTGGATAGAATAGATAGCTTTATTTTTACCACACCCTTTTTATATAACTATATTGCTGTTTTTAAGATGTAATGCTTAATCTTTATGAGGTAAAGGGGAATTGAAAAAGAAGGTCCTAATTTTAGGCTCAACGGGTTCCATAGGCAGGTCAACCCTTGATGTAATAGAAAACCAGTTAGACCGTTTTGAAGTCTACGGCCTTGTGTGCAGAGACAATATTGAACTTTTAAACAGGCAGATACAGACTTTTAAACCAAAATATGTATGTATATTTCACAGGGAACAGGAAAAAAACGTGTTGTTTGACAGAAAAAGGCTATTTTTCGGCATGGAGGGCATATTAAATCTTATAAACACAGATGTGGATATAGTTCTCAATGCCCTGCCAGGAAGTGTAGGTCTTAATCCTACCATAGAAGCCCTAAAGGCAAACAAAATCCTTGCCCTTGCCAACAAGGAAAGTCTTGTCATGGCAGGCAGAATCGTTACAAAACTCATAAAAAAGGGTTCATCCCGACTTATACCAGTAGATAGCGAGCACTCTGCTTTATATCAGCTCCTAAAAAACGTGAAACCATCTCAGGTAAAATCCATAACCATTACCGCCTCAGGGGGTCCTTTTAGAAAACATAAGAAAAAGGCACTTAAGACAGTAAGTCCAGAAGAGGCTATGAACCATCCTACATGGAGCATGGGGAAAAAGGTCACCCTTGATTCTGCGACCCTTATGAATAAAGGCTTTGAAGTTATTGAGGCAAAGTGGTTATTCAAAATAAACCACAAAAATATAAAGGTGATAATTCATCCACAAAGCATAATACACGGTATGGTAGAGTTCATAGATGGTTCATTTACTGCATATTTATCCCATCCTGATATGAGACTACCCATATCATATGCCTTAAATGAAGGCAAAACCACTGCACTTAATTTAAAAAGATTGAATCTGGAGGAGCTAAAGAGGTTGACCTTTTATTCACCGGATTTTGTAAGATTTCCTTCGCTAAAACTTGCCTATGATGCCCTTGACGAAGGTGATTCGGCCCTTGTCGTATTAAATACGGCGAGTGAAGTTGCATCACAGGCATTTGTTGAAGGCAAGATAAGATTTACAGACATTCCATTATTGATTAAAAAGGCCCTGGATAACCATAAACTGAAAAAAGTCATCGAGGATATGGATGAGATATGGCACTATCATAACTGGGCTAAGGAATTCGGAGAAAAAATAATAGGGGATATGAAAAAATGAATTTAAACTTGGACAATATCATAAGTATAGTTTATGGAATTATTGCGTTAAGCCTGCTCATCTTCGTCCATGAGTTAGGGCATTTTATAGTGGCAAGGCTTTTTGATGTAAAGGTTCTTACCTTTTCTTTGGGTTTTGGAAAAAAGCTCATAAGTTTTAAAAGAAAAGAAACAGAGTATGCACTTTCTGCAGTGCCCTTAGGTGGCTATGTAAAGCTACTTGGAGAATCTCCCGATGATGTAATAAAAGAGGAGGAGGCGCACAGGGCATATCATAATAAACCCCCAGTAATTAAGATGCTCATTGCCTTTACAGGGCCTTTTTTCAATATACTCTTTGCATTTTTACTGTTCTACATAGTCTTTGTTGGAGGCTACAATGTATTATCCACAAAGGTAGGCAGTGTTGAAAAAAACTATCCAGCATACGAAGCAGGTATTATGCCCGGGGATACTATTGTTGCAATAGAAGGGGTAAATATTTCCGAATGGAGTGAATTAATAGATGTTATGGCAAAGATTGACAAGACACCCCTTAAATTCACCATAAAAAGGGGTGATAAAACATTCGACCTCTTTATTGCACCAAAAACTATAGAAGGCAAAAATGTCTTCGGAGAGACGATTAAAAGAAAGGTAATAGGCATTACGGCATCCAATGATTTTTTAAAAAGAAAAGAGGGCATTATAGGTGCAATACCAAAGGCAGTATACCAGACCTATTTTCTGTCAAAGGTGACTGTTGTTGGAATTATAAAGCTTATAGAAGGCTCCATATCTCCAAAACAGATAGGCGGCCCTCTTCTTATCCTCGAAGTGGCAGGGAAACAGGCAAAGGAAGGTAAGAAAAACCTAATATATTTTATAGCAATTATAAGCATAAACCTTGCAGTGATAAACCTGTTGCCCATACCTATACTCGATGGAGGCCACATCCTTTTCCACATAGTGGAACTCATAACAGGACGGAGGCTATCACAGCGGGTCATGGACATATCCCAGAAGGTGGGTATGGGTGTTTTGATTGCTATTATGGCCCTTGCTTTTTTTAACGATATTACGAGGATGTTCTTTGGAAAATAGGCTTGTTCTTGGCATAGATAACTCCCTCGATGAATTGGTCATAGCTCTATCTATAGAGGAAAAAATTATCGAGGAGAGGCACATAAAGGCAAAGAGAAATGCCTCAGAGATAATGGCAAGCATGGTTACGGAAATGCTTCGCTTCCATGATTATTCTCCTGAAAATCTCAACATCATAGTTGTTACTTTGGGCCCAGGCACATTTACCGGGATCAGGGTGGCGCTTGCCTTTTGTAAAGGCCTTGCCTCGGGTATGTCAAATGTGGCTGTTGTAGGTGTTTCTACCTTAGATGTATTGGGGGCATTTTTTTCTTCCTTTGAAGGCTATTATATATTTCCTGTAATAGATGCAAAAAAGGGTGAGGTGTTTTTTTCGCTCTATTATGTAAAAGACAATGAACTTTTTCGTGAAACAGATATTGCCTCAAAAAAACCACAAGATGCCGTGCAGCATATAAAGACACCGTGTATATGTTTCGGCTCAGGGTTAGCCATGTGTGAACCCCATATTCCCCGCAATAAAGATATCATCTTAGTGAAGGACTCATATAAAAAGATATCCGGTGAAATGTTGATAAAGACAGGATTACGCCTTTTGACAAAAAACAAAAAGGATCCCCTCATACCTGTTTATGGGAGGAAATCAGAGGCAGAGATAAAACTCAATGTGTTTTAGTATCCATTCTTTCAAAATTCATTATGGCCTGTGTTTCTATCTCGTATATCTTGCTCTTGGAAAGTTTATATTTAGTAATTATTTTATCTATCCCCTCTAATTCATTTCTTTCAAGCATTTCAACAAGCGTAAAAATCTCACCGAGTAAACCCTCTCTGTATATGAGCGCATTTTTTATCTCTTCGGAAAGATTCAATCTTTTAACAATTTCCTCTATTTTCATATTCATTAAGACATCTGAAACAGAAAGTATGCCCACTATAAATGCCTGATCACCTGTCCTTCTATTTTTTGTAATATTATTAACAAGGAGCTCCATGAAAAACCCCCTGAACGCTGCCCTTTCGAGCAATGGATTGGATTTAATATCCACCCCTGCCTTAGAAAAAAGCATCAAGGCTATCCATTTCTGGAGGCTTCTATATCCCAGCATAATAATACCCTGCCTTATGGAGGTTATTTTTTGAGAGTGATAAAAGGCAGCAGAGTTTATAAAATTTAAGAGCTTTATGTCCAATTCCGGGTTTTTCTTGAATAGACCCTCTATAACATCTATATCCCTTTCCCGAGATAGCTCGTTGAATAATTCGAAAAGTATCATTTGTGAAGACGATATACTTCTCCCTTCTATTATAGAAGGCTTTTCAAAAAAATAACCCTGAAAAAGTTCAAATCCGAGATCAATACAGTTCAAAAAATCTTCCTTTGTCTCTACCTTTTCTGCCAGGAGCCTTGCATGATATGGTTTTAATAATTCCAAAAGCCATAACAATTCATCCCTTTGATGTGCCAGGATATCTATCTTTATAAAATCCGCTATCTCCATTAAAGGCCCTTTGGATTCATCGAATGTAAAATCATCGAGGGCTATTTTATAACCCTTTGATTTTATTGATTTACAAATTTCGATAAGTGAACGGGTTACTTCCACATCCTCGAGTATTTCAAATACTGTATTTTCAATAGGAAGGATTTCGCAGAACCCGCTTGATAAAATTTCGTAATTTACATTTATAAAACCCCTTTTTTTACCTATTATGTTGTTAAGGCCTAAGTCATTTAAGGAATGGATAATAACTGTTGCAGTAGCCTTTGAACCATCTAAGATATCTTTAGCAGTCTTTGTAATGCCACTACGAAAGAGAAGTTCATATCCAAAGATGATCTCGTTTTTATTTATAATGGGCTGTCTGCCCACATAGACTTTTTCCACAAACCAAATACTAATCTAATAAATGTTTTTTGTCTATTGAATTTTTTCCGAAAAGTTTATACAAAAACAACAGTTTCTGTTAAATTATAAACGAATTTTATGAAAAGATTTAAAATAAGATTCTTACCCATCGATATTGTTTATACGGCAGAGGAAGGAGAAAACCTTCTTGATTTTGCCATGAGTGCAGGGATTAACATAAATGCCTCATGTGGAGGATTCGGCACATGTGGCAGGTGTAGGTTAAAACTTATAGAAGGCAATATAGAGTATAGAGGCCAAAGAGAATCCAGCGGATCAGAAACGGACAAAAAAGAAGACATTATCCTTGCATGCCAGTCATATATAAAAGGTGATGCAATTATTGAGATTCCCATAGAATCTCAGATAGATAAAGAGGCATTGAGGGAAAAGATTAAAACAAAGGTCCTCTCTGCCCGTTACGATATACTGTCTTTGAATACGATTAAACCTAATCCCATTGTTTTTAAAAAACTTATAAACATTAAGCTCGCCACCTGTGAGGGCATGGACGACCTTTCAAGTGTGATCGGTGCCATTAAAAAAGAAATCCATAAAAAAGATATTAAGGTTAGGCTCCATGCACTTCAGACACTACCTTCCACTATAAGAGATGCCAACGGAGTAATCACAGTAACCCTATTTGATACAGGC
The DNA here is from genome assembly GCA_029777945.1 of Deltaproteobacteria bacterium. GTDB lineage: Bacteria > Desulfobacterota > Syntrophorhabdia > Syntrophorhabdales > Syntrophorhabdaceae > JAKORG01. The sequence goes on along the minus strand of JAKORG010000003.1, from coordinate 9,539 downwards.
CATTATTGGGAACTCATAAAAATAGAATCTGGTGATACAACAAAAAGGCAATATGCAATTGCGCTGGATTTGGGAACAACGACTATTTGTGGAAGGTTAATAGACATAACAGAAAAAGAAAAGGATGGGCCCCGTATATTGGAAGAATTATCCGATTATAATGCCCAGATCAGCTACGGTGACGATGTGATAACGAGGATCATGCATACGAAGAAAAAAGGTGGATTAAAAAGACTCCACGATGCAGTGGTGAAGACCACAAACTCAATCATGGAGGAACTCATCGGTGCCTCGGGTATTAAAAAAGAAGATATAATGTTTATTGTAGCTGCAGGAAATACAACGATGACCCATCTTTTTTTAGGTGTTGAGCCAACATATATCATGATAGAGCCTTATACCCCATGTTTTTTATCCCCCCCTGTTGTGAGGGCTTATGACATTGGCATCAATCTATCCCGGGAGACGCCTATCTTTTCATTTCCCTGTGTTTCTTCTTATGTAGGGGGAGATATAGTATCTGGTATAGTTGGTTCAGGCCTTAATAAAAAAGACGGCGTCAATCTTTTTATTGATATAGGGACAAACGGTGAGATAGTCCTCACTGGTCCTGATTGGATGCTGTGTGCATCGTGTTCTGCCGGCCCTGCCTTTGAGGGTGGGGGGATAAAGTGCGGTATGAGGGCAGCAAAAGGTGCAATAGAGCAGATAAGGATAGATCCTGTTACTTTTGAACCCACTGTTTTGACCATAGGACACATAAAGCCTGCGGGCATATGCGGTTCAGGTCTCATCGATGGCATTGCAGAGATGTTTTTATCTGGAATAATTTTACAAAACGGAAAGATAAATAGGGATTTAGGCTCAAAAAGAATAAGACAGACAGAAGGTGTCTATGAATACGTGATTTGTTATGGTAAAGACACGCTTACAGGAAAGGATATTGTAATAACAGAATCTGATCTGGACAATCTCATGAGGGCAAAGGCAGCCATGTTCGCAGGTTGTAAGGTCCTTGTAGATGTGTCAGGCATAGGTTTAGATGACATTGATAAAATCATTATAGCAGGTGGATTCGGACATTTTATAGACCCCTTTAAGGCACAAATCATAGGGCTTTTTCCTGAACTCCCTGTGGAAAAGTTTAGTTTTATCGGTAATGCATCCCTTCACGGTGCAACCCTGTGCGCCCTATCAAAAACATATGCCCAAGAGGCCCAAAGGGTGGCACAGATGATGACAAATATTGAACTTTCAAATAACAAAGCATTTATGGACGAATTTATTGCTGCCATGTTTCTACCCCATACAAATGAAAGGCTCTTCCCTAATGTTATTAAGAAAATAAAAAATAGCATAGGAGATAAAAGTGTCTAAAGTAGTGGCTATTGCAGGAAAAGGGGGGGTAGGTAAAACTACCTTTGCCGCCTTACTTATCAGATATCTTATTGAAGAAAGAAAGATTTCTCCTGTCCTTGCACTGGATTTAGACCCCAATTCCAATCTCAACGAATTGCTCGGTGTTTGCGTCAACCATACCATAGGCGAAGCCCGGGAACTCTTAAAAAAAGAGGTGCCCCCTGGCATGACTAAGCACATGTGGTTTGAATATAAGATCCATCAGGCAATTGTTGAGGGTAAAGGCTTTGATTTACTCGTTATGGGAAGGCCTGAAGGCCCAGGCTGTTACTGTGCAGCCAACAGCATTGCAAAAGAATCCATAGAAACCCTTAAAAAAAATTATAAATTTATCGTAGTTGACAATGAGGCAGGTATGGAACACATGAGCAGACTTGTAACACAAAATGTGGATTCCCTGTATATATTATCAGATCCTACACCAAGGGGGCTTGAAACAGCACACAGGATGATAGGTTTAATAGATGAGCTTAATTTGAACATAAAAGAATTCTATATCATTGTAAACAGGGTGAAACCGGAAAGGAAAGAAGAGTTGTATTTGCTTGTTGAAAAAAAAGGTATAAATATAAACGGCATCATAAGGGAAGATGAATATCTTATCAAGGCCGATACAGAGGAAGTTAGTATCTTTGGGCTCAAAGGGGATACAATATCATTAATGGACGCTTACAGTATATTTGAAAAAAATATAGAATAATAAATTTAAGGAGGCGATTGAGGTGTCTGCAAGGATAATTAGCGGTGTGGATGTGGCCAATGAAATAAGAAAAGAGATAAAGAGGGATGTGGAAAACCTGAAATCTCGATTTAACATAACACCAGGGCTTGTCACGATAATTGTGGGAAACAACCCTGCCTCTGTTAGCTATGTAACAGCTAAACAGAAAACGGCAAAGGACCTCGGATTTTATTCGATTCAGGAAAACCTACCTGAAAAAGTAAGTAAAATTGAGCTACTATCCTTAATAGAAAAATACAACAAAGACGAAAAAATACACGGCATACTCGTGCAATTACCTCTGCCCCATCATATAAACGAAAAAGAGATTATTTATACCATAGACCCCAACAAAGATGTGGATGGTTTCCATCCAGTCAATATGGGAAGGCTTGTAATCGGGGAAGCCCTTTTTTATCCCTGCACCCCTTATGGTATTCAGCAATTGCTGATAAAAAACAATATCGAAACAGAAGGGGCAGAGGTGGTGGTTTTAGGAAGAAGCAACATCGTAGGTAAACCCATTGCCATGATGTTATGTCAAAAGGCAAAAGGGGCAAATGCAACGGTAACGATCTGTCACACAGGCACAAAAAACCTTACTGTGCATACGAAAAGGGCAGATATCCTGATAGTTGCCCTGGGTAGTCCAAAGGCAATAACGGCAGATATGGTAAAGGAAGGTGCTGTTGTAATAGATGTTGGTGTAAACAGAATAGGCACAACACCTGAGGGAAAGGCAAGACTGTGCGGTGATGTGGACTTTGAATCAGTAAAGGAAAAGGTATCTGCCATAACCCCTGTGCCCGGTGGGGTTGGACCCATGACCATTACCATGCTCATGCTCAATACATTAAATGCTGCAAAAAAAAGTGTAGAGGGTTAGGAGGATTTATGGAAAAAGATGAAAAAAAAGAGGTTTTTGATGTAAAAACAAAAGATGATGAACCTTATAAGAGGTATGACTGGAGAGAAAAACTTAAAACAAGGGATGAGAAAATTAAATATTTGAAGAGTGCCCTTCGTTATTGGTATAGTAATGAATGTTATGGAAGTGAAAAGTCAAATTAAGGAGGAAAGATGCCCTTTGAAATACCAAAAATAAAATATACTGGAAAGATCAGAGAAGTTACATTAGGGTTTGGCGATAGGGCAATAAAAATAGGCGGTGAGAGTTGTTATCCCTTTTATACTTTTGAAGGAGAGATGCCCCATCCTCCCAGGGTGGCCTTTGAGATCTGGGATTGTGAACCTAAAAACTGGCAGGAGTGGGCAAGAAAACCCTATGAAGATGTATGCCATGACCCTGTCCTATGGGCAAAAAAGTGCACTGAGGTATACGGGGCAGAAATGATTGCCCTTGAACTAATCAGTGCTGATCCAAACGGCATGGATAGGGATGTAGAAGAAGTAATCAAGGTAGTAAAGGATGTGGCAGATGCCATTGAATGCCCCTTAATTGTGTGGGGCACGGCAAATGACGAAAAGGATGCTGTTCTTTTAAAAAGGGTCTCAGAGGCATGCGAGGGTAAAAATATTGCAATAGGCCCTATATCTGATAAAAATTACAAACAGATAGGGGCAACGGCAATTGGCTACAATCAAGTTGTCATGGCATCAACACCTATTGATGTAAACCTTGCCAAGCAGTTAAACATCCTTCTTGGAAACCTCGGTGTCCTTGATGACAAGATTTTAATGGACCCCACATCAGGTGCCCTTGGTTACGGCCTCGAATATACTTATTCTGTTATGGAGAGAGACAGGATGGCTGCCCTTACCCAGGAGGATACAAAACTCCAGCACCCTATAATATGCAATGTGGCACCAGAGGTCTGGAAGATAAAAGAGACAAGGCTTACAAAAGATGAAGACCCTAAATTAGGAGACGAAAGGGCAAGGTCTATTATAATTGAGGCCATAACCGCCATGACCATGCTCCTTGCAGGGGCAGATATCGTTATTATGAGACATCCTGACAGTATAAACCTTATAAAAGATATGATTAAAGAGCTTTTGGCCTAAAAAATGGGAGATTGAATGGATAAAGACTATACGGCAAGTATTGATAGTGCAACGATTGATTTAATAGAGAAGGCGAAAAAAGAAGAAATTGAAACAATATTCAGCAGAGCAGAGGAGATAAAACCTTGTCCAATAGGTGTTGAGGAAAGCTGTTGCAAAATCTGTGCAATGGGGCCATGCAGGCTCCCCCGCTCAAAAAGGGAATCCAGAAAAGAAAGAACAGGTGTATGTGGAGCCACAATAGATACGATTGTGGCGAGGAATTTTGCCAGAAAGGTAGCTGCAGGCGTGGCAGCCCATTCTGACCATGCAAGGGAAGTAGCAGAGACATTTTTAAAAACTGCCCGTGGAGAAACACAGGGGTTTTCCATAAAAGACGAGTTAAAACTTATTGCCGTTGCCCTTGACTTTGGAATAAATGTTGATGGAAAGGATACAAAGGAAATAGCCATTGAGCTTGGTGAGAGGGTTTTAGAAGAGTTCGGAAAACAAAAGGGTGAGCTGACTTATATTAAAAAGGCACCTGTAAGCAGGCAGGAAATCTGGAAAAGATTGGGCGTCATCCCCAGGGGCATTGACAGGGAAGTGGTGGAAATAATGCACAGGACCCATATGGGTGTGGACCAGGATTACAAACACATTTTACTTCAAACTACAAGATGTGCACTGGCAGATGGATGGGGAGGTTCAATGATCTCCACTGAGTTACAGGATATCATGTTCAACACCCCTGTGCCTGTTATGGGTAGTATAAATCTCGGTGTTTTAAAAGAGGATGAAGTGAACATAGTAGTCCATGGACACGAGCCTCTTCTACCAGAACTGCTCGTTTTAGCCACAAAAGACCCTGAGTTGAAAAGCCTTGCCGAAAAGGTGGGTGCTAAAGGGATAAATCTTGCAGGCATGTGTTGTTCTGCCAATGAGGTATTAATGAGACATGGCATTCCCTGTGCAGGAAACTTTTTACAGCAAGAGCTGGCAATCATTACAGGTGCAGTGGAACTCATGACTGTTGATATACAGTGCGAGATGCAGGGATTAAAAAATGTTGCAGAGTGTTTCCATACAAAACTCATAACCACATCAGATAGGGCAAAGATAGAAGGGGCCATACACATAGAATTCCATCCAGACAAAGGTCTTGATACAGCCAAAAAGATATTAAGGCTTGCCATTGAAAACTATCCCAACAGGAGACATAATGTGTATATTCCATCCCAGATTCAGGAAACTGTTGTTGGATTCAGCCACGAGACTATAAACTATCTTTTGGGTGGTTTATTCAGGGCAAGCTATAGACCATTAAATGACAATATAATAAACGGCAGGATAAGGGGTATAGCCGGTGTGGTGGGATGTAATAATGTAAGGACAACCCATGACTTAGGGCATATAACCCTGACAAAAGAATTGATAAAACACGATGTCCTTGTCTTAACAACAGGTTGTGCTGCAATGGCATGTGGAAAGGCAGGGCTGCTTGTTCCAGAGGCAGCAAAAAAATATGCAGGCCCGGGCCTAAGTGAGGTCTGCGAGGCAGTGGGTATCCCGCCTGTGCTCCATATGGGTGCCTGTGTTGATAACTCGAGGATACTCATTGCAGCAACGGCTATGGTAAAAGAAGGTGGGCTTGGCAATGATATAAGTGACCTGCCTGCAGCTGGAGCAGCCCCTGAGTGGATGAGTGAAAAGGCCCTTGCAATAGGACACTATTTTGTAACATCAGGGATCTTTACTGTTTTTGGAACCACCTGGCCCACACTGGGTAGCGATAAGGTAACAGAACATCTCTTTCATGAATTTGAAGAAATGTATAAAGGCATGTGGGCATATGAACCTGACCCTATAAAGGCTGCACACAGGATGATAGCCCATATTGATAAAAAAAGAAAGGCTTTGGGCATAGATAAGACAAAGGAAAGGGTTCTCTTTGATATGGATATGAGACGTTCTTTAGGATAAAAGGGGATATATGTCTAAGATTATAGCATCTTCTGCCATAAGAGGCGCCCATAAGATACTTGATTATGCCAGGGAAAAATACAGAATTAGTCTTGAAAAATTTGGCCCTGAATATGAGATAGGCTTTCCCAATACAGCATATTACCTGCCTATCATCTATGCCATAACAGGCATAGACGTATCCAAGATAAAGGACATTGAAAAGGTACTTGAGATATGTTCAAGGCTTATTCCTCCACCTGTTAGTGAGAAAACGCATCTGCCCTATCTCGCCCCGGCACTGGATGCTGGTATGGCAACCCTTTTTGCAGAAGAAATTATAGAGGCCATAAGGTATCTGGAAGAACCTGATTTTTATCTTGCAGACAAAGAAGATGTGGAATTGGATAAAGGTAAAATATGGCTTGGTGCTGCAAATGATGTAATATTCAGAAAAAGGGGTGTGGAGTTTGTTGATGGCACAGCCCCTGGTTTTGCAGCAGTTATTGGCGCTGCACCGGATACAGAAACTGCAGCAAAAATCGCTTTAGAGCTACAGGAGAGAAATCTCTATGTATTTATGTGTGCCCACAGTAAAAACAGCACTTTTACAGAACAGCTCATAGAGGCAGGCACCCAAATCGGATGGCCTACAAGACTTGTGCCTTTTGGGCCTCATATCTCTGCTTGTGTGTTTGCCATAGGTTTTGCATGCAAGGTTGCCATGGCATTTGGGGGCATTAAACCTGGTGAATTCAGAAAAAACCTCATCTACAACAAAGACAGGACATATGCCTTTATCCTTGCCTTAGGAGAGGTAACAGATGAATGGTTTGCCAATGCAGCAGGTGCTATAAACTGGGGATTTCCCACCATTTCAGATACATCTATACCTCAGATACTACCAACGGGTATATGCACATATGAGCATGTGGTCTCCAGCATACCCCATAACCAGATAGTGCAAAAGGCAATAGAGGTAAGGGGTCTTAAGGTTACAGTATCAAAGGTGCCAATACCTGTAGCATATGGCCCTGCATTTGAAGGAGAAAGGGTGCGGGGAGAAGATATATATCTCGAGATGGGTGGTGGCAGAACCATTGCCGTTGAGTGGACCACATCAAAGGGCATGGAAGAGGTGGAAGACGGTCGGGTGGATGTAATCGGAAAGGACGTGACAGATGTGGAGCCTGGTTCAAGGCTTCACTTTGCCATGGTGGCTGAAGTGGCAGGAAGGCGATTTCAGGAAGACTTTGAGCCCATCCTTGAAAGGCAAAACCATCACCTTATAAATCAGGCCCAGGGTATTATGCACATTGGTCAACGTGACATTGCCTGGATTCGTATTTCAAAACAGGCTGTTGAAAAAGGCTTTAAACTTAAACATATAGGCAGGATCATCCATGCAAAATACCATCAGGAATTTGGTGCCATATTCGATAAGGTGCAGATAAAGATATATACAGACGAAGAAAAGGTAAAAGAAATCCTTAAGCTGGCAAGGGCATCCTACGCACAAAGGGATGCAAGGATTGAAGGTATGACTGATGAGAGTGTGGATACATTCTATTCATGTATTCTATGCCAGTCCTTTGCACCAAGTCATGTGTGCATTATAAGTCCTGAAAGGACTGGTCTTTGTGGTGCTTACAATTGGCTGGATTGCAAGGCAGCCTACGAGATAAATCCAGAAGGCCCAAACCAGCCTGTTAAAAAGGGCGAATGCATTGACGAAAAACTCGGCCAGTTTAAGGGCTGCAATGATTATGTTTATAAGGCATCGAGGCAGAAGATAGAAAGGGTAAGTTTATATAGTTTGATGGTAGACCCCATGACAACATGTGGATGCTGTGAGTGCATTGCTGCCATACTTCCCATGTGTAACGGTATTATGACCGTTGACAGGGATTTTACTGATATGACACCATGTGGCATGAAATTTACAACCCTTGCAGGTGCCGTTGGTGGTGGCGCACAGACACCAGGCTTTTTAGGCCATAGCAAATACAACATCACTCAGAGAAAGTTTTTAAAAGGAGATGGCGGGTTTCTAAGGCTTGTGTGGATGCCTAAAAGATTAAAAGAGGAGTTAAGGGAAAAAATCAAAAAGAGGGCTCAGGAACTGGGGGTACCCAACTTCATCGATATGATAGCAGACGAGACAGTGGCAAAAACAGAAGAAGAGGTGCTCGAATATATATCACAAAAAGGTCACCCATGCCTTAACCTTGAACCTTTATTATAAAAATCCAGTTTCTCCTGAATTAGTGGTTTAGGAGGTAATTCAATGAAGACCATATATCTTGATAACAATGCAACAACAATGGTGGCGCCTGAGGTTTTAGAGGAGATGCATCCTTATTTTAGTGTGCTCTATGGTAATCCATCGAGCATCCATTCCTTTGGAGGCGAGGTGGCAAAAAAAATAGCCGAGGCCAGAGAGAAGGTGGCACATCTTATTAATGCATACCCTGATGAAATTGTATTTACGAGCTGTGGTACAGAGAGTGACAACGCTGCAATACTCTCAGCATTATCTTTAAATCCAGATAAAAGGCATATTGTCACAAGCAGTGTGGAGCACCCTGCAGTAAAGGTGCTATGCGAAAGGCTTGCCACAAAAGGTTATCGCATCACAGAACTCCCGGTGGATAGGGATGGCATGATTGATATAGACACCTACAGAAACTGTCTCACAACTGATACGGCAGTAGTGAGTATTATGTGGGCAAACAATGAGACAGGTGTTATATTTCCTGTGGAACATATGGCATCTATTGCAAAAGAGCGTGGAATCATTTTTCACACAGATGCAGTCCAGGCAGCAGGTAAGATACCCATTAACATGAAAGAAAACCAGATTGATATGCTATCCATATCAGGTCATAAGCTCCATGGCCCAAAGGGTATAGGTGTCCTTTATATAAGGAGAGGGGCAGACTTTTTTCCTTTTTTGATAGGTGGTCATCAGGAAAATGGACGCAGAGGAGGCACAGAAAATGTGCCAGGCATAATAGGACTTGGCAAGGCATGTGAGCTTGCCTATCAAAATCTGAAAAAGGAAAATAACTACGTTAAAATCTTAAGAGAAAAATTAGAGGAAGGTATTTTAGAAAAGATACCTCGATGCAAGATTAATGGTCATAGACAGCAAAGACTCCCCAATACCACCCATGTAAGCTTTGAATTCGTTGAAGGTGAGAGCATACTTTTACTATTAGACCAGTACGGGATATGTGCATCATCAGGTTCTGCGTGCACATCAGGTTCTCCCCAGCCATCTCATGTGCTTACGGCAATGGGTGTGCCGTATACAATGATTCATGGCTCTGTGCGTTTCAGCCTCAGCATCTATAATACAGAAGAGGAAATAGATTTTGTCCTTAATGTTTTGCCAAAGATTATAGATAGATTAAGACAGATATCACCGTAC